>JAHLYQ010000025.1 GCA_025127975.1 Synechococcus sp. CS-1331 | reverse complement strand
CAGCCGCCAAGGGCGAGATAGGCGGTGGGGAACAGGAGCAGGCCCGACCAACCGACAAAGACAAAGCGGTCGCGCTTGAGCCAGTCATCGAGGACGTCGAACCATCCCCGCTGTGGCGCGCGCCCTAGAGCGATCGTCATGGTGATGAAACGGTGCGGAAAACCCGCGGAAACTGAAGGATTACCCGGCGATGGTAACAACGCTGGGGCGGATCGCGAGGCGCTTCGCAATGGGCTGCAACGGCAGCTCCAGGCCAGGCTGCGACCCGTCAAGATAACCAGGATTGACTGCATGCCCCCATGGCTCCTACCCCAGTGACCGAGTCACTTGAGCTGCCGGTGTTGGGATCGCGGCGCCTCTCCAACGTGCTGGTGGCCCTGGTGGTCACCGTTGGAGGGATCGGCTTCCTGCTCACCAGTGGCTCCAGCTTCCTTGGCACCGATCTGCTGCCAATCGGCCACCCGGCCGAACTGAACTGGGTGCCCCAGGGACTGGTGATGGGGCTCTATGGCCTGGCGGCCATGGCCCTTTGCACCTACCTCTGGGTGGTGATCGGCATCGACGTGGGGGCTGGCAGTAACTGCTTTGATCGCTCGGCCGGTGTGGCCACGATCAGTCGCCGCGGTTTCCGCCAGGCAATCAGCGTCGAAATCCCCCTGCGGGACATCCAGGCGGTGAAGGTGGAGGTGCGTGACGGCCTCAGCCCACGCCGCCGCCTGGCCCTGAAGGTGCAGGGTCGCCGTGACATGCCCCTCACCCGGGTGGGTGAACCGCTGCCCTTGGCCGATCTGGAGCTCTCCGGTGCCCAGCTGGCCCGCTTTCTGGGCGTCCCCTTGGAGGGAGTGTGATGGCAAGGATTTGGTTGAGTCGTCTTTTTCTCGGCGGCTTGCTGCTACTGGTGCCCTTCAGCCTCGGAGCCTGTGCCGCCGATGGCGGCACAGGCTCCGATCTGGGCTGCAGTGCCTCCAGCACCCCCTGCCTCAAGGGCACGGCCACGGTGGTCTTGCAGACCAGTAAGGGGGAGGTGCAGCTCCAGCTCGATGGCGCCGCTGCCCCCCTGACGGCTGGCAATTTCGTCGATCTGGTCAACCGGGGCACCTACAACGGGACCGTGTTTCACCGGGTGGTGAGGGAGCCGGTGCCCTTCGTGGTTCAGGGGGGGGACCCTGCCAGCGCCGATCCCAAGGTTTCGGCCAGCCAATACGGACTCGGCAGCTACCTGGATCCGGCCAGTGGCGAAGCCCGGCTGATTCCCCTGGAGATCAAGCGCAGCGATGAACCCGCTCCCCGCTACGGAGAGCCGGTCACCGCCCCTGGGGTGACGAGCAAGCTGGATCTGGTCCACCAGCGTGGAGCCGTGGCGATGGCCCGCTCAGCCGATCCCAACTCCGCCAGTGCCCAGTTTTATGTGGCCCTCCAGGCCCTGCCTGAACTCGATGGCCGCTATGCGGTTTTCGGCCGCATCAGCAAGGGGATGGAGGTGGTCGACCAGATCCGCCAGGGAGACAAGCTGATCAAGGCCTCCGTGGTGGCAGGCGGAACCCTGGTGCAGGGCAAGCCCTAGGCAGGCACCCGCTTGTTGGATGCGGAAATCTTCAGGAAGGCAGTGTTCACCCCCGAGGCCCGCTCCAGGGCAACCTTGCCCGTGCGCGCGATCTCGAGGATGCCGAAGCTCTCCATCACCTGCTCCAGGGCCACCAGTTTGCCTGGATCGCCCACCACCTCCAGGGTCAGGGCGTCGTCGGCCACGTCGACCACATTGGCCCGGAAAACCTGGACCAAATCCAAGATGGCGCTGCGGCTTGCGGCCGGCGCCGAAACTTTCAGCAGCATCAGCTCCCGCTCCACTGCAGGGATTTTGCTCAGGTCGATCACGCCCAGCACGTTGACCAGCTTGTCGAGTTGCTTGGTCATCTGCTCGAGGGTGTGGTCGTCACCCTCCACCACCATGGTGAGACGGGAGATGCCTGGTCGTTCGGCAGGCCCCACCGCCAGGCTCTCGATGTTGAAACCCCGCCTGGCGAATAGACCGGAGATGCGACTCAAGGCCCCGGATTCGTCTTCCACCAACACCGAGAGGGTGTGTTTCATTAGCTGAGTAACCCGCTGCGCTGGCCAGGGTTCCAAATTACCGCCCAGGGCTGGCGGCGGGGCCGCTCCCTGGCAGCTGGGCCAGCCATTGCAGAAGCAAGGCGTTGAAGGCGTCGGGGTGCTCGTCATGGGGGCAGTGGCCGCTGCCCTCGATAAGTTCCAAGGGAAGGTCGGGTCGCAACCGACCCACTTGCTCGGCCACTAGCACGGGCACCAGGCGGTCTTCAAGACCCCAGATCAATAGCAGCGGCTGGCTGAGCCGCTTCAGCAGGGCCGGAGCGGTGGCGGCCTGGGGCCTCAGCGCCATGGCGATGCTCATGGCCCGCAGGGCCCTTACGGCTCCGGGTCGCCTGGCGGGTTTGGCAATCACCCGGTGCAGTTCCCCGTCACCGATCACCGCGGTGCGGTATGCCGATTGGATGCCTAGGTCGAGCAGGGGTGAATGGGCCAGCAGTGGCACCAGCAGCTCCAGCGGCAGCAGCCGGCAGAGCAGGTTCACCAGCCAGCGCCGCAGGCGCCGCAGCAAGGGCCTGCGGCGGGGATGGCTGCCGGCCGGCGGCAACATCAAGCTGGGATCGGGCAAGGGCGCTGCCACGACGGCCCGCACCAGATCGGGGAAGAACACGGCACAGCTGAGGGCTACCAACCCCCCGAGCGAATGGCCCACCAGCACCACCGGGGCCTGCACCACCTGCTCGATAAAGGCCCGCAGCTGCCTGGCCCAGAGGCGGTTGTCGAGCCAAAGGGCTGGTTGGCTGGAGGCTCCAAAGCCAATCAGGTCGAGCCCATACACCCGCCAGCCCGCGGCGGCCAACACCGCGGCGTTGCGACGCCAGTGGCCGCTGCCAGCGGCGAAACCGTGCACCAGCACCAGGGCAGGCGAGGCCCTATCCCCCAGCACCCGCCAGTGGCAGCTTTGCCCAGCCCAGCGCCACTCGGCATGGACCCCCCAGTCGGCACCGCTATTTCTGTGGCCGCTGGCCGAGGGGTCAGGCTGGTTGCTCCGAGTCATTGGTCGATCCCCTGGGCAAGCAAGCCGACGCTCACTATTGCGAAGGGTTGGCCCGGCTGCAGCCTGGCAGGGGCTTTTTTCGACCGGAATCTCGTCCCTCCCGCGATCTGGGGGTGCTGCTGGCGCGCCGGTTGGCTGAGCGGGGGCCGCTGCGGGTGCTCGATGCGATGGCTGGCTGCGGCATCAGGGGTTTGCGCTACGGCCGGGAGGCGGGGGCCGCGGCGGTGTGGGTCAACGACGCCGATCCAGACCGGCTACCCCTGCTCGAGGCGAATCTGGCTGGCCAGGCCGGACTGCGCTGCACGGCCCTCACGGCCCAGCACCTGCTGGCGGGATGTCTGCAGCGGCAGGAGCGCTTTGAGTTGGTGGATCTCGATGCCTTTGGTTGCCCCGCCCCCCTGCTGGCCCTGGCGTTGGAGGCGGTGGCCTGCGATGGCGCCCTCTATCTCGCCAGCACCGATGGCCGCTCCCCTACCGGCCACGACCGCCCCGCGGCGGTTCGCAAGCTGGGGGCGGCCGCCCGGGCCCATCCCGCCAGTTGGGAGCTGGCCCTGCGCCTCCAGCTCGGCAGTGTGGCGCGGGCGGCCTGGGCACTGGGGCGTGGCCTCGAACCCCTGTTCAGCTTCAGCGAGGGCCGCACCTTCCGCACGGCGGTGAGGCTGCGGCGCCGGGCCAGCCGTGGGCAGGAGGCCCAGTTGGGGATGGTGGCCCATTGCCATGGTTGCGGCGACCAGCAGGTGCAGGAGCTGGTTCGGCTGCGCCAGTGGCAGGGGTGCCTCTGCCCTGCAAACCAGGTGCCGCCGCTGGCTATCAGCGGACCGCTCTGGATTGGGCCCCTGCAGGATCCAGGCTTCCTGGCCGCGATGGCCGCCGACGACAACTCGATTCTTGGGCCAGGCAGTGCCCGTTTGCTCGCCCAGTTTGCCGCCGATCCAGGCCTGCCCGCCCGCTGCTGGCCCACGGCGGAGCTGGGCCGCCGCCTCGGCTGCGGCCCGCCGCCACTGGCCGACCTGGTTGGCGCCCTGCGGACCAAGGGTTGGCTGGCTGAGGCCAGCGGAGTGATGCCGGGCCAGTTGCGCAGCGATGCTCCCTGGGGGGAGATTTTGCAGACTGGTGGCCAATTAGTCGGAATTGCTCCGGGCGCTGCTAGATAGGGAAATGTTTGCCCGTCGGCCCATGGCCTCTGAAATCTTCGGTACCGCCGCGCTCTTCTGGGTGTTGATTCCGATTGGCTTGGCGGGTGGTGCCCTGCTGTTGAAACTGGCTGACAACGACTGAGCGCCCCTGGCCCTGACGTTTGGGCTCTGCGGACCCCTAGGCTCAGGCCCGCTTGATCTTTGGCAATGCGGGTTCTGGTGGTTGGCGGAACGGGCACCCTGGGGCGTCAGGTTGCTCGCCGCGCCCTCGATGCTGGCCACCAGGTGCGCTGCATGGTGCGATCACCTCGCAAGGCATCCTTTTTGCAGGAGTGGGGTTGCGAGCTCACCCGCGGTGATCTGCTCGAACCCGACAGCCTGGTCTATGCCCTTGAAGGCCAGGAAGCTGTGATCGATGCGGCCACGGCCCGGGCTACCGATTCAGCCAGTTCCTATGACATCGACTGGGGTGGCAAACAAAATCTCTTCTCCGCCTGCAAGGGCGCCGAGCTGAAGCGACTGGTGTTTGTGTCCCTGCTGGATGCGCACCAGCACCGCGAAGTGCCGCTTATGGATATCAAGGCCTGCAGCGAAGACTGGCTGATGGCCTCGGATCTGGACTACACGATCCTGCGGGGGGTGGCCTTCATGCAGGGGGTGATCAGTCAGTTTGCGATTCCCGTGCTGGAGAGCCAAACGGTTTGGGTCAGCGGTGCGCCCACCCCGATTGCCTACATGAATACCCAGGACATGGCCCGTTTTGCCGTGGCGGCCATCGACCATGCCGAAACCGTGCGCCAGGCCTTCCCGGTGGTGGGTCCGCGCGCCTGGACCACCAGTGAGATCACCCAGCTCTGCGAGCGCTTTACGGGTAAGGAGGCCAGGGTGTTCCGGGTGCCACCGGCCCTGTTGGGGCTGATGCGTTCGGTGACCGGCTTCTTTGAGGCGAGCCTCAACGTGGCAGAGCGGTTGGCCTTTGATGCGGTGACCGGGGGCGGCCAGGCCCTCGATGCGCCGATGGAGGCCAGCTACGCGGCCTTCGGCCTCGACCCTGCCGAAACCACTGGGCTGGAGGCCTATCTCAAGGAGTACTACGACACCATCCTCAAGCGCCTGCGCGAGATGGAAAAAGACCTCGACAAGGAAGCCAAGAAAAAGCTGCCCTTTTAACAGTTCAGGTGTACTATTCGGCTAGGGCTGCTTTGTCCTGCCCCTGCGCTTTACCCAGTAACCAAGATGTCGGTTGCCCAGATCAAGAACCTCCAGCGTCGACTGGCCAATCTCGAGGCCGAGGCCATCGAAGAGCTCAACCGGGCCTGCGGCCATGAACTCTGGCAGTCGCTGGGTTTTGATGCCTTTGATGGTCTTGACGACGGCGACCGCCGTGCCCGGGCGAACTACTACTACGGCCAGCTGCAAACCGTAAGGGAGCTCAAAGATGTGGTGGGCTGAGTCTGCCTAGGCCCCTGGGCTGGGAGCATGCCTCAAAATCTGGTCCAGCCGTTCCGATTCGGTGCTACTGGCAAGGCGCCATTCGCCCGGGGCCAGGCCGGCCAAATCCAGCGGCGGCTTGCCATCGAGCAGGTCAATGGCGACGCGGATCAGGCGCAGGGTGGGCAGGCCAACCGAAGCGGTCATGCGCCTCACCTGACGGTTGCGGCCCTCGCGCAGCTCAAGCTCGAGCCAGCTGGTGGGCACGTTGATCCGGTGGCGAATCGGCGGCTCCCTTGCGGGCAGCGCCGCTGCCGCCAGCTCTGCGGCGGGCAAGGCCCGGCAGCGGGCTGGCCGGGTGCGCTGACCCTGGATCAAGACGCCCTGGCATAGCGGGCCCAGGCCTGCCTGCAGCTGGGCGGCATTGCCTTCCACCTGGGCCCAGTAGCGACGCCAGTGGCCGAAGGTTGGATCGGTGAGGCGCTGTTGCAGCCGTCCTTTGCTGGTCAGCAGCAGCAGCCCTTCGCTGTCTGCATCGAGCCGCCCGGCCGCATAAACCGCTGGGATCTCGATGAATTCCGCCAGGGAGCTCCAGCGGCTGGCCGGTTCTGGGCTGAACTGGCTCAACACCCCATAGGGCTTGTGGAAGAGAAGGGTGGTCAGGGTCCTGAGCTCAGCTGGTCTGACGGGCCTTCCAGAGATTCACCAGGCCAATGGAGATCAGCAGCAGCCCCAGGTCCATCGAAAGCGGCGGCAGAACCATGACAGAGCCGGGGAGGCATATGAATGCAGACACTATCGCCCGGAGCGGCTGCAATTAAGCTGATGGCAGCGATTCATTCCCAAGCCAGCGCCCCCGCATGATTGAGACCTCCGGTGTGATTGAAAAGGAGCAGGGCAACGGGTTTTACCTGGTTACCCTGGAGCAGCCGGCTGGTCACCAGTGCCTCTGCCGCGCGGCGGGCAAGCTCACCAAGTTCCGGATCAAGCTGCTGGCGGGCGACAAAGTGCTTGTCGAGATCAGCCCCTACGACCTCACCCGTGGCCGGATCACCTATCGGGAGCGCAACGCAGCCGCCGGTCCGCGTCCGGGCGGCAACCGTCCAGGCGGCCCCCGGCGTCGCTAGGGCCCCAGCAGGCCTTCGATGGCGGCCTTGAATTCGCTGCGCTGCTTCACGCCGCGGAAGGTCTGCTTGAGCTCCTTCTGGAAAAAGAGCTGCACCGTGGGTGTGCCGGTTACCCCGGCCTGGGCGGCGATCTCCTGATCGGCTTCGATGTCGATCTCCACTCCCTGGGAGGCACCGCCGAGTTCGTCGAGCACCCGCTTGAGCTGGGGCTTGAGCACGTGACAGGGCCCGCAGGTGGGTGAGGTGTAGACCACCAGCAGGGGCTTGTTGCTGTCGTGGTATAGCTTGCGCAGGGCATAGCCGCCCTTCTGCCAGAGGGCAGCGGGGTCGTAGTTGGTTTCGTCGCTTTCGGCCGTGCGCCGCGGTTCCCCCACTTCGGCGGGATCGACCGGCTCGTGGCTGACGGTGACCGCCAGATCGTGGTGGCTGAGCCAGCGTTCGGCGGCCAGGGCCGCCTGGCAGCCGCTGCCGGCCGCGGTGATGCCCTGGCGCCATTCGGCATCGGCCACGTCGCCGGCCGCGAACACTCCCTCCATGCTGGTTTCGGGGCGGCCGGGCCTGGTCACCAGGTAGCCGTGCCCATCCACTTCCAGCTGGCCCGTGAGCAGGCGGGTGTTGGGGGTGTGGCCGATGGCATAGAAGAGGCCCTTGATGGCCAGTTCCTCGCTGGCGCCACTGTTGACATCGCGGAGGGTGATGGCTTCCAGCCAGTCGCCGCCGCTGGCGTCGGCCACCTGGCGGTTCCAGTGCACGGTGATGGCGGGGTTGGTCAGCACCCGGTCGGCCATGGCGCCGCTGGCACGTAGCTTTTCGCCGCGCACGATTAGGTGCACCTGGCTGCCGTATTTGGTGAGATACACCGCCTCTTCGCAGGCGGAATCACCGCCACCCACCACGGCCAATTCGGCCTGACGGAACTGGGGGGTGGCGCCATCGCAGATGGCGCAGGCGCTGATGCCCTTACTCCAGAACAGCTCTTCGCTGGGAAGCCCAAGTCGGTTGGCACTGGCGCCGGTCGCCAGGATCAGGGCCTGGGCCTGGATGGTTTGGCCTTCGGCGGTGATCAAGTAGGGCCGCTGGGAGAGGTCGATGGCAGTGGCATCGGCCTCCACCAGGCGGGTGCCCCAGCGCACGGCCTGGGCTTTCATCTTGTCCATCAGCTCCGGGCCGAGGATGCCGTCGGGAAAGCCCGGATAGTTTTCAACGTGGGTGGTGGTCATCAGCTGGCCGCCGGGAATGCCGCCGTCCTGAAAGCCGGTGATCAGCAGGGGGCTCAGGTTGGCCCGGGCGGCGTAGATGGCTGCGGTGTAGCCGGCAGGGCCGGACCCCACAATCACCAGGTTCTCCAGGGCTCCGGCCGAATTGGAAGAAGGGCCTGCAGCCATCCCCGGGGATGTCATGACTAAAGCGGACTGAGTATGACTTAAGCCTAGGGGATGGTCGGCTCTGCTCAGATTTCCAGGAGCCCATCCATTTCGGGCTGGCTCAGCTCAGCGCGATTGGTGGGCACCATCAGCACGTTGGCGGCGAGGTGTTCGGGATGCTCCTCCAGGCACACCAGCCATTCCCTGAATTCCTCGGTGACGGCAAAGCTTTCTTCGAAATGCTCCTGGCAATCCAGGGTGGCCCTGCGGGCTAGGGCCCAGCTGACAGCAACGGTGAGACGGCGATTGACTGCGGCGTCCATTCCCCTACTGCGTTGGTTCGTACCAAGTTGCCGGCACGGGGCCCTTCCTGAGGTAGTGGTTGACACAACGTCGCATTGTGGCCCCAGAGCCCTCAGGCCCCCATTGGGGTTCAAGCCCTTTGACCGAGAAAATCAGGCAGTTCAGGTCCCCCCAGCTGAATCACCTGCCCAACCCTTTCGCCAACGGTTTCGAGGGGCTGCTGGCCGCCGTTGCCACCGGCATTCTCTGAGCCGGGAGTGGCCAGCTTGGGGCGAATCAGGTAGGGCTCGCTTATGGACCAGCTGCGGGCATAGCGGATCAGCAGGGGGTCGGCAGGGGCGAATACGTAGGAGGGATCCCGAGGTATGGCTTCCAGGCTGCTGCGGCCGCCATCGATGCGCACGGCCCGGGTGATCGCCTGCACGAAGCGACTGCGGGTGACAACGGTGGTGAGGTAGGCCACTACCCGCAGCCTTGGGGCATCGAAGCCCTCGGCGCACATATCTATGCTCACCAGCCAGTCGGCCTCCCCGGCCTGGAAGCCGGCCAGTCGGGTGGCGGCTGCCGGGTCTTGGGAGTGCACCAGGTGCACCCGATCGCCCTGCTCTTCGAGCAGGCCCGTGATGCGCCTGGCATGGGCGATGTCGCGGGCTATTACCAGTCCGCCGGCCTCCGGGTGGCTGGGGCGCACCAGCTCGAGCCGTTTGCGGGCATTGAGCAGGAGCCGCAGGGCGATGCAGCTCGAGTCCCCCAGGCGAATGGCGCGGCGTAGGTTGCGAGCCCGCCAGCTCTCGCGCTCTTCACCCGAGAGCGGTGAGGTCTCCGTAGGAGCGCCGTCCTGGGGTCTGCCGTGGTCCACCCAGCCGTCCTGAAAACGAAATTCCAGGGGGCGCACGTCGCCGGCCTGGATCAGTTGGCGGGGGGCAATGCTCAGGTCTGGGACGATGCGCTCGATTTCCTCCTCGCCCTCGCGCACCCGCACCCGGCGGGCAGCGCAGAAGGCCAGGTTGTCGGCTCGGAAGGGGGTTCCCGTGAGCCCAAGCCTCAGCCGGGCTCCGCTGGTGAGCTGGCCGAAGGCAAAGCCCCAGGCGGCGGCCTCCGGTTCGTCGGGATCGAGCCCGAGGTGATGGACCTCATCGGCGATCGCCAGCCAGGGCCCCAGGCTCCCTGCTCCCAGGGCCGCGCTGAGCGGGCGGCGGTGCCGACCTGCGCTCTGGTAGCTCAGCAGCAGTCCATCCCAGCCGCGGCTGGGATGGAGGGCCGCCAGCCCCTGCTCCGGCTCCCACTCCACCAGCTGCAGATTGAGTCGTGCCGCCGCCGCCAGCCATTGGCGGGCGATTGAACTGCGATGGCAGAACACCACGAAGTGACCAATCCGGCCTTCCCGCTGCATGGCCTGGAAGCTGAGCAGGGCTCCCAGGGTTTTGCCGGCTCCCGGCCCGGCGTGGATCAGCACGTCATGGCCCCCTGGTTCGGGATTGAGCAGTCGGGCTCTCAGCAGCTGGATCAGCCGGCTCTGCCATTGCCTGGGTCGCAGGGTTGGGGCCGCACCACCTGTTGTCAGGCCCAGATCAAAGGAAGGGAACCCCATGGCGCCATTGTGTCGAAGGCGGGTGGGGCCAGACCAGCCCCGCTGCAAATGAGTGATCTGGCCTAATAGGTTTGGGGCGTGCCGGGCCTAACTTTTGACCATCCCCCCGGGCCGGCGCCACCCATCCCCCATGGCCATCCCCTTCCATGACCCGGGTTGCTGGGCCTGGTCAGATGCCCTGCACCGCCAGCATCTGAGCCTCTGCTGGGCGTTGGAGTGCGACATCGACCCGATGATTCTGCGGGCCCGCCAGCTGAGGCGCCAGGGAGCCCTGCCCCAGGCCAGCTGCGTGGAAGAGGAGTTGTTGCCCCTGTTTTGATGCCAGCGCCCCATGGGCAACTGCGCACATTTGTAGGTGCCGTATTGCCCCCGGGCGGGCCATTCCCCCCTAATAGGTAGATGGCTACAGGCGATCCCCTTGGCTGATGTACTGATTCTGCGGGAACGCAGTCCTGGTGAGTGTCGGGTGGCGGCGACCCCGGAAACCGTGCGCAGGCTGCGGGCCCGCGGCCTGGATGTGCGGGTGCAACAGGGTGCGGGCCTGGCTGCCGGCTACAGCGATGGCGATTTCTCCGAGGCCGGGGCCCGGCTGGTGGAGCCGGAAGCCAACTTTGGCGGGGAGATTGATGCGGTGCTCTGCGTCAATCCACCGGCCGCTGAGCTGCTGGACCAGCTCAAGCCAGGGACCCTGGTGGCCGGTTTGCTCTCCCCCTACGGAGCGGTGGATTTGGTGGAGCAGCTCCTGGCCCGCCGGGTGTCGGCCCTGGCGCTCGAGCTGCTGCCCCGCATCAGCCGGGCCCAGAGCATGGATGTGCTCTCATCCCAGGCGAACATCGCCGGTTACAAGGCGGTTCTGTTGGCTGCTGCGGCCCTGGATCGCTATGTGCCCATGCTGATGACAGCTGCAGGCACGATCCAGCCCGCCCGCGCCCTGATCCTGGGTGCGGGGGTGGCGGGCCTGCAGGCCCTTGCCACAGCCCGCCGTCTTGGAGCGGTGGTCTACGTCAGTGATGTGCGGCCTGCAGCCAAGGAACAGGTGGAATCCCTGGGTGGCAGGTTTCTCTCCCCGCCAGAGCAGGAGGAGGCGCCAGCCGAATCCGGCGGCTATGCGAAAGCCGCCAGCGAAGCCTTCCTCGCCGCCCAGCGCCAGCAGCTGGCCGACCAGCTGGCCCTGGCAGACATGGTGATCTGCACCGCCCTAGTCCCCGGCCGGCGGGCGCCGCTGCTGATCTCTGAGGAGATGCTGGCGGGCATGCGGCCCGGTTCGGTGGTGGTTGACCTGGCCGTGGCCCAGGGTGGTAACTGTGCCGGCACGGTCTGCGGCCAGACCGTCGAGCGCAACGGGGTGCAGCTGATCGGTGGCGATGGCCTGCCCAGCTCGGTTGCCAACCACGCCAGCGCCCTCTATGCCCGCAACCTGGCCGCCCTGGTGGAGCATGTGCTCGATGGAGCCGGCTTCCAGCTCGACCAAGAGGATCCGATCGTGGCGGGCTGCCTGCTCACCCACGATGGCCACTGCCGTTTCCCCGATCTCGTTTCCGGAGTTAACTGATGAGCGCCTTGACCCAGGCCCTGTGGGTGCTGCTACTGGGCAGCCTGCTCGGTCTTGAACTGATCGGTAAGGTGCCGCCCACCTTGCACACGCCGCTGATGAGCGGTGCCAACGCCATCAGCGGCATCACCGTGCTGGCTTCACTCACCCTGATCGCCCAGGCCAACGGCCAGGTGCCCCTGTTGTTGCTTGGATCCCTGTCCCTGGGATTCGCCCTGTTCAACGTGGTCGGTGGCTTCCTGGTCACAGACCGGATGCTGGCGATGTTTTCGCGCAAATCGTCCCGCAGCGGGGGGGCACGCTGATGGCCTTACCCAACCTCTTACCAGCTTTGATTGATCTGGTGGCGGTGTTGCTGCTGGCACTGGGCATCAAAGGACTCTCGAAGGTCAGCACGGCACGCTCGGCCAATGGCCTGGCGGCCCTGGCCATGGGCCTGGCGGTGCTGGGCCTGCTGATCGAGCAGCCGCTCAGTGCCCAGGCCTGGCTCTGGATAGCGATCGGCACGGGCATTGGCGGCCTGCTCGGCCTGCTGACGGCCCAACGGGTGCCGATGACGGCCATGCCCGAAACAGTCGCCCTGTTCAACGGCTGCGGCGGCATGGCATCCCTGCTGGTGGCCCTGGGCGTGGCTATTTACAGCCCCGGTGGTGCCCCTGGCCTGGTGGAGCAGATCTCGATTGTGATCTCGGTGTTTGTGGGGGCGATCACCTTCAGCGGCTCAATCGTGGCCATGGGCAAGCTGCAGGGTTGGATCAGTACCCCGGCGTGGACCCAGAACTCCCTGCGCCATGCAGTCAACATCTCCCTGGCAGTTGCCTGCCTGGCAGGTGCAATCACCTTGCCCGGCTCTATGGCTGGCGCCCCTCTTTGGGTGCTGTTGCTGGCCTCCTCCCTGCTGGGCATCGGTGTCACCCTGCCGATCGGCGGTGCCGACATGCCGGTGGTGATTTCCCTGCTCAACAGCTACTCGGGTGTGGCTGCAGCCGCCGCCGGTTTTGTGGTGGGCAGCCAGTTGTTGATCGTCGCTGGGGCGATGGTTGGGGCCGCCGGCCTGATCCTCACCCAGGTGATGTGTACGGGCATGAACCGCTCATTGGTAAGCGTGTTGTTTGGCGGAGCCCTTGGCGGCGTAGCTCCCGTTGGTGGGGGCGGCGATGAGGCCGGCTACACCCGCATCACCAGTTGCAGCGCCGAGGAATGCGCCCTGGCCCTGGAAGCGGCCGAAAGGGTGGTGTTTGTGCCTGGCTACGGCCTGGCCGTTGCCCAGGCCCAGCACGCCCTGCGCGAACTCTCCAAGTTGCTCGAGCTCCATGGGGTGGAGGTTTCCTATGCCATCCACCCGGTGGCAGGGCGCATGCCTGGCCACATGAATGTGTTGTTGGCTGAGGCCGACGTGCCCTACGAGCAGTTGCTGGAGATGGACACAATCAACCCCGAATTTCCCCGCACAGACGTGGTAATCGTGCTGGGTGCCAACGACGTGGTCAATCCCGATGCCAAGACCGATTCCTCCAGTCCCCTCTATGGCATGCCCGTGCTTGAGGTTGACCAGGCCCGCCAGGTGTTCGTGGTAAAGCGCAGCCTGGGTGCCGGTTATGCCGGCATCAAGAACGCTCTGTTTGAATTACCTCAGACGGCGATGGTCTTTGGTGATGCCAAGGCCGTGCTCAACGGTCTGCTCACGGAGCTGCGCAGCATGGGGATCGGCAAGAAGTAGGGGCAATGTCTCCGTTGCTAAAATCTATAATAGAGAACGGTAAAGGCTTCGACGTCCCTGTTGTCTTGATCGGAGCCTTCGAATATATAGTTTAAGCCCAGGCTTAAACTCAGGTGCTTGACAAGATTGATGTCCAGGCCCGCCGTGATCATGGCATCAGCATTGCCGTTGCTGTCGGTATTGGTTGCCACGCCAACGCCGGCATAGGGGCTGACTGGGCTATTTGGATAGAGATCAAGTGTCAGGGGCATCTGGAAAGCGCCTTGGTTGTTTGAGGAGCCATCTGAGTTGACGTTGCCAAAAACGTAGGCCGGGCGCAGTGAAATCGCCGTATCTTTGCCAATTTCCCTGCCAACGCGCCCGTAGACCATGCCAAATGTTGGCTCGCCGATGCCGATGCGTACGCCACCACCCAGTCCCACAATCCAGGGTGCAAGCGAAGTTTGGGCGGAGGGCTTTGGCTGCTCGCCTGGCTGATCGCCTAGCTGAACAGCTGGTGTTGGCTGGGCGGCTGGCTGGTCGGATGGCTGTTCAGCAGCTGGCGCTGGCTGCCAAGCTGGCGATGAATTTGTAGGGAGAGGGGAAGCTTTTTGCCAGGTTGAGCCAGGCTTGGTATTGGCGGGTTGGCCCAATTCCCAAGTGGGCGCTGGGATTGAATCCTGGCTGGTCAGGCTGGATGAAATGTCATGGTTGAAGGGCCTTGCATGCCGATTCGGGTTTTCAGGCAAGCTTGCTGCTGGTCTAAGGGTTTGGGCCGCAAGGGGAGGGTGGAAAGCGGCTGTGCAAATGATCGAGATTGATACAGAGGCCGAAATTGATAGAGGGCCTGATATGGAAATCGACGGGATCTTCACTACGGCTATCTACTCTAAATATAGTTTAATTTAGCAGGCCCGCGCCCCGGGATCAATGGCTGATCTTGTATTTGGCTGCCGACAGCGCTGGCCCTGGATCGGTGGCGATCTGCAGACCCTGCGGGACACCTTGATGGTTCCCCCCTGCCCTGCCGATACGGCTCAGCGCCTTTTGATCAGGGCCCCAGATGGGGGTTCCCTGCTGCTCAAGCTGGATCTGCCCCAGCAGCAGGATCCCTGGGGCTGGGTGCTATTGGTGCATGGTCTTGGCGGCAGTAGTGATCGCCCTGGCGTGCGGCGACTGGCCCGTTTACTGGTTCTCAAAGGGTTCGCTGTTTGGCGTTTGAATTTGCGGGGTGCTGGCGAGGGGCGCTCCCTGGCCTCGGGTACCTATGCGGCCTCCTGCAACCGAGATCTGATTCCTGTTCTGGCGGCTGTGAGGGAACGGGCCCGGGGCCGGCCCTTGCTCGGGGTGGGGCTCTCCTTGGGGGGCACCGTTCTGCTCAACGGCCTGTTGGAGCACCCGGGCGGCCTGGATGGACTTGCCTGCGTCAGCAGCCCCCTGGATCTGGGTGCTTGTGCGCGGCAGATCGCCAAACCCCGCAACGCTCTTTACCAGTGGCATATGGTGCGGGCCCTGATCCGCCTGGCCCTGGCCGATCCCCAGGCGATCGCACCAGCCAGCCTGGGCAGGATCGCTCGGATCGGCACGATTCGAGACTTTGATGCCCTGATCACCGCACCCGGCTGGGGCTACGCGAACGTGGACCACTACTACAGGGAGGCCTCTCCGCTGCAGGGGCTTTGCTCAGGTGCCTCCCTGCCGCCCCTTTTGTTTATCCATGCCCTGGATGATCCCTTGGTTCCCGCCGGTTCGCTCGTGGCCCTGGCGGGCCAGCAGTTTGAAAATAGAGAGATTTTGCTGCCGGGCTGGGGCGGCCACAACGGCTTCCATGGCGCGGCTGATCCGCCCGACGGCAGCTGGGCTGATTGCCACGTTGGTGAGTGGCTGGCAAGGCGGTGTCGAGAGCTCCCGGCCGGCTTCCTCTGAAAAGTACGGACCAGCCCTTTTCAACCTGTGGGCTTGAGTTGTAGTTGATAGCGCTGCACAACCCATTCCCCAACGATCCGGCCGCCGATCACGTGCTCGCGCACGATGCGCTCCATCCGCTCTGGCGTGACGCCGCCGTACACAACGCCGTCGGGCCAGATCAGCAGCACGGGCCCCTCGGCGCAGACCCGCAGGCAATCGGCCTTGGTGCGCAGCACGATGCCGCCGGGTCGGGCCGGATCCTCCAGGCCCAGTTCTCGCACCAGGTGCTTGAGGGCGGCCCAGCTGGCGGCGCCGATGGCGGGATCCGGGCAGCAGAGCGCCTTGCTGGGGGTGGCGCAGAGCAGCAGGTGGTGGGAGACGGGCATCAGACCGGCAGCGCCGCGGGGGTCTTGGCGTTCAGCCGGGCTGCAGCTTCATGCACCGCCTGCCGGGCCCAGGCGTCGATGGCCAGCACGTCGTCCAGGGAGGGGTTGGCCGTCAGATCGGCCCGGTGGCGATCACACACCCCGTCGATCAGCCTGGGGATATCGAGGAAATGCACTTGCTCGTCGAGGAAGAGGGCCACGGCCTGCTCGTTAGCTGCGTTCATCACCGCCGGCATGGTGCCGCCGGCGCGCCCCACCGCGTAGGCCAGCTCCATGCAGGGGTAGCGGGCCGGATCGGGGGCGCGGAAGCTGAGCGAGCCCACTTCGGTGAGATTTAGGCGACGCCAGGGGGTTTCCAGGCGTTCGGGCCAGCTGAGGCAGTAGAGGATCGGCAGCTTCATGTCTGGCCAGCCCAGCTGGGCCAGCACCGAGGAATCGGCCAGCTCCACCATCGAGTGGATGATCGACTGGGGGTGGATGACTATATCGATGTGGTCGTAGTCGAGGCCAAACAGGTAGTGGGCCTCGATCACCTCGAGCCCCTTGTTCATCAGGGAGGCCGAATCGACGGTGATCTTGCGGCCCATCGTCCAATTGGGATGGCTGGTGGCGTCGGCCACGGTGGCCTTGTGGAGGTCTTCGGGGGCCCAGTCGCGGAAGGCGCCGCCGCTGGCGGTGAGCTGGATGCGGCGCAGGCCTGGAGTGGGCACGCCGGTGGAGAGGCGGGCCGTGTCGGCCCAGGGGGTGCCCTGCAGGCACTGGAAGATGGCGGAATGCTCGGAATCGGCCGGCAGCAGGCGCGAGCCGCTCTTGGCCAGCTCCGGCAGCACTACGGGCCCCGCGGCGATCAGGGTTTCCTTGTTGGCCAGGGCTAGATCCTTGCCGGCCTTGACCGCCGCCAGGGTGGGCAGCAGGCCGGCGCAGCCGACGATGCCGGTGACCACCAGATCGGCCGAGGGCCAGGCGGCGGCGGCGCAGAGGCCCTCGTTGCCCCCCAGCAGCTCCGGCAGGCGCTCTGGCCTAGCGGCGGGCTCAAGGGCGTGGAGGCGCTCGCGCAATTCGCCAACGCGATCGCCGTTGGCCAGGGCCACCACCTCCGGGGCGTGGCGGCAGATCTGGTCGACCAGCAGGTCGAGGTTGTTGCCGGCGGTGAGGGCCACCACCTTGAAGCGATCGGGAAATTCTTCGGCCAGCTCCAGGGTCTGGGTGCCGATTGACCCGGTGGAACCCAGCACGGCGATGGCTTTCACGGTGGGGGCCCCTTAAGGTTTCGGCGCATCAGTCTCCCACCGCTCCTTCCCGATGACCGCAGCTCCTCCTCCACAAGCCCCGTTGCCGCGTGGGTACGTGCTGCTCTGTGGCCTGGCCATGGGGGCTGCCGATGTGGTGCCGGGCGTCAGCGGCGGTTCGATGGCCTTCATCCTCGGCATCTACTCCACCCTGCTGGAGGCCATTGCGGGCTTCGATCTGGAGCTGCTCAAGCTGCTCGCTGGGGGGCGGTGGGGGGCGGCGGCGGCACGGGTGCATCTGGGTTTCCTGCTGCCCCTGCTGGCGGGGATATTCGGCTCGGTGCTGCTGCTGGTGCGACCGATCACCTGGCTATACGTCCAACACCCGGTATTTCTATTTGCTTTCTTCTTCGGCTTGATCGTGGGCTCGATCGTGCTGATTGCCCGCCATGCCCACTGGGGTGCCAGCGGCCTGGTGGCGATGGCGCTGGGGGCGGCCGGGGCCCTGGTGTTTGTGACCCGGGTGCCGGTGACCATGCCCCACGACCCTTTCACCCTCTTCTGGAGCGGGGCGGTGGCAATCATGGCCATGATCCTGCCTGGGATTTCCGGCTCCTTCCTGCTGCTGGTGCTGGGCCAATACCAGCACGTGATGGAGGCAGTCAAGGGCCTCGACCTGGTTGTGCTGCTGCCCTTCGCCCTTGGATGTGCCACTGGGCTGATCGCCTTTGTGCGGCTGCTGCGCTGGCTGCTGGCCCGCTGGCACGGCCAGACCGTGGCCCTGTTGGTGGGGGTGATGGCCGGCTCGCTCTGGAAGATCTGGCCGTTCCGCACCGTGCTTGAGAGCAGCACCAATGCCAAGGGCAAGCTGATCGTGCTGCGCGATGCCCTGGCAGCGCCGCCCAGTGCTTCAGCCCTGCTGGTGGCCCTGCTGCTGGGGGCGATTGGGGTGCTGCTGGTGGTGGGCCTGGAGTGGCTGCAGCAGCGGGTGGGCGTGGCTGAAATGGGCGGCTGAGACCTGTCGATGGCTCCATGTCGATGGCCCCACCCCCTCCCCCCAGTTACGAGGCCCCAGAGCAGGGCCGGCCAGCTGAGCGCTGGAGCTCAACCATGGGTTTTGTGCTGGCCACCGCCGGCAGCGCGGTGGGGCTGGGCAACCTCTGGGGCTTTGCCTACCGGGCCTCCCAGGGGGGTGGCGCCGCCTTCGTGCTGCTTTACCTGCTGATCGTGCTGGTGGTGTGCCTGCCGGTGCTGGTGGCCGAAATGGTGCTCGGCCGCAGCACCGGCCACTCCCCCCTGCTCGCGCCCCTCACCGCCGGCGGCCGGCGCTGGGCACCCCTGGGCTGGCTCTATCTGCTTGTGGCAGCTGGGATTTTGGCTTATTACTCGGTGCTGATGGGCTGGACGGGCCGCAGCCTGCTGCACGCCCTGCTGGAGAGCTTGCCGGCCACGATGGCGGAGGCGGAGGCCTATTTCGGCGCGATCAGCAGCGGTGGCGACGCCGTGCTGGGCCACCTAATCAGCCTGGCGCTCACCGGCGTGGTGGTGGCGGCCGGCATCCGCTCTGGCATCGAGCGGCTCAGCCGCTGGGGCCTGCCGCTGCTGTTTCTACTGCTGCTGGGCCTGGCCATCTGGGCCGCCGGCTTGCCCGGCGCCCGCGAGGGCTACGCCACCTTCCTGCTGCGCTGGGACGCCAGCAAGCTGATCGACCCCACCACGATCCGCAACGCCTTCACCCAGGCCTTCTTCTCAATCGGCACCGGCGTCGGCGCGATCCTGGCCTATGGCACCTACCTGGATCGGCGCAGCGCCATCCCCGCCGAAGCGGCGCTGGTGGTGGGCATGGACACGGCCGTGGCCCTGATGGCAGGTTGCGTCACCTTTCCGGTGGTTGCCAGCTTCGGGCTAGGGGCTGGGGTGAGCGGCAGCACCGTTGGCACCCTGTTCATTGCCCTGCCCACCGGCCTGGCTTCGCAGGGAGCGATCGGCCGGCTGGTGGCGGGGCTGTTCTTTGCCCTGGCCTTCATCGCAGCGATCACTTCCTCGGTGTCGCTGCTGGAGGTGCCCGTGAGTTCGCTGATCGACCGCTTCGGCTGGAGCCGGGGCCGGGCGGTGTGGCTGTGCGTGGCCGTGATCGCCGTGCTCGGCCTACCCCCAGCCCTGAATGTGGCGGCGCTGGAGCGCATGGACGCCATTTTCGGCGGCGTGCTGTTGCTCAGCGGCGGCCTGGCGATGGCCCTGCTGCTGGGCTGGCAGGCCCCGGCCCGCTTCCACGCCGACCTGCTCGGATCGGGCAGTCCGCCCTGGCTGGTGGGTGCCCTGCTCTGGGCCCTGCGCTGGCTGGCCGCGCCCGCGCTTGGCCTCGGCCTGGCCATGTCGAGCTTCGACCTGATCGGCCGCGGGGCGGGCTGATTAGGCTCAAACTGCCCCCGCCCTTGGCCTTTGAACGCCTTTCTGCAGCGCTGGAACTTCATTGAGCGGGCCCGGCTGGAGCGGCAGCTGTGGGAGGCCTTCGAGCGCAAGGAAGACCTGGAGGCGCTGGTGGAGAACTGTCCGCCCGGTTTTCAGAAGGAGGTGTGGACCACCACCCTGCAGCGGCTTCGCAAGATCGAGCGAATGATGCAGGGCCAACAGCGTCCGCCTGGAAGCTGAGTTGTTTGTGCCGATCAGGCCAGCCCAGTCCCCCAGCCCAGTCCCCCAGCCCAGTCCCCCAGCCCAATCCACTTAGCTCCGAATCCATTCAGTGACGCCGCCGGGCCGGTCGATCAGCTCGATCCCCTGGGTTTTGAGGCCGTCGCGGATCCGATCGGCTTCTGTGAAGTTGCGGGCGGCCTTGGCGGCTTGGCGGGCTGTGATCTGGGCGTCGATCTCGGCGTCGCTGGGGCTCGCTGATCCCGATCCCGATCCCGATCCCGGGCCGGCGGCCGGGCCCTCGGCTGCCCGCTCATGCTGGAGGCCCAGCACCCCCGCCAGCTCCAGCAGCAGCTGGCCCTGGGCCGCCAGGCCAGGGGAGGTGGCTGCGGCTGCTGCGGCCCCATCACCGCGCTCGATGCGGTTGGCCAGGGCCCGCAGGGGTTTGGCCAGCTCGAACAGCACGGCCAGGGCAGCGGAGGTGTTGAGGTCGTCGTCCATGGCGGCGGCAAACCGCTGGCGGGCTTCAGCCAGATCGCTGGGCAGGTCGGCGGCATCGCTGGCCGGTGCGGCTTCGGCGCTGGCAGCCAGCCCGAGGGCGGCGTTGAGCCCCTTCCAGCCGGTGGCGGCGGCCTCGAGGGCTGGGGCGCTGAAGTCGAGCGGCTTTCGGTAGTGGGCTTGGAGCGTGAACAGGCGCAGGTTCATCGGCGATATGCCCGAATCCAGCAGGGCACGGATGGTGGTGAAGTTGCCCAGGGATTTGGACATCTTCTGGCCGCCCACATTCACCATGCCGTTGTGCAGCCAGTAGCGAGCCAGCTCGTGGCCGGTGGCCGCCTCCGACTGGGCAATTTCGTTTTCGTGGTGGGGAAAGATCAGGTCGGCGCCACCGAGGTGGATGTCGATCGTGTCGCCCAGCTCCTCGCGCACCATGGCGGAGCACTCGATGTGCCAGCCAGGCCGGCCGGGGCCCCAGGGGGATTCCCAGCTGGGCTCGCCCGCTTTGGTGCCCTTCCAGAGGGCAAAGTCGAAGGGGTGCTGCTTGCGGGCTTCCTCTGCAGTGGCCACTCGGCCGGCTGCATTGTCCTGTTGCTCAGCTAGATCGCGGCCGCTCAACTTGCCGTAGCCGGCGTGCTTCATCACGGCAAAGTACACATCGCCATCAGCGCTGTAGGCCGCCCCCTTGGCTTCCAGTTCGGTGATCAAGGCGCGAATTGCATCCAGGCTTTGGGTGGCCCGGGGCATACGATCGGGCGGCAGAATGTTGAGCCGGGCCATGTCGGCCACAAAGGCCTCGATATTGCGCTCGCTTACGATCTGCATCGAGCTGCCCTCCTCGGCGGCGCGGTTCAGGATCTTGTCGTCGATGTCGGTGTAGTTCTGCACAAAAGTGACGGCATAGCCGCTCCAGAGCAGATACCGGCGCAGCACATCCCAGGCGATATAGCTGCGGGCATGGCCCAGGTGGCAGAGGTCGTAGACCGTCACGCCGCAGCAGTAGATGCTCACCTGGCCGGGCACCAGGGGCTCGAAGGGCTCGATGCGGCGGCTGAGGGTGTTAGTGAGCCGGAGGGTCACAGTGGGTTCACGGTGGGGGAGTGGCGAGGTTTGCTGGAATCAAGCATCGGGGCGTCGGGCGCTGAAGCGGCCGAACAGCATGTCCAGGGCCACGCCCACCACTGCCCCCTGTTCTCCGCTCAGTTGTTCAAACCGTTGCTGGAACTCAGCTTCACCCGGTTCAGGGGGTAAGGACATCGACGATCTGCAGAGCTCAGGCTGGGGGGATCCAGGAATCAGGGCAGTGGCCAGAGTCCCTGCTCGCCTGATCAAGCTGACCGTAGCAATCCCAGCGGTTCGGTACCTCCCCATGCCGCCTGGCGGGGGGGGCCGGCAAAACTGACTCAAGGATTGGGCGGGACTGAAGGGCTCGGGCAGGGCATAGGCAGAAGGGGGGCGCGGCTGCTGTTCTTTCACGCCTGTGTCCTTGATTCTGTACAAGCTGTACAGAATCAAGGAGAGCGCTGAAGGTTCTCCTAGGCGGTCGCAGGTTCTGAGTGCGGGCAGGCTGCTGCACCCCGCAGGCTCAAACCTCGCCGGGGCGGGTCATTTCGCGTCCATCCAGTTGGGCCCCACGCCCGTTTCCACCACCAGGGGCACCGACAGGGCCATGGCGTTCTCCATGGTTTGACGCGTCAGGGTCAGCACTGTCTCCAGGGCCTCAGGCGCTGTCTCAAGCACCAGTTCGTCGTGCACCTGCAGCAGCAGTCGGGCGGGCAGGGCGGCCGACTCCAGCTCCCGCTGCAGTTGCACCATGGCCAGCTTGATGATGTCGGCGCTGGAGCCCTGGATCGGCGCGTTGGCGGCGGCCCGCAGTTGCTGGGCTTCCATACCGCCGCGGCGGGCCACCTCCAGCTCGATCTCGAGGGGATCCTTGCCGCGCAGGCGGCCCAGGCCGTTGGGGTCGAAGTGGAAGGGTCGCCTCCGGCCCAGGATCGTTTCCACATAGCCCCGGCTCAACGCCAGCCGCTCCTGCAACTCCAGGAAGGCGAACACCTTCGGGTAGCGCTGCTTGTATTTGACCAGAAAGTCTTTGGCTTCGGCCTGGCTCACGCCCGTTTCGCGGGCGAAACGCTGGGCGCCCATGCCGTAGATCACGCCGAAGTTGATCGTCTTGCCCAGGCGGCGCTCATCCGGTGTCACGGTGTCCTTCTCGAGCAGCAGCCGGGCGGTAAGGGCATGCACGTCGTCGCCGCTGCGGTAGGCCTCCACCAGCACCGCTTCACCGCAGAGGTGGGTCAGGATGCGTAGCTCGATCTGGGAGTAGTCGGCGCTGATCAGGCTCCAGCCCTCCTGGGGCAAGAAGGCCTTGCGGATGCGCCGCGAAAACTCAGTGCGGATCGGGATGTTTTGTAAGTTGGGATTGCTGCTGGAGAGCCGGCCCGTGGCGGTCACCGCCTGGTTGAAATCCGTGTGCACTCGGCCCGTCTCGGGCTCCATCAGGGCCGGCAGGGCATCCACGTAGGTGCTCTTGAGCTTGCTGATGGTGCGGTGCTCCAGCACCAGGGCCACCACCGGGTGGGCATCTTCGAGCTTTTCGAGCACCACCGCATCGGTGCTCCAGCCGGTTTTGGTCTTGCGGGATTTCTTGCGATCGAGCCCAAGGGTGTCAAACAGCAGCTCCCCCAGCTGCTTGGGCGAGGCGAGGTTGAAGTCCAACCCGGCGGCCGCCTTCGCTTCGACCTCGAGGCGATCCAGGGTGATTTTGAGCTCGGTGCTCAGCTCGCCCAGGTAGGCGGTGTCGATGCGGATGCCGGTGGCCTCCATCTGGGCCAGCACCGGCTCCAGCGGCAACTCCAGCTGGTCGAGCAGCTGGGGCAGGGCCGCGCCCATGGCGATCAGCTCCTGGCGCAGCAGCAGGGCCAGGCGCCAGGTGAGGTGCACATCCATGCCGCAGTATTGGGCCGCGGCCTCGATCGACACCGCTGAAAAATTGGCGCCCTTGGGCACCAGCTCTCCATAGCTGGTGGGGCTGAAGCCGAAGTTGCGCTCGGCCATCGCCTCAAGGCCGTGTTTGTCGCCGGCATCGCGCAGGTAATCGGCCAGCAGGGTGTCCATTACCACTCCGCCCAGGGGTAGGCCGTGGCGCATCAGGATCAGCCGGTCGTATTTGGCGTTCTGCAGCGCTTTGGGGTGGGCGGCGCTGGCTAGCCAGGGGGCCAGGGCGGTGAGCACCGCAGCTAGGGATAGTTGCTGAACCTGTTGAGGAGGTTGTACATCTGTACAACCTCCCGGAGCGCTTTCGGTTGAGGTTCCAGAGGGGATCTTCAGAAGCTCCTGGATGTCCCCGCTGGCTTCGCTCTGCTGCTCGCTCTGCTGCTCGGGGTGCTGCTCGGGAAGATGGTGGCCGATCGGGATGTAAGCGAGCTCCGCCGGGCCATCTCCCCAGGCCACGCCCACACCCACCAGTTCGGCCTGGAATGGGTTGAGGCTGGTGGTTTCGGTGTCTAGGGCCACGGGGCGGCCAGGATCTGTGCAGCCGTTGAGGTGGCTAACGAGGGCCGACAGGGCCTCGGCGCTGGTGATCAGTTGGGGTTCAAGGGCAGGCAGCCCCTTGCTGTCCGGCTGATCGGCAGCTGTTTCACCAGCCGAAACCGCGTTAATGGCGGCTGTGACGGCCTTGCCGCCCGCGGGGCTGGATTCCTCCCTGAGCTCCGGCGGCACGGCCGAGAACAGCTGGGCGAAGTTGGGCACCTGTTTCACCAGGCTGTACAGCTCCAGCTCCTCCAGGCTGCTGGCCAAGGACTCGGCCTTGACTGCCCCCAGCTCCAGCCGCGGCTCGCTCGGCAGGGGGATGTCGATCAGGATCTCGGCCAGCATCCGCGAGCGATAGGCGCTTTCACGGTCGGCGCGCAGCTTCTCGATCAGGGCACCCTTGAGGCTGCCCTGGGTGGCCTTGGCTCCCGCGGCCGCCAGCTGGTCGAGGGCGGCATAGATGCCATCGACATGCTCAAACTCCTTCAGCAAATTGATGGCGGTTTTGGGGCCCACTCCCTTAACGCCGGGGATGTTGTCTGAGCTGTCGCCCGTGAGTGCCTTGAGGTCAACGACTTCGTCTGGCGTTACGCCGAGCTTGGCGATCACGCCGTCGCGGCGGATCTCCAGCGGTCCGCTGTTTTTGGCGTAGGGGCCGCCGCCCATGTAGAGCACGGCGATGTCACGCTCGTCGTCGACCAGCTGGAACAGGTCGCGGTCGCCCGAGAGGATCCGCACCCGCCAGCCTTCTGCCGCCGCCCGGTTGGCGAGGGTGCCGAGCACGTCGTCTGCTTCATAGCCGGGCGCCATCGCCAGGGGGATGTCGAGGCTCTCGGCCAGGATCTGCTGCAGGTTGGCCAGGTCGGCGAAAAAGTGCTCCGGCGCCACATCCCGATGGGCCTTGTAGGCCGCATCTGCCTCGTGGCGGAAGGTGGGCTCGGCCGTGTCGAAGGCCACCACCAGGCCATTGGGCTTGAGGCCCTTGCAGTTGTCGAGCAGGGCCTTGAGGAAGCCGTAGGTGACGCTGGTGGGCACCCCCGCCTTGGTGCTCAGCCCCCCGTCGCCCCCCTTGGCAAAGGCGTAGAAACTGCGGAAGGCCAGGGAGTGGCCGTCGATCAGCAGCAGCAGGGGCTTGGTGCCAGGGGCCACGTTGCTGCAAGGGGTGATGGGTCGGGTCAGCCTGCCAGAGCTCAGGCTTGCAGTTGGGCCATGGCGATCCGCACCACGGCCTCCGCGGTGCCCAGGGCAGTGGAGCTGTCGTTGGCATCGAAGAGATCAGCCGGCGCCTCATCGCCTTGGGGGTAGCGGCTGGCGCTATTCATGCGCGTGAGCGCCTTTAGATGCAGCTCAGCCAGGGCTGGGAGATCCAGGCCCTGCTGTTGCAGCAGCTCCACCAGTTTCTCGAGGGAGTGGCTGTATGGCGGAGTGATCCCGGCCGCCAGCAGCAAGGCCTTGAGGGCTTTTTCGGCGGCCTGACCCGCCAGGTAGCAGGCCTGGGCATGGAACCCCTGGCCGGCCGTAAGGCCCGCCGCTTCCAGATCGTTGTTCGCCTGGCGGATCCAGGCTTCAACCCGGGGAGTCACGGCTGATCCAGGCGCAGGGCGTCGCGGCCGATGGACCGCCAGTAAGGATCGTCGCCCTGCTTCAGCTGCTGCCAGCGCTCCTGGCTGAGGGCCAGCACGTCGTCACCGAGGCGGGCGTCCAGCAGTGCATCGGCTAGGGCATCAGCCTGCTGCCGGCTAGGGGCGATGGCCAGTAGGTCAACGTCTGAGCAGCCATCCCAGTTGCCCCGCGCCATCGAGCCAAATAGCCACACCTCGCCGCCCGGCTGGCTGGCGGCGACCTCTGCGGCACCTACGCGCAACGCCCTTAGGCGGGCGCTGTGGCGCTGCTCGCGTATGGCGGCCAGGCTGGGCATCGTTTCATGCTAAGGCGATGGTGCAGTTGGCCATCGTCAGCGGTAGCGCCGCCTTCAGCCCCTGCGGCCACTACCGCTGGTGGCTGGAGCGGCTGTGGCAGCCGGCGGCGCCGCGGCTGTTGTTCATCGGCCTCAATCCGTCGCGGGCCGATGGCCAGCGCGACGACCATACCCTGCGGCGGCTGGTGGGCTTTGCCCAGCGCTGGGGCTTCGGCAGCCTTGAGGTGCTCAATTTGTTTGCGCGCATCAGCCCTTCGCCGGCGGTGTTGCGCCGCGCCGCCGATCCGGTGGGCGCCGAGGCCGATGTCTGGATGCAGCAACGTCTGGTGGCCCATCCCCAGGCGACGCTGTGGCTGGGCTGGGGCAACCAGGGCGCCTGGCGGGGGCGGGATCGGGCGGTGCTGGCCTTGTTGCAGGGCCGGGACCTCTGGGCCCTGGGTCTCACCGCCGCCGGCCAGCCCCGCCATCCTCTCTATGTGGCCGGCGATGTTGCGCTGCAGCCACTCTCCTATCCCAACCCAGGGAGCCTGGGCCATCCTGAGGACAACTCCGGACTGCTGCCCGCTAATCCGTTGCTCGCCAAGACCCCATGTCTGCCCTCCCCCGCCGCTATGCCGTTCATCTGCACCTGAGTGGGGGGCAGAGCGAAACCGTCCATTTCCACACCCTGGAGGCCTTTCAGCAGTGGTACGGGAGTGTGCTGACCGCTTCGGCTTCCGATACTTTCGTAAATGTGCCGCTGGCGGATCTGGAGGGTGAATATCTGGTGGTAAGGCCTGCGGCGGTGATTGGAATTCATGTGGAGCCCAAGTTCAATGCCCTTGATGAATGACACCTGAGCGGCTGGGGCTGCTCTGGGGCGTCACCGTGTTTGCCGGTGCGGTGGCCCAGGGGCTTGCCTGGCTCACCGGTCTGCCGGGGGTGGTGCTGCTGCTCAGTGCCGGCCTGGTGATCGGGCGCTCGGGCTTTGGCCTGGTCGAACCCCTCGACCTCGGGGCAGGGCTGGGCACGGTGGTGGGCCTGCTGGTGAGCCTGGTGCTGTTCGATGGCGGCATCAACCTGCGCCTGCCCGACGACGGCACCCGTCAAGCCGTGCTGCGCATCGTGCTGGTGCGGCTGGTGCTCGCCCTTGCGGCCGGCCTGCTGGCGGCCCACTGGCTGGCGGGATTGAACTGGTCGCTGGCAGCTGTGTTCAGCGCCATCGTGCTGGCCACCGGCCCCACGGTGGTGACTCCACTGGTGCGCCAGATCCGCCTGGCATCCCCCCTGGGCGAGGTGCTGGAGGGGGAGGGGCTTGTGCTCGAGCCGATCGGGGCCGTGCTGGCCCTGCTGCTGCTTGAGCTGGCCCTCGGCGATCTGCATGGCTGGCGGGAGCTGGCCCTGGGCCTGCTGCAAAGGCTTGGCGGTGGGGTGCTGATTGGGGCTGGCTGTGGTTGGTTGCTGGCCGAAGCCCTCAGCCGCATCCCCGCCCAGGCGGCCGGCGCCCTGCGGCTCCAGCTCACCCTGGGCAGTCTTTTTCTGATGTTCAGCGGCTGCGAGTTGTGGCTGCCCGAATCGGGCCTGCCCGCGGCGGTGGCCGCCGGGGTGGTGGTCGGCCGCAGGCCGGATACGGATGCGGCCGAGCTCGATGGGCTGATCCGTCAGTTGGCCCAGCTGGCGATCACCATGCTCTTCCCCTTTCTGGCCGCCGATGTGAGCTGGGCCGAACTCAGCCCCCTGGGCTGGGGTGGGGTGGCCTGCGTGCTGGTGTTGATGCTTGTGGTGCGCCCCGTGGCGGTCGGCCTGGCCACCTGGGGCCTGGATTTCAGCCTGCCCCAGCGGGCCCTGCTGGCCTGGTTGGCGCCCAGGGGCATCGTCACCGCCGCCGTGGCGAGCCTATTTGCCATCCGCCTCGAGCAGGCGGGGGTTGTGGGGGCTGGCCGCCTCCAGGGGCTTGTGTTTCTGACGATCCTGCTCACCGTGGGCCTGCAGGGCCTCAGCGCCGGCCCCCTGGCCCGCCGCCTGGGCCTAGAGGCAGCGGCTGATCCGGGCCCGGTCGGCCCCGCTGCGGTGCAGCAACAGCCAGGTGGTCAGTAGGTCGGGGCCCTGGAGGCTGCCCAGCAGGGCGGCCCGCAGGGTCTTCATGATCACCCCTTTTTTAACTCCAGCCGACGTGGCCGCCGCCAGGAGCAGGGCCTGGGCCTGGTCTGCCTCCAGGGGGACCTCCGGCAGGAGTTTCAGCAGGCTCTCCAGCAGGGCCGCCAGGGCAGCTCTGGCTCCGTCGGTGGCCAGTTGGGTTTCGGCGGCTTGCTCCAGCTCGGGGGTGGTGAAAAAGGGGCGGGCCTGCTCCACCCCATCGGCCAGCAGGGTGAGGGAGGGGCCGATCAGGCTGCAGAGGTCAATCTGCCAGGCGGGATCAGCGCATGCGCTGCCTGGTTCGGTGCCCCAGCCGTGCTCGGCCCACAGGGGCAGCAGTTGCTGGCGCAGGCTCTCGGGGCCGAGGCCGTGCAGCACCTGGCCGTTGAGCCAATTGAGTTTCTCCCAGTCGAAGCGGGCCCCGGCCCGGTTGACCCGCTCGAAGTCAAACACCGCTGCCGCCTCGGCCAGGCTGAAGCGTTCCCCCATGCCCTCAGGCGGCGACCAGCCCAGCAGGGTCATGTAGTTGGCCAGGGCTTCGGCGGTGTAGCCCATGGCCCGAAATTCGCTCACCGAAGTGACGCCATCGCGCTTGGAGAGCTTTTTGCCCTCCTGGTTAAGGATCAGGGGTGTGTGGGCAAATACCGGCGGCTCGGCGGCGAGGGCCTGGTAGAGCAGCAGCTGCTTGGCGGTGTTGGCGATGTGGTCTTCGCCGCGGATCACGTGGCTGATGGCCATGGCGATGTCGTCCACCACCACCACCAGGTTGTAGAGCGGGTCGCCGATCTGATCGGCCGGGGCCCTACGGGCGATCACCATGTCACCGCCCAGGTCGCTGCCTTTCCAGGCCATCTCCCCGCGCACCAGGTCGCTCCAGGTGATGCTGGCGGAGTCGGCGATGCGGAAGCGGATCGTGGCCTGGCGCCCCTCGGCGATGTAGGCCTGTTGCTGCTGGGCGCTCAGGTCGCGGTGGCGATTGTCGTAGCGGGGGGCCTGCTTGTGGGCGGCCTGCTGCTCCCGCATGGCGGTGAGTTCCGCTTCGCTGGCGAAGCAGCGGTAGGCGTGGCCACCATCCAGCAACTGCTGGATCGCGGCCCGGTGCTCGCCGATCCGCTCGCTCTGGATGACGGGCTCGCCATCCCAGTCCAGCCCGAGCCACTGCAGCCCTTCGAGGATGTTTGCGGTGTATTCGGGCTTGCTGCGGACGCTGTCGGTGTCTTCGATGCGCAGCAGAAACTGGCCGCCCTGGCGGCGGGCGAACAGCCAGTTGAACATTGCCGTGCGGGCCGTGCCGATGTGCAGGGTTCCCGTGGGGCTGGGGGCCAGGCGAACCCGCACCGCAGATCCAGCTGCACTAGCAAACTTCACGCAAACGTTCTCCGATTCAGTGAACGGGCTCCGATTCAATGAACTGGCTCGGATTTAATAAACGGGACTGACGGGATTCGAACCCGCAACTTCCGCCGTGACAGGGCGGTGCTCTAACCGGTTGAACTACAGTCCCAAGTCTGGTCTAATTTGAATACCCAGTCTGGTTTTCCAGTCTGAATTCCCAGTCAGGAGTCCGATTCGGGGCAGGCCCGATTGCGCCGACTCACCGACTTAAGAAGTATCCATCGCCACCCTGCCCGCCGTCAACGGCCCCTCAGGGCCTGAATCCGGCGGGCTCGATCAGACGAACCTGGTTGCCACGGGCGGTGAATTCACGCCCCTGGTCGCTTTGAACAACCACTCGACCACCGGACTTGACCCGGATCACGCGGGCTCGTACCCAGCCCAGAGCAGCTGACTCGAGCACCTTCACCACATCTCCGGGTTGTAAATCCAACTCCATGCTCGAAACCAGGAAACTGCAGATTGGAGCATCGAACGCGCCGTGGAGGACTTGAACCCCCGACATCAGGTTTTGGAGACCTGCGTTCTACCAACTGAACTAACGGCGCAATGCCGATGCCCCGTAAACATGAGGCCAATGGGTGGGAACCAATACGACTGGGGAGAAACTCTCCAGACATATGGGCAGACCCGCCGCAGCCTCAGCGATCGAAGCGTTGCTTGACCCGTGTGGCTTTACCCACCCGATCACGCAGATAGAAGAGCTTCGCCCGACGCACCTTACCGCGGCGCTCCACTTTCACGGAGGCCACCTGGGGACTGTGCAGCATGAAGACCCGCTCCACGCCGATGCCCTGAAAGATGCGCCGCACGGTGATGGTCTCGTTGAGACCGCCGTGGCGCTTGGCAATAACCACACCCTCGTAGGGCTGGACGCGCTCCTTGTTGCCCTCACGGATCCGCACGCCCACCTTCACGGTGTCGCCCACATAAATCTCGGGCAACTCGCTCTTAAGTTGTTCGGCCTCGAAGGCTCGAATCAGCTCCTGGGCGCTGAGTTTGCCAGTGGTGACCTTGGTTTTCACCGCCACTGGACCGGTTTCAGGAATCTCAGCTGGATTTTCCGGCTGGTTCTCGGTCTGGATCTCGCTCTGGTTGTCGGTCGTCTCCGTTGCCATCTCAACTCCGCTTAGGCCTGGCCAATCCCTTAGTGTACCGGCCGGCGGGGAGCCCGCAGCGCCTCCCCGCCATTGGTAGCTTGATCTCCAGATGTGTCCATCGCGGCTCGAGCTCCCAGCATGAATCTGTTTGCCGATCTGCTGGCTACCACCAAAACCCCAGTCCTGGAGACAGGCCCTCGCATCCAGAAGGGCAGACGGGGCGTGGAGATCAAGAGCGCCCGGGAGATCGCCACGATGCGCCAGGCCAGCCGGATTGTGGCCACGGTGCTGCGTGAGCTCCTGGAGCTGGCGGCCCCTGGCATGACCACCGGCGATCTCGACACCCATGCCGAAAAGCGCATCCGCGAGCTGGGAGCCACTCCCAGCTTTAAGGGCTACCACGGCTTCCCTGCCAGCATCTGCGCCTCGATCAACAACGAGGTGGTGCACGGCATCCCCAGCAGCAAGCGGGTGATCCAGGCCGGCGATCTGCTCAAGATCGATACGGGGGCCTACTTCGACGGCTATCACGGGGACAGCTGTGTGAGCCTCTGCGTCGGCCAAGGTGCCAGTGAGGAAGCCCAGACCCTCTGCCGCGTGGCCCAGGAATCCCTAATGCGGGGCTTGGCCCAAATCAAGGCGGGCAACACCCTGCTGGATATCGCCGGCGCCGTTCAAGACCACGTCGAAGCCCACGGCTTCGCCGTCGTCGAGGACTACACCGGCCATGGGGTTGGCCGCAACCTGCACGAAGAGCCATCGGTGTTCAATTTCCGCACCCGGGATCTGCCCAACATGAAGTTGCGTTCGGGCATGACCCTGGCGGTGGAGCCGATCCTCAATGCCGGCAGCAAGGCCTGCCGCACCCTTAAGGACCGCTGGACCGTGGTGACGGCCGATGGCAGTTGGTCGGCCCAGTGGGAGCACACCATCGCCGTCGGCAGCGACGGTTGCGAGATTCTCACCGACCGGGATTTCTAGGCCAGCTCAGCCCTCGGCCCTCAGTCTTAGCCCTCAGCTCTCGTCAGCAGCCCGCGTCAGCAGCCGGCAGTAGAGCCAGCGGCTCAGGGTGCTGAGCGGCATCAGCACGTAGGTGAGGGGGTTGGGGCTGACGATGATCAGGTTGAAGCCCAGCCGGGCCTGGGCCAGCACCTGGCCGGCCACGAAATCGGCCCCCATCAAGCCAATCGGGTTGAGGGCCGAGCGGAAGGGCCCCAGCACCAACCGGCGGATGCGCAGCGGCCCCTGGCTGCCGCCGAGGTCTAGGGCCCGCAGGCTCACCAGGTTTCCCAGTAGCCGTTTACTGAGCTCGTAGAGCGGGCTCAGGGCCGGCTGGATCTCCGCTTCGGAGGTGTTGACCCAAAGCTCTGCCTGGCGGCGGGCGCCGGCGCGTTGCTGCACGACCTCGGCAAACAGTTCCAGCAGCCGCCAGCTGCTGAGCGCATTCACCTCCAGGGCCTGGCCGGTGGCTGCGCGGCTGCGGGCCTGGGGTTGGTTGATGCCATGGTTGAGCACGAGCACATCCACCCGTTCCAGTACCGGCCGCAGGGCCCACTCCTCGCCGATCCGCCAGACCACCTGCTCATGGGGGATCGGCTCTCCGGCTCCATCGCGCAGATCCAGCGGCTCTGGGCTGCTGGTGAGCCCCACCAGGTGGACATCCTGGCGGGGCCAACGACGCAGCAGGGCCCTGCCGAAGCTGCCACTTGCCCCTGTGACGGCAACGGTGCATTGATCCTGGCAACTCGACATGAGCCTGGCGCTAACGACCCCTGACGCGCCAGCATGGAGCAGGTCGGTATGGAAACAACCGCCTAAATTCCCACCAGCTGAGCCCCAGCGAGGTTGACCCGATGGCCCCCACCTTGCTGGTTGGTTCCTGTGAACCCTTAGCGGCAAATCCGCCGTGGTGCTTGGGCTCGCTCGCCAGCTGCTCCGCCAAGGGGTAGAGGTTCGCTTCGGCAAGCCCCTGGCCACCAGCCTGGATTCCCCCGCCGAGATGCCGGTAGGCACCCCACTGCTCGATGCGGATGTGCGCTTTGTGGGGGCCACCCTGGGGCTGCCTGACAGCCAGCTGATCCCCTCCCTCCAGGTTGCCGATCCCCAGCAGGCCCAGCAGCGTTTGTTGCAGGGCAACCTGGATCCGGGGGCGGGTTTCAGCGAACAGAGTTTGCAGCTGGCAGCCTTTAGCGATGGCCTCACCCTGCTGGAAGCTGGCGGCAGCATGGATGAGGGCTTGCTCTACGGCCTCAGCCTGCCCCAGCTGGCTGAGGGGATGGGGGCCCAGGTGCTGCTGGTGCATCCCTGGGTAGACAGCAGCAGCGTTGATCCCCTGCTGGCGGCTCGGGCCCGGCTGGGTGACCGTCTGGCGGGGGTGGTGCTCAATGCCGTTCAACCCCAGCTGGTTGGGGCCCTGCGCGCCGACATGGTGCCTGCCCTGGAGCGGTTGGGACTGCCGGTGCTGGGGGTGATGCCCCAGAGCCCCCTGCTGCGCAGTGTCACGGTGGAGGAGCTGGTTCTGCGACTCGGGGCCAAGGTGCTCTGTTGTCCCGAGCGGCTCGACCTGCTGGTTGAAACCCTCTCAATCGGAGCCATGAATGTCAACTCGGCGATGGAATTTTTCCGTCGCCGCCGCAACATGGCGGTTGTGACCGGTGCGGACCGCACCGATATCCAGCTGGCTGCCCTGGAGGCATCAACCCAATGTCTGATCCTCACAGGGGCCGCAGAGCCCCTGCCCCAGCTGATCAACCGGGCCGAGGAGCTGGAGGTGCCCCTGCTCAAGGTGGAACATGACACCCTCACCACCGTGGAAGTGATTGAGCAGGCCTTTGGTCACGTGCGTCTGCACGAGGCGGTCAAGGCCAGCTTTGCCTTTCGGTTGGTGGCAGAGCACTGCGATTTTGAGCGGCTGTTCACGAGGTTGCAGTTGCCCGCGCTGGCTAAATAACGCTGCTATTTTCGGGATGCAGGCAGAGGGCTACAGGTGACCCGGTCCCTTGATCTTCCGGCATTGGGCCGGATCGACACCCTTGCCCAGGAACTGGCCATGCTCCAGGACCGGGGCAAACGCCGGATTGCCATCCTGGGCAGTCGCCACGTGCCTGTGGTTTCGATCCATCTGGTGGAGCTGGTGGCCCGCTCCCTGGCCCAGGAGGGGCACAACCTGATCACCTCCGGCTCCCAGGGGGTGAATGCGGCCGTGATTCGCAGCGTGCTGGAGATTGATCCGGCCCGGCTCACCGTGCTGCTGCCCCAGAGCCTGGATCGCCAGCCAGGCGAATCCCGGGAGCAGCTGGAGCAGGTGCTGCACCTGGTGGAGAAGCCCGAGCACGACGAACTGCCCCTGCCGATGGCCAGCAGCCTCTGCAATCACGAGATCATCACTCGCTGTGACCAGCTGATCTGCTACGCCTTCCACGACAGCGAGACCCTCCTGGCCAGCTGCCGTGTGGCTGAAGACATGGGCAAGGTGGTGAGCGTCATGTTCTTCGACTAGCGACCCAGCCCAGCTCAGCCAGCCCAGCTCAGCCAGCAATTACAGCCTTCAGGCCTTCGGCGTAGAGCACCCCGGTGCACACCAGGCCACCGGCCCAGCACAAGCCGCGGACGGCAGGCACGTTGCCCACGTAGACACCGATGTAGGCCAGTCGCAGGGCGGGGTGTAGCCAGGCGGCGATCAGGGCCGCCGGGCTGCTGACGCCGGCTAGCAGACACAGCAGGCAGGCGGGGGCATGCAGGGTGAGGGCCTCAAAGCAGTTCTGATGGGCCCAGGCGGCCCGCTTGCCCCAGGCCGGCAGCCGCTCGAACATCGCCCGCGGTGCCGCCAGATCGTCCATCTGGAAATTGGCCTGGGAGCGGGCGGCCCCCAGGGGCACCGTGCTGAACACCACCACACCGGCGGCCAGCAACAACGACCAGGCAAAGGGAGCGAGGTTGGCGGTCATGGCGGCAGGCGGAGCGGACTGTGGGTCCAGGTTGGCAGGCCGCATCTACGATCCGCAGACGTCTTCGTCCAGCCGAACCAGCCCCATGGCCGACACCTATTCCTTCGATGTGGTGAGTGATTTTGATCGCCAGGAGCTCGTCAACACGATTGACCAGGTGCGCCGCGACGTCGGCACCCGCTACGACCTCAAGGATTCGGCCACCGAGATAGACGTGGAGGAAACCAGCCTCACGATCACCACCGCCAGCGACATGACCCTCCAGGCCGTGGAGGATGTGCTGCGCCAGAAGGCCACCAAGCGCAATCTCTCGCTGAAGATCTTCGACTTCCAGACCCCCGAGCCCGTGGGCGGCAATCGGGTCAAGCAGGTGGTGAAACTGCGCAAGGGGCTCAGCTCGGAGCTGGCCAAGCAGCTAAGCAAAACCGTGCGGGACGAGCTCAAGAAGGTCACCGTCTCGATCCAGGGCGACAGCCTGCGGATCACCGGCAAGAACAAGGACGACCTGCAGCAGGCCATCAACCTGCTCAAGGCCCAGGACGTGGAGGTGCCGCTCCAGTTTGAGAATTACCGCTGAGCCAGTGCAGCCGGCCTGCCCAACCCCCGGTTGGCGGTTCTGGATCGACCGGGGCGGCACCTTCACCGATGTGGTGGGCTGCAGCCCCGCCGGTGAGCTGGTGGTGCGCAAGGTGCTGTCGGTGCAGGCCGATTGCCCGGACGACCCGGCCGTGAAGGCGATCGGGGCCGTGCTGGGCCTGGCGCCGGGCCAGCCCGTGCCGGAGGGCCTGGTGCAGGAGGTGCGCCTGGGCACCACCGTGGCCACCAATGCCCTGCTGGAGCAGCGTGGCGCTGGCGTGGTGCTGCTGATCAACCGCGGCTTTGCCGACCTGCTCAGCATCGGCGATCAGCACCGCCCCGATCTTTTTGCCCTGGCGATCGAGCGGCCCCAGCCCCTGCGGGTGCGGGTGTTGGAGGTGGAGGGGCGCCTGGCGGTTGACGGCGCCGAGCTCGAGCCCCTGCAGCTAACGGAGCAACTGGGCCAGTCGCTGCGCCGTGCCCAGGCCGACGGCTTCAGCAGCTGCGCCGTTGCCCTGCTGCACAGCACCCGCAATCCCAGCCATGAGCAAAGGCTGGGGGATTGGCTTGCGCCCCTGGGGTTTGGCGCGGTGGTGCTCTCCCACCGGCTCAGCAGTCAACCCCGGCTGGTGCCCCGCGGCCAGACCGCCCTGGTAGAGGCGGCGGTGGCGCCGGTGCTGCGGCGCTATTTGCGCCAGGTGCAGCTGGCCTTGGGGCCAGCAACCCGGCTGCGGGTGATGTGTTCCAGCGGAACCCTGGCGGATCCCCAGGAGCTGCTGGCCAAGGACACGATCCTCTCGGGGCCGGCCGGCGGCATGGTGGGGGCGGTGGCCGTGGCCCAGCGGGCCCTGGGGCTCGCGGGCCTGCCGCCCCAGGCCATCGTTGGCTTCGACATGGGTGGTACCTCCACCGATGTCTTCCATTTCGACGGGCGGCGGGGGGATCTGGCCTGGGAGCGCAGCCCCTGCACCGAGATCGTCGGGCTGCAGCTCCAGGCTCCGATGCTGCCCATTCACTCGGTGGCAGCCGGTGGGGGATCAATCTTGCGTTTCGATGGCCAGCGGCTGCAGGTGGGGCCGGCCTCAGCCGGGGCAGATCCGGGGCCGGCGGCTTACCGCCGCGGCGGGCCGGCCACGATCACCGATGCCAATTTGCTGCTGGGCCGGCTGCCGATCGCCGCCCTGCCGGCGGTGTTTGGTCCCACCGCCGACCAACCCGCCGATGGAGAGGCGGTGCGGCAGCGCTTCTCCGAGCTGGCCACTGCCATGGCGGCGGCGGCCCCAGGCATCACGCCGGAGCGGGTGGCGGCCGGCGCCCTCCAGATCGCGGTGGAAACCATGGCTGAGGCCCTGCGCCGGATCTCAATTCAGCGCGGCCACGACCTGCGCGAGGCCCTGCTGGTGAGTTTCGGCGGAGCAGGAGGTCAGCACGCCTGCCGCCTGGCCGAGCTGCTGGGCCTGCAGCGGGTGCTGCTCCACCCCCTGGCCGGGGTGCTGTCTGCCTACGGCCTGGGCATGGCCGAGCAGGCCCGGCTGCTGGAGTGCTCGCCCCGCTTGCCCCTGCGGCCCGCCTCCTTGCCCCTGTTGCGGCAGCAGGGCGCCGAGCTCGTTGCCGGGGCCCTAGCCGGGCTTGGCCCCCCGGCGATGCCGCCCCGGGTTGGGGTGCGGCTGGAGATCCGCGCGGCCGGCAGCGAGCAGGGGCTGGAGGTGGGCTGGTCGCTGCAGGAGCCCAGCGCAGGGGCTGGGGTGGCTGAGCTGCAGGAGGCCTTTGCTGAGAGCTACCAGCAGCGCTATGGCTACCGCCCCGGCGACGATTTGATCGTGGAACGGCTGCTGGTGGAGCTGACTCCGGCGACCCCGGTGCCCCCGGCGGCAGGGTCCATGCCAATGGGCTCCCCTCGGCCGGATGGGCCTGCCGGCATGCCTCCCTTGGCCCAAACCAGCCGCCTCTGGCTGGGGGAGGAGGCCGGCTGGCAGGCGGTGCCCCTCTGGCGGAGGTTCCAGCTGCAGCCTGGCCAACACCTGGAGGGCCCGGCCCTGGTGGTGGATCTGACCACCACCACCGTGCTGGAGCCCGGTTGGCAGGCGCGGCTGCTAGCTGACGGGGCCCTGCTGCTGGAGCGGCTGGCTTCCCCCCTGGCCATCCCTGGTGCGTCCGCTCGCCCTGCCGTAGGGCCAGACCCCACCTTGCTGGAGCTCTACAACCACCGCTTCTCCGCCATTGCCGAGCAGATGGGGGTGCGGCTGCAGCAGAGCGCCCGCTCGGTGAATATCCGCGAGCGGCTCGATTTCTCCTGCGCCCTCTTTGATGGCGCCGGCCGACTGGTGGCCAATGCCCCCCATATCCCGGTCCATCTGGGCTCGATGGGCGACAGCGTGGCCAGCTTGCTGGAGGCCATCGCCCGCGGCGATCGCCCCCCCCTAGCTCCGGGGGACGTGGTGCTCTCCAACAACCCATACAACGGCGGCACCCACCTGCCGGACATCACGGCGATCACACCGGTGTTTGTCGATGGGGACCCCCTGTTCTTTGTGGCCTCGCGGGGCCACCACGCCGATGTGGGCGGAATCACCCCGGGCTCGATGCCGGCCTTCAGCCGCACCATCGCCGATGAGGGCCTGCTGCTGGACAACGTCCTGTTTCTCACCGATGGCAGCTTCGAGGAGGCCAGCTGGCGGCAACGCTTCGCAGCGGGGTGCCATCCGGTGCGCAACCCCGACCAATTGCTCGCCGATCTCCAGGCCCAGGCTGCAGCCAATCGCCTGGGGGTCGATGGGCTGCAGCGACTGATTGGCCGCCATGGCCTGGAGGAAGTGCTGTCCTATCAGGCCCATGTGCTGGCCAATGGGGCAGAGGCGGTGGCCCGGGTGATTGCGGGGCTGGGCAGCGGCCAGGCCCCGGATACCTATGAGGCCCAAGTTGAGCTCGACCATGGCGGCCAGATCCGGGTGGCCGTGCAGATCGATGTGGCGGCACGCCGGGCCCGGGTCGATTTCAGCGGCACCTCCCCCCAGCACGATGGCAATCTCAATGCCCCCTTGGCCGTCACCAAGGCGGTGGTGCTCTATGTCTTCCGTTGCCTGGTTGGGGAGGCGATTCCGCTCAACGCCGGCTGCTTCGAGCCCATCGACCTGGTGGTGCCGGAGGGTTCCCTGCTCCATCCGCTTGCTCCAGCGGCGGTGGTGGCGGGCAATGTGGAAATCTCCCAGGCGGCCACCAATGCCCTGTTCCTGGCCCTTGGGGTGCAGGCGGCAGCCCAGGGCACGATGAACAACCTCAGCTTCGGCAATGCCCAGCTTCAGTACTACGAAACGATCTGCGGCGGCACCGGCGCCGGTCGCCGGCCAGGCGGTGAGCCCTTTGCCGGGGCCTCCGCGGTGCAGAGCCACATGACCAATTCGCGCCTAACCGATCCGGAGATCCTCGAAACCCGCTATCCGATCAGGGTGGAACGGTTTGCGATTCGCCCGGGCTCGGGGGGCGCGGGCGCTTTGCGTGGCGGCGATGGTGTGGTGAGGCAGCTGCGCTTTCTTGAGCCGATGGCCGCCGCGCTCATTTCCGGATCCCGGCGAGTAGCCCCCGCCGGCTTGGCTGGCGGGGGAGCGGGGGCCTGCGGACGCAACAGCCTGATCGGCCCGGATGGTTCGATCAGGCCGCTGCCGGGCTGCTGCGAGCTGGAGCTGCGGCCCGGTGAGGCCCTGCGCATCGAAACCCCTGGCGGGGGTGGCTATGGGGTGGTCGGATCAGGTGGCCGCCTGGCTGGGGGCGGTGAGCAGGTTGACGGCTGAAAAGGCCAGACCAATGCCAAACAGCATGCCGATTGCCCAGATGCTGTCGGAGGGCCACTCTGCGATGAGCATGCCGCCAAGTACGGCGGTGACAATGCCATCAATCAGCACCAGGCCACGGGCGGCCCCCTGGCCGGTGGCGGCGGCGGCCAATTCCATCACCCCTTCAAAGGCCAGCAGGAAGCCCACAAACAGGGTGAGGCTCACCTCGCTGGCGACCGGAAATGCCAGAACCCACACTCCGCCGGCCAAGTACAGCAAGCCGGAAAGTAGCCGGAAAATCTTGCCCTTGATGTCGGCTTCGCCAGTGAGCCGCAGCAGCTGGGACACCCCGGCAATCACCGATACGGCGCCAACGGCGATGGTCAGCAAGGTGGCAGATACAAACGGCAGCACGATCGACAGCCCGGCCGCGGCGAACAGCAGGGCGGCGCTGACCCAGCGCAGGGTGGGAGAGGCAGGAACCGTCACCTGGGCAGAAACATAGAATCTTTCACCCTAAATCTTTCCTTGGAAAACAATTGCCCCGGGCGCAAGTTTCCAGTCAGGCAATGCGCACATTCGTGTAGCAAATCATCACAGCTTTGCTCGCCCCCTGCGGGGGCTTAGCAACGTGGAGGTCAACCCTGCTGGTTTGGGCCCCATGCTTGAGCTGCTACCGCCGCTCAACGATCACAACCTCCCTTGGATGGACACCATCCATCCGATCGTTGTGCACTTCGTAATCGCCATGGGGCTGATCTCGTTTGTATTTGATTTGATCGGAGTGGTGACCCGCCGGTCAGCGCTGTTTGAGGTCAGCTTCTGGAACCTGCTGTTTGCCACTGCAGCTATTTTTGTGGCGATCATGTTTGGACAGGTTGAGGCGGGGCTGGCCAATCCCTACGGCGCCTCCCGCGACATTCTCAACCTGCACAGCACGATCGGCTGGTCGCTGGCTGGGGTGCTGTCGATGATGTCCGGCTGGCGCTACGTGATCCGCAGCAAGGACCCCCAGCAGCTGCCCCTGGCTTTCCTAGGCGCCGGTGGACTGCTCAGTGCCCTAATTGTGCTGCAGGTGACCCTCGGCAATCAGTTGATCTGGGTGTACGGCCTGCACACGGTGCCGGTGGTGCAGGCAATGCGCTCGGGGCTGGTGTGATGGCCGCCCCCCTTCTGGTTGCTGGCACCCAATTCATTTCCTCCAGCTCACCGATTGAACAGTTGGCAGCCGATCTGGGGCCCAATGGTCTGCCCTACGCCCTGCCCATTCATCCAAACCTGGTGCACTTCACCATCGGGCTTTTTGTGATTGCCATCGCCTTTGATATAGCCGGCGCCCTCTACCCAGTTGAGAAGCGGGTGTTCCGCTTTCTGGCCCTGCCCGTCACCCGTGGCGGCTTCCACGATGTGGGTTGGTACAACCTGCTGGCATGCTCCATCGTCACTTTCTTCACCGTGGCGGCTGGCTTCTTCGAGATGCTGCTGGCGGTGCCCCTGCCCGGGGTCACCAGCACCATCGGGCTGCAGAGCATGGAAACCATGCTGTGGCACGGCGTCGGAGGCGTGGTGATCCTGCTGGTGATCGTCGCGATGACGGTGTGGCGGGGCTATCAGCGCTTTGTCTGGCGCCGCGACATGGGCCGGCAGGTGCAGTGGCTCTATTTGCTGGTTGGGCTCGGGCTGTTCCTGGTGATCGGTCTGCACGGCACCCTCGGGGCCGAGTTGGCCGGTGAGTTTGGCGTGCATGTCAGCGCCGACCAGCTGCTCGCCGCTGGTGCTGATCTCAGCGAGGCCCTGCCGTGAGTAACTCTTCTGAGCGCTCCCGCCCACCAATCAGCAGCGCCGGCTTAGCCGGCTTGCTGGCTTGGATTGGGGTGTTGGTGGCCTTGAGCTGGTGGATGGCCCAGCAGTCCTACAGCTGGTTGCCGGTGCAGGCCTCTACCGCGGCACCACTGGTCGATGGGCTGTTCAGCTTTGAAACGGGCATCGGCACCTTCGTGTTTGGGTCGGTGGTGTCGGTGATGGCTTGGGTGCTGCTTAAGCACCGCGCCGAGAAATACGACGAAAGCGATGCGGAGCCGATTGAGGGAAATACCCGGCTCGAGGTGATCTGGACGGTCATTCCCTTACTGCTTGTGATGGCCATCGCGGTTTACGCCATGCGCGTCAACACCAAACTCGGAGTTCTTGGTCCGATGGAGCACATCCATTTGGCTAATCCTGTGGAAGACCAGGGGGGCTACGCCGCCGATCGCTTGCCGGCCGAGCAGGTGGAGGTGATTGCCCGCCAGTGGTCTTGGGAATTTCGCTATCCAAGCGCCAATGTTTCCACCACCGAGCTGCATCTGCCGGTTGATCAGCCCGTCAGCTTCCGTTTGGTGTCAGACGACGTAATTCATGGCTTTTACATTCCAGCATTTCGCCTTAAGCAGGACGTAATTCCTGGCCGGGCGATCAACTTCAATCTCACTCCAACGCGGGAGGGGCGCTACCGCCTGCGCGATTCCCAGTTCAGTGGCACCTGGTTTGCCGCCAACCAGGCCGATGTGGTGGTCGAGAGCCCCGAGGCTTACCAGGCTTGGCTGAAGAACGCCGCTAGCCAACCGCTGCAGCCTGGTTTAAGTGATGCAGTAATCGAATACGGCGAGCGTAAACAGCTGAAAAACCCAGGCTGGGCCACCGTGCCGCCAGCCCCACCGCCCCAGGTGAACGTTCCCGGATCCAACTCCCTGCCGCACGACGCCTGAGCCCGATGACCTCCGCTACCTTCCCGCCCAGTCCTCCCGAAAACACCTCCTGGAGCCGTTACTTCGGCTTCAACACAGATGCCAAGGTGATTGGCATTCAGTACATCGTTACGGCCTTTTTCTTCTTTCTGATCGGTGGCCTGCTGGCCATGATCATCCGCGGTGAATTGATCACGCCAGCGGCCGACCTGGTCGACCGCACTGTCTACAACGGCATCTACACGATGCATGGAACAATCATGCTGTTCCTGTTTATCTTTCCGGTGCTGAATGGGCTCAATAACCTGCTGATCCCCACCATGATCGGCGCTCCAGATATGGCCTTTCCGCGGCTTAATGCGGTGGCCTTCTGGCTGGTTCCCATTTTTGGCGCCCTGTTGATCGGCAGCTTTTTCGTTCCTGGTGGGCCGGCCTATTCCGGCTGGTGGTCCTATCCACCGGTGAGCACCCAGAACCCGCTGGGCCACTTTATCAATGGCCAAGGCCTGTGGATCACAGCCGTGGCCCTTTCGGGTGTCTCCTCGATCATGGGAGCGCTCAACTTCGTCACCACGATTCTGCGCATGCGCGCCCCTGGCATGGGCTTCTTCCGCATGCCGGTGTTCTGCTGGACGGCCCTTGCAGCCCAAAGTCTGCAGTTGATCGGCCTGCCGGCCCTCACCGGTGGAGCGGTGATGTTGCTGATGGACCTCAGCTTTGGCACCAGCTTTTATCAGCCAGAGGGAGGGGGCGACCCAGTGCTTTATCAGCACTTTTTCTGGTTTTATTCCCACCCGGCCGTGTATGTGATCATTCTGCCGGTGTTTGGCATCTTCTCCGAGCTGTTCCCGGTTTACTCGCGTAAGCCACTGTTTGGCTACGTCTACGTCTGCCTGGCCTCCTTCATCATCGTGGCACTGGGTTTAGTTGTGTGGGTGCACCACATGTTCCCCAGTGGAGTGGCGCAGTGGATGCGTAACTTCTTTATGTTTTCTACGATGCTGATTGCCGTGCCTACGGGGGTAAAGGTGTTTGCCTGGTTGGGAACCATTTGGCGCGGTAAACTGCGCCTCACCACGCCAATGCTTTTTTGCCTGGGTGGCCTGTTCAACTTTGTATTTGCCGGTATCACTGGCATCATGCTGGCCACGGTGCCGGTCGATATTCACGTATCGAACACCTATTTTGTGGTGGGTCATTTCCACTATGTGATCTATGGGGCAGCGGTGATGGGAATCTTTGCCGCTATCTATCACTGGTTCCCCAAGTTTATTGGCCGCATGCCCTACGAGGGCCTTGGCAAGGTCCATTTCCTATTCACCTTTGTTGGGGCCAACCTCAACTTCCTGCCCATGCACCCCCTTGGTTTGATGGGCATGCCCCGGCGGGTTTCAAGTTACGACCCGGAATTTGCCTTCTGGAATGTGCTGGCTAGCCTGGGCGCCTTCTTGCTGGGAGTGTCGATTATTCCCTTCCTGCTCAACATGGTGAGTTCCTGGGTGCGGGGCCCGAAAGCCCCCCATAACCCCTGGAATGCCATTGGTCTTGAGTGGCTGCTGCCATCACCGCCACCTGAAGACAACTTTGGTGAGCACGTGCCGACCGTGATTGCACGCCCCTATGGTTACGGCACTGGAGAACCATTGGTTGAGCACCAGGCAGAGATTGAAAATCAGCTCACCCTGCAGGAGGCCAGCGCATGACTGCTACACCTCATTTGAACACTGAGCACCCGAAGCACAACCTCACGGGCTTCATCATCTTTCTCTGTTCTGAGAGTGTCATCTTTTTGGCATTCTTCAGCGGCTTCGCCCTGCTGAAAACCGCTGCGCTCAATTGGCTCCCCCCCGGTGTGGAAGGCCTCGAGTGGCGCACACCCCTGCTCAACACGGTCGTATTGATTTCTAGTTCGGGCACGATCTGGCTGGCAGAGCGCTGCATGAGCAAGGGGAATCTGATGGGATTTCGGGCTTTCTGGCTACTCACCATGGCCCTTGGCGCCTATTTCCTCTACGGCCAAGCCCTTGAGTGGAGTGGTTTGCAGTTTGGCTTAACCAGTGGGGTGTTTGGGGGCACCTTCTACCTTCTCACCGGCTTTCATGGCCTGCATGTGGCCACAGGGGTGTTCCTGATGGGCCTGATGCTGGTGAAGTCATTTATCCCCCAGAACTATGCGGGGGGAGAGCAGGGGGTGCAGGCTACATCCCTGTTCTGGCACTTTGTGGATGTGATCTGGATCATCCTCTTCGTGCTCATTTACGTCTGGCAGCGCAGTTGAGCTCCTAACCCATGATCATCGACGACCGCCATTACGACTTCATCATCATCGGTAGCGGAGCTGCCGGTGGCACCATGGCTCGCTCCCTAGCCAGTGGCGGCTATGCGGTGCTGCTGCTGGAGCGGGGGCAGCAGATGCCCCTGGCCGATCAGAACGTCGCCGATGTGGATCTGTTCCGCAAGGATCGATATCACCCTAAGGAGCAGTGGTTCGGCACCGATGGGGATCCTTTCTCCCCCCAGACGATCTATGCCCTCGGTGGGAACACCAAAATCTGGGGTGGCGTGCTTGAGCGGCTGCGTGATCAGGAATGGGCAGGCCTGGCCCTGCAGGCTGGCCAGGCGCCCGGGTGGGGGCTCAGCCAGGGCGACTTCGAGCCCTGGTATGACCAGGCGGAAAGCCTTTATCGGGTCCACGGACAGCGGGGGATCGATCCCACCGAACCGGCCGCAGCCAGGCCATACGACTTTGCGCCCAGGCCAGTTGAGCCTTTTTTTGAGGAGCTGCGCCTCGCCTTTGGGCGACAGGGCGTGCGCCCCTATCCCCTGCCGCTGAGCTGGTCTGAGTCGGCTGCCGACCCAAGCGGCGATGCGGAATTGTTCGGGGTCGATCTGGCCCGTGCTTCAACCTCCTTTTTGGTCAGGTCTGGGGCGGAGGTAAGGCGGCTGCATGTCAAGCCCAGCGGTACGGAGGTGCGGGGGGTGGAGGCCGTGGTTGATGGCCAGAGCTGGATTTTTTTGGGCCATCAGGTGGTGCTCGCCGCCGGCGCCATCAACAGCCCCGCGATCCTGCTGCGCTCCGCTACCGACCGCCATCCCAGGGGCCTGGCCAATGGCTCCGACCAGGTGGGCCGCAACCTGATGAAACTCCAGCTCACCTCGATCCTGCAGCTGGCCACCGAGCCCAACAGCGGCCGCTACCCGCGCAGTTTCGCCATCAACGACTACCTCTGGGGCGATAAGAACGTCTCCTTCCCGCTCGGGGCGATTCAGAACGGCGGTGGGGTTCTCCAAGATGCCCTGTTTGCCGAGTCGCCACCGGTGCTCTCGCTGGTGACCAAGCTGTTGCCCAATTTCGGCCTCAACCAGCTCGCCTCCCGTTCCATAAGTTGGTGGGCGATGAGTCCGGTGCTGCCCGATCCCCACAACCGCGTCAGCCTGCGGGGAGATCGGATTCAAGTTACGTACCAGCCCAATAACCGTGAAGCCCACGACAGGCTTGTCTATCGCTGGATCGACACCCTCAAGGCGGTGGAGGCCGATCCCGAGTGCCATGTGGTCAAGGAGGCCCCTACCCACCCCCGGGGCGAAGCTCCGCTCTCGGCGATTGGCTACAGCTGCGGCACCTGCCGTATGGGTGACAATCCGGCCACCTCGGTGGTCGACCTGCAGGGCCGCAGCCATGAGCTGGCCAACCTCACGATTGCGGATGCCAGCGTATTTCCGGCCTGTCCGGCCATGGGTTTCGGACTCACCGTGATCGCCAATGCCCTGCGCATTGCCGAGGGACTGAAGGCTTCGTTGTGATCCCCCCAACCCCTGAGGTCGTTCGGATTCGGGAACGTGACCAGGGCCTCTATCCCTGGACCCTGTGGGGCAGCTATCTGCCCGATCGCCAGTGGGGCACGGTGCGTGAAGACTATTCCGCTGACGGCGATGCCTGGCGCTCCTTTCCCCACGACCAGGCCCGTTCTCGCGTCTATCGCTGGGGGGAAGATGGCCTGCTGGGAATCTGTGATGAGCAGTGCCGTTTGTGTTTCTCGGTGGCCCTCTGGAATGGGGCCGATCCGATCCTCAAGGAGCGACCCTTCGGCCTGGGCAACCCCGAGGGCAACCACGGCGAAGATCTCAAGGATTACTACTTCCACCTCGCCAATACCCCCACCCACAGCTTCATGCGGGGGCTTTACAAGTATCCCCAGTCCGAATTTCCCTACCAGCAGCTGGTGGATGAAAACGGGCGGCGCAGCCGCAATGAGCCTGAATATGAGCTGGTGGATACGGGCATCTTTGCCGAAAGTCGTTACTTCGACGTCTTTATTGAGTATGCCAAGGCGTCAGCCACCGATCTGCTGATTCGCATCCGGGTTATCAATCGCGGCCCCGATCCTGCCCCCCTCACCCTGTTGCCCACCCTGTGGATGCGCAACACCTGGGCCTGGGGCTATCCCGATGAGCAGCGCCAGCCGATGGGCCTGAACGGTGACGCCCTGGTTACCGGTGAGCTGCCCCAACTGGGGGCCTATGAGTTGCTCTGCCGGGATGGTGGCACCTGGTTGTTCACCGATAACGAGACCAACCACCAGCGCCTCTACGGCCAGTCAAATCCCACCCCTTATCAGAAGGATGGTTTTCACCGCTATCTGATCGGTGCTGAGGAGCAGGCCATTAATCCAGCCCAGTGCGGCACCAAGGCGGCCCGGCTGTTGCAGCGCACCCTGGCGCCTGCTGAGGAGTGGACTGTCGAGCTGCGCCTCCGTCAGCTCGACAGGGTGGGGGCTGCCGGGGCCAACGAGCCTGCCTTTGGCGCCTCCTTTGATGCCCTCTTCCAGGAGCGGGAGGCGGAATGGGCGCAGTTCTTTGAGCACACCCTGCCGGGGCTCAATGCCGAAGACCGCTTGATTCACTCCTCCGCCCTGGCGGGCTTGCTGTGGTGCAAGAAGTACTACGGCTGGAGCGTCTTTCGTTGGCTGGAGGGGGATCCCACCCAGCCCACGCCACCTGCTAACCGTTGGCAGTCCGATACGGCCCTTTGGAAACGACTCCATGCCCACCATGTGATCTCGATGCCGGATGCCTGGGAGTACCCCTATTTCTGCCAGTGGGATCTGATGTTCCACGCGGTGGCCTTCGCCATCTTCGATCCGGAGATGGCCAAGCAGCAGGCGATGTTGCTGCGTAGCCCCCACTTCACAGCCCCCAGCGCCCAGACCCCCGCCTATGAGTGGGCGCTCTCCGACCCCAATCCGCCGATCGGCGCCTGGGCGGCAATGCGGATCTACCAGATCGACCGCAAGCAGAGCGGCCAGGCAGATCAGCCTTTTCTGCGGGCCGCCCTGCGCAAGTTGTTGCTCGAATACGGCTGGTGGGCAAACAGAAACGATCGCTCCGGCGACAACGTGTTTGAAGGCGGCTTCCTCGGCCTCGACAACATCGCCGTGTTTGACCGCCGCTTTCCCTTGGCCGATGGCAGCCGCATCGAGCAGTGCGATGGCACGGCCTGGATGGCTTCCCTCAGCCTCAATCTGCTCAACATTGCGGTGGAGCTGAGCCGAGAGGAGCCTGAGTATGCCGATACCTGTGAGCGCTTCGTTTACGACTTCACCCAACTGGCGATCACCTTGAATGCCCCGTCGGATCGAGGCTTTATCAACTGGGATGACGAGGATGGTTTCTATTACGACGTGATCAAGCGGCCGGATGGCAGTAGCGACTACCTCCGCACTCGCTCGCTCTCCGGCCTAGTGCCCCTGCTCGCTGTAGCGAGTTTCGATCGCGAAACAGTGAATCGTGTTCAAGTGCTGGATGTGCGAGAGAGCTTGGCCTGGTTTGTGCACGAGCGCACCACTCCCACCTGGTTGGAGCAGAATCTCGGACGATGGAATAACGACCGTATTCTCTATACCCTCGTGCCAGAAGACCGCCTGCGGCGGATCTGCCAGCGGTTGTTCGATGAGGAGGAGTTTCTTTCCTCCTATGGGATTCGCTCCCTGTCCAAGGTGTACCGGGACCATCCCTATTCTTTCACCGAGGGCTCCGACAGCCAGATCTTGGCCTACAGCCCTGCGGACAGCCCGGTGGCAATGTTTGGGGGCAATTCCAACTGGCGTGGGCCGGTGTGGATGCCGATGAACTTCCTGCTGATCGAGTCGTTGCAAAAATACGCCCACTACTACGGCGACAGTTTCCAGGTGGAGTTCCCCACTCGCTCTGGCAACTGGCTCAATCTCTGGGAAGTGTCGCTAGAGCTCGAGAAGCGCCTGGTGGGGATCTTCCGCCGCGATGGAGCTGGGCGGCGGGCCTTCAATGGCGACGTGGAGCTGTTCCAAAATGATCCCCATTGGCGAGATCTGCTCCTTTTCAATGAGTATTTCCACGGCGAAGACGGCCGTGGTGTGGGTGCCTCCCACCAGACCGGCTGGAGCGCCATGGTGGCCAAGATGATCAACCAGTTGAGCCGTTATCCCGCCCCTTAAGGCGTGGCTCTTCTGGCTTATTTAGTTAGTTAATTAATTAATTTTTTATCCTTGCCCAGCTATGGCCTATCCCTCCCACCTCAGCGAGCTTCCCGGCCCTTCCTTGGCCATTTCGCCCTTGCCCGCTGCCGCCCAGCTGGAGGTGGCCGATGGGGCCCATTTCGACGTGGTGATCATCGGCAGCGGAGCCGGTGGCGGCACCCTGGCGCGCCATCTGGCCCCCAGTGGCCTCAAGATTTTGGTGTTGGAGCGCGGCGACTGGCTGCCCCAGGAACCTGAGAATTGGAATGCCGAGGAGGTGTTTCAGAAAGGCCGTTACATCTCCAAAGACGTATGGCATGACAAGCATGGCAAGCCGTTTCAGCCCGGCAGCCATTACTTCGTGGGTGGGGCAACGAAGATGTATGGCGCTGCCCACTTCCGCCTGCGCCAACAGGATTTTGAGCAGCTACAACACTTCGACGGCATCTCACCGGCCTGGCCCCTGCGCTACAGCGATTTCGAGCCCTATTACCAGCGGGCTGAGGAGATGTATCACGTGCATGGCCAGAGGGGGGAAGATCCCACCGAGCCCCCCTGCAGTGGTCCCTATCCCCATCCGCCGGTGGCCCATGAGCCCCGCATCCAGAAGCTGGTGGATGATCTGCGATTGGCCGGATTGCATCCCTTCCATGCCCCTACCGGGGTGATGCTGGATGAGGCCAACATGGCCTTTAGCCGTTGCCGCAGGTGCAATTGCTGCGATGGCTTCCCCTGTCTGGTGCATGCCAAATCCGATGCGGACGTGCTCGGCATGCGGCCGGCCCTGGCGGCCCCGAATGTGTCGCTGCTGACCCGGGCCCATGTGCGTCGTCTGGAGACCGATGCCTGGGGCCGCAGCGTGCAGGCCGTGCTGCTGGAGAGGGATGGTCAACCGATGACCGTGCGGGGTGATGTGGTGGTGGTGAGTTGTGGTGCCGCCAATACGGCCCGGCTGCTGTTGATGTCTGCCAATGACAAGCACCCCCGGGGCCTGGCCAATGGCTCCGATCAGGTGGGCCGCAACTACATGTTCCACAACAGTAAGGCGATGGTTGCCCTGGCCCATGAGCCGAACACCACCGTGTTCCAGAAGACGCTCTCGATCAACGACTGGTATCTGGGGGATGCCGACTTTGACTATCCGATGGGGAACATCCAGATGACGGGGAAGACCAACGGCACGATCATGAAGGGCTATGCGCCGCTCGAAACCTTCTTGATGCCAGGTTGGTCGATGGACAAAATCGCTGAGCACGCGATTGATTTCTGGATCTCTTCAGAAGATCTGCCGGACCCCAACAACCGGGTGACCATCGATGGCGAGGGGCAGATTCATCTGGACTACACGCCCAACAACCCAACCGCGGCCCAGCGGCTCTACGGCCGGCTCACCGGGATGCTGGATCAGCTCTATCTCAAGAAGCATCTGGTGGAGCGCCAGATTTATGTCAAGAACGCCATGGGTGTTGGGGCTGTAGCGCACCAGGCCGGCACCTGCCGCTTCGGCAGTGACCCGGCTACATCAGTGCTCGATCTCAACTGCAAGGCCCATGAACTGGACAACCTCTATGTAGTTGATACGAGCTTTATGCCGACGATCGGGGCCGTTAACCCCTCCCTGACGGCCATCGCCAATGCCCTGCGGGTCGGCGACCATCTGCGCGAACGCCTCGGTCGTTGAACCATTTCCCGGCGGCGGATCCCCTCGGCCTCGACCCTGCCTGGGTGGGGGCCCCACCCTTGATCGCCCTGGAGGAGGCCCTCAACCATGACCTGCTGGCCTCGGGCCTCAGCCGCCAGGAGTTCATCCGGCGACTGCTCGCCCGGGTGCATCACTCAAGCCTGATCCCCTTGCTCTGGTTATTGCCGCGGCGCTGGCGTCTGATGCCGGCCGAGCTGCCCGAATCGCTGCGGGATCTGGGCGTGGTGTTGCGCGACCAATTGCTCAGCCCCCTGCTGCTGGCCAGCCTGTTTGATGAGCTGGGCCATCTGATGCCGCCACCTGATCGGGCCCAGCCCTCTGCCCTGGAGCTCTGGCGGGGTGGCCGGGAGGCACTGCCTGCCACGATCGCCGCCCTGCTGGCCGAGGCAGAACAGGCCAGCTGCCGATCGGTGCCGCCACCCACTTCACCCCCCACACCACCTGCCACTCCGGCTGGCCCAGGCCCAACCCTGGTGTGGCACAACACAGGCCTGCCGGCGGGCCCCAGCCCCAGGCAGTGCCAGGCCAACCGGCTGCTGGCCCGGGTGCTCAACCGGCTGGGTGCCCGGCTGGCGGGCCCTGCCCCCTCGAGCTCCGAGGTGGCTGGCCGTTTTGAAGGCTGCGGCACCACCGCCGAGCTGTTTGATCGTTTTCAGGCGGGGGGCTGGCAGCTGAGGGCCCGCTGGCGCAGCAGTATCGCCAGCTTCGGGTTGGGTGCCAGCCTGCATCTCCCCGAGCGTGGCTGGTGCCAGGTGGCCCTGGCGCTGCCCATGCGCACGGGCTTTCTCGATGCCCAGGGCCAGGAGCGGCTGACCCTGCTGCCCCACTGCGCCCTGGAGCTGGAGCTCAGCCGCGGCGATGATCAGTTGCTGGTCCAGTGGTATCAGGGCACCGAGGGACTGTGCGGCTGGGAACCCCTCAATGATCAGCCCCGCCCCTGGCAGAACGATCGGGCCAACGGCACCGTTCGCTACGCGGACGCCATCCGATCGGAGCCTGAGTTGGCCCGCTTGGCGCGGCTTACGGAGGTTGTAGCGCTGGTGCACAACCGGTTGGCCTCCAGTCGCCAGCTGCTGCTGGGTGGTTACGGCCCCCTCGGCCTCTGCATCGACAGCGTGGCGCTGCTGCAGCAGGCCCTCAGCGGCAGCTGTGATCACTACCCGCTGCTTCTCCATGGCATCTGGCGCCAGTACTTGCTGGCTGAGAGCCTGGCGATCGAGCCCCGGCTTGCGGCCGAGTCGGCCGCCCTGCTGGCTGCCAATCGGAGTTACCAGCAGGCCCTGGAGGATCTGCCGATCGACCTGGCCCACCATGGTTCGGAGCGCAGCAACGCCTGGGGCCGGCTGCGCAACACCCTGCCGCTGGTCAGTCCGTTTGCCCTGGTGCAGCGGATCCAGGCCGATCTAGAGCCCGATCTAGAGACTGATCTACGGCCCGATCCATCCAGGCCAGGCTCCGCAGGATCAGGCTGACCACCGCCGGGCGATGGCGTGGGGAGAAGGGCCCGCTTTGGCCGTTGTGGCCCATGCCGGCCACCACCTGCCGCCTCACCCCGCCGGCCAGGCGTGCCTTGTTCCAGTTGGAAAGGGGTAGCAGCGGCGAGCGGCCAGGAAATAGCAGCTGGCCCAGGGCCGCCACCGGATCGCGGCTGCCCACCACCATGGCGATGCCGGCCACCTGGCTGAGGCGCTGGTTGCCGCTGAACACGCCGCAGAAGGTGAGGATCTGCACCGGGCAGCGGCAGATCACCTGCAGCACATCGGCCATGCCCATCGCCATCTCGCCGCCGCCGCTGTAGCCCAGCAGCACGATCCGCTGGTCGCTGCCCTGGCGCAGGCCGCCCTCCACCAGCCGCTGCGCCACCTTCAGGGCCAGTTCGTAGTTGAGGATTGGCCCATAGCGGCGGTCGGCGGAGATCCCCACCTTGATCACGTTGTTGGCCTGCACCAGGGCCGCGCAGATCCCGCTCACCAGCGGATTGGGGTGACTCTCCTGGAGGGCGAACAGGCGCCGCCAGAACCAGCGACTGCCGGCGTCGGCGGCCAGTTCCGCCGGGCTGATTGTGTAGGTCTCGATCCCCTCGATCAGCACCGTCCCGGCCGGGAGCTGGGCCGCTAGCTCCGCCAGCAGGGCCGCCACCCGCGGCGGGTGTTGCTCCGTGCTCTGGTGGATGCCGTCGAGATACACCACATAACACCGTGCCGATGGCTTGGCGGCCGAGCTGGCCTGCTCAGCAAACATGCTGGCCGGATCGGGCAGCTTCCCCAGCCAGCCGTTCCAGAAGGCGTAATGCCCTGCCACCGAGTAGATGCCCGCGATCGGCACCAGCAGACCCACCAGCCAGGCCAGCAGGATGGCCAGCTCCTGAAGATCGTTGGACGGCCCCGGGCCGAACCGTTCCAGGCCGCCGCGGAGCAGGGCGGCGATCATGAGCACCCCGCCCATCAGTAGGCAGCCGCTGAGGCCGATCCGCAGCCAGCGCCTCCCCAGGCCAATGAAGCGGGCGGCCCGCCCCCTCATCGGCCCAGGCTGTCGGCCAGCCGCCGGTAGCCCCGCTGCCAGCCCTGGTAGAAGAGTGCGCTCACCAGCAACAGGGCCAGGCAGTAGCCGGGGGTGGCCAGGGCCAGGGCCTGGGCAGCCGGCAGGGCGAAGCGCACCTGCAGCACGGCCACAACGTTCAGGTGAATCAGCGCCCAGATCGTCACGGCGATCAGGTTGCTCACGTACGGCGCCGCCACCAGCACATAGAACACCCCGGGAAGTAAGGCGGCGCCGAGACTCTCGAACAGCGCCCAGGGCTGCAGCGGCCCGTCAACCACCAGGGCGAGCAGCACGATGTCCACCAGGGTCGCTAGCAGCAGCGCCACCGCCAGCACCAGGGCATCGAGCAGCAGCTGGAAGACGATCTGGCGCGGGGTGAGCTGGTTGGCCACCAGGGCGAAGAGGTGGGCCAGGGACATCGACAGACCCACCAGCAGCAGGATCTCGAAACCGCCATCTAGCTGCAGCAGCCAGTGCCCTAGGGCCCCCATTGCCGCCTCCAGTTTTGTCACGCTCCCCAGCCAGTGCGATCAGCCTGTCAGGCCGCCCCCTGGTTGAGCAGATCGGCGATCAGCAGGTTGTCGAGCGAAAAGAGGCCGCCACCGCAGCTGGCCAGCACCGCACACATCACCACATACATGGCCGCCTTCTCCCAGCTAGGGGGGTCCCCCACCCCCATGGGGCCGGCGTAATCGCCGGGGGGAATCTGGTAGGGGTCAGGGCCGATGAAGGGAAAGCCCGCCTTCAGCTCAACCACTACCGCGTAGGCCATCGATACCAGGATCGCCAGGGCGGCCAGGGGGGTGAGCAGGCCCGGGATCAGGGCGATGCCGGCACCCCACATTGAGAAGGCGGAGAGAAAGCAAAGCCACTCTGGCGTCTGCATCGCCGTGGCCCAGGTCTTGAGGTTGCGCAGCTTGGGCCAGCCGTGGCGGATGAAGCAGATCCCCAGGAACAGCCGCATCACCAGCAGGGATGCCTGGGCCAGGGTGGAGGGGGCCGCTGGCACCAGCAGCTCCACAACGGTGATCTCCATCTGGTCTGGGCAGGAAAACTCAGCTCAACGTACCCAGGTCGGCCTATCCCTGCAGCAGTTGCAGTTGGTGGCCATCGGGGTCTGAAAGTTGCAGGGCCCGTTCAGCGCCTACCAGGGAGGCCTGCGCGCCCAGCTCGATCACGCCGCCATGGAGCACCTGGCCGCCGCAGGCCTGCGCCGTTGCGGCGATGCGATCCAGGTCGGCTACCCGCAGACGGATCTGCCAGTGGGCCAGGTCTTGGGCGCCCTGATCGAGGGGCCTGGGCCTGCCGCTGTTGGGGGGCTGGTAGTTGAGGCATTCCACGCCGGCGCCCGTGGGGCAGCGGTGGCCGGTGATGCGCACCCGGGTGTCTTGGAGGCCATCGAGCCCATCCTGGGTGGGGCCGCTGTTGACCCCATCGCCCCCCAGCTTTAACCCCAGCAGCCCGTCGTAAAAGCGGCAGCTGCGCGGGGTATCGGCCACAGAGATAGCGCTGTGGTCGATCCCTAGGAAGGGGGCACTGGCCGGCGCGGTTCGGTGCCAGCGGGTCTCGCCTTTGCCTGCGGGGAACTGCAGCAGCTCCAGGTTGTGGCCCTCCGGGTCGCGAAACTTGAAGGCCTGGATGCCGGCGGCGGCGGTGTTCCACTCCGGCAGGGTTTGGGGGGCGGTGGACACCCCCACCAGGGAGCCGTGGGCGATGGCTTGGCGCGCCTTGGCGCTGGCGGCTTCCAGATCACTCACCACAATGCACATGTGTTGAAACCAGAGGTCGCAGCTGCGCGAGTCGGCCGGGATCGGGCGGCCAGGCCGCAGCCCCTCGCCCAGGCTCAGCAGCTCGGTGAGCTCCAGGGTCTCCTCGCCCAGGCGCAGCCGCACCAGCTTCAGCCGGGAGCCGGCCAGGCCTAGCAGCTGGGCGTAGGGGCCAGCGTCAACAAGCAGGCTCTCGCCGCGGCTGAAGCCCAGGGTTTGCTCGAAGAAAATGGCAGTGGCTTCTGCATTGGCTGTGGTGAAGCCGATGCTGCTGATGTGGGGGCTGGTGGGAGGCATGGCGCTCAGGAGAGGCCGGCGACGCCTGCGGCGGCGATGGCGCTGTCGAGCTCCGGTGTCATGCCCGAGATGCCGATCGCCCCGATGCAGATCCCGTCTTGCAGGAGTGGTAAGCCACCGGCCATGGCGGCCGCCGGTTGGCCTAGCAGGCCGGCGAGCTGCAACAGGGCAGGGCGATCGCTATTGATGCTCGCTTCCATGGCAGCGGTGGATTTGCCGTTGAGGGCGGCCATGCGGGCCTTGGCGATGGCAGCCTCGGCACTGGCCGGACTGGCACCGTCGCGGCGCTCCATCAGCAGCAGATGCCCGCCGCTGTCGACAACGGCGATCGATACGCTTGCCTCAAGCTGATCGGCTGCCTGGTGACTGGCCGCAACGATGGCCCGGCAGTCGTCGAGCTCCAGGAGGGGTTGGTGGCGCATCAGCTCCAGGGAGGTTGGTTGTGGACGAGTCAGCTCCAGACGATTTTGGCCAGCCAGAGGTGCCCCTGCAGTTCCACCCCGGCGGCGGCGGCCTCCAGCTCGGCTTCCGGCAGCTTCAGGGTGGCTTCGGCCTGGTGCCGCACCAGATCCACGCCGCTGAAGCCGTAGCCCATTGTTGCCCCCAGCTCGGCGATGGCATTGAGGTTGGGACAAGCGCTGAAGCGCTCGAGCAGGGCCGGGTCGCCTTTGACAGTTTTCAGGAAGGCTTCGAGTTGGTCGCGGGCCATGGTGGGGATGCAATCAGGGCGTCTGGGCGCCCCGGGTGTTGGTGAACAGGGCGTAAAGCGCCGTGGAGGCGCAGAGAAATAGGCGGCTATGGAATCGGTCGCCAAAGCAGAGGTTCGAGACTCGTTTTGGCACCAAGACTTTGCCAATCAGGGTGCCGTCGGGCGCGATGCAGTGCACACCATCGGCGGCACCACACCAGATGTTGCCCTGTTCATCAACCCTGAATCCGTCTGCCCAGCCCGGGCTGATCTTGTGAAATATTTTTGTACCGACCAGGCTTTTGCCATCTGCAGAGACTTCGAATTCCCGGATGTATTGGTTTGGATTGCTCTCTCCTGCTCCGCCTGATTCCGCCACATAGAGCTTGGTTTCATCCGGAGAGAAGGCCAGGCCATTCGGGCCTTCAAAGTCACGGGCCACGGCCGTGACCTCACCAGTGCTGGGATCGAGGCGATAGAGAGCGGGATGCTGTTCTGATGTCTGTCTTCCACCTTCGTAGTCATTGAGTAGTCCATAGACAGGATCACTGAACCAGATCGAGCCATCACTTTTCACCACCACATCATTGGGCGTGTTGAGCTTTTTCCCATGGGCAGTGTTAACGAGCGTGGTGACGTCCCCGTTGTGCTCAATACGGGTGAGTTCACGCTGGCTGTGGTGGCACGTGATCAGCCGGCCTTGACGATCGCGGGTTTGGCCATTGGCAAAGCCGGATGGTTCCCTGAACACACTCACCCCGTTCTGCTTGTGCCAGCGCAGGGTGCGGTTGTTGGGAATGTCGTTAAAGAGCAGGCATTGGTGATCGCCAAACCACACCGGCCCCTCCACCCAGCGGAAGCCCTCGGCTAGCAGCTCCAGCTCGGCGTTGAACAGCACCAGCTGGTCGAAGCGTGGGTCGTAGCTCTCGGTGCAGGGGGAGGGGTGGGTGCTCGCCATCGCTGAAGGGTTGGTTGTGTTCAGGAGAAGAACCCTGGCCTGACCCCGCTCCACAGGTTGTCGTTGCGCTGGATGATCAGCTGCAGGCAGGGTTCATCGCCCACCTGGGCAGAGAGATGGCCCTTGGCTCCTGACGCAGTGGCGATGCACTGCTGGTCGCCGCCGAAGGAGAAGTCGCCGGGCCCGAAGATCTGTTTCTGGCCATCCATGCTTTCCACCGACCAGCTGCCGCGCAGCACATAGATCCACTTGGGAATGTGGTTTTCATGCCAGTCGGCCGTCCAGCCCAGTGGCAGCTCGGTGAGGAAGCTATTTCCTTCCTTCATCAGATCCAGGTTCCACTGGGGAGAGTCGTTCGGTCCGAGCACACCCAGGGTGTAGGGGGCCATGGTGCAGAGGGTCTGGCGGCTAATGCCCCCGTCATCGGTCCAGAGGTGCCAGTAGGGCAGGGGGGCTGGCTGGTTTATATCCGGCATGGGGGGGAAGGATGATTCAGTCCTTGATGGCGATGGCGGAGATCTCCAGCTGGATGCCGAGCACAAGAGCGGAGACTTCCACCACGGCTCTCGAGGGGTAGGCCTGGGGATCGCTGAAATACTCCTGCCACACCGCGTCCACGGTGTCGAGGGTGTCGATGTCGGTGAGATACACCACGGCGCTCACCACATCTGCGGCCGAAAACCCCGCCTCCTCCAGCACCGCCATCATGTTCTCCATCACCTGTCTGGCTTCCAGGGTGATGTCGCCATCGCCAACTTTTTTACTTGTGACCGGATCCACCGGCAGCTGGCCGGTGATGAAGAGCATGTTCCCAGCCTGGAAGCCCTGGCTGTAGGAGGCCACGGGGGTGGGGAATCGGTCGCTGTGGATTGCCCTGCGAACCAGGGGAGCCATGGTCGTTTTTCGACGATACTTTTAACCTAATGGGGCCCTCGCCGCTTTCACCCACCTCCTCTGGATGTGTTGCACCCTGCGGCGCGAACGCACCGATTTGCTTACCCTGCAGCCATCCAGCAACTGCCATCCATGACAGCCAGCGCCAGCACCAACCCCCTAGCGGGAAAAACCCTGTCCAGCTTCCTGCAGGGCAAGGTGGCGATTGTCACTGGCGGCAACAGCGGCATCGGCAAGGCCATTGTGGAAAACCTGGCCGAATTGGGCGCCAAGGTGGTGATCGACTACCGCTCCCACCCCGAGGCCACCGAAGAGCTGGAGCGGGAGATCGGTGGCTTTGGGGGCAGCAGCTTTGGCGTGCAGGCCGATGTGTCGAAGCTCGATGATCTGCAGCGGCTGGTGCAGGCAGCCGTGGACAAGTACGGCCGCCTGGACGTGATGGTGAATAACGCCGGGGTCGAGACCCGCACCTCAATCCTCAACACTACCCCCGATGATTTCGACAAGGTGTTGAACGTGAATCTGCGGGGCGTCTTCTTTGCCTGTCAGTACGCCGCCAAGCAGATGATCGCCCAGGGTGGCGGCGGCCGGATCATCAACATCTCCTCGGTGCACGAAGACTGGCCGATGCCGGAAAACACCCCCTACTGCTGTGCCAAGGGAGGGGTGCGCATGCTCACCCGCACCGCCGGGCTGGAGTTGGCCTCCCATGGCATCACCATGGTGAATGTGGGCCCTGGCGCCGTGGCCACACCGATCAACGACTCCACCATGAACAACCCGGAGTTGCTGGCCAAGTTGAACGCCGCCATCCCCCTGGGCCGCATGGCCCAACCAGAGGAGATCGCCAGGGTGGTGGGCTTCCTGGCCAGTGATGCGGCCAGCTACATCACGGCAACCACGATTTTTGCCGACGGCGGCATCATGCAGAGCAGCCCAGGGCTCTAGGCGCCTCGAGGCTACGAGGGCCGGCATGCGCATCACCCCGGAGGAGATCATTCGCCTGCGCGGGCGCCACCGCGGTTATTGGCTGACATTGGCCACTGAAGTGGCCCTGCTGTTGCTGCTGCCGGTGGCCCAGGCCCAGATCTGGCTGTTGGCGGTTCTGCTGATCCTGCTGGCGTTGGTGTTGATGGTGTTCGTCAGCCGCTATTCGCCCCTCCGCAAAACCCGCCCGCTGATTTATGGCCTGGGCGGGCTGGCGATTGCCCTTGAAGTGATCTGGCACCTGTCACTCAACCTCTGGCCAGCCGTGGGGCGGGCGCTCACCATTCCCCACGTGATCGTCTGGCTGGTCTTTTTGTCGCTTGCTGTGCTCCGCAAGGTCAAGACCCTCACCCGGGAGCCCTTTGTCACCGTCTCGGTGGTGATGGGTGCCGCTTCTGGCTACCTACTGGTTGGCATGGCAGGTGGGTTGCTGCTCACCGCCCTCTGGGTGCTCGATCCCGCCGCCTTTGACCTGACGGCCCTGCCTGCGGTGGGATCCACTGCGGCGCTGCCCAATGTGTCGGTGGCGCCTGCGCTGATGGCCGCCTCCTTCACCATGCTCACCACCATCGGCACCTCGGTGCTCAAAACCAGCCATGTGGGCGGCCAGGTGGTGACCACGGTTATCACCGTGGTGGGCCAGCTCTACGTGGCCATCCTGATCGCCCTGATTCTTGGCCGTTTTCGCTGGCGCACGTGATCAATAAACGCTCCCTCTCCTCTCGACACCGCTTCTATCGGCACCTCTTTGTACTTTCGGTTCTTGTGGTGGCTTGCCTTGCCTTGCCATTCCCCTGGCATCGAATGGGTGCCCTGGGCACCATGTTGTTGGTGTTGCTTCTGGCTATCGAGCTCGGACAGCCGATTCGCGCTCGGCAGTCTCGATCCCATTGGAATGATGGGGTTTATCGGCGAGCGGGAATCCTGGCCCTGTTGTTGGAGGCGTTATGGATCAGCAGTCCGGGGCAATTCGCCTTCATTGGTTTCCCGGTGTTGATAGTCACCACTGTGTTTATAGCGTGGAGCTTAAGGCGGCTCCTGATCTGTCTTGGCCAGGAAAAGCGTGTTGGGATGGATGTATTGGGTGGTGCCGTAGCGGGCTATCTCTTGCTGGGGATTAGTGGTGGCTTGGTATTCAGCGTGCTGGAAACTATCGCGCTCGGTAGTTTCGTTGACCATGCAGACAGGGGCCAAGAGCTGCTGCTCAGTGGGCTGGCGTCTGATCCGGCTGGCTTTCGAATCTGGGATCTGGATTTCAGTCGAATTCACTACTTTGCTTTTGTGAGTCTGACCACGGTGGGCTATGGCGATATCATCCCTGCCACGTCTGTCTCCCAGTTCCTGAGCGTATCGCTGAGCATTTGCGGGCCGCTTTACCTGGCGATTGTGATGGGCCTGCTGATCAGCCGCTACACAATCCAGGGTGAGGAGGAGCAACAGGTCAGGCAGCGGGGGTCGGCCGCTCCAGCCCCACCTCCACATTCAGGTGCTGATTCGGACGACCGGTGATCAGCATCGAGGCCCGCTGGCGGGTGGCAATCGCCCACAACCATTTGGTCAGCAGGGTGAGCCGATTTTCGTTGGCGGGCATGAACATCAGGTGGGCCAGACCCCAGAGAATCCAGCCCGGCAGACCACTCACCTTGAGGCCGCGCAGGTCGGCGACCGCATGGAGTGGGCCCAGTACCGCCATGGTGCCGAAATCGGTGAACGTAAAAGCCTTGTGGGCCTGCCCCTGGATCTTGGCCACGATGTCGGCCGCCACCCAGCCACCCATCTGCACGGCGGGCCCGGCCATGCCGGCCAGGGGCTTGCCATCGCTGGTGTGGCTGTAGGAGCAGAGGTCGCCGATGACGCGGATCTCCGGATGGTTTGGGATCGAGAAGTCGGGCTCCACCACCACCCTTCCGCCCCGGTCGACGCTGCAACCACTCGCATCGGCCAGCACCTGGCCCAGATGGGAGGCCTTCACGCCGGCGGTCCAGCAGATGGTGGCGGCCTCCAGGGTGCGGGGGCCAGCGGCGGTGTTCACCTCCACCTTGCCTGCCTCGATCGTCTGCACCCGCCCGCCCAGCAGCAGCTCCACCCCCGCCGACTGCAGGTAGGTGCCGGCGGCTGCCGACAGGCTCGGATCCATGGCCCGCAGCACCCGGTCGCCCGGGTCCACCAGGGTGACCTTGCACTGTTTCGGGTCGAGTTGTTTGAAGTCGCGGCCCAGGGCATGCACCATCAGCTCCATCAGGGAGCCGGAGAGTTCACAGCCCGAGGGGCCGCCCCCCACCACCACCGCTGACTGCAGAAAGGCCCGGCGCGTCGGATCGGGGGTCTGCTCGGCCTCCTCCAGGGCCAGCAGCACCCTCCGGCGGATCTCATCGGCGTGCTCGAGGATCTTCATCGGCGGTGCCGCTTCGCGCCAGTCGTCGTGGCCGAAGTAGCTGCTGCCGGAGCCGGCCGCCAGGACCAGGTGGTCGTAGGCCAGCTGGCGGTCGTTGAACACGACCTGTTTGGCCTGGGTGTCGATCTCCTCCACTTCGCCCAGCAGCACCTGCACATTCGAGGCCTGGCCCACCAGCTGGCGCAGGGGCGAAGCCACGTCGGCCTCCGCCACCAGCCCGGTGGCCACCTGGTAGAGCAGGGGCTGGAACAGGGTGAAGTTGCGCTTGTCGACCAGGGTCACCCGCACCGGCTGGTTGATCAGGGCGTGGCAGGCCTGGAGCCCGGCGAAGCCACCACCGACGATCACCACATGGGGCAGGGCCCTGAGGCGCTGGTCCGGTGGTTCCAGTTCGAGGAAGAAGCGTTCGCGGGTCATCGGTGCCTGGGCAGTGGCCTCAAGGTATCGATCCCGGGCCGGTTTGCCCTGCTAAAGGTGGGCCTGGTTGTTGACACCGTCATGTCTCTTGCGTCGATCAAGTCCTTCGTGTCTCGCGTGGCCGGGGATGGGACCCTGCGCGACAAGCTGCATGCCGCTGCGGGTGTCGATGACATTGTCGCGATCGCGGCAGCCCATGGCCACGAAATCGACAAGGCGGTGCTGCTGCGGGAGCACGCCAAGGTGCTCTCCACTGCCCAAGACCATGAACTGGCTGGCATCAACAGCTGGGGTGATGCCCTGATGCATTGCTTCGGAGCTACTGAGAACGACTGAGCTGCCCCTGCTCAGTTCGCCCCTGCTCAGTTAGCCAATAGTCAGTTCGCCCCTAGATAGGAGGCCTGGAGGCTGTCGTCGGCCAGGAGTTGTTCGGCGCGGCCGGCGGCGCTGATGCTTCCTGCCTCCAGTACCAGGCCCCGATCGGCAATGGTTAGGGCTGCCTGGGCGTTTTGCTCTACGAGCAAAATGGTGAGGCCATCGCGGTGCAGCTGGGCCAGGGCGGCCATCACCTCGGCTACTAGCCGGGGCGCTAATCCCAGACTCGGCTCATCCAACATCAACAGGGTGGGCCTGGCCATCAGGGAGCGGCTGATGGCCAGCATCTGCTGCTCGCCGCCGGAAAGGGAGCCGGCCAGCTGGCTGCGGCGCTCGGCCAGGCGGGGAAATAGGGCGTAGCAGCGCTCCAGATCACTGGCGATTGCGGCTTTGTCCCGGCGCAACCAGGCGCCCAGGGCCAGGTTGTCGGCTACCGACTGGCGGCTGAGCACCCGGCGACCTTCCGGGCAGTGGCTGATGCCCAGTTTGACGGTGCGCTCGGTGCGCAGGCGATTGATCAAGCCGCCATGCCAGAAAATCTCGCCGCCGGCTGGGTGAATCAGGCCGGAGATGGCCCGCAGGGTGGTGCTTTTACCGGCGCCATTGGCCCCCAGCAGGGTCACCAGTTCGCCGGCTTGCACCGTCAAATTGATGCCATGCAGGGCCGTGATGCTGCCGTAGCGCACCACCAGGTTGCGAAGCTCCAGCAGGGGCGCTTGGGGGCCGTTCATGCGCCACCGCCCAGATAGGCCTCGATCACGGCCGGGTCGCGCCGCACCTGGTCGGGGCTGCCCAGGGCGATGCATTGGCCGAAGTTGAGTACTGCCAGACGGTCGCAAAGACCCAACATCAAGGGCACATGGTGCTCAATGATCAGCACCGTCAGCTTGAACTGGTCCCGGATGCGCCGGATCAGCTCCCGCAGCTCATCTTTCTCTGCTGGGTTCATGCCAGCGGCCGGCTCATCGAGCAGCAGGAGCTGGGGGCGGCTGGCCAGGGCCCGGGCCATCTCCAGGCGGCGCCGGTCTCCGTAGGAAAGGCTGGCGGCGTTTTGGTGGGCAGCGGCTTCCAGCTGGAATAGGGCAAGCAGCTCTTGAGCCTGTTGATGCAGCTGGGTTTCGCGGCGGCGAAAGGCCTGGGTTTGCAGCAGGGCCGCTAGGGGCGGCTGACGGCCGTGCTGATGCATGCCAACCAGAACGTTGTCGAGACAACTCAGCGAGTTAAACAGACGCAGATTCTGGAAGGTGCGAGCGATGCCGAGGCGGGCAATGCGGTGGCTGCTGAGGCCAGCAAGGCTTGCCCCGCGCCAGCGCACGCGGCCGCAGCTGGCGGCGGTGAGGCCAGAAATCACGTTGAACAGGGTGGTCTTGCCGGCACCATTGGGGCCAAGTAGGCCAAAAATCTCGCCCTGCTGCACCTCGAGATCGACACCCTGCAAGGCCTGCAGGCCACCGAAGCGCACCCCCACATCCTCAACCTGAAGCAGGCTCATGGCTTTCCCCCCTGCGCTGCTGGGGTGGGTGGGCGCAGCATTATTCGCTTGAGCGTCTTAAACAGCTCCGGGGTGATCACTCCTTGGGGAAAGAACAGGGGACCCACCAGAATCACGGCGCCAAAGACAATCAGGCGCAGGTCGCCGACCGGGCGCAGCAGTTCCGGTAAGGCGGTGAGCAGCAGGCCGCCAAACACCGGCCCCAGCCAGGTGCGCGAGCCGCCGAACACCACGAAAGCCAGGGTGGTGATGCTGGCGTCGAAGTTGCCCAGTTTGGCGTTCCAGGAGTTGAGGAAGTGGGCGGCCACAACACCGGTGATCCCCGCCACCAGGGCGCTGAGCACAAAGGCGAGCAGCTTGGTGTCGGCGGTGTTGATGCCCTGGCTGGCGGCGGCCAGTTCGTCGTCGCGGATGGCGGCCATAGCCCGGCCAGGCCTGGTCTTTTCGAGCCGATCGCATAGCCAGCAGATCAGCGCCAGCAGCGCCAGGGTGAAGGCGGCGTAGCCAGCGGCGCTATCAAATGGCTGGGGGATGCCGAAGATGCCCAGGGCTCCGCCGGTGAATTCCAGGTTGAGGGTGACAACCCGCAGAATCTCAACCAGGGCGATCGTGGCGATGGCTAGGTAGATGCCCCGCAGCCGCAGCACCACCCGGCCCAGGCCCAGGGCCAGCACGCCGGTGAGCAGGGCTGCTAGAGCCATCTCCAGCAAAACTGAAGTGATCGGGTAGGTGCTGCCGCTGCCGGCTAGGGCGGGCAGCCGCGTCGAGAGCAGGGCTGCCACCGTGCCGCCAATGGCGAAGAAGCCAGGGGTGGCGAGGGAGAGCTGGCCGCAGCGCAGGGGCAGGTACACCGATAGGCCCAGCAGGGCCCCCAGCAGCATTTGTTCGAGCAGGCCGGCATCCATGCTGATCACACCTTGTTGGCCTGGGGGCGGCCCAGCAGACCCTGGGGCCTGATCAACAGCACCAGGAACAGGAAGCCAAAGGAGACCGCATCTTTGTAGCCCGATAGTTCGGCCGGCACGCAGGCCTCGGCCAGGCCGATGATCAAGCCGCCCAGCACGGCGCCAGGCACGCTGCCGAGCCCGCCTAGCACCAGCACCCCCAGCCCCTTGAGCCCGTAGCCAATGCCGAAGTAAGGCCCGGCGATGCTGACGCTCAACCCCACCAGACCCCCGGCCACACCGGCCAGGAAGCCACTGATGCCGAAGGCGATCTGGATCATGCGGCCGCTGTTGATCCCCAGCAGCTGGGCGGTGATCGGGTCTTCGGAAACGGCTTGCAGCGCCTTGCCGCTGCGGCTGCCGTCTATCCAGATCGAAAGGGCTGCCAGCAGCAGGCCGGCAATGGCCAGCAGCATCACCTGCACGGTGCGCACCTTGGCACCGGCGATGCTCAGAGCCACAGGGAGCGACTCAAGGGTTTCAACCGGGATCGAATAGCTCTCGGCTCCCACCAGCAATTGGATCAGGTTCACCAAAATCACCCCGGCCCCCAGGCTCGTGATCAGGGCCAGCAGGGGATCGGAGCCCCGGTCGCGCAGGGGGCGGAAGGCGATGCGTTCGAGCACCAGCGCTACCGCCGCCGCTCCCAATCCGGCCAGTGGTAGGGCCAGCCAGAAGGGCAGGGCAAAGGGGAGCTGCAGGCCGGCCATAAGTCCATTGGCCCCCACCGCGCCTCCGATCAGGAAATAGGTGAAGTAGGCCCCCAGGGTGAAGATGGCGCCATGGGCGAAGTTGATCACGCCTAGCACCGAGAACACCAGGGTGTAGCCCAGGGCAAACAGGGCATAGACCGCCCCAACCGAGAGACCGTTAAACAAAAGTTGCAGTAGGGCTTCCATGCGCTCTGGGTCTAGGGGGTGGCAGGCGATGGGTTGGGCAGCAGCGCAAAGCGCCCGGTTTTGCCTTTTGCGTCCATCTTCACGCGGGCCACGTAGAAATCCTTCTGGATCACTTCTCCTTCCGGCGTGAAGCGGATTTCACCCAGGGGCGTGTCGTAGGTGCCCTGGAGCAGGATTGTGTTGAGGGCGCGGCGCAGTTCCGGCAAGGCCATGGTTGCCAGGGCCTGGTTCCGGCTCTGACTTCTGAGGGATTCTTGCCGGTCGAGGCGGGTCAGGGCCTCGTGGATCACCTGCATGGCGGCGTAGGCCTGGGCCGTGAACTGCGGGGGTGCCGTGCCTCCACGCTGTTTTTGATAGAGCTGCACAAAGCGACGGTTGACGGCCGTTTTGGCCTCAGGGCTGTAGGCCTGGGCAATCAACAGACCGTCGCAATAGCGTTGGCACACCGAATAGATGTTCGGGGAATTCATGCCGTTTCCCGCTGCAATCAGGCCTGCGTAGCCCATCTCCCGCAGCTGGCGCACCAGGTTGCCCCCATCATTGGGAAGGGCTGAAATCACGATCAGATCGGGTCTGGTCTGCAGCGTGTCGGCAATCGGCTTCTGAAAATCAATGTCAGCCGTGCTGGTGCGCTGCACGGTAACCAGCTTCAGCCCCAGCCCCTGGATACTCTTTTGGAAGATCTTGGTTTCCGAGGTGCTGTAGGCATCGTCTTGGGCGAAGAAGACGGCCACCCGTTCCAGCTTGGGGTTGAGACGCTTGGCTGCCTGAATCGACAGGGGCGCCACCTTGGACACGGGGGCTGAGATTCTCGAGACGAAGGGGCCGATCTGGGGAATGCCGATGGCCGTGTTGGAGGCACCAAGCACTGGCACGCCGGCGGGATCGGCGATGGGATTCACGGCGAAAGCCTGCTGGGAGAGGGAGGGGCCGATCAAGGCGACCACCGGTTGCTGCAGCAAGCGCCGAAAGGCCGTGGTGGCGGTCTGCTCGTCGGAGCCACCATCCTCCAGTCGCACGCTCAGGGCAGGGGTGCTACCACCGAATTCGCTCTCGGCCAGTTCCAAGCCGATGCGCTGGTCCTGGCCAATCAGGCTGGCATTGCCAGTGAGAGCGACCACTGCACCCAGCGTTAGGGTTTGATTGCCTGAAGTAGGACGACTTGCCGGTTGGCAGCCCACCAGGATTGCGCAAGCCCCACTAAGACCAAGTGCCAGAGCTGTGAAGTAGAACGGGGCCGATCTGGTGGGGGGAATGGTCAAGGGATAGATATGGAATTAAGGCAGCAGGGTAAAACGACCGCTCTTGCCATCTGGATTCATGCGCACCTTGGCCACAAAAAAGTTCTTTTGGATCACCTCGCCCTCGGGGGTGAAGCGGATTTCACCAAGGGGGGTTTGGTAGGTGCCGCCGAGGATTTCAGCCATCAGGGCCTTGCGGGCCTGGGCCAGCGGGAGGCCCTGGAGCGGTTGGCTGCGATCGAGGCGGGCGAGCGCTTCGCCGATCACCTGCATGGCTGTATAGGCCTGGGCGGTGAGCTGGGGTGGGATCGGGCTGACCTTGGGATTGCGGGCCTGGGCTGCAGCGAAGGCGGCGGTAAAGCGTTGGTTGGCGGGCGTGGCCAGCTCCGGGCTGTAGGCCTGGGCGATCAAGATGCCGTCGCAATACTTCTGGCAGATCGGGTAGATGTTTGGAGTGTTCATGCCATTGCCCACCACGATCGCGCCGCGGTAACCGAGCTCCCGCAGCTGGCGGATCAGATTGCCGCCATCCATGGCCTGCAGCGACAGCACCACCAGATCGGGCTTCTGATTTAGGGCGGCGGTGATCTGGCTCTGGAAGTCTTGGTCGTTTAGCTGGGTGCGTTGCACCGTGACTGGCTTGAGGCCCTTGGCTGTGAGGGCCTGCTGGAAGATCACCGTCTCGGCGGTGCTGTATGCATCGTCTTGGGCGTAAAACACCGCTGCCCGGCGGATGCCTGGGTTGAGTTGCAGGGCCTTGGCAATCGAGAGGGGCGCGATCACCGAGCTCTGGGCTGAAACCCGGCTAATGAAATGGCCGATCTCCGGAATGCCGGTGGCGGTATTCGAGGGAGCCACCACCGGTACGCCCCGCCGCTGGGCGATTGGATCGGCCGAAAATGCTTGCTGGGAGAGGGTGGGGCCGATCAGGGCAAGCATGCCCCGGTTGATCTGCAAGGTGAAGGCAGCGTTGGCACTGGGCGCGGCACTGCCCCCGTCTTCGATGTTTAGGAATAGGGGTTTGCCGTTAACGCCGCCGGCGCCATTGAGGGCTGCCAGGGAGAGCTCGATGCCGATTTTCTGGTCCTGGCCGTAGACGTTGGCATTGCCGGTGAGGGCCAATACGGCCCCAACGGGAACCCCCTTGCTGAGATTGACCGGCCCCTGATCGTCTGAGCCCTGGCAGGCGCTGAGTGCAGCAGCAGCAGAGAGCAGGGCGGCCAGGCTGGAGGCAAGACGACGCTTCATGGGGGCTGGGCTCAGGCCACCGCCGCAAAGCTGTCCCGGAATGCGGCAATGGTGGCGTCGATGTCGGCGTCGGAGTGGGCCAGGGAGGTGAAGCCAGCTTCGAAGGCGCTTGGGGCCAGGTAGATGCCGCGCTCGAGCATGGCCCGGTGCAGCTTGCCGAAGCGAACCGTATCGGCCGCCTTGGCCGCCTCGAAATTGTGCACCGGCCCCTCGCACAGGAAGAAGCCAAACATGGCGCTGATCGAGCCGCCGCAGATCGGCAGGCCAGCGGCTCGGCCAGCCTCGAGGATGCCGCCTACCAACCGCTTGGTGATGGCATCGAGCCGCTCGTAGGTGCCGCTCTGCTTGAGCAGCTCCAGGGTCTTGATGCCGGCGGTCATCGCCAGGGGGTTGCCGCTGAGGGTGCCGGCCTGATACATGGGCCCGGCCGGGGCCACCATGGCCATGATGTCTGCGCGGCCGCCGTAGGCCCCCACTGGCAGGCCCCCACCGATCACCTTGCCCATGGTGGTGAGGTCGGGGCGGATGCCGAATTTCGCCTGGGCTCCGCCGTAGCTGATCCGGAAGCCGGTCATGACTTCATCGAACACCAGCAGGGCGCCGTTGTCCTTGGTGAGCTCGCGGATGCCCTCGAGAAAACCGGGCTCCGGCGTGATGAAGCCGGCATTGCCCACCACCGGCTCGAGGATTACCCCGGCAATTTCGCCCGGGTTCTCGGCGAAGAGTTGCTTGACGGCCTCCAGGTCGTTGTAGGGGGCGGTAAGGGTGCTGGCGGCGGTGCTGCGGGGCACGCCGGGGGAATCGGGCAGCCCCAGGGTGGCCACCCCGGAGCCTGCCTTCACCAGAAACATGTCGGCGTGGCCGTGGTAGCAGCCTTCAAACTTGATGATCTTTTCGCGGCCGGTGAAGGCCCGCATCAGGCGCAGCACCGACATGCAGGCCTCGGTGCCGGAATTGACGAAGCGCACCATCTCAACGGATGGCACCGCTTCGATCACCATCTCGGCGAGGGTGTTTTCGAGGGCACAGGGGGCTCCGAAACTGGTGCCCTTGTCAACGGCCTCGTGCAGGGCGGCGATCACTTCAGGGTGGGCATGGCCGCAGATGGCGGGGCCCCAGCTGCCGATGTAATCGATGTAGCGATTGCCGTCCACGTCCCAGGCGTAGGCGCCCTTGACCCGGTCGAACACGATCGGCTGGCCGCCGACCGACTTGAACGCCCGTACCGGGGAGCTGACGCCACCGGGCATCAGGGTTTGGGCAGCGTGGAAGATCTCCTGGGAACGGGTGGTGTTCAGGGCAGAACCCGAAGCCGGAGCGGAGGTGGCAGCCGAGGTCAAAGCGGAATCCGCAGAGGTAGAAAACCGTCTTCCATCCTGACTCAAAACCGGACCCTGTCGATTCCGGTAAGTTCAGCTGGAATGCCAAGGGTGCTTTGGGCGTCAACTGGCCAGAGTTGGAGCGGCAACTGCGGCGGTTGTTGCCAGCCCCTGCCGTGGTGTCGGCCCGCCAGGAGTTGTTGGCCTACGACTGCGATGGGCTCACCCTGAAACGCCACCAGCCCCGTTTGGTGGTGTTGCCTGAGAGCACGGAGCAGGTGGCCGCCGTGGTGCGGTTGTGCCACGAGCTGGAGGTGCCGTTTGTGGCCCGGGGCAGCGGCACGGGGCTCTCCGGCGGAGCGGTGGCTGAAACCGATGCCCTGGTGATCGTCACCAGCCGCATGCGCCAGGTGCTGGCGGTGGATCTGGAAAACCGGCGCATCACCGTGCAGCCCGGCGTGATCAACAGCTGGGTGACCCGGGCGGTGGCTGGTGATGGCTTCTATTACGCCCCCGACCCCTCCAGCCAGGTGGCCTGCAGCATCGGCGGCAACGTGGCTGAAAACTCCGGCGGGGTGCACTGCCTCAAGTACGGCGTCACCAGTAACCATGTGCTTGGCATGGAGGTGGTGCTGCCCGACGGCACGGTGACCACGCTCGGCAGTGAGCTCGAGGAAACCGCCGAGCTCGACCTGCGCGGCACCTTCATCGGCAGTGAGGGCACCCTCGGCATCGCCACGGCGATCACCTTGCGGCTGCTGCGGGCGCCCCAGAGCGTGGCGGTGTTGCTGGCTGATTTCAGCTCGATGGAGGCGGCAGGTGAGGCGGTGCGGCTGGTCACAGCGGCCGGGGTGCTGCCCTCCGGCATGGAGATGATGGATCGCCTCACAATCGAGGCGGTGGATGACTATTTCGGGGTGGATGAATACCCCCGCGATGCGGCGGCGCTGCTGCTGATCGAGCTGGATGGCCAGGAGCGGGAGGTGTCCGCCTCGGTGGAGCTCGTCAGTGCTCTCTGCCAGCAAGCGGGCGCGCGCACGATGCGCCAGGCCACCGATGAACAGGAACGAAACCTGCTCTGGAAGGGCCGCAAGTCGGCCATCTCCGCTCTCGGTCGCCGCTTTCCCAACTACTACCTGCAGGATGGGGTGGTGCCGCGCAGCAGCCTGCCCCGGGTGCTGGCTGCGATCGAAGAGCTCAGCGCCAGCCACGGCATGCCGGTGGCCAACGTGTTCCATGCCGGTGACGGCAACCTCCATCCCCTGATCCTCTATTCCGCCAGGGAGCCGGGCGTGCAGGAGCGGGTACAGGCCCTGGGCGCAGCCATATTGAGGCTGTGCGTGGATGTGGGCGGCAGCATTACCGGCGAGCACGGCGTGGGCTCCGACAAGCGCTGTTACCTCGACTGGATGTACGGCCCCGACGACCTGGCCACGATGCAGCTGGTGCGCAAGGCATTTGATCCCTGCGGCCTGGCCAATCCCGGCAAGATCTTCCCCACGCCCAGCAGTTGCGGCGAATCGGCGCGGCGCCAGACCGTCCTCCGGCAGCAGGGCAAGCCCCTGCCTGAGGGTGCGGTGGTGTTTTAGCTCTCAGCAAACACCATTTTCAGAAGTTCTCTTCGGGCCCGTTCTCGTCCTGGGCTGGAGGCCACACCAGGTTCACCACCACCGGCGCATGGTCGCTGGGTTGCTCATTGCCCCGTGTGGCCTTGTGGATCACGCAGCCGGTGGCGCAGTCGAGCAGCTCTTGGCAGAGGTAGGTGTGGTCGATGCGCCAGCCCCGATCCCTGTCCCAGGCCCCGCTGCGGTAGTCCCACCAGCTCCAGTGGCCGCTGGCGGGCTCGAACACCCTGAACACATCGCTGAGCCGCTCACCCAGGGCGGCCTTGAGGGCTTCGCGCTCGGCCGGGCTAGCCATGATGCCGCCTGTGAGGCGCTCGGGATCGGGGAGGTCGCGGCTTTCCAGACCAATGTTGAAGTCGCCCACCATGCAGAGGGGATCGCCCTGCTGGGCCTGAATTTCCAGGTAGCGGCCCAGGCAGGCCAGCCACTCGAGTTTGTAGGGGTACTTCTCGCTCTTGAGGGAGCTGCCGTTGGGCACGTAGAGGTTCAGCACCCGGATGCCGTCAATGAGGGCGCTGATCACCCGTTTCTGCTCACTGAGGCCAGGCGATTCCGGGTCGTGGGGCAGCAGCGCGTCAAAGCCGATCTGCACGTCTTCGAGGGGCAGGCGGCTGAGGATGGCGACGCCGTTGTAGGCCTTCTGGCCGCTGATCGCCGTGGCGTAGCCCAGGCCCTCGAAGGCCTCCAGGGGAAACAGCTCGTCGGTCACCTTGGTTTCCTGCAGGCAGAGCACCTCGGGCCGTTCCTGCTGCAGCCAGGCCAGCACCTGGTCGAGGCGGGTGCGCACGGAGTTGACGTTCCAGGTGGCGATCCGCATGGCCTGTGGAGGAAGCAACTAGGCTGAGTATCTGCGCAAGCTGGACCGAATTCACCATGCCTGCAATTGCCCTGGCCAGCCCCAGAATCCTGATCCGCCCCAGAATCTTGATAGCCCTCAGCGGTGCGGCCCTGCTTGCCGGGATGGCGGCGGGGGGAGCGCCGGCCAGGGCCCAGCAGAAGGGCTACGGCCAAACGATCAGCAGCCCCCAGCAGGAAAGGGAACTCGACTACGGCACCGGACCCACCCGGAGCGGATCGCTAATGGACTCAGCCAACCCGATCGAATTGATGAATAAGTTGCGCAAGGCCAGCTCCCTCGACGACGCCACCCAGCCGGGTGACGCGGTTGATGCGGCGCTTAGGGATTTCAATTCCCAATCTGCTTCTCCGGCTGCGACGGTGAAGTCCCCCTGAGAGGGGCCAGCCCCCACTCTGCGGCCACCTGATCCAGGCGGGGATCGCTTGGACCCGGCCCGCGGCTGCGCGCTTGGGCCAATGATTGTTGGGCCCCTTTGGGGTTGCCCCCTTCCTGTTGCAGCAGGGCGCGGGCCAGCAGGGGCCGCTGATCGGTCGGGAAGTCGGCGGTGAGCTTCAGCAGCACTGAATCCGCCTGGGCGGGCCGACCACTTTTCTGCAGCACGTTGGCCAGCAGGAGGCCGATGGCCAGGGCCTGGGGTTTGAGCTGGGGCTTGCTGGCCCGGCTCAGGGCTGCTTCGAGCTGCTTCTGGGCCTGGGCGCTGCGGCCGGTTTCCAGTTGGAGCAGGGCCAGCAGCTGCAGGCCCTCGATCTGGTCTGGGCGCAGGTTGAGCAGCTGGCGCAGCTCCCGTTCGGCGCCGCTGCGATCCTGTTGGTCGCGCCGCAGTTCGGCCAGCAGCAGCCTCAGGGGCCACTTTTGGGGTTGCTGATCGGCCAGCCGTTCGAGCAAAACCGTGGCCTCAGGCTTGCGATCCAGGCCGACCAGCAGCTCCAGTAGCCGCTGTTGGTCGGCCGGGCTGGCTTGGCCCAGGTTGAGCTGCTGTTGCAGAGCGGAGGCCTGCCTCTCCAGGGAGAGCCGCGCTTGATTCGTGTTGCCCGCGCCGTTCTGCAGTTGGCCCAGCCACCAGCCGCCGGCGATGCAAGTCAGCCCTAAGGCGGCCGCGGCGATTCCCTTCCAGATCCCGGAGCGGTTGGCAGCGGGCGTCATTGGCGCAGGGGTTGGGGTTGCCAGCCAGTCTGCCCCGCCCTCTTTGCACCTAGCGCCTTAACCGAGGCAACCTAAACTCCATCCATGCGTGAACATCCCATCGCTCCGGTCACCGAGCCCACCCAGTACCGGGCCATAGGCGTGGTGCGAGGTGTCTATGTGCCGACAGACGCGGAGCAGCTCACCCGGGGGATCATCCGCACTGCCGAGGGCGCCGAGCTCGAGGCGGTGGTTCTGGGCCGCCTGCTCACCTTGATGCGGCGTCACCTCAACCTGGAGGAGCCCCACCTCTGGGTGGTCTATCCCCGCTCCCGGGAGGATGGGGGTTTGCACCTGCAGATGGTGGGCGTGTGGGAGCCAAGCACCCTCGCTCCAGACCAGGAAGCTGGCTCCTCAACCGATGCCCTGCCAGAGGGGGACGACTATTTCTCGGTGCGAGGTGAGCTGATCTACACCCGCCCCGAAACCGGCGACCTGGTGGTGAAGGTGCGTGTGATGCCCCGCCCCGATGGCAGCCGCCCGGTGCCCTTCAAATTGCAACTCAAGGGTGAGGTGCCCCTCGAGCACCTGCGCCACTTCGTCGCCCTCAACCTGCGCCGCACGGACCAGTTCCTGCAGCTGGAAAGTTTCGAGGTGATTGGTCCGGTTGCCCAGCGCGGCACCCGGGGGGGCAAGGGCCGTCGGGATGGAGCCTCCGCCAAGGCAGGCAAGGCAGCCAAGGGACGCCCGGCTGGGGCTGTTCAAGCTGGGGCTGCTCAAAAGAGTGGGCACCTGGGCAGTGCCGTCAGTCGGCCGGCTACCTAGGTGGGCGATCGGGGGCGGCGATCATGAGCCAACCGCTGGCGGCTGGCCTGGCAGTTGCCCTGGTGAGTTTGGCGGCCATTTTGGGGCCGGCCCTGGGTCTCTCGCCCTGGTGGATCACCCTGGTGGTGGCCCTGGGACTGGGCAGCCTCACCCTGGATGCGGCCCGTTTCGGTGGGCGTGGCGGCCATGTGCTGGCCGAGGCCCTGCCAGGCGGCCAGCTGCGGTTGCGCAGGATTGCCATTCACGAAGCTGGCCACGTGCTGGTGGCACGGCAGGAGGCGATGGCGGTGCGCCAGGTGCTGGTGGGCTCCCTTGCCTGCCTGCGGGCGGGGCTGAACACCAGTGGCAGCACCGAGCTGGAGCCCCCGGCCCATGCCAAGTTGCCCCCAGAAGAGCTGCGCCGCTGGAGCCGGGTGCTGCAGGCGGGCATGGTGGCCGAACAGCTGATCTATGGCCAGAGCGTCGGCGGCAGCGACGATCGGGCCCTGCTGGGCCGGCTCTGGGGCCTCTCCGGCCACGACGTGGACACCGCCCAGCGGGAGCAGCGCCGGGCGCGGCGCGAGGTGGAGCAGCAACTGCGCCGCTGCCAGGATGAGCTCCAGGCCCAGGCCGAAACCCTGCTGGCAGCAGCCCCCCGCCTGGGCCGCCCCCAGGTTGTTGGGGCCTGAAGGTGCTGGCCCTGCTCGATGCAGCTACGGGCCTGGCAGGCAACATGCTGCTGGCTGCCCTGCTGGATCTCGGCCTGCCTGAGGCGGAGATCCATGCTCCGCTGGCGGCCCTGGGTCTGGCCGGGGCCTACCGACTGGAGCTGGAGGAGCGCCGCAGCGGCGGCCTGCGCGGCCTGCATCTGGCTGTCACCAGCCTGGAGCCCCAGCCGGCCCATCGCCGCTGGGGGGAGCTGCGCCGCCAGCTGCAGGAAGCCCCCTGGCCCGAGCCGCTGAAGCAGCGGGTGCTGGAGGTGTTTGGCCTGCTGGCCCAGGCGGAGGCCGCAGTCCACGGCCATAGCCCTGAGCAGGTGCACTTCCACGAGGTGGGTGCCCTCGATGCCCTGGTGGACGTGGTGGGGGTGTGTGCGGGCCTGCTCCACTTCCGCGTCGAGGAGCTGGTCTGCACGCCACCGCCGGCGGGCCATGGCGTGGTGGCAACGGCCCACGGCAGCCTGCCCCTGCCGGCGCCAGCGGTGTTGGAGCTGGCGCGCCTGCGGTCGATCCCCCTGGCCTCGGCGCAGGGATTCCCCGCCGGGGAACTCACCACCCCTACGGGATTGGCGCTGGTGGCCTGCTGGGCGAGCCGTTTCGCTCTTCACCCCACCCATGTGCCCTGCCAGGTAGGGGTGGGCCTGGGTTCCCGCAGCCTGGATCGCCCCAACCTGTTGCGGCTCACCCTGGCCCAGGCGCATGGTGGGGAGTCCGCAGCCCAGCAGACCTTGCTGGTGCAGCAGGCCCAGATCGACGACGCCACGGCCGAGGATCTGGCCTTCTTGAGCGAGGAGCTGCGGTGGGCGGGGGCCTGGGAGGTGTTCAGCCAGCCAATCGCCATGAAGAAAGGACGCGCTGGCCAGCTGCTCACTGCCCTGCTGCCTCCGGAGCAGGCAGAGGCACTGCGTGCGGTGTGGTGGCGGCACAGCACCACCCTGGGACTGCGGGAGCAGCCCCAGAACCGTTGGGTGCTGCCCCGCCGCAGCCTGGAGCTGGCCACGCCCCTGGGGCCGGTGCGGCTCAAGCAGGCCCAGCTGGCCGATGGCCGCTGGCGCAGCAAAGCGGAACACGACGACCTGGTCGCCCTGGCGCGCCAGCACAAACTGGGGATCGATCAGGTAAGGGCCGTTGTGCAGCGGGCCCAGTTGGACGCCGAGTTGCCCCCCTCCCAGCAGTGAGTTTCCAGCAGTGACCCTCCCAGCCTTGAGCATGCCGCCCGCGATTCACTCCCTGCTCCAGCGCGTCAGGGCTGGGGGGATGGGCCTGCCCGGCGGTCTGAAGCTGTGGATCAGCCTGCTGAGCTTCGGTTTCCTGCTGGCCGCCCTGGTGGGCCATGGCCGCCAGCTGCTCCAGCTCAGCTTGGATGGCCAGGGTTGGCTGTGGCTGCTGCTGGGGGTGGGCGTCAGCCTGCTGAGCTTGGTGGCCAACGGCTTTTCCTTGGCCGTGATTCTGCGTTGGCTGGGCTTGCGCCCCCGCTGGAGCGAGCTGGTGCGTGCCTATCTCGAAACCAACCTGCGCAAGTTCCTGCCTGGGGGTATCTGGCATCTCACCAGCCGGGTGCAGCTGCTGCGAGGTGGGGAGGCCCCGCTGGCCGTGCCGGCCTCCGCTGGCCTGGCCCTGGCGGCGGTGCTGCTCGATCCCCTGCTGGCGGCGGTGGCGGCCCTGGCCCTGGTGGCCGCCGGTGGCTGGCAGAACGGCTTGGCCCTGCTCGGCGTGCTGCCTTTGGCCTTGCTCTGGCCCCGCTGGCTCAACCCCCTGCTGGGCCGGCTGGAGCGCCGCAAGGCCTCGGAGCTGGGGCTGGAGGTCGAGGCGGCAGCCGCCCCGCCGATCCGTGGCTATCCGTGGCCGCCGCTGCTGGGCCAGCTCCTGTTTGTGCTGCTGCGCTTTGGCGGCTTCGCCTGCTGCGTGCAGGCCTTTGATCTTTCCTACAGCCTCAGCTGGGGCGGCTGGCTGGCGGGCTTTGCCCTGGCCTGGACCGCCGGCCTGGTGGTGCCGGGTGCTCCCGGCGGCCTGGGAGTATTCGAAGCTGCGCTGCTGTTACGCCTCGGCTTTGCGATTCCCGAGGCGCCGCTACTGGCGATTGCGATCAGCTACCGGCTGGTGGTGACGCTCGCTGACCTGCTGGCGGCGCTCACGGCCAGGCTGGATGGGCCGCGGCAGAAAGCGGTCTCAGCAACAGCTCCCTGAACCTTCACCTTCACCCGAGCTGCCGCCCGTAAACGGCAGGCTGCTGCCGCAGCCGGGGAACAGGCCGTAGTGGCGGCTGAAGTCGCCGATGAAGGAGAAGTGGGGTGCAAACCGCGTCGCCTGCAGCATGCGGAAGCTGTTGCCGCACACCGGGAACACCCGGCCGGTCTCGATGGCGTGGTGGCCATCGAGGTCGAAGCGGTGGGGGTGGTGGGGGATCGTGCCGCGGTAGATCACCGCCTGGCCATGGTCTTCGCAGGCATCTTCCAGCTCGGCGATCTGGAACAGGCGGTAGGTGGCGGCATAGAAGCGGGCCTCGCCCACCAGTGGCGCCAGGGCTGGCTCGGTGATCCGGAGCTCGCGGTCGCTTACCAGCCGCGGGTCAAGGAAGCCGGCGCCCTTGGCGAGGCGCAGGAAGTCGTTCCAGTAGAGGGCTCCGCCCAGGCACTCGCCGTAGAGCACAGGATCGCGCCGCACCGCTTCCGGCAGGCGCCGATCGACGTACACATCCGAGAAATACAGCTCCCCGCCGGGCTTGAGCAGCCGTTTCACGCCGCGCAGCACCGCCGCCTTGTTGGTGGAGAGGTTGAGCACGCAGTTGCTCACGATCACATCGAAGCTGCCCGGCTCCAGGGGCAGCGCCTCGAGGGCTTCGATCGTGCCCTCCAGGAACGACACATTCGCGTAGCCGAACTGCTCGGCATGGAAGGCCAGGTGCTCGCGGGCCACCGCCAGCTGCTCCGCCGTCATGTCGACGCCCACCACCGAGCCGCTGGGCCCCACCAGTTGGGCCAGGGCGTAGACGTCGCGGCCGGTGCCGCAGCCCAGATCGAGGATGCGGCAGCCCTCGAGCAGGGGCGGGCACACCAGGCCGCAGCCGTAGTAGCGCGCCAGCACATCGGGGTGGATCCGGGCCAGCAGCGGCCGCAGCCAGGCCGGCACCGCATCGGCATCGCAGCAGGCGCTGGTTTTGAGGTCGGCCGTGCCGGTGAGCTCCTGGCCGTAATAGGCCTGAACGGCGGCTTGGGTGGGCATTGCTCGCGCGGCCGGTGGGGGCTTCTTCAGTCTGCCTTCGGCGCCTGGGGGGCTGGGGCGGCGCAGGCCCGATCGAGGGCCTCCAGGTAGCGGCCCAGGGGTTCACGGGCCATCACCCGGGCCTCGGCCTCCCGTTGCCATTGGTTGGGGCGATAGAGCAGCTGCAGCTCGCGGCGATCCCGGCGCCCCAGCTGCCGCAGCAGGGCATCGCTGCCCACCAGGGGGGTGCCGCGCAGGCATAGCGACTGCACCCCATGCCAGCCCTCGTGCAGCAGGGTTTCCAGCTGGTTGCCCTTCGGGCAGACCACCACCTCCCGCCGGCCGCGCACGTACAACCCAAAGAGCTGGGGCTCGGCGCACCGCGGATGCTCCCGGCGGATCACGAACCCCCGCTGCTCAAAGGCGGCGATGGCTTCCTGCAGTCTGTCGCCCCTGGCATCGGCACCCAGGGGCTGCAGGGTCGCCGCCCCCAGCAGGGTGGCGCGCAAACCCCCTGCCAGCAGCCTCCAGCCACCACCAGCCATCTCAGTACGTGTCGACCCGCACCGGTTTTAGCTGCCAGCTCGCCTCTCCCGGCACGAGCTTGTAGCTGATCTGGCGGGTGCCCCCAGTGGGCTTGGCATTGCTATCGCCAGGGCGGTAGATCGGGAATCGGCGGGCCAGGGTGAGCTCCACCACCGCGAATTCATCGTGGCCCTGGTAACCCTGGGCCGCCTTGCCGCTGAGCTCCGGCATGTAAATCGTGGAGAGCGATCGGCGCCCCTTGTTCAGGGCCCAACCCTCCACCGAGCCGTAGCTGCCGCTGCCGGCACTGGTGATGAACACATACACCTCGGGCAGTCCGTTGGCATCGAGGTCGGCCACCTCCACGCCGCTGACGCTGCCGAGAATCTCCTGCCGAATCGGGGCAATCGCCCGAGTGGTGCCGCTGGTGCCGATGGTGAGCTGGCGCACCGAGCCCTCCCCCTGGCTGCTCACCGTGAAGGTGACGCCCTGTAGGGAGGCCCGGCTGGGGTTTGCGGGTGCTGCCAGGCCAGGGCAGGCGCCGCCGATCGCCAGGGCCGCGGCAATGACGCAACCGAGCAGGCGCGGATGGGAGTGGGGCATGGCATGGGCGTGAACTCCCTGCAGTGTTGGTGCCCCGCTGCGGCCTGTCATCCCCAGCTCCCGATTTCGCTCTCCAGCGCCTCGGCCAGGGCGGCCACCAACCGCTGGCGGGCCTGGCGGGAGGCCCAGCCGATGTGGGGGGTCAGGATCAGATTTGGCACTTCTTTAAGTGCCTCCAGCTCGGCGCCTGGGGGCTCATGGTCGAGCACGTCGAGGGCTGCTCCGGCCAATACCCCTCGCTTTAGGGCTTCCACTAGTGCCGGCAGCTCGATCAGGCCGCCCCGGCCCAGATTTACAAGCACCGCCGACGGCTTCAACCAGCTCAGCCGCTCGGCGTTGAGCAGGCCCCGGGTCGCCGGGGTGAGCGGGGCATGCAGGCTGATCACGTCGGCCTGGCGCAGGGCCGCTTCCAGCTCGGCCGCGCTGCTGCGGCTGGTGATCAGCCGCACCTCCATCCCGAAGGCCTCCGCCACGGCCGCCACGCCCCGGCCGATGGTGCCGGCTCCCACCACCGTGAGGGTGCGGCCGGCGAGTTCGTTGAATTCCGGCTCCACCAGCGAAAAAACTGGGCTGCGTTGCCAGTCGCCCTGCAGCACCTGGCTCCGCCGGGTTTGCAGATCGCAGACCAGCTCGAGGATCAATGCCCAGGTCACCTGCACCACCGAGGCTGTGCTGTAGCGACCTGCATTGCGCACGGCTATGCCGAGCTCGCTGCAGGCCTGGCCATCGATCTGGTCGGTGCCGGTGCTAGCCGCGCAAATCAGCCGCAGCTGGGGCAGTTGCCCCAACAACTCCCCATCCAGCCGGATCTTGTTGGTGATCGCGATCGCGGCTCCCTGCAGCCGCTCCAGGCGTAGCTCCAGCGGGGTGCTGGGCCAGCAGATCAGCTCGACATGACGCTCCAGGGGAGCCAGGTCTACCGGACCCAAGCTGAGGGCATCTAGAAAGACGGCCCGGGGTTTACTCATGGCACCTCTTGGCAACTGCATCTGTTCTTCGCAACTGCGCCTATTGTTGAGAAGTCTGGGATCACGCTTTGACTGCTCGACTCAGCCCTGGAGCCCAGCTTCCCCCCCCAACCCTTCCCGCTAGTGGGGATGGCCTGCGCACCAGCCTGCACGATCGCGGTCAGCGGCTGACGCCCCAGCGGCAGCGGGTGCTGGCCCTGTTCGAGCGCATCGGTGAAGGTAGTCACCTGGGAGCTGAAGAGGTGCATCAGCGCCTGCTGCGCAGCGAGGAGCGGGTATCGCTGGCCACGGTGTACCGCACCCTGCGGCTGCTGAGCTCCATGGGGCTGCTGCAGGAGCTGGAGCTGCCCGAGGGTGGGCGCCGCTTTGAGCTGGCCAGTGACGCCCACCGCGACCATCACCATCTGGTGTGTGTCCGCTGTGGTCGCACTGAGGAATTTGAAAATTCTGCGGTGCTCCAAGCGGGGGAGCGGGCCGCGGGCGGCCATGGCTTCCGCCTGCTCGAGTGCGTGCTCAACGTGCGGGCCCTCTGTCCCAGCTGTGCGGCGGCGGAGTAGGGGCTCGCGCAGGATTTCGCAAAAGCGTCAGCGCAGCTGCCGGCATCGGCAGTGCTCCTTAGCTTTTGGAAAGCGAATGCACCCATGCTTGCCAGCTGACCTCGATGCCTAGCTCCGAGCCAAGTTTTTTGTTTGTTTTTGATCAGGGCCTGGCCACCCTGGCCATGGCCCTGCGCAGCGTGCTTGAGGCCTTCTCGCTCGCCACGGTGGTGCTCGGTTTGTTGATCACCCTGCGCCAAGCAGGGCAGGGCTGGCGTGCCCGGCGGCGCGGCCCCAGTGCTTTTCAGGCGGTGAGGCTCACCTTCGGCAGCTGGTTGGCGATGGCCCTGGAGTTTCAGCTCGGGGCCGACATCGTCGCCACCTCCACTTCCCCCACCGGTGCCCATTTGGTGCAATTGGGCGTGGTGGCCGTGATCCGCACCTTGCTCAATGTGTTCTTGGCCCGTGATTTGGAGGCTGAAGCATCCCATCGATCCCTGAGCCCGGAGGGGCGCCCATGAACCTCACCAACGAACTGGCCAAGCAACGCAACCGGGATGCGGCCGAGCGCACCCTGATGGCCTGGATCCGCACCTGTCTGTCGTTGATCAGTTTCGGCTTCGGCTTAGACAAGATCGTCGAAGCAATTGATCGCAGCGGCGGCGGCCAAGGTGCCCAGGTGGAGTGGGGGGTGCAGTTGGTGGCTGCGGCTTTCACAATCACGGGGATTCTCGCCATGGCGGGAGCCACGGTGCAATACCGCCTCGAGTTGCGCCGTCTACAACAAGACGACTACATCTACCGAGACAAGCCCCAGATAGCTGCTGCCACAGCTGTGATGCTCACTTTGATCGGGGTGCTGGCACTGGGGCTTATTGCTGCCCGCGCCGGCAGCTAGGCCCCAGCCACCTGGCTCTTTTTTGATCTGCTGTTAAGCGCCTTGCTCCGATGGCTCAATCCCCGCCCCTGCTGGTTTCTGCAACCCTGTTCGCGATCATGTTTGCCCTGGGGGTGGGGCTGCCCCTCGATGGCTTAAGTCGCTGGCAGCAGCACCGGGGTCTGCTGCTGCGGGGCCTAGTCGGCACCTGCCTGCTCGTGCCAGTTGCAGCAGCTTTGCTGCTGTTGTTGCCACCAACCATGGCCCTCTCCCAGCCGGCTCGATTTTCTATCGCTCTGATGGCTGTTTGCCCCAGTGCCCCCCTGCTGATGCGAAAGGCAGGCAAGCAGGGGGGCGATCGCATCCTGGCCGCCCTGCTCCAGGTGGCCGCAGCCCTGGCGGCGATCATCACCATTCCCCTGCTGGCGAGCGGCTTCACCCGCATCTTTGGAGTCGAGGGTTGGCAGGTTCAGTCGCACCACGTAGCCGCGCAGGTGGCCCTGGTTCAGCTGCTGCCCCTGTTGTTGGGCTTGTTATTTAGGAGCTTCGCGCCTAGGTGGGCAAGCCGACTGGAGAACCCCCTCGATCGCGTTGCTAATGGGTTGCTGCTACTGCTCGTGTTGGTGGTGCTTTGGAAAACGGCCCCGCTTTTGGTTACCTATGTAGGCGCCAATCTGATTGCCCTGCCGGTGATGGCGGCTTTGGTGTTGATCAGCCTGGCTTTGGGCTATGGCCTGACAAACCGAGATCCCTGCCTGGGGGTCACCCTCGCCCTGGTTACCTCGATGCGCAATCCCGGCCTGGCCCTTTTGCTGGCTTCAATCCATGCCCCCGAGCTGCCGGCAGTGAAGCTGGGAATTATAATATATTTGATCATAACAATTCTTTTATCCATTCCTTTCCTGCGCTGGCAGGCCAGCTTGCGGGCCTGACTTGCGGGGCTCTTACTTGCAGGCCTGGTTTGCACTTTGCGCTGATTTTTTATTTTTGCGCAAATATCCTTGAGGAATATAGGGCTAGGACGCCAAGTGCATGTGAAGAAGTGCATTGATTCCCCGCCCTGGGGAGCCCCCCCTACCCATCCTGAAAGCAGGTGCAGTTGCCCCCTTCCCACCCATGCCGAACGGAAAGCCCAACATCCTCATCCTCTGGGGCGATGACATCGGCCAGAGCAATCTGAGTTGCTACAGCCACGGGCTGATGGGGTACCAGACCCCCAATATCGACCGGGTGGCCAAGGAAGGCGCCAAGTTTGTCCACTACTACGCCGAGCAGAGCTGCACCGCCGGTCGCGCCGCCTTCATCAGCGGGCAGAGCGTCTTCCGCACCGGCCTCTCCAAGGTGGGCCTGCCGGGCGCCGAGCAGGGCTTCAAGGACGAAGATCCCACCATCGCCGAGCTGCTCAAGCCCCAGGGTTATCGCACTGGCCAGTTCGGCAAGAACCACTTCGGCGATCGCGACGAGCATCTGCCGACGATGCACGGCTTTGATGAGTTCTTCGGCAACCTCTACCACCTCAATGCCGAGGAAGAGCCGGAACTGCGCGATTACCCCAAGGAGGATGATCCTGAGTTTCCTAATTTCCGCAAGCGCTTCGCCCCCCGCGGCGTGCTGCACTGCTGGGCCAATGGCGATGGCAGCCAGCGGATTGAGAGCACCGGAGCGCTCACCCGCAAGCGGATGGAAACCGCCGATGATGAATTTATGGCCGAAGCCAAGCGCTTCATCCGGGATGCGGTGGCGTCTGGGGAGCCCTTCTTCGTGTGGTTCAACACCACCCACATGCACTTCCGCACCTACGCGCGTGCCCAGGATGTGGGCCGCAGCGGCCGCTGGCAGTCGGAATATCACGACGTGATGATCTATCACGACGAATGCATCGGCGAAATGCTCGACCTGCTCGATGAGCTCGGCGTCACCGACGACACGATCGTGATGTACGGCACCGACAACGGCCCCCACATGAACAGCTGGCCCGATGCCGGCATGACGCCCTTCCGCAGCGAAAAGAACACCAACTGGGAGGGGGCTTATCGGGTGCCGGCCCTGGTGCGCTGGCCCGGCAAGATTCCAGCCGGCACCAACATCACCGGCATCTGCAGCCACCTCGACTGGTTGCCGACGCTATTGGCAGCTGCCGGCGACCCGGAGATCAATCAGAAACTACTCACGGGATACCAGGTGGGGAACAAAACGTTCCGCATCCATCTGGATGGCTACAACATGCTCGACTACTGGACGGGCAAGGCGGACAAGAGCCCCCGCAAGGAGTTCTTCTATTTTTCCGACGACGGCGACCTGGTGGGTCTGCGCTACGACAACTGGAAGTTTGTGTTCAAGGAGCAGCGCGAGCAGGGAACTTGCCAGATCTGGGCCGAGCCCTTCGTGGAGCTGCGGGTGCCCAAGATCTTCAACCTGCTCACCGATCCCTACGAGCGGGCCGACATCACCTCCAACACCTACTGGGATTGGATGTTTGATCACATCTTCCTCCTGGTTCCGGCCCAGACCTATGTGGGCGAGTTCCTCAAAACCTTTGTGGAGTTCCCACCCCGCCAGAAGGCGGCCAGCTTCTCCCTGGAGCGGGTGATGGAAAAACTCGAACAGGCTGCCAGCGGCGCTGCCTGATCCATGGCCTCGAAGCGGCCCCCGGCATCCGGCATGGTGTGGATTCCGGGGGGCTCTTTTTGGATGGGCTCTGACCAGCACTATCCGGAGGAAGCGCCGGCCCACGGGGTGGAGCTGGCTGGGTTCTGGATCGATCGGGCCCCGGTCACCAATGCCCAGTTCCTGAAGTTTGTGAAGGCCACCAGCTACCGAACCCTGGCTGAGAGCTTCGCTGATTCGGCCCTCTACCCCGATGCAGATCCGGCCCAGCTGCAACCGGCCTCGATCGTGTTCCTGCCACCGGCCGAACCCGTAGGGCAGGCCAACCACTACAGCTGGTGGCAGTACGTGCCCGGGGCCAGCTGGCGCCATCCCGAGGGCCCCGGCAGCTCAATCAAGGGCCGCGGCCAGCACCCGGTGGTGCATGTGGCCCACGCCGATGCAGCGGCCTACGCCAGCTGGATCGGTAAGCAACTGCCCACGGAGGAGGAGTGGGAGCGGGCCGCCTGGGGCGGCCGGGAGGGTTGCGAATTTGCCTGGGGCGACGAACTCCATCCCGGCGGAGTGCCTGTGGCCAACACCTTTCAGGGTGACTTCCCCCATCACAACAGCTGCCTGGATGGCTGGGAGCTCACCTCGCCGGTAGGCGCGTTCCCCGCCAACGGCTACGGCCTGGTGGACATGATCGGCAACGTTTGGGAATGGACCGACAGCTGGTACGGCCCCCATCAGCCAGGGCCGGCCGGGTGCTGCGCCGAGGCCCAGAGCGCCCGCAAGCAGGCAAGCATCGACCCCGGCTCCCAGCACGGCGCTGCGCCGCGCAAGGTGGTGAAAGGCGGCTCCTTTCTCTGTTCCCCCAGCTATTGCCGTCGCTACCGGCCTGCGGCCCGTATGGCCCAGGGGATCGACACCAGCACCAGCCACATGGGCTTCCGCTGCATCGTCAGGCCGCCTGGCTTGGATATCACTCAGAGTTTGGATATCACTCAGAGTTGATGTTGCTCTAGGGCCATGGGGATCAGAAGAAGAATTTCAAACCAATTTCCAAGCCATTCTGGTAGCTGCTGAAGCCACTGTCTGGATTGCTGCCATTATTGTAATCAAGCCCGAAATAGCGCCAGGAAATGTTCAGATCGGTGCTGTTGCCCACCGCGTAGCCCAGGCCGATCTGGGCATTGCCGGAGAGATCTTTGGCGCCGCCCAGCCCGAAGCCACCGATATCAGCGCGGGCAAAGGCCCGCAGCCGCGGTGAGAGAAACAGGCTGGCCTGGGTGCCCAGCAGGGGTTGGGCCCAGGTGCGGCCGAAGTTGCCCTGTCGTTGAACGCTGAGAATGTTGCCCAGATCAACCTGGGCAGCGACATCCATTTGGGCATCAATGACGCGAATGCCGGCGTAGGGGATCAGGCTGAATTGTCCGGGTGTGCCCACCGCCGCCTCTGGCTCCCCAAAGCGATAGCGCAGTGCCAGGTCGTAGATGCCCTGGCTGACATTCACATTCGCCCGGCCGGTGAGCAAGCCGTTGGGGGTGGTGGCCCCATCCTCCTGGCCGAGCTTGGTGTAGCTCAGGTCGGTGAGCACACCCCAGCGACCCTTTTCCACACTGCCTCGCACAGCCGTGATCCACTGGAGATTGTCGAGAACCTGGCCCAGGTTCAGCACGGCCTCGGTGGTCACGCTGCGGTTGTTTTGGGTTACAACCGTGGTTGTGGTGTCGAGCCTCAGGGGCACTGGCCCATAGAGCTCGACACTGCTGCGCCAGGGCTCGGCCTTGGCAGGGGTAGCTGCGATGCAGAGGCAGGCAGCTGCAGATAACGCAGAACTTTGCGAAAAGCGCAATAACTTGGCTTGCATTGATAGTCGGTGGCTTGGGCGAACTAGGAAGCGGCTCAAGAGTTTCTGCGGCGATGATTGGCTGGATTTTGACCTACAAAAAAGCCCGCGGAGTTTGCCGCGGGCCCTGGAGCATCAGGGCCTTGCGCCCGGCGTGGCAACCTCAGGCCGACCCGTAGGCCACCTGGCAAGCGGCATTGAGCAGCTCGGCTTCAGCGGCACTGCTGGGGTCCTGGCCATTGATGGTGCCGCGGTTGCAGTTGGCATTGAGCTGGTACTCAGAGCCGTCCACCTTGATCACGAAGCTGACCGAATCGCTGCTCGTCGGTTGGACCGTTCCGTAGAGCAACTCGTAGTTCGTGTTGGCCACAACGATGTAGTCATTGTGGTCGTCAATGGCGTTGCTGACTGCGTCGTTAATGATGGCTGCGGTGGTCAGGCTGGCAATTCCCCAGGTTGCAGCCCTAGCGCCCCACCAACCCCAGCTGGGAGGGGTGCTCCAGCCGCCATACCAGCCGTGGTTCCAGGGCCGAGCCACGCCCCAACCGGGCCGGGCCCAGCCGGGATAGGTGTTGACGCGGTTGACGTTGCGGCTCCAGTTCCGATTGATATCGCGGTTTACGTTGCGATTGACATCCCTGTTCACGTTCCTGTTCACATCCCGGTTCAGGTCGCGGGTTGCGGGTTTGTCCCGAGTGGCCATGCGGTTACCGCTGCCGATCGAGCCGCCGGGGCGAGACCCCGCTGCGGGGCGTGCCGCTGCTGCGGTGCGATTGAGGGATGGTCCGCCGCCCCCGGCAAGGCCCCCGCCCATTTGGGCCCTTTTGCTCCAGCCCCCTGCGGGCTTGGTGGAGCCGCGGGTAAGTCCGGGGCCGCCGTTGCTGAAGCCGCTGTGGCCGCCGGCCTTTCGGCCGCCACCGCCACCACCACCGCCGCCACCCAAGCGTCCGCCACCACCTCCGCCAGCGCGTCCGCCGGCGCCACCGCCGCCGCGAGCCACCAGTTGGTCGAACAGGGCGGCGGTGCTGTTCTCCGCCAAGGGGCGCTCAAAGGCCAGGGCTACCCCCATGGGCAGGGCCATTACACCTGTCATCACACCGGTCATCGCACCGGCCAACACCAGGCCGAATCCTGCCAGGGGGCCGTTTAGGGAGTTTCTCATTGGCCGATCCCCTTGCAGCCGTCGTCGTAGCAGGTGAGGTTGATCCGGCCGTCGGCGCCAAACTGCACCTTGATCAGATCCCGGCCGGCGGTGGCGTCGGGACGATCTTCCCGAACGCTGTTGAGGTAGTTGGGGTTGACGGCACAGAGATCCCGACCGTTGAAGCAGATCGTGTTGGTGGAAAAGAGCGCCGCTGCGTTGTCTAGGTTTTTCCAGGTTTTGGTGCTCTCGACCCAGGCACTCATCCGCACGGGGCTGTCGGTGACGCGGATCGTCTCCACGGTTTTGCCGATGATGTGGCGGTAGAGGGTGGCGCTGCCCTCGTTGACGGCCTCAATGACGCAAGCCTGGGGTGCCCCACCCTTGACGCTGCACTTGGTGTCTAGTTTGTACAGCGTGCCCGACTGGGCCAGGGCGGGAGCTGCAGCTATGGCGGTTGCAGCTAAACCGTTTGCAGCTAAGGCGGCTGCAGCTGCGGCCAGTAGGCCGATCCGGCGGCAGGGCCAGCTGGCCAGAATCTTGCGGTTCACCATGAATTAGTACTCCCCAGCATTGGTGGGAAACAACCATATCTTGACCAGGGCGAAGCTATTTGGCAGCGGCCTGTTGCGTAGGGCCACAAAGCATGGATCTGCTGCAACATGATGTTGCCCTGGCAGCAAAAGTTGGCAAAAAACGCAATTAGTGACTGGTTTTAGCCAGCTATGGCTCCATCTTTGGGGCTTTTGTGCCGCCGAACCGGGGCGCCGCGCCCGCACCAAGCCTGGTTGCAATTGACAGTTGTTATTGAGAATCGCTTGCAAAAGGGGCGGGTGCTTGTTTAGGTTGCGAGTCATTCGCAATAAGCCCCCTCCCCTCGGCCATGAGTTTTCGCTTCCTTCCCGACGATCCCGTTGCCGCCGTGCGCATGCCGGCAGGTCAGACCGTGCTGCTGGATCCGGCTCGCCGGCCGAGTGGCAGCTGCATCGAGGTGCTCGATGGGGTGGCCCGCGTCTACTGCCCCTGTGAGGAGACAGAGGGCATGACCCTCGCCTTCCTGCAGGCCGGCGACCAGCTCTGTACGGATCGCCTCTGCAGTGAGGGCGTCTGCGTCGAGGCCCTCACTGCCCTGAGCTTCCGCAGCGATGCCGAACCCCGTCAGGGTGAAGGGTTTGATGCCGTGAACGAATGGACCCTGCAGCTTCTGCGTATCCGCCACCTGGGCAGCGCCGAGCAGCGCCTGCATGCCCTGTTCGGGCTACTGGTTCGCCGCTTGGGGCGCCGTTGTGGCAGTTGGTGCGATCTGCCCTTCCGCCTCACCCACGAGCGCATCGGTGAACTGATCGGCACCACCCGGGTGACCACCACCCGGTTGATTTCCCGCATCCGCCAGGCCCGGCTGATCGAGGCCCCCGTCGGCGAAGCCGGCATGCGCCTGGCACCGGAATTGATTGAAACGGCTCCCCTGGCTGCGGCCTGAGTTCTGCCATGCCCAGTCCGATCCCCCCAAGCAGCTCCCCAGCATCGGAGAGCCTGGTCGCCAGCCTCTGCCGGGAAGCAGAGCGGTTACGTTGCCGCGCCCGGCAGGTGGTCGCTGACATCGGCCGCTGCCGCGAGGAGGGTTTGGTGCGCCGCCTGCAGCAGGAGCTCCAGCTGCTGCAGGGTCGCCGCCTGGAGCTCCAGGCCAGCGCCAAGCAGCTGTCCCGCACTAGGGCCGTGCGGGACAATCTTGCCGTCGCCTTCCTCGATGAGCTGACCCGCCGACCCCTGGCCTGCTGAATTAGGCCAGCGAAGCTGGGGCATGTTTGCCCTCGCTCAGTTCGCCATCGATCACCAGCATGGCCGCAGGGTTGGCCTGGGCAAAACGGATCCGGCCGAGCAGGTGGGCGGCCTCATGTTCGGAAGCGATCTGACCCTGCACCATTGGATCGAGGAACACGGTGGAGCGCACATCTGAGGCCCGCTCCGCCATGACGTAGAGCTGTTGCAACGAGCTGGTGACGTCGGCTTCCAACTGGAAAATGGCAGCAAAGATCTCTTCGGCATTGCGCCATTGCTGCCGAGGCGCGGCTAACGCCTCAAGAGATACGGTCTGGCCGCGGGCCAGCAGGTAGTCGGCCAGCTGGGCGGCATGTTGTTGCTCATTGCCGGCTTCCCCTTTGAGGTATTCGCAGAAGCCCCGCAGCTCCCGCTCGCCAAACCAGATCGCCATGGCCCAATAGGTCGCACTGGCCTGGCGTTCCATAGTGAGGTGCTGTTGCAATCCCTCCAGCAAGCTGGCGTCCATCGGTTGGGCCATGGCCCGGCCGGCCGGACCGGTGGCCACTGCATGGGTGGCGATGTTGGATTGCTCCATCGGCTCAAAGTTGCGACTGGCCTGACGGTAGCGATGGCCTCCCGATTGCTTGACGTCACAAATGGCACAACGGCCCGTAACAGGGGCCGCAAAGATGCATCACGCTGGCCCAAGGGGGGTGGGCGATCCATAGGCTGGAACCAATCCCAAGCTTCCGATTGAGGTTGCCAGCATGGCCGCACCCCTTGGCCCCTGTCATGACACCCCGCCCCCCCTGGGGAAGCGGGGACCCAGCGCCGACAAGCACAAGGGGTGCAAGCAAAGCAAATGCTCGAAGTGGAAGGGCGGCAAGTGCCGCTGTGGCCGGGATTAAGGGTAGATACGACGAGGGATTTGGAGGGTCTGGGCTTCAGTCCCGCCGCTCAAGCGTCGGCACCAGGGCGAGGGCTGCAACCAAGCCAAGCGCCATGATCAGTAGCGCCGGGGCCATGGCTGCCCCCACCCGTTCATCGCTGGCGTACTGAAACACCCGCACCGCCAGGGTGTCGAAGTCGAAGGGACGCAGGGCCAGCGTGATCGGCAGTTCCTTCACCACATCGACAAACACCAGCAGGCTGCCCACCAGCAGCGGGCCCCTCAGGAGCGGCAGGTGAATGCGGCGGAGCACCCCCTGCCAGTTGCAGCCAAGGCTGGCGGCCGTTTCGTCGATGCTGGGAGGAATGCGCTCCAGGCCGGCATCAAGCCCCTGTTTGGAAACGGCCATGAAGCGGTCGCCGTAGCCCCACAGCAGCAGCAGCACCGGACTAAACCCCAGCGGTCCTCCCAGCACAATCAGGCCCAGGGCCAGCACGCTGCCGGGGATGGCGTAGCCCAGGCCGGCTAGGAAGCTGAGCTGCTGCACGAAGGGTTGGGGGCTCCAGCGGCGACAGATGGCCAGCAGCAGCGCGCCCATCCCGGTGAGCCCTGTCGCCAGCAGCGCCAAGCCGAGGCTGCGGCTGGCGAGCTGGGCTAGTTCCCCGATCGACTCTGCCGCCAGGGCTTGCCAGCCCTGCTGGACCCACAGCACCGGGATCGCCAGGGCGCAGAGCGGAGGCAGGGCCGTCACCAGCTGGGCCAACAGGGCCCGCCAGCCCCGCAGCTGCCAAACGTGTTCGGCAGCGTCACGGCCCTCGAGGTTCCAGCGGCGGCTGCGCTGGCGGAGCAGCCGCTCGCCTGTGATCAACAGGGCGACGATCGCCAGCGCCGCCAAGGAGAGCAGGGCCGCCCCCTGGGGGTTGCCATCCACCTGCCAGCGATCGAGGATTCCGGCCGAGAGGCTGGGCACCCCCAGCAGGCGCACGGCGCCCAATTCATTTACCACCTCCATGGCGCTGAGGGCCACACCAGCGCCGATAGAGGGCAGGGCGATGGGTAGCGCCACCCGAAAGAAGCTGGGCCAGGGCCCTACACCCAGGCTGCGACTGGCCTCGAGCAGCCGCCGGCCACTGACGGAGAAGCTTTCGGTGCTGAGCAAGAAGACATAGCTGTAGTTGGCCAGGGTGAGCAGCAGCACGGCCCAGCCGAGGCCGTGGATGCGGAGCCCCCGATAACTGGCCCAGTCGATCAGGCTGGCGGCTAACAGGTAGGCCGGAAAGGCCATAGGCACCAACTGGGCGATGCGCAGCCAGCGGCGTCCAGGGAAGCGGCAGACCGCCGTGAGCCAGCCGATGGCCGTGCCCAAAATGGCCCCGATAAAGCCTTCTCCGGCGACGAGCAACAGGGTTCCTCGCATCTGCTCAACCCCATCGACACCCAGGGCTAGGCCGCCAGGCCCTTCGCCAAAGAGGGCACCGCCCAGCAAGCTGAGCAGGGGGGCCAGGGCCAGCAGGCTCACCAACACAACCCCGCCCACCAGAATCCAGCGGCTCGCGCGGGGCGGTGGAGCACTGGCGGCTGCAGGGCTGGTAGCTGCCGTCTGCATCAAAATCGAAATCGCCTCCAGGCCCTATTTCCAGCCAGCTTGTGCCATCAGCTCCACCGCCTCGCGGTTGCGCCTCCCCAATTGCTCCATCGAGACTGATGACGCCTTGAACGTGCCGAAGGCCTTCAGGGTGGGATTGTTGCCCCAGCCTTTGAGCGGATACTCGTCGTTGGCCGAGGCATAGCCCTCGCCGGAGCTGGGCGAGGCGAGGAATTCCAGCAGCTTGCGTGCACCTTCAGGGTTTCTGGCGCTGTTGGTCACACCCCCGGCGGTGATGTTGATGTGGGTGGGATTGGGCCACACCACCTTCACCTTGGCGGCCGCTGCGCGATCAGCCCTATTGTCACCCCGCAACATGCGGGCCAGGTAGTACTGGTTCGCGATCGCCGCCCCACATTGGCCCAGGCCGACGGCGCGCAGCATCGGGGTGTCAGATGTGAACAGCGGCTCTTTGACGTTGGCTACCATTCCCTTAATCCATTGCTGGGTGGCTGGCTTGCCGCGCCGCACCAGTTCGTCGGCTGTGAGTGATTGGTTGTACACACTTGCCCGGTTGCGCAGGCAGAGCTTGCCCTTGAGTTCGCTGCGGCTGAGATCGGCGTAGGTGCGGATCAACTTGGGATTGACCAGGGCTGGGTTCACCATCACCGGCCGTGCCCGGCGGGTGAGCGCAAACCAGCGGCCGGCCGGGTCCCGCAGGTTGGCAGGCACGTCCTTGTTGAGTTCGGCGGAGCGGATGGTTTGGAACAAGCCAAGCTCCTGGGCCCGGTAGACCCGTGCGGCATCTACCAGCACCAGCAGGTCGGCCTTGCTCTTGCTGCCTTCGCTGCGCAGACGCTGGATCAATTCATCGTCCTTTCCTTCCAGCAGATTGACCCTGATGCCGGTGCGACGGGTGAACTCGGCGTAGAGCTGTTTGTCGGTGTTGTAGTGGCGCCCGGAGTAGACGTTGACGTCTTTGGGCCCAGCCTGGGCGAGGCTAGCTACACCAATGGCGCTAGCCAGGGTGGTGGCGGCCAAGGCGCCCATGCCGATCGGAATGCTGAGATCGCGGAAAAACAGGGGTCTCATGGTGTTATGGAAAATCGGCGTCCAATTACGCCAGGTATGCAGGCAGTGGTTTCAAGCTACGGATTTGTTGGGCCGCAGCTGCGTGATCAAAGGGAGTCTTCGGCGTAACAATTGCTACGCCGAAGCTGGCTGCCCCCTCAGAACCTGAACTGGGTCTGAATCAGGCCGCCCCAGAGGTCCTGGTTGCCCACCTGGTTGGAGCTGTTGGAGATGTAGAAGAGCCCCGGCGTGATCGAGATGTTGTCGGTCACCTGGAACTTGTAGAACAGCTCCAGGGAGAGGGGATCCTCCACGGCTGGGCCGGCACTGGGGTTCTGGCCGATGGCGATGCCGGCAGAATTACCCTTGACAAAGGCATCGTCCCACTGCAGAGCAACAGACCAGGACTTGGAGTTGGCCGCGCCACCGCTTCCCCCGCTGATATCGGTGAAGCCGTAGCTGGCGCTGATGGAGGGGATGATGCCGGTGTTGGGTGGTTGCCAGAAGCCGGCGATGGAGAAGTTGTTGGAGCTCTGGTCATTCACCAACGCGTTAAAGGCGGTGCCGTTGGCATTGATCGTGCGGGTGCCGGTGGTGCCGTTGCGGTAGGCAACAGCTGCGCCCCAGTTGGGTCCCTTGTAACCGAGCTGGGCGGTGGTGTTTAGCTTGCCCGCGCTGTCAAAGATGCCGGATGTGGAGAGTTCTCCGTCCTGGGCGATGAAGTTGACGGAGGCATTCCAGAAGCCCTTACCTTTGGCCACGGATTGCTTCCACACCGCCCCAAAGCCAGCTCCGGTTGCCTTGTTGTATACGCCCGGTGTGCCGGCAACGGAGAAGAAGTCGAGCAGCTGGGAGCGGTAGGCGGTGGGAATGAAGGCAAGGGTTTCGGTGTTGCGCATCAGCGCGCCGGCGGTGAGGGTGAACTGCTTGCCGACGGGGAACTGGTAATAGAGGCGATCGATGGTGACGGTGTCGAGGCCATTGATGCCGCCAGTGCCCGCATTCGTGCTGGAGGCCTTATCTAGTTTGAAGAGGCTGTCGCTGGCGTTGAAGGGGCTGGCGGCGGTGAAATTGGCGGAGCGCAGGCCAGTTTTCAGCAGATCCTTACCGGTGAAGCTGGTATCGAGGTTGAGACGGAGGTCGTAGTTGAAGCTGGTGCGGTCCTGGTTGCCGGTGGTCTTGCCGTCGTAATCAGGCACACCACCGAGGATGAAGTTCACCTCACCTTTGAGCTTGGTGGTAGTGGAGAATTGCTGCGCCTCCAATGTGCCCACCTTGGCCTCGAGACCATCTACGCGACCCTTGAGCACGGCGAGTTCTTTTTTGAACTCGTCCATCAGGCGTTGCAGCTCATCGGTCACCTCGGTGACTCGATCGAGGCAGGCGTTGAGCAGGGCGGCCGCCTCAAAACGGCTCATGGCCTGGCCACCTTTGTAGGTGCCATTGGGATAGCCGGCCACGCAGCCGTACTTCTCCACCAAGTTGGAGAGAGCCTGATAGGCCCAGTCGCTGGGCCGTAGGTCGGAGAACTGGTTGACGCTGGTCACCTGGTTTTTGGATCGCCAGGCCTTGAGCTCGTCGATTTCCTGCTGCTCCATGTAGTCGTTGATGGCCTCGCTGCCATTCAGCGACGCCAGTTCGCCTGCGGCTGCGGTTTCAGGGGCGATGACGGCAGGCAGCATTAGGCCAAGGGCTGCAGGTGCCAGCAGCATGCGCTGGAATTGATTCATGAACTCCTCACAACAGAAGTAGGTGGATTCCCAAAGGGGGGGAATCAACTGCGCCTACTTCTATTGGATGCGAACGCCTCGGCAGACTTGTGTTGATTCAAATCTGGGTATCAAAAGTCACTTGTCCTGGTGTGGCTGCCGAAAGGCTGCTCCTGCGCAGGACTAGATCCATTGCTTTTGGAGGCCGATGACAAGGACGGTGCCAGGGATCCCATGATTGTTGTGATCAACAGTGCTGCCATCAGAACCCGGGTAGCCATGGCTTGTGCCTCTTTTGTCGTTCAACCACTTTCAGTGCAAACAGACCGCGTGATGGCGCCGATGATGCTCGCCTGCGTAGCAATAATCACGTGCCGTGGTTTAGCACCTTGATGCTGGCGTCAGGCCCGTTTGCTTCTGCATTTGCCATCTCATCATGGGCCGTAGCTGTTGGAAGGCAGCCGCCGTGTCTGGGAATTGTTGTGCGGATCAAAGCCGGTCAATCGGTGCTGCTTGCGTCAACCAGCTCAGGGTCATGGCTTCAGCTTTCATTGGCGGATGGCTATTGCCGCATTTGTGACTCTGAAGTCACGCTCGGATTCGTTGGTCCCGGTGATCTGCAGCTGGTGCGGATCCCTGCGGGTTGTGTTGCTTGCCTTGAGGCGTTGACCGATGTTTCCGTGAACTGGCGGGATCCTGGAGCTTCCTTCCAGGTTTCAGAGGATCTGCTCGGCGATTGGATGGCTGTGTTGTTAAGGGTGCGAAGCCATCGTCAAGCAGGGCCGCGACTCGCGGCCCTGTTTCAAGCCCTGCTATGTCGCCACGGTCGCAGGACATCTGGGGGGTACTGGCTTGCTTTTTCGCTCTCCCACCAGCGACTCTCTGAACTGGTGGGCTCGACCCGTTCAACGGTGACGCGGATGATGTCCCTGTTGCGTCAGAGATCGGCCTTGCTGAGCTGTGATGAACAGATGGGCCTGCTGTTTGATCCAGCTTTCCTGGAGGACTAGCAGGTTTCAGCCAGGGTTAGTGGTGGCGCCGCACGGGCACAGGCACCAAAACCGGCTGCATCAAGCCACCGCCACCGCTGTCGTCATCGGAGTCTGTGGTGAGCCACAAGGCCAGGCCGAAGAGGGCAAGCACGCCAGAGCAGAGAATCAGTTCGGCCATAGCGTCAAGATTTGCTAACAGCAGCCTAGCCAGGTTGGCCGGCTTCCGCTCAGGCGAAGCCCTTACCGGCATCCTTGGCAACGCAGAGCTGCAGCTGGCGGCGGATTTGGTCGTGGTTGAGGTTCTTGCCGATCAGCACGATCTGGTTCTTGCGGGTGGCGTCGGGCCAGTTGGAGTCGTCGATTGAGAAGCGCTTGCCGGCCAGGTGGAACACGTGCCGCCGCTCGCTCTCGTTGAACCAGAGGATCCCCTTGGCGCGAAACACCTCAGCGGGCAACTGATTGTCGAGGAAGTTCTGGAATTTGCGCAGGGCAAAGGGACCGGCGGCCGCAAACGACAGCGAGGTGTAGCCCTCTATCGCGGCGTGGTCGGGATGGGCGGCGTGCTCATGGCTGGGCCCGTGCTCGTGATGGTGTTCATGTTCGTGCTCGCAGTGGTCATGGTCGTGATCGTGGTCGTGATCGCAGGCGCTGTGGTCTTCCGGCTCGGGGCTGGAAAGCTGCTGGGCCACGATCTTGTCGCTTTCAAACAGGCCCACACTCAGCAGCAGGGGTAGGGGCACCTCCCCCTTCACCGAGCGGAGGATGCGGGCGTCGGTTTTGATTTCACGCAGCTGGGTCTCCAGGGCGCTCAGGCGCTCTTCGCTCACCAGGTCGCACTTGTTGAGCAGCAGCATGTCGCTGTAGACGATCTGGGCTCGGGCCACCTCTCCTTCCAGCAGCTCGGCGCTGAAGTTTTCCGCATCCACCAGGGTGATGATCGAATCGAGCCGGGTGGCATCGCGCAGGTCGCTGCCCAGGAAGGTCATGGCCACCGGCAGGGGGTCGGCCAGGCCGGTGGTTTCCACCACCAGATAGTCGACCGGCTCTGGGCGATCCAGGATTCGATAGACGGCCTCGAGTAGCTCGCCGTTGATCGAGCAGCAGATGCACCCATTGCTCAGCTCGACCATGTCTTCACCGGTGGCGACGATCAGGTCGTTGTCGATGCCGATCTCGCCAAATTCATTCACCAGCACGGCTGTCTTCAGGCCCTGCTGGTTGCTGAGGATGTGGTTGAGCAGGGTGGTTTTCCCCGCCCCCAGGAAGCCGGTGAGGATCGTTACTGGCAGGCCTGTGGGGGTGGCTGCCATCACGTTGGATTCGCTGGCGCTGGCGGTCATTGAGTTGGGAGCTGCCGAATTGAGTTGACCCTAGGGAGGGCACGATCGCCCCTGGCTCAGAACCGGAAGCTGGTTTTGATCAGGGCGCCGACCTGGTTGCCGCCTGCTTGCTTCCCCTCCGGATTGTTGAGTACGAAGATCGCCGGGGTCACTGAGATGGCATCGCTGACCTGCCACTGGTACCACCACTCCCAAGCCCACACGCCGGATTCGCTGGCCGCGCCATTGGTGGTGGCGCTGGCAAAGGCGGGTTGGCCCACCCCCATGCCAAAGCTGTTGCCCTCCGCCAGCACATCGTTCCACTGCAGGCCCACCATCCACGACTGGCTGGTGCGCAGGTCGCCGCCGGAGCTGCTATTGATGCCATAGCCCCCGCTAATCGAAGGTAGCCAGCCGCTCTTAGAAGGCTGCCAGAAGCCACTGATGGCGAAGGCGTTGGTGGTCACGTCGTTCTCCTCGATCTGGGTGGTGATGAACGGGGTGGCACCGGGCACAGCCACACCGGCCTCGACATAGGAATAGATCGCCGCGATGCCCCAGTTCTCCTTTCCGTAGCCCAGCTGCACGGTGCTGGTGCCTGCTGACGTGCTGCTGAACAGGCCCTGGGAGGAATCGGCCCCATTGCCCGCCACGTAGTTAACGCTCACGCTCCAGCCGTTGTCTTGCCACCAGAGGCCAAGACCGGGGCCGAGGTTTTTGTTGTAGGCCAGCGGTGCACCGTTGAGGGTGAGCACGTTGAGGATGGTGTCGCCTGGATAGGCGGTGGGCCAGAGGGCGAGCATGTCTTCCTGACCCACCCGGCCGCCGAGGGTGGCGGTGAACTGGCCACCGATCGGAGACTGCCCAAGCGGTAACTGGTAATAGATCTTGTCGATGCCCACCACGTCGGGGCCTCCCTCTTCCTGGAAGGCGATCTCCAGGGTGGAGAGGCCGCTGCCGAAGGCATTGCGATCGCTATCGAAGTTGGCGGCCCGCAGCACGGTGCGGAGTAGATCCTTGCCGCTGAAACTGGTGTCGAGGTTGAGCTGCAGGTCGTAGTTGAACGTGACCCGCTCACCGGCGGGATTGTTGCTCACCCCACCCACCACCAAGGTGGCCAGGCCAGAGAGCTTGGTGGTGGTGGAGAACTGGCTGGCCTCTTGTAAGCCGGCTTTGGCTTCGAGGTCATCCGTGCGCCCCTTGAGCACAGCCATCTCCTGCGCAAACTCGGCCATCAGGCCCTTGAGCGTGTCGGTCACTTCAGTGACCCGATCGAGGCAGGCGTTGAGTAGGGCGGCGGCCTCAAAGCGGGTCATGGCCTGCCCACCCCTGAAGGTGCCGTTGGGGTAGCCGGCGACGCAGCCGTACTTCTCCACCAGGTTGGTCAGCGCCTGGTAGGCCCAGTCGGTGGGGCGCAGATCGGAGAACTCGCTGATGCTGGTGATCTGTTCAGCGTCCGGCGGAGCAGCGGCGCTGGTCATCAGTGGAACCAGTACGGCTAAGGCAGCCGATAGGAGCATCAGATTGGCCCGAATTTCCAGGCTTTGCCCCCTCAATGAAGCTACTCAATAAGTATGAGAATGATCGCCTTTCAGCCGGCTGGATTGGGTCTGTTTAGATGGCTTTCCAGCGCTGGTTCAGGGCCTGCTCGCCGGATGGGTCGCAGCGGCCCCCCAGGCCGTTCACGATCCGGCAGGTGTTGGCGGTGAGGGTGGCCACCAGATTGCCGTTGCCGCCAGGTTCCGGCGCGAGGCCATCGGCCACCAGCGGCTCGGCGGCGATGGGCACACCGCTGAGGCTGCTGACCCGCCGCAACGCCTTGTCCGCCGGCAGCTGTTCGGCAAACAGCATCGGCACCCGCTCGCGCCGCAAACGCTCCACCACGGCCTGGAACGCTTGGGGGCGCAGGTTTGCGCTGCTGCTGGTGGCATCCACCACCGCCAGTTCCTGCAGTCCGTAGGCCCGGGCCAGGCTGGCAAAGGCCCGGTGGCCCGTGGCCAGGGGCCTGGCGGCGGGAATGGTGGCCAGTTGTCTGCGGTTCCAGGCGTCGAGCTGCTGCAGCGTTGCCGTCATCGCCTTGGCCCGGGCGGTGATGCGCTCCTGGGCAGCGGGTTTGAGCTGGCTGAGTTGGCGGGCTACCTCCGTCACCAGGGCGGCCGCCTGTTGGGGATCGTGCCATACATGGGGATCCCGATCGCCATGCGCATGTTCGACCTCGTCATGGCCATCCCCATCGTGGTGCTCGTGGGGCTCGGCGGCCGGTGGCTCTGCCTCCAGGACGGGGCTGTTGGGCACGGCCAGTTCGGCCACGGCTGCCGTTCTGGATCGGGCGGTCTCTGGCTTGTCCGCGCTGGCCAGGGCTGGGGTAAGGCCGTAGCCGTTGATCAGTACTAGCTGGGCCTGGCTGAGCTCCCGGCTCTGCTGGGGCGTCAGCCGGAATTGATGGGGGTCGTCGCCCGGCTGCAATAGGCAGCTCACCCGCAGATCGCCGGCGGCCAGGCGTTGGGTGATGTCGCAAAGAACGCCATCGGCGGCGATCACCTCTGGGGGGCGGACTGGCTGGCAGGCCTGCAAGGCCAGGGTCCCTGCAAGGGCAACGCTGGTGACCGTCCAGTGGAGAGAGTGGGATCGGTGCATCACGGGCGCAGAGCAGCCAGGCCTAGGGATGCTGGAACGATAATGGTTCTCGCTGCCGGTCTTCCACCCGCTCTCAGCTCAGCAGGGCTGCGGCGTGGTGGCGCAGGTGGTCGTCAATGAAGCTGGACACGAAGAAAAAGCTGTGGTCATAGCCGGCCTGGCGCCGCAGGGTTAGGGGATGGTCGCTGGCTGTAGCGGCAGCTTCCAAGGCCTCGGGCTTGAGCTCGCTGGCGAGGAACGGATCGGCACTGCCCTGGTCCACCAGCAGCGGCAGGGGCCGGCCATCTGGACCCACCGGTCCCTGGCCGGAGCTGAGCAGCGCACTGGCATCCCAGGCCTGCCAGGTTTGGTTGTCGCTGCCCAGCAGATAGCTGAAAGCCTTCTGGCCCCAGGGGCAGCGGGCGGGATTGGCGATCGGAGCCAAGGCAGAGACAGAGGAGTAACGGCCTGGATGTCGCATGGCACCCACCAGGGCGCCGTGGCCTCCCATGGAGTGGCCGCTGATGCCGCGCCGGTTGCTGATCGGCAGCTGGGCCTCCACCAGCTCCGGCAGTTCCAAGGTCACGTAGCTGTGCATGCGGTAGTGCCGGCTCCAGGGCGCCTGGCTGGCATCCACATAGAAGCCGGCGCCGTGGCCGAAGTCCCAGCTGCCTTCGGGATCAGAAGGAACCTTCTCGCCGCGGGGGCTGGTGTCGGGCGCCACCAGGGCCAGACCCAACTCGGCGGCCAGCCGCTGGGCGCCGGCCTTCTGCATGACGTTTTCGTCTGTGCAGCTGAGGCCTGAGAGCCAGTAGAGAACCGGTACCCGGGCCCCCTCGAGGGCTTGGGGCGGCAAGAACACCGCAAACACCGTGTCACCTGCCAGCTCGCGGGAGTGGAAGCGGTAGCGGCGATGCAAGCCAGCAAAGCAGCGGGTTTCGACCAATAGTTCGAGCATGCGATCAGGCAGTGCGGGGGCTCAGAAATGGATCACCGAGCGGATGCTCTTGCCCTGCTGCATCAGCTCAAAGGCGTGGTTGATCTGCTCGAGCCCCATGGTGTGGGTGATGAAGGTGTCGAGGGGAATCAGGCCCTGTTGGAATTCCTCCACAAATCCCGGCAGTTGGCTGCGGCCCTTCACGCCTCCGAAGGCCGAGCCGCGCCATACTCGCCCGGTGACGAGCTGGAAGGGCCGGGTGCTGATCTCCTCGCCGGCGCCAGCCACGCCAATGATCGTCGACTCGCCCCAGCCCTTGTGGCAGCTCTCTAGGGCGGCGCGCATCACCTCAACGTTGCCGATGCATTCAAAGGAGTAATCCACTCCGCCTTCGGTGAGCTCGAGGATCACCTGCTGGATCGGAGCGTCGAACTCGCGGGGATTGATGCAGTCGGTGGCGCCGAGCTGGCGGGCGATGGCGAATTTCTCCGGGTTCACATCGATGCCGATGATCCGCGCGGCGCCGGCCATCACCGCGCCGATCACCACCGCCAGGCCAATGCCGCCCAGCCCGAAGACAGCCACAGTGCTGCCGGGTTCCACCTTGGCGGTGTGCCGCACGGCGCCGATGCCGGTGGTGACGCCGCAGCCCAGCAGGCACACCTTCTCCAGGGGGGCTTCTTGGTTGATCTTGGCCACGGCGATCTCCGGCAGCACGGTGTACTCAGAAAAGGTGGAGGTGCCCATGTAGTGGTGCAGCATCCGGCCGTCTTTGAACAAACGGCTGGTGCCATCGGGCATCACCCCCTGGCCCTGGGTGGTGCGGATCGCTTGGCAGAGGTTGGTCTTGCCTGAGCGGCAGAATTTGCAGCTGCCGCACTCCGGCGTGTACAGGGGGATCACGTGGTCGCCCACGGCGACCGAGGTGACACCGGGGCCAATCTCCACCACGATGGCGCCTCCCTCGTGGCCCAGCACGGCTGGGAACAGGCCCTCGGGATCGGCGCCTGAAAGGGTGTAAGCGTCGGTGTGACACACGCCGGTGGCCACCACCTGCAGCAGCACCTCACCGGCATGGGGCGGGGCCACATCGATCTCGGTGACCTCCAGGGGCTGGCCCGGGGCCCAGGCAACGGCGGCGCGGGAGCGGATCATCGCTGTGGGGATGAGGGCAGCTCCATCTTCGGGCGCGGGCTTTGGTGCAGAGGCCTAGTTAGGTTCGGGGCTGGGTGGAAGGCCGAGCGTGTCCCTTGAGGTGAGCCAGCTGCGGGTGCGCCGTGGCTCCGATCTGGCTCTTGAGGGCGTCAACTTCGCGCTCGAGCCCGGCACCCTCACCGCCCTGGTGGGCCCTAACGGCGCCGGCAAAAGCACCCTGCTACAGGCTATCGAGGGGCAGCTGCCGATCGAGTGTGGTTCGATCCGGCTCGATGGGCAGGAGTTGACCCCGGCCCTGGCGCGACAGCAGTTGGCCCTGATGCCCCAGCGGGGGGAGATCGCCTGGAATTTTCCCATCACCGTGCGCGAGCTGGTTGCCCTCGGCCGGCTGGCGGCCCATCGCCCTGGCTGTTGTGATGTGGAGGCAGCCCTGCAGCGGGTGGGTTTGGCGGGCCTGGCTGGCCGGCGCCTCGATCAACTCTCAGGCGGCCAGCAGCAGCGGGCCCTGCTGGCCCGCACCCTGGTGCAGCCGGCCCGCCTGCTGCTGCTCGATGAGCCCTGCGCGGCCATCGATCCCCCCTCCCGCACCGAGCTGCTCAAGGTGATGGGCCAGCTGCGCGATGCCGGCCTCACCCTGCTGGTGAGCAGCCACGACTGGGGCAGCGACCTCGACGCCTATGACCGGGTGCTGGTGCTCGATCGCTGCCTGCTTGCCGAGGGCACACCGGCAGAGGTGCGCCACGCCCTTGGCGACCTGCGGGTGGGCAACCACTGCTGCGGCTGAACTGCTGCGGTTGAGGAGCTGCGGTTAGCTGGCCTGGCGTTGCTGACAGCTCTGGCAGAGCCCGAAGAACTCCAACGTATGGAAGAGCAATTGGAACCCCTCCGCCTGCTCCTGGTGGAGGTGCACCTTGGGCATCGGACAGCACTCCAGCACCACCGTGGTGCCGCAATCGATGCAGGTGAGGTGGTGTTCGTCCCGATCGGTGGGGGCGAAAAGGGCCTCCCCACTGGGCAGATGGCGGCAGCGGATCAAGCCCCGCTGCTGCAGTTGGCGCAGGTGTCGATACACCGTTGCCAGGCCCATCGGTTGGGCCCCCTGGCGCAGCAGGGCGTGCAGCTCTTGGCCGGAGAGTTCCCGGTTGGATTGGCTCAACGCAGCCAGCAACAGCTGCTGGCGATCGCTTGGGGCGGCAACCTGGGTGGACATGGCCAATCCGGCTGGGGCGAGGTGGGTTGATCCTATGGAGAGTCTCTGGTGGCTGCTGCCCCTGCTGCTGGCCCTGGTGATCGGTGGGCTCTGTCCCCTGGCGGGCACCATGCTTTTGGTGCAACGGCGGCTGTTTCTGGCCAATCTTGTCTCCCATGCGGTGTTGCCAGGCCTGGCGCTGGCAGTGGCCCTGCGGCTGGATCCCGGCCTGGGGGGAGTGATCACTGGGGTGGCAGGAGCCCTGCTGGCGGAGCGGCTCAGCCGGGGCGATCGCCCCGGGGAGGGGGGCGATGAGGCGGTGCTCAACACGGTGTTGGCCGGTTTTCTCGGCCTGGGGGTGCTGTTGATTCCCCTGCTCCACATCCGCGTGGATCTGGAGGCGGTGCTGTTTGGCGACCTGCTGGCCGCCGCGCCGGCCGACCTGTTGCGCAGCCTGCTGGCGCTGGCGGCGGTTCTGGCTTTGATCGCCCTTCGCTATTCCCATTACGTGTATCTGGGGGTGGATCCCCTCGGCGCCGCCGGGGCCGGCCTGCCGGTGCGGCGGCTGCGGCTGTTGCTCACCCTGGTGACCGCCTTCACGGTGGTGAGTGCCATGACGGCGGTCGGGGTGGTGCTGGTGATCGCCCTGATGGGGGCCCCGGCTCTGCTGGCCCTGGCAGGCGCGTCCAGCCTGCGCCAGGCCCTGGGGCGTTCGGCCCTGGTGGGGATGGCGATCAGCGGAGCTGGTTTTCTGTTGGCGATCCAGCCGGCGGTGAACTTGCCGCCCGGGCCCCTGATCGGCGTGCTCTGTATGGGTCTGCTGCCGTTGGCGGCCCTGGGCGCCGGCCGACCCTCAGCCCGCCGGTAGCCACAGGGCCAGGCGCACCGATTTGGCCTGGGGCTGGAGCCCCAGGCTGTGGCCATCGATCAGCACCGGCCTGGCACCATCGCGGTTGCGCAGGGTCAGCAGCAGCAGCTGGCGGGTGGGATCAAAGGCCATGGCGCTGCCGGGCTCCACCTCCCAGCCGGCGAGCGAGCGTTGACGCTGCAGCCGGCCGCGCCGATCCAGCGCCAACAACTGGGGCTGGGCACCCTGACGCCAGTCGCTGATCACCAGCCACACCCGCTCGCCGCCCCGGTCACAGGCGCTGGCCAGTACGGCCTCGCTGCCGATCCAGAGTTGCCGGGGCGGCTGGCCGGGTTCCACCAGCTCCAGGGAGCGCCGGTAATCGGGCCAGTGGCGCACCAGCAGGGCCCGGCCGCTCACCGGACAGAAGCTGCTCAGCTCGCGGCTGCCCGGCAGCACCTGGCGGCGCCCTGGTTCGCCGGGAAGGGAGTGCAGGGTCAGGCCCTCCAGCTCCGGCACCACCATGGCGCCTCCTTCTGGCAGCAGCTGAATCGGCCCGGAGGCGGCCTGGTCCAGGCGTCGCCGCTTGCCGCTTGAGCTGATCAGCAGGGTCTGGCCAGGTTCCAGGGCGGTGGTCGATGCCTGCACCAGCAGGTCGCCGCGGCGATTGCTGCTCAGGTGGGCAAACAGCAGGGGCTGATCACTGAGGGGGGTGAGCTTTCCCGTGATCGGGTTGCGCAGGCTGCTGGGTTCGCGCACCAAATTTTGTTGCTCCAGTGGCAACAGCCAAAGCTTGTGAGCGCCCTTGCCATCGCCGCTGAGCAGGGCCACACCGGAGCCGTCACCGAGGGGCCGCACCTCGGCAAGCTGGGGCCACACCGGGCCCAGGGCCTGCCAGCGTCCATCCCGTTGCTGCAGTTGCAGTTGCTCCCCCCCGGACACCGGCACCACCGCCAGCAGCCGGGGCCGGGGGTCCCAGTGCCAGCGCTGGCGCTGGAGTGGCAGGCCGCGGCGGTCGATCCCCGCCAGCAGCAGCTGCAGCGGGCCGCGGATGGTCTGCTGGGGCAACAGCAGCAGGCGCAGGGGGTTGCCTTCCCCCAGCCAGGTGCTTTTCAGCTGGGGTGCCAGGGCACTGGAGCGCTCCAGGCTGGAGCGCTGCATCGGCCGGCTGAAGCGCAGATCCAGGGCCGCGGGGCCCGAGCTGGCCGTGGTGGACTTCAGCTCCAGCAGGCGGGGTGGCCGGCGCAGCAGCAGTTGTTGCTGAAGCAGGGCAAGGGCGATGCCCGCTGCCAGCACGAGGCCCACCGGGTTGGGGCCCAGCCTTTTCATGGCTCCAGCGGCCGCCTGGGCCGGGGAATGGCGGCGATTCGCTCCGCGACCACCACACTGCGCTTCTGGCCGTCGTGCTCCTCCACCGCCATGGTGCCCCGCACCGCCAGCCAGCGATCGGCCTTGGGCACCTGGCCCGGGGGCCAGCGCACCGGCAGGCCCACCGGCGTGGCATCGGCCAGACAGCAGCGCACCAGCAGGCGGGCCAACTGGGGCTGGTCGCCCTTCTGGGGCCAGACAAATCCGCTGATCCGCACCGGATCCCCCTCATAGAGACTGGGGTCTGGCTGGCTGCGCAGCAGTCGCACCCAGTCGGTGAGGCTGCGCTGGGCAGGAGGCAACAGAAAGTTAAGGGCCTCCTCCTGGCCCAGTTCGGTCGGCCGGTTGGTGGCGAGGTCGCTGAAGGAGGGGTTGGGCGGGATTGCCAGCACCAGTAGGGCGACTGCGGCGCCCAGCCACCAGCCCCTGGGGGCGCCTGGCCGCAGGCCCTGCCCCCAGGCGCCTTTCAGCTGGGCGCCGGCCAGCACCAGCAACACCACACCGCTGAAGCCCACCAGGGGGTGGAACACCCCCCGCAGCAGCAGATCTAGCCGCCCGCTGAGGCTGCTGCCCAGCAGCACGATCCCCCATAGGGCGAGGCAGAGAGCGGTCATCACAGCAGTAGCAAGTTGATCCATTGCCCCAGCACCAGGACGGCCACCGCTGCAGCGGCACTGGTGAGGGCGATTGCCTTGGGCCGGAGCAGCACGCGGAGCAGCCCGAGCAACTTCAGGTCAACCACCGGGCCGAGCACCAGAAAGGCAAACAGGGCCCCGGGGGTGATCTGGGCGGCGAATCCCAGGGCGAGAAAGGCATCCACGCTGGAGCACACCGAAACCACGACCGCCAGCAGCATCAAGCTGAGCACCGAGAGGGTGGGGGCTCCCCCCACCGCCAGCAGCCAGCTGCGGGGGAGCAGGGTCTGCACCGTGGCGGCGATCGCGCAGCCCAGCACCAGCAGCACCGCCAGATCCAGAAACTCGCGGCTGCCGTGCTGCAGCACCTCCTGCAGGGGTGGCCGGGGCGTCTTGTCCGGTAGCGCTTTTGGCGTCGCGGGGCCGACCAGGCCCGTGCGCCGCTCCAGCAGGCCCACCTCTGCCAGGGGCTGGTTGAGCCGCCGTTCCTCCAGCAGGGCCGGATCGAGCAGAGCTGTTTCAGGCAGCAGGCGCAGCACGCTGGCCAGCAGCAGGGACAGCAGCAGGGCTCCGCCTGGGCGGGCCGCCAGCAGCCAGGCCTGGTTGGGGAAGGCGACCCAGGTGCTGGCCAGCACGATCGGGTTGAGTACCGGTGCGGCAAACAGAAAGCCCAGGGCGGTGCCCAGGGGGGCGCCGCCAGCCAGTAGTCGCCGGGCCACCGGCACGTTGCCGCACTCGCAGGCGGGCAGGGCAAAACCAAGGGCCGCCCCGGTCAAGGGCCCCAGCACCGGGTGGCGGGGCAGCTTCTGCATCCACCGGCCCCCAGGGGCTAGCCAGCGGGCCAGGCTGGCAATTGCCACCCCGATCAGCAGAAAGGGCAGGGCTTCGACGAGCAGGCCCTGAAAAATGGCCCAGGCGGTGGCCAGCCAAGCCAAGCAAGATCTGCGGTTGCAAGCATCATCGCCGGCTAAGCCCAGGGCGCCGGCGCTCAAGGGGCAGAGGGGCAAGGGTGCGACCCAACCTGCCCTCCGGTCCGTGTGTGGTGATCGTGCAATTCCTGGGCTTTCTGGCGGCGCTGCTGGTGAGCCAGCTCAGTCCCAGGAGCGGGGTGCTGGCTTCAGCCACAGCAGTGGCAAGCAGAAGCAAGCCATCAGGGGCCCGGGAGGCAGGTTGAATCCCAGCGCCAGGCCGCAGCCGGTGACGCCTACCCCCACGCCCAGCCCGGCTACCAGGCGTAGGGCCTGAGCCAAGCTCTGGGCGCGTGAAAGAACTGCCAGAGAAGGGGCGCAGATCAGCGCCATCACCAGGGCTAGGCCCACGGCGGCGGTGGCACTGACTACGACCAGGGCCGTGAGAGCGGCCATCATTAGCCGCAGGCCGCGCAGCGGCAGTTCGATGTCAGCGGCGCCCTCCGGGTCGAGCCCCAGCCACTGCAGCTGGTGGAAGCGCAGCCGCAGCACGAGAAGGAGTAGGGCCAGGGCCGCTAGCAGGCGCAGCAGGTCTGCGGGGCCTGCCACCAGCAGATCGCCGAACAGCAGGCCATCGAGATCCACTGGCAATTCCAGGCCCTGGACCAGGAGCACCCCCAGTCCGAGGCTGGCCGCCAACACGGTGTTGAGCACGGCCTCCGCCTGGCCGCTGCCGGAGGGGCGGCCCGCCATCAGCAGCTCGGCCAGGAGCACCGCACCCATGGCCCCGCCCATGCCCCCCAGCAGCTCCGGCCAGCCCAGGGCCTTGGCTATCACGACGCCGGGCAATACGGCGTAGGCCATCAGATTCGTTGTGAGCACTCGTTGCTGCACCACCAACAGTGTGCCCAGCAGGGGGCACACCAGGCCACACAGCCCGGCCAGGAGGAAGGGAATCAGCCACCAGGGCTCCATCAACACGTTCATTGCCGATCCCCTGGCCCCAGCTGGCCGTGTTCCAGGTGCATTTGCGGCACCTGCTCCAGGCTGCTTGGTAGATCCCCGTGGGCGGTAAGAACCACCGCCGTTCCATCAGCCGCCAGCTTCTGAATCAGGGCGCCGAGCTGTTCGCGGCTGCGGTTGTCAAGGCAGGCAAAGGGTTCATCGAGCAGCAGCACGGCCGCCTGACGGGCCAGGGCGCGGGCGATCATGGCCCGTTGTCGCTGGCCGCCCGAGAGGCTTGCGATCGGGGCTTTGGCCAAGGCGGCCAGCCCCACCTGCTCCAGGGCGGTGTGGCTGCGTTGGGGGTGGCCGCCGCAGCCCAGGCCCACTAGGCCGGCCAGGGTGATTGGGTAGTGCCAGCGCAGGCTTGGGGCCTGGGGCACCAGGGCCAGTCGCCTCCGCTGGCCCTTTAGGGGGCGGCCGCCTAGGCGCACCCAGCCTGCGGTGGGCTGCAATTTGCCTTGCAGCAGCTGCAGCAGGGTTGATTTGCCGGCCCCGTTGTCACCCCGTATCAGGGTGCATGAACCGTTCGTGACATCCAGGTTGATGGACCGCAGAACGGCGGTTTTGGCGTAGCCAAAGGCGAGCTGGCGAGCCTGAAGCAAGGGCGCATCCACGGGCGGAGCCAAGAAACAGCGGGGCCGGAGCCCCATGTGGCACCCATTGTGCCTGGCAATGAATGAGAATCGTTATCATTCACCTTGTGCTGCAGGGTGCTGATGTCCGTGGTTTTTGTCAGTCGGGTGTGTCGACCGGGGCTGCTGGGTGCGCCGGCGTCGGCTCTCGTCGCCCTGCTTGCTTGCCTGCCCCCTGCCGCTGCTGCCCCGGCTCCGATGGTGGTAGCAGCTGATGGTGTGCTGTGTGACCTCACCCGCACCCTCGCTGCCGAGCAGGTCAGGGTGCTCTGCCTGATCCCGGCCGGCGCCGATCCCCATCAGGCGGTCCTGCGCCCCCGGGATCGCCAGGCCCTGGCCGAGGCCAAGTTGGTGCTGGTCAATGGCTATGGACTTACCCCTGCCCTGCAACGGGTGAAGAGCTCGGCTCCGCGGGTGGCGGTGGCGGAGCTGGCTGTGCCGGAAAGCCCCGGCCGTGATCCGCACGTATGGCACAACAGCAGCCAGGTCGCCGCCATGGTGTCAGTGGTGGAAGAGCGTTTGATCGCACTATTGCCACGTAGCGCAGCTTCGGGCGTGCGGCAGCGCAGCCAAGCTGCTCGTGCTGTGTTGGATGGGCTTGGCAGCTGGACCGGTGCTCAGATCCGCACCGTGCCCGAGTCCACACGAGTTCTGGTTACTGAACACCGTGCATTCAGCAGCTTTGCGCGGCGTTACGGCATCCGGGAATTGCCCCTCCTGGATGCCTACACAACTGCGGGCGTGCTGCGGCCCGCCACTCTCGCCGCGATGACCAAGGCGATTAGGGAATCGGGCACCCGTCAGCTGTTCGCCGAATCATCGCCGGTGTCGAAAACCCTGCGGCGGGTTAGTCGTAGTACCGGGGTGCCGGTGAATCCCACCCCCCTGGTGGCCGATGGCCTGGCGCCAGGGCGCTCCACCGTGCAGACCGCCACGGGCAATGTCTGCACCTTTGTAAATGGCCAGGGCGGGCGTTGCGATCGCGCCGCTGCCGACCAGCTCGCCCAGCGCTGGGCTGCCATCCGCTGACCCGGGTCGCCGCATCAGTCCCCACCGCGCCCAACACCCCAGTTTTGCCTGCATCAGCCATGCCTTTGTTTCGCCCATCCCCGTTGGCGCTGCCGCTTTTTCTGCTGGCCCCCGCTGGGATTGCCCTGGCCTGCGTCTTGCCCGCTCCGGTGCGGGCCCATGGTGCCGCCGGCGGCGCTGAGCTGGCTCCCGGCGAGTTTGAAATGGCCCCGGTGCTCACCATCGAGGGCCATGCCGGCCTGGAAAACAACCTGGAGGATCGTCCCCGCCACTACGCCATCGATGGCCTGATTGGTGTGGTGATGGAGTGGGGGCTGCCCAATCGGGGCAGTTTTGCCATCGAAGCCATGGTCGGCCCGGCCTTTGTGTGGGGGGAAGCTGAACATTTCTATGGCCGGGTGCATCAACACGATGAACACGACGACCACGACGACCATGCTGACGAGGGAGACGACGATCACGATGAAGCGGAGCACGATGTAGAGGAGGGCCATGGCGGCGCCCCTTTCCAGCGCGTCGACATCAAGGGGCAGCTGCAGGCCCGCTATGCCCCGAACGATCGTCTCTCGTTCATGGCCGAATGGAAGCCCTATTACGTCACCCGCAACCAGGGGGAAGACATCAAGGGTCTCAAGAATGAGGTGGGGGTTGGCGTGGTGTGGGCCCTGGGGGATGGCGATGTCAATTTTGCCCTGGGCGATGGCCTCGAAACCATTGCCGATGGCTTTTTTCTATCCCTAGAAAATCGTACGGGCTGGGAATCTGATGGCACCTACATTGGCAACTACACAGACCCATGGCTTGGCTTTGGATTCAATGTGGACAAGCTCAATGTGACCCTTACTGGGGGGCCGCGTTTCTATAGCCCCGGCAGCTACTCAGGCCTTTCCAGCCGCACCGACTGGGGTGGTGAGTTGGCACTGGAAGTGCCTGTGAGTCCCGGCACAGTCTTGTTTGCCCACTGGAAGCCGATCTACAGCAGCCAAGGGGGCGATGGCTGGGGCCTTGGCTGGCAGCACCACATCGGCACGGGGGTGACCTTCCGCTTCTGAGTGCGGGGGCGTCAAGCCTGACCCATCTGCTCGGGGTTGATCAGCCCCTGAACCACTCAGGTAACTCCTCGTAGCAGGCGGCATTTTTCATATTTTCGCGGGCTTCGGTTTTCCAGCAGCAACTGCGTCCGCCATCGCGGTCATGCAGCAACGCGTTGGCCCAGCCCCAAACGAGTTTTGCGCTCGCTTCCATGCCGACGTTATCCATGACCCGCAGATCCAGGGCGCCCTGGGCGTGGAGATCCCGCCAGGTGGCGAGTTGCGGATCGTCGGCATTGACCAGGAAGGTGTGGTCAAATTGCTCCGCCAGTTGAGCCTCCAGGGCGCTCAGGCTGGAGAAGTCGACGACAAATCCGTTCTCGTCAAGGCTCCCGGCCCTGAACCAGAAACTGAAGCTGCGGCTGTAGCCATGCACGAAGCGGCAGTGGCCGCTATGGCGCCATTGGCGATGGCAGCAGGGGTAGCCGCTGAAGGTCTTCGAGCAGGTGAAGGCGGCGGTCATCCCCTTGGTTGGCGGATTGTGCGGGAAGATTCAGGGCAGAGATGGATCAGCAGCCCTTGCAGCAATCATTTCAGCCTCCGGATCCTGGCTTTTGTGGCTCCCTAGCCGCCACGCTCCACTTTAATGAGAAAGGCCTGATCCCCGCCGTTGCCCAGGACTGGCTCGATGGCGCCGTGTTGATGGTGGCCTGGATGAACCGTGAGGCGATCGAGCGCACCCTCGCCAGCGGCGAGGTGCACTATTGGAGTCGCTCTCGCCAGGAGCTGTGGCACAAGGGGGCTACGAGCGGCCACACCCAGGTCTTGAAGGGCCTGCGTTACGACTGTGACGCCGATGTGCTGTTGCTCACGATTGAGCAGAGCGGCGATCGGGCCTGCCACACCGGCGCCCGCAGCTGTTTCTTTGACGAGGCCCCCACCCCCAGTGGTGGGGGCCCGGGGGCCGCCCAGCCCCCAGCCGACGCTTGCACCGAGCTGATGCGGGTGATTGAGGGCAGGCGCGACCGGCCCGAGCCCGGCAGCTACACCAACAAGCTGCTGGAGGGTGGTGATAACCGCATCCTCAAAAAGATCGGGGAGGAAACTGCCGAATTCGTGATGGCCTGCAAGGACGACAACGCCAACGAGATCGCTGGCGAGGCAGCCGATATGGTCTTCCACCTGCAGGTGGCCCTGGCCCACCACGGCGTCAGTTGGCGCCAGGTGCAGCAAGTGTTGGCCGCCCGCCGCGGCGCTCCCCGGCGGGACTGAGGGCCGCCTCAGCCTGTGCTGAGCATGGCCGCAGCAATCCAGATCACTAGGCCGGTGAGCACGAAGCCTCCAGTTGCCACGGTGTATTGCCATATGGCTTGGACCCTTGGTGTGGGCTGGCCTTCCAGCCAGGCTGGGCGGGCCCAGCCGCCGCCGTCTGTCCAGGGGTTTGATCCTCCAGCGGGTGCGCGCCTGGCCATCGCCTCACGCCAGTAGGAGGCGTATCGGGGGGCTTGCTGGTTGAAGGGCATGGTGCCTACGGCCTGGCCGGGAAGTACCCGCGAGCGCTGAAAAGGCACCAGGTTGTCGCCGAAGTTGTCGCGGTATTCGTCGGAATTCAGTAGCGCGTCAACAAACTTGGGCAGCCCCTGCTCGGCGATCACGATCGACCAGGCGATCTGTTCAGCTTGGCCATGGACCGGCCGACCGAGCACGCGCCCAACGACCTGTTCCACTACCCGGTAATTGCTGTTACAGCGGTAGAAATCCCGCGTGAATTTATCCGAGAGCAGTAGGGCACGAATGAAATCGCGGGTGCTGATCTGGCCTGAACGCAGCTGCGATTCCAGCACCGAATCCCGATCAACCTTGAAGGCGTGGAAGTAAATCTGCCGATAAGCTTGCTCGATCAGCCCATCGGCGGCGGCGCGGTCCCTTGATAGGCAGGCCGTGTCACTTTGCCTTGGGGTTTCCTCACCGCTGGCTAGGAAGCTGGACACTCGGGCGCTGTTGGTCAGTGGTTTGGTGGCCAGAACGGGGAGGGGCATTGGCTAGCGATAGGGAGATCTGGGGACTGGGAAACGTATGCGAACTGGCCGCCGGTTGTGCGGGAGGGCTCCCTGAACGACAAACAACGTTATGGGCCACAAGGGGCCTGACCTGGATCGGCAGTGCCTTCCTGGCCCCCTAGCCCAGGCTGCTGTTGAAGCCACAGAAAGGTGGCCCGATCCCGGCCCGTGAGGGCCAGGATCGGCGACGGCCCCGGCACCGCCGCCATGGCGTCGTGGGGCTGGTCGCTGTGGCCCCAGAGGCCAAACGCATGGCCCAGCTCGTGGAGGGCTGTGGCCTGGATTGCCTCAGCCCGCTGGCCAGGGCTGATGCTCACCCGCACCAGGGGCTCGAGCAGGGTTTCGCCGCCCCGTTGTACGGAAGCCAGTTCCAGTTCGGCGCGGCCATGGCTGGCCCGGCCCCGCTGCAGGGGTGGTCGGCGCCGCAGCAGCTTCACCTGGGCCTGTTCAGGGCTCCCAGCCCGGGTGATGGCCACGAGTTCCGCCCAGCTGGCCAGGGCGGCTTCCACGGCTTTGAGCCAGGCCTGATCCCAGCGGGCTGCGGGGCCGGTTGCGGCAACGGGCTCGATCCAGACGCACCACTGGCGCCGCCGCGGCCAGCCATGGGGGGTGGGCTGGAGCCGGTGGCGATAGTCACCAGCGACTCCCTTGCCTTGCTCGGCTGCCGCAGGTGCTGGCAGCAGCCAAAGGCTGGCCACCAGGAAAATGGCGCCCCAGATCCGAACCACTCCCCCCTCAGCTGGCCGGAAGTCCCACACCGCGGGCCATCAGGGTGGCCAGCAGGGGCACTAGGGCAAAGCCCACCAGCTCGATGTTGAGGATCCAGGCCAGACGGCCCGCCAGGGCTTCGCTCACCTGGGGCAGTTCACCCTTGCGCAGCGGAATGGCCCAGAGGATGTAGGTGACGGTGGGGTACAACGACAGGGCGCCCACCCCGAGGTAGATACCTACTTTCCACCAGAAGAGTGGATTCTCCGTATAAAAATCGCTGCCCTGACCGAAGTAGAGCACCCGTAAAATCCCGCTCACCAGCAGGGCCAGGGCGGCCAGGCCGTACACCACATCGGTGATCACCATCAAGGTGGCATCGGCCTTGCTGGGATTCGCCTTGATCAGCCGCCGCTCCAGCACCAGGGCCCCGAAGCAGAGCATGAAGCTCACGTAGTGCACGTAGGCCACCCCGGCCCTGGAAAGCACCTCAGGGGGAATGGCGGCTAGGCCAGACATGCTGGATCGGGCAACGGCCCCCAACGCTAACTAACCGTGTTAGCTGAGCCCGGCAAGTTGGAAGCTTTTCTGCTGGTTTGATTGCGGCTGCGGATTGCCCCTAGCTTCAAATCACCGCATCGGTCAACCATGGCGAGTTCCCTGAGCGCCTTTCTCGGTGAAATTGGCCGACATCAATTGCTCACCCCGGAGCAGGAGCTGACTCTGGGTCGCCGGGTGCAGGCCATGGCCCAGCTGCAGGAGCGTTGCCGCGAAGCCGGCGGCAGTGGCCCTGCCTGTGCCTTTGACGACCTCGAACGCAGGACCCTCAAGACCGGTGAGCGGGCCAAAAATCAGATGATCACCGCCAACTTGCGGCTGGTGGTGAATTTGGCCAAGCGCTACCAGAACAAGGGCCTCGATCTGCTGGATCTGATCCAGGAAGGCACCCTGGGCCTGACCCGTGCCGTTGAGAAATACGACCCCACCCGGGGCCACCGGTTCAGCACCTACGCCTACTGGTGGATTCGTCAGGGTCTGAATCGGGCCTTGTCTACCCAGAGCCGCACGATTCGCATCCCGGTGAATGTGAACGAAAAGCTCACCAAGCTCCGCGCTGCCAAAGCTCGCTACCTCCAGGCAAACGGCGCGGCTCCCGGGCCAGCCCATCTCGCCCAGGTGATGGATCTGCCGCTTCAGGAGGTGGAGGACCTGCTCGGCTGTGAACTGCGCAGCATCACCGTCAGCTTGCAGGGTGTGGTGAAGTCGAAATCCGATCCCTCCGAATTGGTGGATGTGCTGCCCAGCCCGGAGTTGGCACCGATGGAGCGGGCGGAGTTGGCTGAGCGCACTGCCATGGTGTGGACCCTGCTGGACCGGGCCAACCTCACCGCCAAGGAGCGCACCGTGGTGATGCTGCGCTTCGGCCTCGACAGCAGCCATGGGTGGCGCACCCTGGCCGAAGTGGCGCGGCAACTGGATTGCAGCCGTGAGTATTGCCGCCAGGTGGTGCAACGGGCCCTGGCTAAGTTGCGGAAAACCGGCATTGAGAGTGGGTTGGTGGAGGTCGACTAGCTCCCGCTTGGGCTTTGAATGGCGCTGTTGGTTGCCGTGCTGGCCATGAGCGAATCCGTAGACGCCCAGGTGCTCGACAGCACCGTGGTGGATGAGGCGTTGCTGCTGAAATTGCTGCGCCGTGCCGGTCGCACCATGGCCCGCCCGGCGCTGGAATGTCTGGAGCTTCTGCTCGACCCCGACACCCCTGTGACGGCCAAGTTCACGGTCCTGGCGGCCCTCACCTACCTGCTGGTGCCCCTGGATCTGATTCCCGATTTCATCCCTGTTGCGGGCTTCAGTGACGATCTGGTGGCAGTGACGGCCCTGCTTGGGCTCTGCACCAGACACCGCACTCCGGCTGTCAGGATGCGAGCCCAGCGCAGGTTGGACCGCTGGTTCCCCATGAATCGCTGATGGCTCAGGCCACCCTCACCGGCGACCAGCTTGAGGATCTGCAGGGGTTCCTCAAGGATTGGCTGCGACACACCGGGCGCACCCAGGCAGACCTGCGCCGGGCGCTCCATGCCAGCTCGATACGCATGCCCGTGCTGCTCGATGTGCTGCAACGCACCTACGGCCGTTTGGGGCTGGCGGGCCTGGCCGAACAGCTTTGCGCTATTGAAGATCTCTGGCAGAGCGAGGATGGGGCCCTTGAGTCGGATGCCGATGGGCTGCCGGGCCTGGAGGCTTCCCTGGGGCAGCTGGATCTGCTGTTGCAGGAGATACGTCAAGACCAACAATCCTGAGCTTTCCCGCCAGACTGAATCAGCCAGCCCCGATCCCGCGATGCCTCCCATTGGCTCTCTCTGCCAGAACCTGATCCTCACGGCTGTCATTGCCCTGCTGGGGATGGTTGGCGGTACTCGTGCCCTCGCCCAGGCTGAGAGTTTTCTGGTGGGCCCGGGCAGTTCCGTGGGCCCCTCCACCAAGGTGAGGGCCAAAAACTGCGTCACCGGGCCGGATGGATCGATCACCTGCGATACCCAGCTGGAAAATTCCCCCAGCGATACCCAGGCAAAACCGATCTATGAACAGTTCAAAAATTAATTCACAAAACGATTCACAAAATTAATTCACCCATTTATGACCAGGCTGCGTCGCTTGTTTGAGGACAACAACTACCTCAACTTGGTGGACCGCAGTGAGCAGGCCCTGGCCAAGGTGCTTGGTCTGGTGCTGCTGGTGGTGATGGTGGCCTCCACCATTCAGCTGATCGGCACAGTGATCCTGGCCCTCAGCCAGCCAGGTACCCCTTGGCTCGCCAGCAAGCTCAACCTGGTTTTGGGCGATCTGCTCACCCTCTTGATCGCCGGGGAGGTGCTGCAAAACATCATCTCCTACCTGCGCCGCCACGTGGTGCAGATCGAACTGGTCTTACTCACCGCCATGACAGCGGTGGCGAGGAAGGTGATCGTGCTGCCCCCTGGTTCCGAGAACAAGCCCCAGCTTCTGGCTGGTCTTGGCATTGCCGTGCTGGCCCTGGCCGCTGCCTTCTGGTTGATGCGCAGCGTCAACCTTCGCAAGCCTGGTGCCAGAACAGGGCCAGCCAGATGGATCCGGGATCGGGATCCGTAGCAACCAACTGGTGACGGCGGTGGGCCGATATCAGCAGGCTGTCGCCCTGGCATAGCTGCCGCGGCCGATCCTCCCCTTCAAGCTGGATCTGGGCGCTGCCCTGGAGCAGCACCACCCATTCGTGTTCCGCCTGGTCATACCAAAAGTCCGGTGGGCTGCTCGCCTGGCAGGAGTGGATCCGCTCCAGGCGCCAACTGGGCAGCTGGAGAAGCACTTCGCTGCGCTCTTCTCCAGCGGCCGGGCAGGCCTGGCTGAGCAGGTTGGAAGGGTCGGGGGTGGCAGGCGTCTTTTCCCCCCAGCGCCGGCCGATCTCAAAGCCCCGGCTGCGGGCCAGGGCCACCACCGCTTGGTGGGTGCTGCAGTCCGTCAACTCCTGGCGAAGGCCTGGGTCGATCTCGCTGAGATCGATGAAGCCATTTAGCTGGCGCACCTTTTCGAGAAATTGCTGCAGCTGGGCTTCAGCCACCTGTCTTCCTCCACCTTTGGGTTGCCCAGCCCTCAGATGGGCTGGTTTAAGGATTTGATCATCCGCCATCGAAGGAAGGCCTCGCCCGCAAAGATCACCCTTTCTTCGTGGTCGATCTGCCAGCCCATCCGCAGCAGCAGCGGCTTCGACAATTGACTCGCTTCGGTGTGCCACCGCCGGCAGCCCTGTTGCCAGGCATGGTTTTCCAGGCCTACAAGGATTGCCCGGCTCCGGCCCTGGCGGCAGGAGCGGCCACGGCAGTAGAGCAGGGAGAGCCGTTCGATTGGATCGAGCAGGCCAAAGGCTTCCACAACCGCAGCATCAGTAGTGTTACAGCTGGCCAGGCCATACCCCCTGATAAGTGCCTTGGCCAGAACATCACTCCGGTGGGCATGGTTTGACCAGGCCCCAATCTGGGCGGAGCTGTAAAGCGGCTTGGCCTGGGTGATCACGGCATCGCGATACACCTCTTTGAGCTGATCTAGATCGCTTTCAACCAGCACACGTAGGCAGGGGGGAGTCTTCTGGATAGGAATTGATTTCAATGGGTTGGCAAGCACTGGCCATGGTGTACATTCTGAATGTAATCACTGGGCCAGGCCCTTTCATTCCCCTAATCCCCTAAATCAATGCTGATTGGATCTGAACTGCTTGCCAAGGTCAAAGAGCTCGGCGATGTGGGTAAGTCGGAGATCGTCCGCTCCTGCGGCTATGTGTCAAATAAGAAGGACGGCGGAGAACGGCTCAATTTCACGGCCTTCTACGAGGCCCTGCTCGAAGCCAAGGGCGTCGATCTTGGCGGCACCGGCAAGGTCGGCAAGGGTGGGCGCAAGCTGAGTTATGTGGCCACGGTGCAGGGCAATGGCAACCTGTTGATCGGCAAGGCCTATACGGCCCTGCTCGACCTCAAGCCCGGCGACGAATTTGAGATCAAGCTGGGTCGTAAACAGATCCGCCTGATTCCTGCCGGCTCGGCCGACGAAGACGAAGAGTGATTTGCCGGCCCGCCCCCGGGCCGCACCCAATCCTGGCTGAGCTCCGGCAGCCCGGCACCTACGGCAGCGTGATCACGCTGCCGTTTTTTGTTGCGAATTCCTGATAGTCCGCCGGATTGCAGGACAGCAGGATGATCTGCGCACCCTTTGCCAGCCCCCGCCCGAGCATGCGATGCAGCCCCCCCAGGCGCCTCGGGTCGCTGTTGGTGAAGGCGTCGTCAAAGATCAACGGCAGGCACCCGTCGTATCCAGGCAGCAGCACCTCGGCCAGGGCCAGCCTCAGGGCCGTGGCTAGCTGTTCGCGCATGCCCCCACTGAGCTGCTCAAAGCCATAGCGCTGGATGCCCTGTTGCAGCTCGAAATCGCCAAAGCCGCGCTTCGGATCAAAATCAAGCCGAACCTGTTGATCCCTGCTGCCCAGATCTTCAAGGTAGGGACCAATCGCCTCCTCCAAGGGCTCGCGATAGCGCTGGGAGAATTCCTGCCGGGCTCTGTGAAATAGCGATTGCAGGATCTGCAGGGCCAGGGTCTGGCGTTCGATGGCTTCCCGCTCACCCTGGGCGCTCTCCAGCCTGGCGAGGCATTGATCAACCGCTGCGGCAGGATCTTCAACGCTGAGGCTTAGGCATAGTTGCTCGTTGTGGCCGCGGCTGGTGAGCAGGCCATCCTTTTCGGCATCGAGTTGCTGGATCAGCTCCTCGATCCAGTTGTCTTTGCCGTGATCGGGCTGGTTGGCGGCGCTGGCTTCCGGTAACAGTTCCCCCAGGGAGCTCTTCAGCTCGCCTATCTCGCCCGCCTGGATCTGCAGCTCTTGGCTGCGGTGCTCCAGGTCTGCTGCCAGGGCTGGCTGGGTGCCGTGGAGCTTTTCTAGGGCCAGTTGCCGTTGCTTCAATGGGGCCAGGGAGCCGCCGAGCTCGGCCAGCTGCCTTTCCAGTTGGCCGAGCTCGGCGATCCGATCGGCCAGCTGTTGGCGCCTTGCTTGCAGCCCAGCTTCTAGCTGCTGGCGGCGCAGGCCTGCCTGGCTGCTCTGGTGCCGCAGAGCATCCAGCCAGCTTTCCAGGCCTTCCCTCTGGTCTGGCAGCCCCTCCTCCTGGGCGATGGCTTGGCGCAGCTGCCGATGGCGCTCGAGATGGCGCAGCAGGCGCTCTCGCCGGGGTTCGAGGGCGCCGATCTGCTCGCTGAGCCGGCTCCAGGGGATGGCGCCAGCGGCCTGGCGCAGGCGGGCCAGTTCCCGCTCCAGCTCCTGGCGTTGCCCGGCAATCTGCTCAGCAGCCTCACTGCTGTCGACCCCTGCCTGCTGCTGCAGGTTGAGCAGGGACTGGGCACGGGCCTCCAGCGCTTCGGCTGCCTCCAGGTTTGCCTTGCCCCCACCAGGGCTGATTCGCAGCCGCACGCCGCTGCCGATGCTGAGCTCGGCGGCGCGACTGAGTTGCAGGGTTTCACCCGGCAGGAGTGGCTGGCCCCCTACCGACACCGATTGGTCGGCATCGAGCAGGGCAACGGCGGTGGCCATTGCCTGGCTGCGGGCCTGGGCCTGGGCCAGCTGTTGTTCCGCCTGTCTGAGGGCCCGGACCGTTTCCTGATCGATCGGTGCCAGCTCCAGCAAACGCTGCTTGCACAGCTGGGCATCCCGTTGAAGTTGCTCGAATTGCTGTTGGTGAGCGTTCAGCTGCCGGGCTTCCTCCTCAAGGCTGGCGAGGTCGAGCAGTTCCTGGGCCAGCTCAAGCCGCCCAGCCAGCTCCCGCTGCTGGCCATCGAGCTCCAGCAGGGCCAGCTCCCCAGCTCGGCAGCCGGCTTGGTGGGTGGCTTGCTCCTCCAGCTGGCTGGCCAGCTGCTGCTGCCAGGCTTGCTGTTGGGCTTCCAGGTTGAGACCTTGCTGCTGGAGGGCCTGCTGCTCAGCCAGGGCCAGCTCCAGCTGGGCAAATTGTTGCTGCAGGGGGCCGATCTGGGCCTGGCGCAGGCGGAGCTGGCCCGCCAGTTGGCTGGCTCGCCTCAGCCGGGGCCTTTCCGCCGAGTCGATGGCCTGCAGCCTTGCGCCGATTCGCTGCAGTTGCTCCATGGCCGATTCCAGCTCAGCCCGGTGGCCCTGGGCCTGTTCCAGGGCTGCCTGGGCCTCCTGGCAGCGCTGCCGCGCCTCGGCCAGGGGGGAGCCGGCCTTGACCTTGCCCGTGGCGGTGAATTGCAGATCCAGCCTGGCTTGTAGCTGCTCCCCCACCAGCCGATCCAGGGGCGATTCCAGGGCCGCTGCGGCCCCCCGTTGCTGTAACTGCTGCACCAGGGATTTGAGGTCATAGGCCTCGCCTGGGCCGGCCAGCAGGTTGCTGCCCGACTCTCCCTGACGCACCCAGAGGTGGCCCCAGCGCTGGGGCAACTGGCCGTGCCTGCGGCCCTCAATCGGCCCCTCCACGCCCAGCAGGCGGGCCAATTGCTCTTCAGCGGCAGCCCCCTGCAGGGCTACGCCGCCGTCGCTGCCCAGCTGGCAGGTGCCACTGGCGCCGGAAAAGCGTTTGCGCAGCTCCCATCGGGCTCCGGCCGCCTCGAAGCCCACTGCAATTTCCGGCAGGCCGCTGTGCAGGCGTGAGCGCAGCTCGTCCACCGCCCGGCCGGTGGCACTTGCCCGCAGGAAGAGAACCTTATGCAGGGCCTCCACCACCGTGCTTTTGCCGGCCTCGTTGGCGCCGCCCAGCAGGGTGAAATGGGGATCAAAGCGCAGCTCCAGATGCTGATGGAGGCGCACCTGGCGCAAGCTGGCATGGAGCAGGCGCATGGTCAGCCCTGCAGCTGCCCAACGGTTTGGTGCAGCTCACAGAGGGCAAGGCGCAACAGGGCCGGATCCAACCCATTGGCGCCGAGAGCCTCGTCGCCGATCCCTGCGCCGGTGGCGATTGCCTGCTGAAGTTCCCCAGCCACGCGGGCCACCAGCGGATCACAGGGGCGCTGGGTGAGTTCGGCCAGCTCGGCCTCGCCGGGAGCGGCTTCGCAACGGCCCCGCAGTTTGAGGCGCAGCAGCTGGGCTTCCAGGCGCTCGAGCAGGGCCCCATAGCGGCGGTGGCCGGCCAGGCTGAGGCTGCCGCCCACCTCCAGCAGCAGCAGATCGCTGCCAATCCGGCCGCCGAGCAGGGTGTCCAGCTGATCTTCAAGCCGGTCTAGATCGCCATCCTCGTGCAACTCCACCCGCAGGGGATGCCAGCCGAGCACCCCGGTGCCCAGGGGGGTCACCTGGGGGTTCAGCCCCCTGCCGATCTGGGCCTGCAACACCAACCCGGAGCGGTAGTCTGGGCTGCGGGGGAAGCGGTCCGGTTCGGGGCTGCCGCTATACCAAACCTTTGCGGCAACTTGCTTGACCCCGTGCCAGTCCCCCAGGGCGACGTAGTCCACCTGGTCCAGCCAGGGCCCCTCGAGGCGCAGCCGGTTGTTGGCGCCGTCGCCGCTCCTGTCGAGATCGGGGGCAGCGAAGCCGTGCACCGAGCCATGGGCGATCACAACCCGGGGCTTGTCCGCCGGCAGCTGGGCCCAGTTGACCGTGTGGAGCCAACCGCAGGGATCGGCGCTGTCGCTGCGCCGCAGCAGCGGGCAGGGAAGGATCACTGCCGCTTCGAGTTCCAGCGGTGCGGGCTCCAGCAGCACCTGAAGGTTGGGGGCGCGGCGCAGTTGCTCTGCCTGGAAGTAGGGGCTGTGCCAGACGCTGCCAGGGCCGCCGTGGTCGTGGTTGCCCGGAATCACCAGCACTGGGCAGGGGATGGAGCCGATGGCGGCACACACGGCACTCACATCCGCTCTGCCTGGGGTGGGGGAGTCGAACAGATCTCCGGCCACCGCCACCAAATCGACTCCCGTGCTGGCGGCATGGGTTGCGATCCGGCCGATGGCCTGGAGCCGCACCTGGCGCAGGACGGCCCGTTTGTCCGGGTCCTGGACCCGGCCATAGGGCTTGCCGATCTGCCAGTCAGCGCTGTGCAGCAGGGTGAGGGGTGGCAGAGGGCTGGAAGCCAGGGCGGTTGGGATGACACCGGCTCCTGTTTAGCGCCTGTGGGAGCACACTGGAATCTCCGTTCCAGGGTTTTCAGGGTGGGCCAGAAACATGTTCAGGCGATGGCCCTGCTGATCGCCCTCGCCGTCGGCTTGCTGGTTGGCGCTGCCCCGGCTCCAGCTGCAGGCCTCTCTGGCGCTGAATTGTTCAGCAACCATTGCGCCGGCTGCCATGTCAACGGCGGCAACATCATTCGCCGGGGGCAAACCCTGAAGCTGGCAGCCCTCGAGCGCCATGGCATCGATGGACCCGCCGGGATCCTCGAGATCGCGGTCGCAGGCCGGGGCCAGATGGCCGGCTACGGGGCCGTGCTTGGGGAGACAGGTGCCGAGGCCGTGGCGGCCTACGTGTGGCAGCAGGCCCTGCTCGATTGGCCGCGGGGCTGACTGGCTTCAGAAAGCCTGGATCCAGGGGTAAATCTGCACTTCAGTCCAGATCCCATGGCGCCAGTAGACGTCGCCCTTGACGATGGCTTCCACTAGCTCCTGATTTTCCGCCTCAAAGATGCCGAAAACGTGGCTGCTGCCCTCGGTCGGGCCGAGGGTGACCAGGGTGCCGGCATCCTTAAGTAGCTGCAGGGCTGCCAGGTGCTCCTGCCGATAGGGGGCGCGCCTGGTCAGGGCTTCATCGCAGTAGGTGCCCCAAAGCACGAAGCGCATGGCAGATAGGCGATTGAAACGGCCAAGACTTTAGGAACCCGCCTAGACCTCAGGAACCGGCCCGCGGTGGTAAGACTGGAACCAGGCTGGGCTTTTACCCGGTTCGCTCCGATCTCAGCCCTGCCTCCATGAACAGCCGCGCCTCCATGTCCAGCCCTGGCTCCATGCTTCGCCTGCCCCTCCTTTTCGCCTGCGCCAGTGCCGCCCTGGTGGCGGCCCCGGCCCACGCCAACATGATGCAACAGATCATTGTTGGCAAATGCTCCAGTGCCATGCAGGCCGATTTCCAGAAGGCGGGTAAGACCCCGCCTGCCGGCATGGTCAATGAGACCTGCACCTGCGTGGCCAATGGGATGCTCAGGCGAGGCCAGAGCCTGAATCAGGCCAAGACCACCTGCGTGAAGCAGTCGACGGCCAAATTCAACCTCTGAGCCCCTTGGCACCACCAGGGCCAAGCCGTCGTCTCCAGGGGGTGCTCAGCCCGGTGATCCCGGAGTTGGCCGCCCTGGTGCGCCAGAGCCCAGGCAGCCTCTCCCTTGCCCAGGGCATGGTGGGGTGGGACCCGCCCGAGACCGTCCCCAGGGCCGTGGCCGAGGCGCTGGCAGCTGGTGGGCCTGAGCTGCATCGCTATGGCGCCCTGCAGGGGGATTCGCCCTTGTTGGAGGCAGTCAGCACCAAGCTCCTCAGCCAGAACGGGCTCGACCTCGATGGGGCCGCGGTGCTGGTGACCGCGGGCAGCAACATGGCCTTCAGCGCCGTTGTTCAGGTGATTGCCGAGGGCTCGCCAGCTGGGCCCAGTGAGGTGATTCTGCCGCTGCCCTATTACTTCAACCATGTGATGGCGGTGCAGCTCGCTGGCGCCGTTCCGGTGCTGGTGGAAGGCGGTGCCATCCCCGATCCCCAGCGCCTGGCTGCGGCAATCACACCCCGCACCCGCGCCATCGTCACCGTGTCGCCCAACAATCCCAGTGGGGTGGTGATTCCGGCGGCTGTGCTGGCGGCGATCAATCGACTCTGTGCCCTGCACGGCCTCCTGCATATCAGCGATGAGGCCTATGAGCTGTTTGTCCATGGCGGCGAGCCCCATTGGAGTGCTGGGTCCCAGAGCGGCAGTGCGGCCCACACCGTGTCGCTCCATTCCCTCTCCAAGGCCTATGGCATGGCTGGTTGGCGGCTGGGCTACATGGCCGTACCCGCCGCCTTGCTGCCGGCCTTACAAAAGGTGCAGGACACGGTGCTGATCTGTCCACCGCGGTTGACCCAGCATGGGGCCCTTGCCGCCTTGAGGGCCGGACCCAGCTGGTGCGCGCCCCGGATTGCCGGCCTGGCCGACCGCCGCCGGCAGCTCCTGGCGGCCGTGGCCGAAGCGCGCGATAGCGGCCTGCCGGTGCAGTTGTGGGCCAATCCCGATGGCGCCTTCTATGGCCTGCTCCAGCTGGATAGGGCCGCTGCCGGCCCGTTGACGGGAGACACCCTGATGCGGCGCCTGGTGCGGGAGTACGGGCTGGCGGCCCTCAGTGGGGAAAGCTTCGGCCTAGATCCGGCCAGGGCCGGCGGGCCGCTGCTGCGGCTGAGCTATGGCCTGCTGGATGGCCCCCAACTGGCGGAAGCCTTGGATCGCCTGTTCAACGGCCTGCGCCGCCTGCTGGCCTCAGCTGGCCCCAGCGACCCATGAACGGCCAGCGCACGCTTAAGCGTCGAGCCCGGCCCGCAGCTCGGCGCAGAAGCGCCCGGCCGCGGCGGCAACGTCGCCCTGCTGGCCATGGGCGGCCGCCATTACTTTGACTAGGGCACTACCCACAATTGCCCCATCGGCGCCCCAGTCGCGCACCTGGCGGGCTTGCGCGGGGTCGGAAATGCCAAAGCCCACGGCGATTGGCGTATCTCCCAGGGTCTTGAGCTGGCCCACCAGATCGCCCACCCGGGACTCAAGGTTCGTGCGCACCCCGGTCACGCCGGTGACGCTCACTAGGTATGTGAAGCCGCGGCTGGCCTTATGGATTCTTCCCATGCGCTCAGCTGGCGTGGTGGGCGCCACTAGCAGCACCAGATCGAGGCCGGCAGCTGCTGCGATTGCTGAGAGTTTCTCGGCCTCTTCAAGGGGTAGGTCGGGCACCACCAAGCCGGCGGCTCCGGCGGCGGCGGCTGCGGCACAGAAGGCCTCCATGCCGCGGTTGAGCAAGGGGTTGCTGTAGGTGAACAGCACCACCGGCATGGTCAGTTCACCCTTGAGGGAGCTGACCATCTCCAGCACCCCGGCTGGAGTGGTGCGAGCTTTCAGGGCTCGGCTGGCAGCGGCCTGGATCACCGGCCCGTCGGCGAGGGGGTCGCTGTATGGGATGCCTAGCTCCACCAGGTCGGCGCCATTGGCCTGCAGGGCCAGCAGGCTGGCCCGGGTGTGGGCCAGATCCGGATCGCCCGCCATCAAAAACGGCATCAGGGCACAGCGTCCCCGTTGGCGAAGGGAGCTGAAACGCTGCTGGATTTGGGTGGGGGCGGCAGGCACAGCAGCGAGAGGGGCTTCGGCCAGTGAGCCTATGCCTCGCCCTGGGGAGCTTCTGGCAGCTGGCCCGTTTCGCGCAGCAGGCGCTCCTGCTCTTCAGGGCTGAGGGCGTCAAACTTGCGCTGCAGAGCCTCAGTGGTGAAGGCGTCGTAGGCCTCGCGGTATTGGAGTCGCTGCTGGATAAAGGTCATTTTGCCTGTGACCACCCGAAATAGGTAGCTGCCCGTCCAGGCGAGCACCAGCACCATCAGCAGGGCAGAGGCGGCGATACCAGCAGAAAAGCCCTCAAAGCCCCCGGCCTGAAAAAGCCAATAACCGCCGCCCCCCAAGCCAAATACCCCTAGGGCCAGCAGCAGGGCCCGACCGTTGGTCATGAGAGCACGTCGCCCTGGCCTGCCATGCGCAGGTTGATGAAGGGAGCAAACAAAATCAGACCAGGGAAAAACAGAAACACCAGGCCGTAGACCCCGAAGCGCTCGAGCTTGCCCATCACCGTCCAACGCTTGATCATCCAGGCGTAGAGCAGCAGGGGGACAGCCACTAGATAGGCGCCTGCTATCAGGGCGTAGGCCACCAGAACCAGCAGCAGATCAGGCGAAACGGATTGAAGAAACCCGGGCAGCTGCACGGCAAACCTTCGTGTTGCCACCAATTTAGGATGGCCAGGCAGGGGGCATGGCGGAATTGGTAGACGCAGCGGACTTAAAATCCGCAGACGGCAACGTTGTGGGGGTTCAAGTCCCCCTGCCCCCACTGGTTTTTGCTGGTTAGCCCAGCCCGCCAAAGCTCGTAGGAGCTACTATTTACCCATCCGGCAGAAGCCGGCGGGTCCCCAAGCCCGCGCACGCCGGATCCAGCACCCGCACCCCTCGCTTCCAGGGGGGGCCTCCAAGCCTGATTCCCAGGATGGTTTCCTTGGGTTCTTGCCCCTAGCAATCGCCAAGGGCAAAATCCATCAGCAACCGCCCTCCTTCGGAGGGTCTGCCAGATGGTGGAATCACAATGTTTCGGTGCGCAGTCCATATCCGTTGAACCTTCCATGTTCCCCCCTTCTTCATCCGCAATTTCGTTTTCATTGACAGTGGCTCGCCCTTCTTCCCATCCCGGCCGGGCCAGCTATCCCAGCTGCTCCCTCAGCCAGCGCCCCCAAGGCAAGCCCCCGGCCCAGCTGCTCACCTGGGAGGAATTGCTAGGTCAGCGCTGAGGCTAGGGGGCCTGCAGTCGCTCCCGCTGGAGGTAGACCCGAATCAATTTCTCGTCCATCAGCCCCTGGCGGGCCAGGGGCGCTTCGTTGCAGCGCTCAAACAGGTCCAGCAGGGTGCTGGTCTGGAAACAGAAGCCTCCGGCAGCGGCAATCGCCACCACATCGGGGGCTGTGATCACCTCATTGAGCTGGTCTCTGAGGGACTGGTCCTGTTGAATCCGGCCCAGGAATGTGAACAGGATATTGAGTTCGCTGGCATTAGGGTCCAGTTCCATCCAGGGTGCCTCGGGCTGGGCAGGGTTATGGCTTCAGGCTAGGGCTCAGGCCTCCGGAAAAATCCAGCTTCAAGTAACCCTTCAGAATCAACCCACTCCCCAGCCCGATCGGCGTCAACTGATGAATTTCCTGCCCAGTGCCCTGGAAATCCTTCTGGGCATCGTGCTTCTGTTTGGGGGCGGTGAGCTTTTTGTGGCTGGGTCCTCGGCCCTGGCCCTGTTGCTGGGGATCCCCCAGATCGTGATCGGCCTCACGGTGGTTTCCCTGGGCACCAGTGCGCCGGAGTTGTTCGTGAGCCTGATCTCCACTTTTCAAGATGGCGATGCGATCGCAGTCAGCAACGTGGTGGGCAGCAACATCTTCAATGTGATGGTGGTGCTTGGCCTCAGCGCCCTAGTGGTGCCACTGCGGGTTAAAAGTCGCCTGGTGCGAAGGGATGTGCCCCTGCTGCTGGGCGTTTCGATGGCGGTGTGGGGCATGGCCTCCGGGGGCCGCCTCACCTGGCAGGCAGGCCTGGCCCTGCTGGTGGGCACCGCGATCAACCTGATCTGGGAGATGGGCACCGCCTCCGAATATTCAGATGAAGAGGGCGATTTCGATGAGGGCGACCGGGCCACCCCTGCCGTGGCCGCTGCCAAGCTGGCCGGCGGACTGGTGCTGTTGGTGCTGGGATCCCAGGTGCTGGTCAAGGGCGCCACTGCGGCGGCCATCGGCCTGGGCGTCACCGAGACCGTGATCGGCCTGACAATCGTTTCAGCCGGCACCTCCATGCCGGAGCTGGTGACCTCGCTGGTGGCGGCTTACCGCGGCAAGGCCGATCTGGCCATCGGCAACGTGGTGGGCAGCAACCTGCTCAACCAGCTGGTGATCCTGGGGGTTTGCGGCGTCTTTTCCGGCGAGGGGCTGCTGGTGGATCCGGTGGTGATCAGCCGGGATATGCCGGTGATGGTGCTCACCACCCTGGCCCTGCTGCCCATCCTCTGGACCCGGGGGGTGGTGACCCGACTGGAGGGGGGCATCCTGGTGGGCCTCTACGTGCTCTATCTGGCTGAGCAGGTGCTCTCCGAGACCTTGACCACGGCCCAGGATGAATTCCGGTTTGTGGTTCTGGTGGTTGTGCTGCCCCTGGTGCTGGTGTTTTTTGTCTGGCAGATGCTGCGCTGGCGGCTGCAGCGCCCCGCCTGAGCAAAAATTGGCAGCCACTGCTGGCAAACTGGCCAAAACAAGATCTACCAGATGCCGCCCAGGTTTACATTCGCCATTCCTCTGATCGCTGCCTTGGCCTTGGTGGGCTGCGCCGGCGATGGCGGCGGCATCCAGAGCCAGAAGATGGCGGCAATTAAGGGTCGGGGCATCCTCAACTGCGGCGTGGATGGCAGGCTGCCGGGCTTCAGTTTTGTGGGGGCTGACGGTCGTTACAGCGGCCTGGACGTCGACATCTGCAAGGCCACGGCCGCTGCGCTGCTGGGCGATCCCGCCAAGGTGACCTACCGCGACCTCAGTTCCACCGAGCGCTTTGCAGCCCTGGGCAGCGGTGAAGTGGATCTGCTCTCCCGCAACACCACCATGACCCTCAGCCGCGATGCGCCTGGCGGCAACGCCCTTGCCTTTGCCCCCACCACCTTCTTTGACGGCCAGGCCGTGCTGGTGCCAGTTAGCAGCGGTATCAAATCCCTCAAGGACGTTGCCGGCAAGCCGATTTGCGTGGAGACCGGAACAGCCACAGAGCTCAACCTGGCCGACCGGATGCGGGTGCTCAATGCCGCCTACACGCCGCTGAAATTCCAGTCGGGTGATCAGACCTACGCGGCCTACCTCCAGGGCCGTTGCGTGGCTGTCACCTCTGATCGCTCCCAGCTGGCTGCCAAGCGAACCGGCTTCCCGAAACCCTCAGAGCACATCCTGCTTGCCGATGTGCTGAGCAAGGAGCCCCTCAACCCCGCAACCATCAATGCCGATCCAGCTTGGGCCGATGCCGTGCGCTGGGTGGTCTACAGCCTTATCCAAGCCGAAGAAATGGGCATCACCGCCGCCAACATCGACGCCAAGCTGGTTGAGGCCAAAGCCAACAAGAACCTTGCCCAGCTACGCCGTTTCCTCGGTGTCGAGGGCGACCTTGGCAAGCAGCTCGGCCTGCCCGCCGATTTCGTTGTCAAAACCGTGAAAGCCGTGGGGAACTATGGCGAGGTGTTTGAGCGCAATGTGGGGCAGGGCTCGCCCCTCAAGCTCGAGCGGGGTGTCAACCAGCAATGGCTCAAAGGTGGGCTGATGTATTCGCCGCCTTTCCTGTGAGGGCGTTGAGCTCCGGTTCGCTGCCATGACCAGCCGATCTGCAGCCCCCCCCTGGTGGCGCAATCGCCGCTACCTGCCCTGGCTGGTCCAGGGGGTGGTGGCCCTGGCGGTGGGAGTGGTGGTGGCCTTCCTGCTCAGCAACCTGCTGCTCAATCTCACCGCCCGGGGCCTGCTGCTCAGCTGGAGCTGGTTGGGCCAACCGGCGGGATTCGATCTGGCCGAATCAATCCTGCCCTTTGATGCCAGCCTTCCCTACTGGCGGGCCTTGTTGGCGGGGCTTGTCAACACCCTGCGGGTGGTGATTGCAGGCTTGGTGGGGGCCACGGTGCTGGGCACCCTGATCGGCACCGCTTCCTTCAGCAGCAATGGGCTGCTGCGGGGCCTGGCCCGGGTGTATGTGGAGGTTATTCGCAATATCCCCCTGCTGCTGCAGCTGATCTTCTGGTATTTCGTGGTGTTCCTGGCCCTGCCGAATGGCACCGATGCGATCCAGCTGCCGGGGCTGGTGCTCGCCAAGTCTGGGCTGTTTCTGGGGGATCCCCAGCTGGTGAATGGGGTTTGGCAGGCCCCCCTGCGCTTCAGCGTGGAATTTGGGGCCCTGCTCACGGGTCTGGTGGTGTACACCGCCGCCTTCAACGCTGAGGTGGTGCGAGGCGGCATTGCTTCGGTGCCCAAGGGGCAGTGGGAGGCGGCCAGCTCCCTGGGGTTCGCCCCCCTGGTGACCCTTAGACGCATCGTTTTGCCCCAGGCCCTGCGGGTGATCGTGCCCGGTCTCAACAGCCAGTACATCTCCCTGGCCAAGAACTCCTCCCTGGCCGTGGCCTGTGGCTTCACCGACCTCTATTCCGTCTCGGAAACCACCCTCAACCAGACCGGCCGGGCCGTGGAGGTGATGCTGATCCTGCTGGGCTCCTATCTGGTGATCGACCTGGTGATCTCAGCTCTGATGAACGGCCTCAACGGCCTCGTGCAACTCAAGGAGCGCTGAAGATGGCCCCTGCACCTCCTGCGACGCTTCGCCCAGGGCCATGGCAGTGGCTGCGCCGCGAACTGTTTGGCAGTCGCCTCGATGGCCTCATCTCCATTGCCCTGCTCGGCTTCCTGTTGGCCGCGGCCCTGGGCCTGGCCAAATGGGCCATTTTCCAGGCCCAGTGGACGGTGATCAGCGCCAACAGCACCCTGTTTGCGGTGGGACGCTACCCGCTGGAGCAGCAGTGGCGCCTCTGGCTGCTCACCACCCTGCTGGCCCTTGCCACCGGGCTGAGCTGGGGTCTGCTGCGGGCATTGCCCCGCTCCGGAAGCTCCGGACCTCCCCCCATCCTGTGGCCCCGCAACGACCGCTGGGCCGCGGCGATTCTGGTGTTGCTCGCCCTCTGGCGCCCCCTGGCTCTCCAGTTAACCCTGGCCATCCAGCTGCGCTGGTGGGCCATCACCGCCCTGCTGCTGCTGGCCCGCTGGGCCGCGGGCCGCTGGGGCCAGGCCCTTCCCCCCCTGGTGCGGCGGCTGATTCCGCTGATCTGGCCCCTGCTCTACCTGGTGGGGATGGTGCTGATCAGCGGCGGCCTCGGGCTCGTGCAGGTGGCGCCCTCGGACTGGGGTGGGCTGCTGCTCACCCTGCTGATGGCCACCTTCGCGATCCTGCTGTGTTTCCCCCTCGGCGTGCTGCTGGCCTTGGGGCGGCGCAGCACCCTGCCCCTACTGCGCTGGGGCTCGCTGCTCTACATCGAATTCATCCGCGGTGCCCCGCTGATCACCCTGCTGTTTCTGGGCCAGAACATCCTCGGCTTTCTGCTGCCCGGCGGTCTGGCACCGGATCGGGTCTGGCGGGCGGCCTGGGTGCTCACCTTCTTCGCTGCCGCCTATGTGGCCGAAGCGGTGCGCTCCGGCTTGGCCGCCGTACCGGCGGGCCAACTGGAGGCGGCCCGCTCCCTGGGACTGTCCATGCCCTTTGCCCTGATCCACGTGGTGCTGCCCCAGGCCATGAGGGTGGCCCTGCCCGCCACCGTGGGCCAGTTCATAACCCTGCTTCAGGACACGACCTTGCTCTCCCTGATCGGTCTGCTGGACTTGTTGGGCACCGCCCGTACGGTGATGGCCAATCCGGCCTTCCTGGGCCGCAATGCGGAGGTCTATCTCGTGCTGGCAGTGCTGTTCTGGTGCTGCTGTGCCGCCCTGGGCCTGGGCAGCCGGGCCCTTGAAACCCGTCTCAATCCAAACCTCGCTCCTTCCCGATGACCACCCCTGCAGCCGTGATGATCGAGGCCCGCGGGGTCGAGAAGTGGTATCCCAATGGCTTCCATGCCCTGCGGGGGGTGGACCTCACCGTGCACCAGGGCGAGGTGGTGGTGATCATGGGGCCCTCTGGTTCAGGCAAGAGCACCTTCCTGCGCACCTTCAACGCCCTGGAGGATTTCCAGCAGGGCTCGATTGAGGTGGATGGCATCCCCCTCAGTGATGACCTGCGCCAAATCGATGCCGTGCGCCGCGAGGTGGGGATGGTGTTCCAGCAGTTCAACCTCTTCCCCCACCTCAGCGTGCTCGACAACCTCACCCTGGCGCCGGTGCTGGTGCGCAAGCTCCCCAAGCAGGCGGTGCAGCGCCGCGCCCTCGAGTTGCTGGATCGGGTGGGCATCGCCGAGCAGGCCCACAAATATCCGGGCCAGCTCTCCGGCGGCCAGCAGCAGCGGGTGGCGATCGCCCGTTCGCTCTGTATGGAGCCGCGGGTCATGCTCTTCGATGAGCCCACCAGCGCCCTCGACCCCGAGATGGTGCAGGAGGTGCTGGAGGTGATGCAGGGCCTGGCCCAGGACGGCATGACCATGGTGGTGGTGACCCACGAGGTGCGCTTTGCCCGTCAGGTGGCCCACCGGGTGGTGCTGATGGATGGGGGGATGGTGGTGGAGATCGCTCCGCCGGAGCAGTTTTTCAGCAACCCCCAACACGAGCGCAGCAAGCAGTTCCTCAGGCAGATCGGCTGAGCCGGCTCAGATTCCAAACTGGCGGCAAATCAGGAGTGGAACCAGCAGGGTCATTACCACCGTGAGCGGTAGCCCATAGCGGGCCACATCGAGGAAGCGGTAACGGCCTGGACCGAACACCATCAAGTTGGTCTGATACCCCACCGGGCTGAGAAAACTCTGGCTGGCGCCGAAGAGCACCGCAAAAATCCCTGCCATCGGGGGCATGCCCAGGCCGATGACCAGCTTGGCGGCGATCGGAATCAGCATGGCCACGGTGGCGGCGTTGCTCATCACTTCGGTGAGCAGGGTGGTGAATAAAAAGACTGCCGCCAGGGCCCAATAGATCGACCAGTCCTGCAGTCCGTTGAGCAGGCCTCTGGCCACAGCCTCGGCCAGCCCGGTTTTTTCCAGGGCCACGCTGAAGCTGGCCAGGGATCCCAGCAGCAGGATCACATCCAAGCGGATCGAGCGCTGCAGTTCTCCGCTGCGCAGGCAACCGGTGGCGACCATCGCGACTGTGCCAAGCAGCACCGATGCCACCAGCGGCACCAGACCAAGACCGGACAGCAGAATGGACAGCACGGCGATTGTTAGGGCCAGTTGCTTGCGGCCCACCGTGGGCAGGTCGTCCTCGAGCTGTTCGAGCACCACCAGGTCATTGTTGGCCTGCAGGCCGCGGATGGCGTCCTTAGGGCCCTGGAGCAACAGCACATCGCCCTCGCGCAGCACGGCCTTGCCCAGCCGCTCCCGCAGCACCGCGTTCCCCCGGCGCAGGGCCAGCACCGTGGCGTTGTAGCGCTGGCGAAAACGCATGTCGCGCAGGCAGCCGCCGGCCAGGCTGGAGCCCGCAGGCAGCAGCACCTCCACCATGCGCTGACTGCCCGCCACCGTGTCTGCGTTGTCAGGGCTGTCTGGGGTTGGGGCCAGCACGATGGTGTGTTCCTGTTGCAAGCGCAGCAGGTCGGCGCGGTTGCAGCGCAGCAGCAGCCTGTCCCCCTGTTGAAGGGGCCGGTCAGCCAGGGGCGGGGTGAAGCGCTCCTGGCCCCGATGCAGCTCCAGCACGTCGAGATCGAAGCGGCGCTGCAGGCGACTGCCGTGCAGGGATTGGCCGATCAGCTCCGAGCCGGCGGGGACCATTACCTCCGTGAGGTAGCCGCTGGCCAGGCCGCCGACCAGGTTGTCGTCATCTCTGCCCCGATCGGGCAAAAAACGATCGGCCAGCAGGGCCATGACCAGGCTGCCCACCAGCCAGACCCCCAGGCCGATGCCGCTGAAGCTGAACAGGCTGAAGGCTCCATAGCCCAGCTTTTCGCTCACCTCACTGGCCAGCAGGTTCACCGAGCTGCCCAGCAGGGTGAGGGTCCCCCCCAGCACCGTGGCAAACGAGAGGGGCAGTAGCACCTTGGAGGGAGAGATCCGGCGCCGATGGCACCAGCCCTCAATCACCGGCAGCAGGGATGCCACGATCGGAGTGTTGGGCACAAAGGCAGATATGGGCCCCACCACCGCCGAGAGCAGCACGATCATCCGCTTGGGGGTGCGAATCGCATCCGACCCGATCAGCCCCCGCAGGCCATCGAGGGCCCCGGATTTGAACAGGCCGGCGGAGAGGGCAAACAGGGCCATCACGGTGAGCAATGCCGGGCTGCCAAACCCGGCCAGGGCCTCGCCGGGTTTGAGCACGCCGGTGGCCATCAGCAGCCCCACCGCCAGGAGTCCGGTGATCTCAGGCGGAATCACCGCCCACACAAAGAGGCTGATTGAGAGCAGCAGCACCGCCAGGGTGATCAGGGCACCGGGCTGAAGGGATCCCTGGAGGAGTTCGGCCAAGGGGGCAAGTGACAAATGGACTCGAAGCAGCAAAAGGCTGGAGCCAGCATCGGACTGTAACCAGCAAAACGAGCCTGAATTCCGTTTTACAGGCCGGAAGATCGGCCTGTTACTAGTTTCCCGGCAGGTCTGCCAGGGCTTCGCTGGCACCCATCACCACCAGCAGTTCGCCCGCCTCGAGCACATGGGAGGCAGGGGGATTCACGGTGAGGTGGTTGTCGGGGCCGGCGGCCAGCACGCTCACGTTGTAGTTCTTGCGCAGGTTGATGTCGCGCAGGGATTGACCGATGAAGGCCGCCGGCACCCTGATCTCCTCAATGCTGTTGCGGTCATCGAGCCTCAGCCGCTCCAGCAAATTGGGTCGCACAAGTTCCATCCCCAACCGCTGACCCTCCATCTTTGAGGGGAACACCACCCGATCGGCCCCCACCCGCTGCAGCATCTTCATGTGCAGATCACTGGTGGCGCGGGCAATCACCTGCTTGACCCGGGTGCCGGCGCCGTCCTTGACGATCAGGGTGGCCGTGACGCTGACTTCGATCGGTTCGCTCATGGCCACCACCACGGTGTTCATGTCCAGCACTCCGGCGGCACGCAGGGCTTCCTCGTCGGTGCAATCCACCACCCGGGCCTCAATGGCCGGGTCGATTTGGCGCAGCTCATCGATGGCCCGCTGGCTGGCATCGATGGCCAGCACCTCCGCTCCGGCCTTGGCCAGTTCGCTGCAGACCGCCGAGCCGAAGCGCCCTACGCCGATCACGGCGAACCCGCCCCTCGAGGCCCCTTCAGAGGGGTTCCACTGCCACCAACTGGTCATCGGTTCATGCCTCAGATGTAGAGCTCTTCGCGGGGATAGCCCACGCGCGGTTGGGGCCGGCTGCCATAGATGGCGGAAAGCAGCAGCAGGATTCCCAGTCTGCCGACAAACATGCCCACCATCAGCACCAGCTGGCCCCAGCGGTTCAGCTGGGCTGTCACCCCCAGATCCAGGCCAACGGTGCCGAAGGCCGACATACAAGTGAACAGCTTTTCGAGGAAGTTGAAGCTGGTGCGGGTTGGTTCTCCCGTGGTGGTGGGGCCGAGCCCCAGCAGCAGGGCCATCAGGATCACGAAGATCGCCGAGGCCACGGTTACCCCCACGGCCCGCAGCACCACGGTGTCGGGAATCTGGCGCCGGTGGATCACCACCTCCTCTCGCCCCTGCAGGGTGGAGCGGGTGGCCCCCATCAGGGTGGCGAAGGTGGTGGTCTTGATGCCGCCGCCGGTGCCGCCCGGGCTGGCGCCGATGAACATCAGCACGATCAAGAGCAGCAGGCCGGCATCGGAGAAGGTCTGCACCGAAAGGGGCACGGTGTTGAAGCCGGCGGTGCGGGCCGTGATCGACTGGAACAGGGTCACCTGGATGCGCTGCCACCAGTGGAGGTTTTCGATCACCCCGCCGGCGGCGAAGTGTTCCGTGAACAGCAGCTCTATGGCGCCGAAGCCGATCAGCAGCACGGTGCTGCGCAGCACCAACCGGGTGTGGAGGCTGAGCCTGCGCAGCTTCTGCAGGCGATTTCGGTTGCTCCACAGGTCGTTGATTACCCGCCAGCCGATCCCGCCCACCACGATCAGCGTGGCAATGACGACGTTCACCACAGGATTGTCGCGGTAGCCCACCAGGTTGTCGCTCCAGAGACCGAAGCCGGCGTTGTTGTAAGCGCTGATGCAGTGGAACAGGGCCGCCCAGAACCTTTGCAGGGGATTGCTGATGTCGGCGAAACCAAAGACGTACAGCACCACCGTGCCGAGGCCCATCACACAAAAGCCCGTAATCAGGATGCTGTTGAAGGTGGGGCCAATGCCGCCAACGCCGAATTGGTCCAGGGCGCGGCCCTTGTCCAGCCGGTGGCGCAGGCCCGAGTGGCCCTGCACGAAACCCTGCAAAAAGGTGGTGATCGCCATCAGCCCCAGGCCGCCGGTGATGATCAGGGCGGCAAGGGTGACCTGGCCGAAGGCGGTGAGGTCGCGGCTCACGTCAATGATCGAAAGGCCGGTCACCGTGATGGCGGAGGTTACGGTGAACAGGGCCTGCCACAGCCCCACGTCATCGCTGGAGCAGAGCGGGCTGGCGAGAACCACGGTGCCGATCACGATCACCAGGGCGCCGGTGAGGACCGTGAACTGGGGCACGGTGAGTTGCTGCCGCCATCTCAGCAGGTTGTTCCAGGGGGAGAGGGCCGGCTGGGGGGGCACGGAACGACTCGGGATTGGAACCTTCTCTGGGGCGAGCAGCCGCATGGGATCAGTTAGCCACGTTTAGCCTAATCACCCTGGAAGCCAGGATTTTCCCTTGAGCCAGCCTTGAGCCAGCCCTTTGTTGAAGGCCTCCCCAACATGATTGGCGCCGCAGTGGAGGCCAATCCATGGCTGGGCTACGGCGCCATCGCCCTGGTGATGCTGCTGGAAAACCTCATTCCGCCGATCCCCTCGGAGGTGGTGATGCCCTACGGGGGCTATCTGGTGCACCAGGGGCGCCTCGAGCTGGTGCCCACCGTGCTGGCCGGTTTGCTGGGCACGGTGCTGGGGGCTTGGTTTTGGTATGGCATCGGGCGGCTTATCAACGAGGGGCGGATCACCCAGTGGCTGGAGCGCCGGGGCAAGTGGCTGGGACTCAATGCCGATGACCTGGCCCGCAGCCGCCGCTGGTTTAACCGCCATGGCTGGGCGCTGGTGTTCTGGGGCCGGCTGGTTCCCGGCGTGCGCACCCTGATTTCAGTGCCTGCGGGGATTGAATTGATGCCCCAAGGACCCTTTCTGCTCTGGACCACCGCCGGCAGCCTGATCTGGACCCTGTTACTCACCCTGGTGGGGCAGGCCCTGGGCAAGGGCTATGACCAGGTGGGCGGCTGGCTGGCCCCCTGGGGCCGGGTGATCGGCTCGGGTCTGCTGGTGGCCCTGGCGGCCGGAGTGCTGGTGTTGCTGGTCAGGGGCGTGCAGCTGCGGCGCGGGAACCAGTGATGCCAGTTTTCTCCAGGGGCTTGGCCCCAGTCCTGCTGCTGGGCTTGCTGACGGCCCTGTTGGCATCGTGCGCCAAGGACAAGGCCGACGACTCCGGTGCTGTTGCCAGTGCTCGCATGGCCCAGATCCGCTCCCGCGGCCGGCTCATCTGCGGCATCAATGGCCAGCTGCCGGGCTTCAGTGCGCTGCAGGCCAATGGGGTTTACACAGGCCTTGATGTTGACATCTGCAAAGCCGTGGCGGCCTCTGTGCTGGGGGATGGGGCAAAACTGGAGTTGCGCCCGCTGAGTAGCAACGAACGCTTTGCGGCCCTCGCCAGCGGCGAGGTGGATCTGTTGTCGCGCAACACCACCGTGGCGCTCACCCGGGACGCTCCCGGAGGTAACGCGCTCAGCTTTGCCCCGATCGTCTATTACGACGCCGGTGGGGTGATGGTTCCAGCCAGTGGAGGGGTGCGATCTCTGTCAGATCTGGCGGGCCGGCCGATCTGCGTTGTGGGGGGATCCACCAACGAGTCGGTGATGAGCGATCGCATGCGGCAACTGGGGCTCGCCTTTCAACCGCTGCGCTTTCAGGATGCGGATCAGGCCTTCTACGCCTACCAAAGAGGCCGCTGCAGCGCGATTACGAGCGACCGCACCGGCCTGGCGGCGCGCCGCAGCCTGTTTGCCGATCCCAGGGCCCATGGGCTGCTGCCGGAGCTGCTGAGCAAGGAACCTTTGGCTCCGGTCACTGCCCAGGTTGACCCTGCCTGGAGTGACGCCGTGCGCTGGATCGTCTTTGCCCTGATTCGGGCCGAGGAGCTGGGTCTCAGCCAGGCCAATGTGGCCATTCGCATGCGGGAGAGCCGAGCCCGGACTGGATCGGCTGAGCTGCGCCGCCTGCTGGGTGTGGAGGGGGAACTGGGGCGCCAGCTGGGCCTGCCGGCCGATTTCGCGGCCCGGGCCGTGGCGGCCGTGGGCAATTACGGCGAACTGCTCGAGCGCAACGTGGGCCCCCGTTCAAGCCTGGGGCTTGAGCGGGGGCTGAATCGGCTCTCGGTTCAGGGGGGATTGATCCAGTCGCCGCCCTTTCGCTGAGAGGTTGGTTCGCCAAGCTCGGGTTGGAGCTCAGGGGCCCAGCACCGCCTCCTGCAGCTCAACGTCCACCGCCCGGCCCGGATCCTCCGCATGGCGGGCCACCACCAGCCTGTGAACGCCAGCTTCGAGCACGAAGGCATCCCGCGCCGGATCGAAACAGGCAAGCTGGCGCATTGGAATAGTCAGTGTCAGCCGCCGCTGCCCTTGGGCAGGGAGCGTGAGTCGCTTAAAGGCTGCCAAGGTGCGCCGTGGCCGCTCCAGCAACTCACCCGGCGGCTCCAGATACACCTGCACCACTTCGGCTGCTTCCATCTGGCCGCCGTTGCCAACGCACAAGGTCAGCTCCACCGAGCCCTCTGCTGCCATCGAGTCAGGCTTGATGGTGGCTGCGATCTCCGTCAAGGAGAAGCTGCAGTAGGAGAGCCCGAACCCGAACGGATAGGCCGCCGCCTCGCCTCCCTCTCCTAGGTGCTGCTGCAACCGCCGGTAGCCATGCCAGAGGTCGTAGTGGGCCCGCGAGGCACGGGGCTCAAATGGGGGCAGCTGGTTCTCACGGATCGGGATGGTGAAGGGCAGCCGCCCTGAGGGCGACACCGCCCCCAGCAGCACCTCCGCCAGGGCATGGCCCCCCTGCTCGCCTGGGTACCAGAGCAGCAGCAGGCCCGGTACCAACCGATCCCAGTCACTGCAGCGGATGGCACCGCCGCCCATCAGCACCACCACCGTGCGCGGGTTGGCGGCAGCCACGCTCCGGATCAATGCCACCTGGGCCGGCGGCAGGCCCAGATCGGTGCGATCTCCGGCGGCGAAGTCGCCTCCCTGGCGAGCTGAGGCATGGCTTGTGAGCCAGGCGATCAGCTTGGTGACCCGCCGCCATTGGGGCCTGGTGGCCGGCCAGAGGCGACTGCGCAGCAGCCAGTTTGGTGGGGGGATCTGCTCCAGAATTGGGGCGATATCGCCGGGGTGGATGTGTTCCCCCTCCAGGCGCCAATCAAGCCCCACCACCACCACGGCCCCATCGCAGGTAGCCGCCAGCCCGGCCGCCGCCTCGGGGTTGGAACCATCGCTGTAGTGGATGGGCAGATCCGGCCTCGCCTGCCGCAGCCCCTGCAGCGGCGTGACCGCCACTCCCGCCGGCGGACGGGTGTCTGAGGAGCCGCGGTCGCCGAGGTTCAGCCGATCCGCCAGCTCCCCGATCACCGCCAGGGAGCCCAGATTCAGCAGCGGCAATGCCGGCTGGCCGTCGAGAAGCGGCTCGTTGCGCAGCAGCACGATTCCCTGGCGTGCCGCCTCGCGGGCCAGGGCCAGATGCTCCGGGCAGCGGCGCACCGATGGCGGGACCTCGCCGGAGGGGATGCGCAGCTGCAGCCGTAGCTGGCGCAGCACGGCGTCATCGATCCGCTCCATCGCCAATCGGCCCTCGGCCAGGGCATCCGGCAGGGAGCCGAGAAAGATCATCCCGAACGGCATCTCCAGATCCAGGCCGGCCTGCAGGGCGGCGATTCCGTTGCGTACCCCGAAGATGAAGTCGCTCACCACCAGGCCCTGGAATCCCCAGCAGCCCTTGAGAATCCGCGAGAGCAGCTCCCCATTTTCGCCGCACCACTGCCCGTTTACCCGGTTGTAGGCGCTCATCACCGTGCCGGCGCCAGCCTCGATGCAGGCCCGGAACTGGGGCAGGTATAGCTCCTGCAGCACCCGCGGGCTGGCCTGCACATCCACCAGGAAGCGGGAGCTGTCGATTGAATTGCAGGCGAAATGCTTGACGCAGGCGATTGCATGGCGCTCAATGCCCCGGGTCATCGCCGCCCCCAGCGCGCCTACGTGCAGGGGGTCCTCGCCATAGGTCTCCTGAGCCCTACCCCAGCCCGGATGGCGCAGCAGGTTTACGCATACCGCCGCCAGCCAGTTGGCCCCGAAGCTGCGAGCCTCCCGAGCGATCGCAGCGCCGATGCGCTCCTCCAGCTCAGGATTCCAGCTGGCGCCTCGGGCCATGGGCACTGGAAAGGTGGTGGCGCCGCCCTCCAGCACCACGCCGCGCGGCCCATCCACGAAGTGGAGGCCGCCCAGGCCCAGCCGCGGCAGCTGACCCGCCGGCCAGGGATGGCGGTGGGAGGCATCCCGCAGGGCGATGTCGACCATGCCCGACCAAAACGGCGTGTCGCCATCCAGCAGGTTGAGCTTCTCGCTGGTGCTCAGCTGGGCCAGCAGCGCCTGGGCGCGGGCCTCTGGATCAGCGGCTGGCAGGGTTGGGCTCATCACGATCTGGACAGGGCGATCTGGTCAGCACCCCATTGGCACGGGCTGGGTATGGGGTGGGGCCACTCATTCTTAGGCCCAATCGTGAATCCTGGTTGATAGCTGTATTGGTATTCCTGCGGGATTGCTATTCCTAGGGGATTGTTATTCCTAGGGGCGCCAAGTTGAGACCTGTTGAGCCTCTGCCGGCTCCGACCCAACCGGATTTGACGGCCCCTATGGTTTGGGCATCAAAGCTGATTTGAAGCCCTTCGTGAAGTCTCAACTTTTGTGACTTCACTCGCTTGGTTGACACGATGATCGTCTTTCTGCTACAGGCAGCCTGGCTAATTCCCTTCTATCCCCTGGCGGCGGCCGTGGCCTCGCTGGCCTGGTCGCCTGGGTTGATCTCCCGCACCGGCCCGCGGCCCTGCGGTTACCTCAATCTGCTGATGGTGGCGGTGGCCTTTGGCCACAGCCTGGTGGCGCTTACAGCTCTGCACACCAATGCCGCCGCCGGAGCCCAGGCCCTCTACCGGCCGATCAGCTTCGGCTGGACCTGGCTCAACTCGGGTGGCCTGCGGATCGGATTCGACGGGCTGGTGACCGAACCCGCCCTGATCGCCATGGCGGTGATCACGGGCTTGCACCTGCTGGTGCAGATCTATGCGATCGGCTACATGGAAATGGACTGGGGCTGGCCCCGCTTCTTCGGCTCGCTCAGCTTCTTCGAGGCGGGCCTCTGCGCCCTGGTGCTCACCGATTCGGTGTTCTTCAGCTACGTGATCCTCGAGCTGCTCACCCTGGGCACCTACCTGATCGTGGGCACCTGGTACAACCAGCCCCTGGTGGTGAAGGGGGCCCGCGATGCCTTTCTCACCAAGCGCATTGGCGACCTGATCCTGCTGGCCGGTGTGATCGCCCTGTTGCCGGTGAGCGGCACCTGGAACTTCCACGGTCTGCAGGGCTGGGCCGCCGACCTCACCAACAACGGCACCCCCTTGCCACCGGGCTTCCAGCTGATCCTGCTGGCCCTGATCGCCGGGCCGATGGGCAAGTGCGCCCAGATTCCCTTGCACCTCTGGCTCGATGAGGCGATGGAGAGCCCCCTGCCTTCCACCGTGCTGCGCAATTCCGTGGTGGTGGTGGGTGGCGCCTGGGTGCTGCTGCGGTTGGAGCCCCTGCTGGAGCTCAGTCCCTTCGTGCAGGCGGTGCTTGTGGTGGTGGGTGGCTCCACCGCCGTGGTGGCATCCCTGATCGCCCTGGCCCAGGTGGATGTGAAGCGGGCCCTTTCTTTTTTGGTGAGCAGCTGGCTGGGGTTGCTGTTTGTGGCCGTGGGCCTGGGCGGCACGGCCGTGGCCGACCACCTGCTGCTGGTGTACCCGCTGCCGATGGCCCTGCTGTTGATGGCGATCGGCACGATCGTGATCAGCAACGTGACCCAGGACCTCACCAAGTTGGGGGGGCTCTGGAGCAAGCGGCCCCTGATCGGCATCGCCTTCCTCGTCGGCGCGGGAGGCCTGATGGGCTTGCCGCCGTTCGCCAGCTTCGCCGCTCTGCGCGAATTGCTCGCCCTCACGGCGGCGAGTGGCTATCCCGTGCTGCTGGGGGGCGTGGTGCTGGTCACCAACGCCCTGATCAGTGCCGGCTTGATCCGGGTTTTCGGCCAGATCTGGGGAGGTCGACCCACCCCGTTCACCACCCGTTCTCCGGAGGTGCTCTGGTTGATGGTGCTGCCCACCATGGTGCTGGGGGGCATGGTGCTGCATCTCCCCATGCTCCTGGTGGCCAATGGGGTCTATTCCCTCACCCCCCTCGCCGGTTGGGGGCCTCTGGCCTGGCCCCTGATCGCCTCCACCCTGGTGGGCGGAAGCCTCTCGGCCGCCTTTTACCTGCGCCCCCACGGCCTGGCCCAGCTGCCGGCCTCCCTCGGAGGCCTGCAGGATTGGCTCGCCCACGACATGCAGACCGAGCGCTTCTACCACCGCACAGTGGTAGCCCTGGTGCTGGCCCTGGCCCGTTTCGGGGCCTGGAGCGACAGCCGTCTGGTGGATGGCTTCAGCGGCGGCACCGGTGCTGCGGCCCTGGCGGGAGCCCGCCGGCTCAGCTTCACCACGTCGGGGCGCTCCCAGGCCTATGCCCTCACCCTGGTGCTCGGGGTGTTGCTGATGGCGGCCTGGCTGATTGCCGTTGATCTGCCGCCCGTGTCCATCGCTCTGCCCTGAGGCCGCCGCCATGACCCTGCTGCTGTTGCTCTTGCTTCCTCTGCTGGTGGGCCTGCTGCTGCCGCTGCTGCCGCCTGGGCGCCCCGCTCTGGTGCGCGGCCTGGCCGCCGGCGCCGCCCTGGCCCAGCTGCTGGTGGGCCTGCTGGCCTGGCGCCAGCCACCCCCTGCCCTGACCCTCGAATGGGTGCCCCGGCTGGGGTTGGGCCTGGATCTGGGCCTCGATGGGCTGTCGCTGCCGCTGGTGCTGCTCACGGGCCTGATTACCGCCATGGCGGTGCTGGCCTCCCCCGCAGACCAGGGTCGCCCTCGCCTCTATTTCTCCTTGATGCTGGCCACCAACCTGGGGGTGATGGGGGCTTTCTTGGCCCGCAACGCCCTGCTGTTCGTGCTGGCCTTCGAGCTCGTGCTGATCCCCACCACCCTTCTGGTGGCGATCTGGGGCGGCGAGCGCCGTGCCGGGGCCGCCGTGCGCTTCCTGCTCTATGGGGCGGTGTCGGGCCTCAGCCTGCTGGGCGGCGTACTGGCCTTCGGCTGGTTCGGTCAGGGCGCCGCCGGCGCCGACACCGCCGTGAGCTTCAGTTTCGAGGCCCTTGCCGCCACGCCCCTGCCGGCCTCAGCCCAGCGCTGGGTGCTGGCCCTGCTGGTGCTCGGTTTCGGGATCAAGCTGCCGGTGGTGCCCCTGCATGGCTGGCAGCCGATCAGCTATGCGGAAGCACCGCCGCCGGTGGTGATGCTGCTGGGGGGGGTGGTGTCGAAGCTGGGGGCCTATGGCCTGCTGCGCTTTGGTGTGGGCCTGCTGCCCGAGGCCTGGAGTGCCTTTTCGCCCTGGATCGCCGCCGCCGGTGCCGTGAGCGCGGTGTACGGCGCCCTCAATGCCGTTGCCGCCACCGACATCCGCCGCCTGATGGCCTACAGCTCCCTCGGCCACATGGGCCTGCTAGTGCTGGCCCTGGCGGCCGCCACGCCGATGAGCCTGCAGGGAGCCATGGCCCAGGTGCTGGCCCATGGCCTGATCGTGGCCCTGCTCTTTGACTGCGTGGGGTTGATCCAGCGCAAGACCGGCACCACCATGATCGACGAGCTCTCTGGCCTGATGAACCCGATCCGGGGCCTGCCCTTCACCATGGGCCTGATGCTGCTCGCCCTGATGGCCGCCGCCGGCATCCCCGGCCTGGCGGGCTTCCCGGCCGAACTGCTGGTGTTCGAGGGCAGCTGGACCGTGTTCCCCCGGGCCACCCTGATCTGCCTTGTGGCCTCGGGCTTCACCGCTGTCTACGCGGTGCGGCTGTTCAACCGGGTGGGCTTCGGCCGGCTCGATAACAGCCGCGCCGACTGGCAGAGCACCCGACTGGCCGAGCGGCTGCCGGCCGTGGTGCTCACCACCCTGGTGGTGCTCGCCGGCATCTGGCCTGCCGGGCTCACGGCCTGGAGCGAGGCCAGCACGGCCGCCATCGCCCTGCGCCACAGCGATCCGGTGGTTCAGCAGCTGGCCCTGGCTCCTTCTACTTCGTCGTTGTCACTGCCCGCATGATCCCCCCCTCCACCCACCGCTACGCCGAGGTCATCCATCGGCTTGAGGCGGGAGGCTCGATGCTGCCCGACACCCCGGAGAACCTCCAGCAGATCATCGGCATCTATAAGGCCTATGCCGTGCCGATGGACTTCTATTGGCGCGACCTGCTCTACATCGCCGAGCGGGTGTTTCTCAACCCGCTGCCGGCCTTCAAATACTTCATCTCCCAGGAGTATTTAGACCTCCCCAACAGCTACGCCGGCGATCAATCGAAGCTGCGTATCTGGCGTGGTGGTGAAAAGGCCCATCCGGAGCTACTGGAGTTTATGGCCAAGGGTGAAACCCGGGCCATGCCCAAGTTGCTGCATCACCTCTGGCACGACCGGGTGAATATGGAGTTCGCCGAGGCCTGCATGCAGGCCATGCTCTGGCACCAGGGCATGGGTGGTGGCTTCAACGACTACCTCGCGAGCGATGCCTACAAGGCCAACGCCGACCGCGCCATCAAGGCCTACTTCCGCGGCAATCCGCTGATGCTTGGCCTGTATGCGCTGTTCCCGGACATGGTCCTGGAGCAGGTGAAACAGCTGAGTTATTACGCCAACCTGGGCCTGTTCTGGGAGGTGATGGCGCCGGTGTTCTTCGAGATGAGTGACCTCTACGACGAGGGGAAACTCACCTCCGTGCCCCAGGCGATGGACTTCCTGGTGAACGGCATCTTCGCGGTGGCGGGCCGGCCGATCTATCACCACGTGTTCATCCGCGGCGAGTGCTTCGAGATTATTCCCAAGAGCGAGGGTTTCACCTGGCTCTACGAGGCGGCCCTGCCCTATGTGGAGGCAGTATTCTACCGCGCCTCACCCTTCCGTGGTATCAAGAGCTACAACGCCCAGGCCGATCAGGTGCCGGCCAACCAGGCTGACTTCCACTACGGCATCCTCTACGCCGATGTGTTTCCGGTGGGCTCCGCCGGCATACCGCCCACCCTGCTGATGCAGGACATGCTCCATTTCCTGCCCCCCTATCTGCATGAGCTCTACAAGCAGCATCGCCGCGGGGAGGAAGATCAGCTGATTCAGCTGGGTATCACCTTCCAGCGCTCGATGTACAACGTCACCTCGGCGGTGATCCAGGCCCTGCGCTGCGCCCTGCTCTATCCCCTCGATGACACCGATCCGGAGCATCTTGAGGCCAACCGCCGCTTCTTCGAGGCCCAGATGGATCGCTTCCTGCGGCCTGAGGCCCGCTTGAGCGACATCCAGACCCAGGACTACCGCTAGGAGAGTTGCCATGGCCACGATTCTGGAAACCGCCCTCGCCGCCGGCGCCTTCAACACCCTGCTGGCCGCGGTCGATGCGGCCGGCTTGCGGGGTGCCCTGGAGGGCCCCGGTCCCTTCACCGTCTTCGCGCCGGTGGATGACGCCTTTGCCGCCCTGCCCCCCGGCACGGTGCAGGCCCTGGTGGACAACCCCCCCCAGCTGGCGCGGATCCTTACTTACCACGTGCTGGCTGGTGCTTACACCCGGGAGGCCCTGGTGGCCCAGGCCGAGTGGCCGAGCCTGGAGGGGGCTCCGATCCCGATCCGCCGCAGCGAGCCGTTCGAGGTAAAAAACGCCACAGTGGTGACCGCAGATATCGCCTGCGACAACGGCATTGTGCACGTGATTGATCGCGTGATCCTGCTGGGCTAGGCCAGCGCCTCCAGGGCCGACCCGAGCGACTGATAACAACGCTGCAGCTGGCTGTCGCTGATGCCCAAGGGTGGCAAGAGATACACCACGTTGCCCAGGGGGCGCAGGTACACGCCCTGCTGCAGGCAGTGGCGCTGGATCTGTTTGCCCACGGGATTGAGGTAGCTGGCCTGGCCGGCGTCCACATCAAAGGCCGCCATGGTGCCGACGCAGCGGGGGCGCCGCACGAGCGGGTGGCAGGCCAGCTCCTCCAGCAGGGGGGTGTGGCGCAGCTCGAACTGCTGGAAGCGTTCGGGATTGGCCTGGAGCAGATCCAGGCTGGCCAGGGCTGCGGCACATCCCAGGGGATTGGCGGTGAAGCTGTGGCCGTGGAAGAAGGTGGCCTCCGGTCGCTCGCTGATGAAACCCTGGTAAAGGCGTTCACTGGCCATGGTCGCCCCCATCGGCAGGAAGCCACCGGTGAGGCCTTTGGAGAGGGCCAGCAGGTCGGGCTGAATGCCGGCCCGGCGGCAGGCAAATAGATCCCCGGTGCGGCCAAAGCCCGTGAACACCTCATCGGCGATCAGCAGGGCGCCGGCGGCCCGCACCCGCTCGGCCATGGCCCGCAGGAAGGCCGGCCGCACCACTCGCATGCCGCTGGCCCCCTGGATCAGGGGTTCGAGGATCACGGCGGCGGTGGGCGTTTCAAGGGCCTGCTCGAGCTGGCCCAGGGCGTGCTGTTCCCGTTGTTCCACCTCCTCGTCGCCCCAGTGGCTGTGGGGCCAGGCCACCCGCGCCACGGCAAATAGCAGGGGCTCGTAGGGGTCGGTGAACAGGGAGCGCTCCCCCAGGGCCATCGCCCCGAAGGTGTCGCCGTGGTAAGCCCCCTCGAAGGCGATCACCTGGCGTCGGTTGCTGCCCTGGTTGCGCCACCACTGCCAGGCGATCTTCAGGCCCACTTCCACGGCGGTGGAGCCGTTGTCGGAGAAGAACAGCCGCTCGAGCCCGGTGAGGGCGCTGAGCCGGGTGGCGAGCTGCTCGGCGGGTTCGTGGCTGAAGTTGGCGAAGATCACCTGCTCCAGCTGCTGGGCCTGGCGGGCGATCGCCGCGGCGATGGCGGGTTCGGCGTGGCCGTGCAGGGTCACCCACCAGCTGCTGATCGCATCGATCAGGCGCCGGCCGTCATCGAGCTCCAGTTCACTGCCGCGGCCGGAGCGCACCCGCAGCGGCTCGGGGCTGGTCGCCACCTGGGTGGTGGGGTGCCAGAGGTGGGGGTGCCAGGGCATGGGCTCAGGCATCTAGGTGGTCAATGAAACGGGTTGAAAGTCGCCGGATCGAGGCATTGGCGCGCCGTTCCAGGCCCCGCGCCGTATCCCGGGTGATACCCATCTGCCGGGCCGTGGCGCTCAGGCTCAACGGTTCTCCCGCTGCGATGCCATAGCGCAAGCGCAGCAGCTCTGCCTCCTGTTCGGGCAATTCATCCAAAAGTTGTTGGATGTCCTCTTGCATCAAGCTGGCATCCACCTGCTCCTGGGGCTTGCTGACCTCGCAGGCCAGGCTGTCGAGCAGGCTCGGCTGGGCCTGGCCGGCCCACTGCCCATCGAGGCTGAGGGGTTCCTGGGCCCGGAACAGCACTTCGCGGATGTCGAGGGGCTTGAGCCCGGTGGCGCTGGCCACTTCCTCCAGGCTTGGGTCCCGTCCCAGCTGCTGGCTGAGGGATTGCTGGCTCTGGCGCAGCCGATGCAGTTGATCCACCATCGTTGAGGGCAGGCGGATGGTGCGCCCCTTGGCCACCAGGGCACTGCCGATGCCGTCGCGAATCCACCAGCTGGCGTAGGTGGAAAACCGGTAGCCCCGGCTGGGATCAAACCGTTCCACGGCCCTGATCAGGCCAATGGTGCCCTCCTGGATCAGATCCTCCAGGTCTGATGGGGTGTGCTGGTAGCGGCGGGCCAGGCTCACCACCAGGCGGATGTTGGCCAGCACCATGCGACTGCGGGCCTGCTTGGCCTGCCGCAGGCATCGCTGCAGTTGGGCTACGTCCATGCCGGCTGCTCCGGCCCAGGCTTCCAGGCTGGGGGCAATGCCGCCGGCCCGCAATTTCATCTCCTGGGCCACATCGGTGGCCCGGCAGCCGCCCTGAACCAGGCGAGCCAGGCTGATCTCCTCCTCAGCGCTGAGCAGGGGGATGCGGCCGATGGCGCGCATGTGCTGGCTGAGTGCGTCGCAGCTGCCCTTGGGGCCCTTCTGTGGCGCAGGCATCGGAGGGGTATTTGCAGTGAGGTCGGCAAACGTTAAAGGTTGTTCTTTGGGGGTGTGTGTTCCAGGCGGTGCTTATCAGCCAGAATCGGCAATCCCCGTGATCAGGGAAGCTGATCAATGGATCAAATTTGGACCGGTTGGCTAGAACATAATTGCCCCTTAATCGGCCGATTCATTCTCTAGGCGAGAAAGTGAAGCGGCCTGGCCGTTGCATTTTGTGCAGCTTTGATCGCAACTGTTTTGGTATCTTTGTTTATGGGTCCAGCGCCAGCACGGCCACGGCCTGCTGGAGGGCGGCTTTGCGGCTGAGGCTGGTGCACTCAGCGGGCAGTTTGTTGAACAGACCCAGCTTTTCGAGGCGACGCAGGGTGGTGCCACTGGCGCCCACCACAAACACCTGGCGACCCTTCTCTATCGCTTCCTCTACGGCATTCTCCACCGCCAGGGCTGCGGTCACGCCCAGGTGTGACACCTCGGTGAGATCGAAAACAACCGCGCTCACATCGCCGATGGAGTTGTGTTCACGGCCAATGGCCTTGGCAACACCGAAGATCATGGCGCCGTTTAGCTGGAAAAGGAGCACCTTGCCCTTGCCCTGATCGAGCAGGGCCTTCTCGTCGTCGGGCAGCATCAGATCACCATCGCCGGTGCTGATCGACTTGACGCTCTTGCTCTGCAGGGCGCTCATCTTGTCGATAGTGAGGATATTGGCGATGAATACGCCAATGCCCACGGCCGCGATTAGGTCCACCAGCACGGTGAGGCCGATCACCAGATACATGATCAGGGCGCCGCTGATCGAGATGCGGTGGGCCCGTCTGAGGAAGCCCCAGTCGACGATGTCGACACCCACCTTGAGGGCGATGCCGGCCAGCACCGCCTGGGGAATCTGGGCGGCGACGCCGGTGAAGGCAAGGATCACCACCATCAATATCACGGCCCGGCTGATGCCCGAGAGGGCGCTGCGGCCGCCGGCCTGGATGTTCACCACCGTGCCCATGGTGGCTCCGGCACCGGGCAGGCCGCCGAACAGGCCAGACACCAGATTTCCTAGGCCCTGGCCAATCAGTTCCTTGTTGGAGTTGTGTTCGGTGCGGGTGATGCTGTCGGCGATCACCGCGGTAAGCAGGGCATCGATGCAGCCGAGCATGCCGAGCACGGCTGCATCAATCAGCATCTTGCTCGCCAGACCCCACTCCACATAGGGCATGCGCAGCTGGGGAAATCCTGAGGCGATTTCACCGATGCGACGCACCCCTTCCCCGCCCTCGGCCCCAGCGCCCCCGTTGAGCAGGGTGAGGGAGAGCAGGGTGCCGGCCACCAGGGCGATCAGCTGGGGGGGGGCGATTTTCTTGAGCGCCGCCGGGGTTAACCAGAGGATGGCCAGGGTGATCAGGGCCAGAATCACCTCCGGTAGGCGGGCGTTCTGAATCAGTTGCGGCAGGGAGTTGAGGGTGCCGATTACCCCTCCCTTGGGGATGGCCTGACCCAGGAAGGGGCCCAGCTGCAGGATGATCAGGATGATCCCGATGCCGCTCATGAAGCCCGAGATCACCGTGTAGGGCATCTGGGTGATGTAGCGGCCGAGTCTCAGAAAGCCGAAGGCGATCTGGAATACCCCCGCCAGCATCACCACGGTGAAGGCAATTGCCAGGCCGTTCTCCGGATCGCTGGCGCTGAAGCTGGCGATGACGGCGGTCATCACCACCGTCATCGGCCCGGTGGGCTCAGAAATCAGGGAAGGGGTGCCGCCGAACAGGGCGGCAAACAGGCCCACCAGCACGGCCCCCCAGAGGCCGGCGGCGGCACCTGCACCGGAGGCCACACCGAAGGCAAGGGCCATCGGCAGGGCGATCACCGCAGCGGTGACGCCGCCAAACAGGTCGCCCTTGATGTTGTTTGTGCTGATGTGATTCAGCAGAGCCAGGCGCCGGGTGGGCGCCGAACCGGTCGTCATCGCTACAGGCCTAAGTTCGCGGCGAACCATAGGCAGGGCCTGTGCTCCCTGGGTCTCAGCCCCGGGCCCTGCGCCCGGGGGCCCATTGGTGAATCAGTTGCTCGAGTCGCACCAGCTGGTAGCGGTTTTGCTCGTTGGGTTGCTGGGAGTAGGCGTTGCGCAGGTGATTGAGCTCCGCATCGAGGGAGAGGAGCACGGGATTGTTCTCTTCCACTGGGCGGCCTGTGATGCAGATGTGCTGATCTTAAGGCTTCCTTAAGCAGCCAGCAGTGCCGCGCTGGTTTTTGTGCTCGCCTGCTCACAGGGGCGAGGGCAGGGGGCCATCCCGATCCGAGCGAAAGCAGGGCTCCATCTCCGGCACATTGCGCTCGACCAGGTCCAGCAGCAACTCAAATACCTGGCGGGTGTGGGGCGCTTTTGAGCCCATGGCCTCGCGACTGAGCAGCACCAGTTCGAGTCTGTTTTCGCCGCTGCCGGACTGCACGTCGGCAAATAGCTGCATCCGCTTGGCCTCCCCGCCACCGCGAATCATGGCGCTGAGGTGGACTGGCGTGCGGTGTTCGATATTGGCGCTGAGCCCCCGGAGCACAGGCTCAAGGGCCTCGAGCATGGCCGTTGCTGTCATCGCGGCGCTTGCTTTAAGCACCACCAGAAAACGCGCCAAAGCAATCCCCTTTGGGTAAACGCTACTTGTCGAGGTGGTTCACGGCTGGCCGATCGCTGCCATCCTGAAGTCAATGCAGGCTTCATTGATGTCGATGCCCCGCTTGGGCCTTGGATCCATCGCCGTGATCGGTGCCGGGGTTTCGGGCTGCGCCCTGGCTGCCCAATTGCGCCTACTGGGCCACCAGGGCCCGATCAGCCTCTGGGAAACCGGGAGGGGCCCGGGTGGTCGGGCCAGCACCCGTCGCTCCCGCCAGGATCCAGCCCTGCGCATCGACCACGGCGCCCCCCTGTTCAACATCACCGCTGAAACCGATCCCCACTTGCTCCAGCCCCTGCTCTCGGGGGGCTGGATTGAGCCCTGGCCCGGGGTGATCGCCCAGCTTCAGGGCGAATCCAGCCTCAGGCTGGGTCAATCCGACGCCATGGGTCTGGGCACCCTCTACCGGGGGCTGGGCGGTATGGACCATCTCTGCCAGGGATTGCTGAGCCTTGCCGGCGAGGCCTTCGAGGCCCATTACGGCACCCTGGTGCGCTTTCTTGCGTGGCAGGAGGGCCTCTGGCAGCTTTACGGACCCGACCGACAGCTGCTGGGCCAGGCCCAGTGGCTGGTGCTCAGCAGCACCCTGCTGGCCCATCCCCGCAGTCGCATGATTTTTGGCTGGCACGATGTGCCCCTCAAGGAGGCCGCTGCTGCTCTGGCCGATCTCCAGCTCGACCACGCCCTCACCCTGATTGCGGGCATCCGCACCGAGGCCCGCAGCAACCTGCTCGTGGTGCTGGATCCCGCCGCAGGCCAGCCCTGGCGAGAGTTGCCCTTCAGCTTGCTGCATTTCGATGCGGCGGCCCAGCAGCGTTGGGGCCTCCAGCAGATCACCATCCAGCCCCTGGCGGATGGCCGTTGTGCCGTCGTGGCCCATTCCAGCCATGCCTTTGCCGCCGACCACCTCGACGTCTACGGCACCCATTCCGCCGTGGCAAAAATGCTCCAGCTGCCGCCCGATGAGGGCCGGCAGGAAACGGTGATCGCCGCCCTCACGGCGGCATTGGAGGCCGTGATGGCCCCCTGGCTGAGCCGACCCGACCTGGGCAGCTCTGAGCGTCAGTTGATGCGCTGGGGTGCGGCCTTTCCCCTGGCTCCGGGGCTTCCTGCCGAGTTGATTTTCTGTGCCCAAAGCCGGCTGGGATTCTGCGGTGACTTCATTGCCGGGGTTGGTTTTGGACGCATCGAAGGTGCCCTGCGCAGTGGCGAGAACCTGGCCCGCCAGCTCTGCAGCCAGTAAGGCGTTCGTTGCGTTTGATTCCGCGATGCAACAGTTCACCCGCTGCGCAGGGGCTGGGATTGCGGCGGCGGGGCCAGAGGTCTATTTGTTGGTTCAGAAATGTCCCCTGCATCCTGGAGTGTGATGCGGTTTGCGCCTCCGCGGCACAGGCCGATTCCGATCAGCCGCAACCAACAGTTGGATGTGGTGAATCTGGCCGCCCGTTACTTTGCCCATCACTTCTCTGAGGAGATCAGCTCGGAGGCGCTGGCCCATTCGATCGGGGTCAGTGCCGAATGGCTTGATCTCTGTTTTGACCACTGTCGCGGCAAGACCACCTTTCAGGCGTTGCAGCATTTCCGGCTGAGCCGCCTGTTTGAAGGCATCGCCCAGCAGCCCAATTCCACCCTCCAGCAGCAGGTGCACAGTTGCGGTTTGGCGTCGGTGATGGCGGCCAACCGGTTGTTTGAAGAGCTGTTTGGCATTGGCCTGGCTCCGTTTCGCCGGATCTGTCGCCGGGCAGCGGCAGATCAACTCCTGCGCCGGGGCCAGCCCTAGATCCCTCCGGATCCATTTGCGCCCAGCCTTGCACTCGGCTGGCTGGCGCCATACGTTGAGGTGAGAGCGTCATCGGGTTTGCACCAGGCATGCAGGGCCCATTTGGCGATTGGCTTCCCGAAGTGGTGGTGTTCCACCCCACCCGATTCGACCAGGCCCAGTGGATCGTGCACCACGTGCGCGAACGCAAGACCGTGCTGGTGCATGCCGGGGCGATGGAGCGCGGCGAGGCCCAGCGGCTGATTGACTTTGTCGCCGGTGGGGTGAGCGCCATGGACGGCAGGTCCGAATGCATCGATGCGCTCACATTCGTATTCGTTCCCCAGATCGTCTCCCTGAGCCGAGATCCCGTCGAGCCTCCCCCCTAGGCTTGACCACCATCAGGAGTGGGTTTGGTTCGCCACCTACGTCGCTTTCTCTACGCCCTTGGGCCCGTATTGATCATTGCCAGTCACCTTGGCTGCCTACTGCTGTTTTGGACGGGGCTCAGTCTCGCCGCTGCCTGCTGGGCCCTGCTTCTCTATCTGGTGCGCATGCTGGCCACCACGGCCGTCTATCACCGCCTAATAACCCATGCCAGCTATCGGGTGGCCCGGCCCGTTGCCTGGGTTGGTGCGGTGGTGGCGGCATCGGCGGGGCAGATGGGCCCCAGCTGGTGGAAGGCCCATCACCAGCTCCACCACCGTCATGTGGACACCGTTGCCGATCCCCACACGCCCCTGATGCCTTCAGCAGGCTGGAGGGGTTTTTGGCGTTCCCAGGTTGGCTGGTTGTTTCGCCCAAGCTTCTTCCCCGACTCCCTGCCCGCCGATGTGGAGGCCGATCCGGTGATGAGGCTGATCGATCGGCTCCATTTCGTGCCAGTGCTCCTGCTGGCCGGCCTTTCGTGGCAGTTGGGCGGCATGGCTTGGTTGGCCGCATTTTTTCTCAGCACCACCCTGCTGTTCCATGGGGTGGCCAGTGTCAATTCCCTGGCCCATCTGTTTGGGGATCAGCCGTTTGCCACCGGTGATGCCAGCCGCAACAATCGCTTTGTGGCGCTGATCACTTTGGGGGAGGGCTGGCACAACCTGCACCACGCCTTCGAGGCTTCGGTGCGCCAGGGATTCACCCTGCGCTCGGGATCCCTGGTGTTGCTGCCGGATCCCACCTATCGGTTTATTCGACTGCTCGAGCGCTGGGGCCTGGCCTGGAATCTGCGGGTTCCTAGCGAGGGAGCCCTGCTGGCCCGGGCCCGGCCTGGGGCTGGCTAGACAGGAGTTGGTTCAGCTGGAGTGGTTTAGCTGGCGCCGGCCACCAGGCTCAGTTGCAGCCAGCAGCCCCCTGGGGCCAGCTTCTCGACCACCACGCTCTGCAGCAGGTCCTGGGCTACGAGCTGGGCGAAGGTTTCGGCGGCATCGCGGGTGTTGAAGCGAACAGCCTGCACCTGCAGGGGCACGCTCTGCTCCCTTGCAACGGCAGCACGCACGCGATAGCGACCTGGAGGAATGGGTTCAACCATCGCTCCATTCTGAATCCATTCGGGCGCAAAAATGGCGGGCTTCAGGGTTTCAGAGAAATTGCCCTGGGCCGACTTAGCGGGTGGGGATCTGGCGGCCCTTCCAGGAGATCGAGCCCCGTTCAAGGTTGACAATTGCCAACAGGAACACCCCCAGGAAGAACAACACCGGCACTGGAAACACCAGATTGATCCAGCCAAAGCTGCCGACGCGCCGGGTGATCAACAGCAGTTGCAGGGCATAGCCGCCATAGAGGAGCAGGTTTGGCATCAGGGCCTGGCTGCCCACCATGGGCCAATGCAGCAGGGCGGCTGGCAGGCACCAGGCGGCCCAGATCAGCCCGGAGATCCAGAGCAGCACCGCCAGCATCCAGGGCCAGCGCACTTCGCCTGCGGCGGTTGCAAAGTTTTTGTCAAAGCCCACCACCATGTCCCGCAGCCCCCCGGGATATATGCGATAGGCCAGGTTGGTTGTGCCGAGAAAGGCGCTTACCGGCAGGCCCGCTGCTTCGTAGCGGTGGGCTAGAAACCAATCCTCCACCACTTCGCCGGCAACGGAGGCATGGCCGCCGATCTGGTCGTAATCACTGCGGCTGGTCGCCATGGCAGGGCCAAAGGCAACCCCTCCCCGTGGCCCGAGGGGAACTGCCATCAGCCCCACCAGGTTGAACAACACCGAAAGCTGCTCGTAGGCCTTTTCGGTGCGGTGAAACGGCTGCACGGAAACCAGGCCGCCATGCCGCTGCTGGTTTGCCACCAGCTTGGCCAGAAAGGTTGGTGCGGGTTCCGTGTCGGCGTCCATAAACACCAGCAACTCCCCCTGGCTTTGCTCCACCCCTTGGTGCAGAGCCCAGTTTTTGCCGCACCAGCCCGGCGGTAGGGGCGCCGAAGTCGTCACCTTCACGCCAGCGGCGCGGGCGATCGCCGCGGTGTCATCACCAGAACCGTCGTCGATCACGATCACCTCGAGCGGCTGCAGGCTCTGGAGCTGGAGGGCATGGAGCAGCCGGGGCAGGGTGAGGGCTTCATTGCGGGCGGGGATCAGCACCGAAACCTGTGGCCGGCCAGCCGGTGTGAGCTCAGCTAAGGCCGGCATGGGCAGGCACAGCCACCAGCCCAGCAGCCAGCGCACCAGAAGGGAAAGGGCCAGGGGATCAGGGGCGGGCACGGTGTTCAAGGCCGCAGCAGCTCGGTAGTGAGCACGTCGAGGGCGGCGGGTTCGCGCATCAGCTGCTGGTGGGTGAGCACCGGTAACGCCTGCCGCGAGCCCACCGGCAGCACGGCGCGCCAGCCCGGCACCACCATCAGGTCGCTGGGGCAGTAAAAGCTGGAGCACTCCACAGCTTGAAGAGTGGCCGGGTTGCTGTTGAGTTCGTGCAGCAGGGGGCTGGCCAGTTTCATATCAGCGATACCAGCCACCAGCCAGCGGGGCCAGGGTTGGGCGGTAGGGGTGCCCTGTTGGGGGCTGCCCACGCTGATGAACCTGCGGGTGCGGCAGTGGCCCCCTTGCAGCTGGATCCAGGTGCGGCCGATCACCCCACCCATCGAGAAGCCAAGCAGATCGATGGGGGTATGGGGGCCGAAGGCCGCCTCGATGTGGCTGCCCAGGATCCGAGCCAGCTCCTCCACCGGGGTACGACCGAGCCAGATCGGCAGATGGGGTACCAGCAGGGGGAAGCGCCGATCTCCCAGCCTCTCCTGGAGGCGATGGAACAGTCGCGGGGTATCCCAGAGACCGTGCACCAGCACCAGCGGAGGGTGGCTTGCCATGGCTTCAGGTTAGGAAGCCGCGGGGCCCGGGCCATAAAAAACCGCCCCGCTGGGGGACGGTTTGGGGTCACTGGGGTGACCGGGATTGGCTGGAGCCGGTTGGCTCGGTTGGCTCAGTAGCGACCGCCGCCGCCACCACCACCGCCGCCGTAGCCACCGCCACCGCCGCCGCCACCGTAGCCACCGCCACCGCCGCCGCCACCGAAATCACGGCGACCGCCGCCGCCACCACCGCCGCCACCGCCACCACGGGGCTCGGCTTTATTGACGCGGATGGCGCGACCCATCCACTCCACATCTTGGAGATCCTCGATGGCCTTGGTTTCCTCAGCGGGGTTGGCCATCTCCACGAAAGCAAAACCGCGTTTGCGGCCTGTGTCGCGGTCGAGGGGGAGGCTGCACTTGCTCACCTGCCCGTATTGACTGAACAGGTGCTGGACATCTTCCGCTTCTGCATCGAAGGAAAGATTGCCGACGTAAATGGTCATGAACTCAGAAACTATGAATGGATCCTTCGACAGCCCAAGAGAAAGTGGTCAGCTCGCTAGAGAGAAATCTTTGAATCACCTATCACCCTACAGGGCAGCCTGCCGGTCCTAGGGGGGTTGGATCTCGCCGCGATCGCAGGATCCTGGCTAGGCATAGGGTGAAAACTCTCCCACCACCTCCCATGTCGAAATCCCAGCTCAATGCCTTCATGGTCAAGGTGGATGCCGATTCCGCCCTCAAGGCCCGGGTTGTGGCCGCCGACGCCGATGCCGTGGTGGCCATTGCCCTGGAGCATGGCCATGTCTTTTCCCCGGCCTCCTGGTCTCGGGCACAGCGGGGCTGAATCCCGCCCGCCACTGGTCGTTGACTTCAGTTGGTCATGGCATCGACGCTTTTGAGGGCGGAGCCCAGCAGCAGGCCAAAGTTTTCCCGCTGCTGCTGGCTGCCGAGCACCACAAGCATTTGGCCCGGCGCCAGTTTGGTGTCGCCGGCTGGGTTGGCGATCAGCGTGGGGGCTTCGGGGCTGTACTGAGAACCCCGGTATTGGCGCACTTGCGCTTCCGGCTTCGCCTTGGGCGGCAGGATGGCCAGCACCAGGGCACCTGAGCGGGCGCCGATCTGGAGTTCGGCCAGGGAGGCCCCATTGAGGGAGCCCAGGTCCTTCGGGTCACTGCTGAGCAGGAACTCCTCCACTTCACAGTCGGAGCCAGCCAGCAGATCCATGAAGGTCACCGAGAGGGGGCGCAGGGCGGTTGCCGCCATGGCCCTGCCGCCGCTGACGTAGGGACTCACCACCTGGTCGGCGCCGGCGAGCAGCAGTTTGCGCTCGGCCTCTTCGCTGTCGGAGCGGGCAATCAGACGGCAGTTGGGCGCCATGCCCCTGGCGCTGAGCACCACGTAGAGGTTGGAGGCGTTGTTGGGCAGGGCGGCCACCAGGGCCCGGCAGCGGTGGATGCCCGCCTCGAGAAGGGTTTCATCGAGGGTGGCGTCGGCGGAGATCACAGCCAGGCCGCGCTCCTCGGCCGCGTCCCGGCGCTCACTGTCCATCTCAACCACCAGCAACGGCACGTTTTCCCGGGTGAGTTGTTCGGCGATTTCGCGGCCGATACGGCCGTAGCCGCAGAGGATGACATGGTCATTCATGCTGAGAAGCCAGCGGTGGAATTGGCGCTCGCGCAGGCGCCGAAAGTAGCCGGATTCAGAGAGTCCAAGGACGCCCTGGATACTGATCTGGACAACCACCAGCCCGCCCAGAATCAGCAGGGTGGTGACCACGCGCCCTGCGGCGCTGAGAACCTGGGTGTGCCCATCGCTGAACCCCAGGGTGCTGAGGGTGATCAGCACCATCCAGTAGCAGTCGCCCAGATCCCAGCCTTCGCTGAGTCGATAGCCCAGGGCTCCAGCATTGACCAGCAGGACCAGGGCCAGAGGGGCTCGCCATGGTCTCCGGTTGCGCCTGTTGGGGGGTTTGCGGGGGGCCAAGGGCCAGGGCTGCTGGGTGGGTTGGAACGGGTCTGGTTGGGCTGGAACAGCGATTTAGGTTAATGACCGTGGCCTGATCCCGAACATTTGTAGGCGTTGTCCACCAACTGCCCGTTGGCTCAGTTAGCCCTGAAAGGTTCTTTCCACAGGGGTCGCCTGGATGGGCGCATCTCAGGTTATTGGGGACCTCCATCCCGAACTGCTCAAGGAGAGCGGTCAGCGGGAGGTGTTCTGCGGGCTCACCTCGATTGTCTGGCTGCACCGGCGCATGCCCGATGCCTTTTTCCTGGTGGTGGGCTCCCGCACCTGCGCCCACCTGGTTCAGAGCGCCGCCGGCGTGATGATCTTTGCCGAACCCCGTTTCGGTACTGCGATTCTGGGGGAGCGGGATCTGGCCGGCCTGGCCGATGCCAATGATGAGCTCGACCGGCTGGTGAAGGATCTGCTGGAGCGGCGCCCCGAAATCCGCACCCTGTTTCTGGTGGGTAGTTGCCCCAGTGAGGTGATCAAGCTGGATCTGGCCAAGGCCGCCGAGCGGCTCAACACCCAGCTGGCCGGCCGGGTGATGGTGCTGAACTACAGCGGCAGCGGCATCGAAACCACCTTCACCCAGGGAGAAGACCAGGCCCTGCTGGCGATGGTTCCCCTGATGCCAGCCAGCCAGGTTGATCAGCTGCTGATCGTCGGCACCCTGGCCGATGCGGTGGAAGACCGGCTGGTGCAGCTGTTTGGTCGCCTGGGTATTCCGGTGGTGACGAGCCTGCCGCCGCGGCGCTCCACCGAGCTGCCCCCCATTGGGCCCGGCACCCGGGTGCTGCTGGCCCAGCCATTCCTCTCGGCCACGGCCCGGGCCCTGGTGAGTCGCGGCGGCCAGCTGCTTACTGCCCCCTACCCCTTTGGGGTGGAGGGCAGTCGGGCCTGGATGGCCGCCGCCGCCGCTGCCTTCGGGGTGGCGCCGGTCCTGGTGGCCGAGGTGCTCGATCCCTTGGTGGAGCGGGGCCAGCGGGCCATCGCTCCCCACCGGGAGATATTGGCCGGCAAACGGCTCTTTCTGCTGCCCGATTCCCAGCTGGAGCTTTCGCTGGGGCGCTTCCTGCACCGCGAGTGCGGCATGGAGCTGGTGGAGGTGGGCACGCCCTACCTCGACCGCCAACTGCTCGATGCCGAGCTGGCCCTGTTGCCACCCGGCACCCGTATCAGCGAGGGGCAAGACGTAGAACGGCAGCTGGAGCGGGTACGCGCCGAGCGGCCTGATCTGGTCGTGTGCGGCCTCGGCCTGGCCAATCCCCTCGAGGCCGAGGGCATCGCTACAAAGTGGTCGATTGAGCTGGTATTCAGCCCCATCCACGGTTGCGACCAGGCCGGCGATCTGGCCGAATTGTTTGCCCGCTCCCTGCGCCGCCGCGCCCTGCTCTCTTTTGCCTGATCGGGTCATTTGCCCTAACCGGCCTTCCCCCCTGCCAATTTTCTAAGCCTCGATGGAACTCACCCTCTGGACCTACGAAGGCCCCCCCCACGTGGGCGCCATGCGGATTGCCACGTCGATGGAGGGGGTGCACTACGTGCTGCACGCGCCCCAGGGGGACACCTACGCCGACCTGCTTTTCACCATGATCGAGCGGCGCGACCGGCGGCCGCCGGTGACCTACACCACCTTCCAGGCCCGCGACCTGGGTGGCGACACCGCCGAACTGGTGAAGCGTTCGATCGCCGAAGCCGTGGCCCGCTTCCAGCCCGAGGCCCTGCTGGTGGGCGAGAGCTGCACCGCCGAGCTGATCCAGGACCAGCCTGGGTCCCTGGCGGCGACCATGGACCTCGGCGGCATCCCGGTGGTGAGCCTCGATCTGCCGGCCTATTCCAAAAAGGAGAACTGGGGCGCCGCTGAAACCCTCTATCAGTTGGTGCGCGGGCTGCTCAAGGCCCAGCTGCCGCCGCCGGGCTTCGAGAAGCCTTCGCCGCAGCGCTGGCGTGCCGAGGGCCGGCGGCCCCGGGTCAATCTGCTGGGCCCGAGCTTGCTGGGTTTCCGCTGCCGCGACGACGTGCGGGAGATCACCCGGCTGCTCGGTGAATACGGCATCGATGTCACGGTGGTTGCGCCCCTGGGGGCCAGGCCAGCCGACCTGATGCGCATTCCCACGGCGGACGCCAACGTATGTCTCTACCCCGAGGTGGCGGCGCCCCTGTGCAGCTGGCTGGAGCGCAGCTTCGGCATGGCCACCGTGCGCACGGTGCCCCTTGGCATTGGGGCCACGGTGGCATTCCTGCGGGAGTTACACGCCCTGCTCGGGCTGGAACTGCCTGCCGAGCTGGAGGCCGGCGCCGATGGGGTGTGCCAGGCCGAACGGCGCTCCCGCCTGCCCTGGTATTCCCGCTCGGTGGATTCCACCTACCTCACGGCCAAGCGGGTATTCATTTTCGCTGACGCCACCCACGCCATCGCCGCAGCCCGCATCGCCAGCCAGGAGTTGGGTTTCAAGGTGGTGGGTCTGGGTACCTACAGCCGGGAGCTGGCCCGGGAGGTGCGGGCGGCGGCGGCTGGGCTGGGCTTGGAGGCCCTGATCACAGACGATTACCTCGCCGTGGAGGCGGCGATGGCGGCAGCGGCACCGGAATTGGTGCTGGGTACCCAGATGGAGCGCCACAGCGCCAAGCGCCTGGGCATCCCCTGCGCCGTGATCAGCTCGCCGCTGCATGTGCAGGATGTGCCTGCCCGCTATTCGCCCCAGATGGGTTGGGAGGGGGCCAACGTGATCTTTGATGCCTGGGTGCACCCGTTGATGATGGGCCTGGAGGAGCACCTGATCGGCATGTTCCGCCACGACTTTGAATTCGTCGATGGCCACCTCAGCCACCTGGAGGGGGCCAGTGCCCCGACCCAGCCCCCCTCGGCGGGCCTGCCTGCTGAGCCAGCCACTTCTCCAGCTGCTGGCTCATCCCCAGCTGGCCTGGTTTGGAGCCCTGATGGGGAGGCTGAATTGGCCAAGATTCCCTTCTTCGTGCGGGGCAAGGTGCGCAAGAACACCGAGGCCTATGCCCGCGACCGGGGCCTGGCCCTGATCGACAGCGAGGCCCTCTACGAGGCCAAGGCCCACTTCAGTTCCTGATTCCCTTTTTGCTCCTGTCGCCTGGCATGGGTATGTGTTTGGATCCGCATCAAGCTGATCGGGATGTTTCGCTTTGCATGCGCATCCCCCATACCCCAGGCAGGCAGCGGTTTGCCCGCAGCAGGATGGATATTCGACTGGGTCTGATCAAGCACCTATTGGTATGACATCAACTCTTCAACGTCCCGACCTATCCCGGCCCGATGGCGAGGGCAGCCTGCAGGTCCACCAGGACCCCTCGATGGCGATCGAGGAAGGCGCCCTGGTGCTTGCTGTCTACGGCAAGGGGGGGATCGGTAAATCCACCACCTCCTCCAACCTGTCGGCCGCCTTCTCCAAGCTGGGCAAGCGAGTGCTGCAGATCGGTTGCGATCCCAAGCATGACAGCACTTTCACCCTCACCAAGAGGATGGTGCCCACGGTCATCGATATCCTCGAAACCGTTGATTTCCACACCGAGGAATTGCGGCCGGAAGACTTCGTGTTTGAGGGCTACAACGGGGTGATGTGTGTGGAATCCGGCGGGCCTCCGGCCGGTACGGGTTGCGGTGGATATGTCACTGGCCAAACGGTGAAGCTGCTCAAGGAGCACCACCTGCTCGAAGAAACCGATGTGGTGATCTTTGACGTGTTGGGAGATGTGGTGTGCGGGGGCTTTGCCGCACCGCTGCAGCACGCCCACTACTGCCTGATTGTTACGGCTAATGACTTCGACTCCATCTTCGCGATGAACCGGATCATGCAGGCCATCAATGCCAAGGCCAAGAACTACAAGGTGCGTCTCGGTGGTGTGATCGCCAACCGCTCCGAGGAGACCGACGAAATCGACAAGTTCAACGCCCGCACAGGCCTGCGCACCATGGCCCATTTCAAGACCGTGGACGCCATTCGTAAATCCCGCCTCAAAAAGTGCACCATCTTCGAGATGGAAAGCACACCGGAAGTTGATGCGGTGCAGCAGGAATACCTCAATCTGGCCCGCCGGATGCTCGATGACGTCGAGCCCTTGGAGGCCGAATCCCTCAAGGATCGGGAGATCTTCGACCTGCTGGGCTTCGACTGACCCCTAGGACTGGGCAGACACGCCAGCCGGCCTAGGTCTGCCCCGTTCCCAACCCTTGATCAGCCGGTACACCACCGGCACCACAAATAGGCTCAGCAGCGTGGCCACCAGGAGCCCGGAAAACACCACCGTGCCGATGCTGACCCGACTGCCCGAGCCAAAGCCGCTGGCCAGCAGCAGGGGCAAGAAGCCCGCCAGCGAGGAGAAGGCCGTGAGCAGAATCGGCCGCAGACGGGCCTTGGCTGCCCCCTGGATTGCCGTATCCAGATCCAGGCCCTCGGCCATCCGCTGGTTGGCGAATTCCACGATCAAGATGCCATTTTTCGCCGCCAGGCTTACCAGCACCAGCAGCCCCATCTGGCCGTAGACGTCGAGCGGCAGGCCGCGCAGTAGCAGGCCGCCAATCGCTCCCAGCATTGCCAGGGGCACGGTGACCAGAATGATGAAGGGGTCGGCGAAGTTGCCGTAGAGGGCAGCCAGCACCAGCACCATCACCAGGATGGATAGGGCAAACACCCTCACGTTGTCGCCCCCCGCCCGGGCTTCCTCCCGGGCTAGGCCTGCCCACTCCAGGGACGTGCTGCTTCCCAGTTGCCCCTTGACCTGCTCCAGGCTGGCCATGGCCTGGCCGCTGCTCACCCCTGGGCGCGGAATCGCCCTGACGCTGATCGAGCGCACCAGGCGGGTGTGGTTGATCGAGGTGGGGCCACTGGCCTGCTCGAGCCGTACCAACTGGGCCAGGGGGATCAGCTCCCCCTCGCGGTTTTTCACCCGCAGGGCCAGCACGTCATTGGCACTGCGGCGGTCCTGGCCATCGAGCTGCACGATCACCTTGCGCACCTGATCGCTCTCAAAGCTGTCGTTGACGTAGTCGCTGCCGAAGCTGGCGCCCAGGGTGTCCACCACGGCGGCCAGATCCACGCCGAGGGAGGCCATCTGCAGCCGATCCGGCACCAGCTGCACCAGGGGGGCCCCGGCGCTGAAGCGGGTCGAGACCCGCTGGAAGCCATCCGTGGCCCTGGCTGCGCGGATGAACTCCTGGGCCTGCTGCTCGAAGCCGGAGAGGCTCAGCTGGCCGTTGCTGCTGTCGAGCAGTTCGAGCTCCAGACCCCCTTCGGCGCTGAAGCCGCGCACGGAGGGGGCCTCGCTGAGCTGCACTACGGCGCTGGTGATGCGGCTGCGCAGTTTGGTGTCGAGCCGCCGGGCCACGGCCTGGGTGGAGGCTTCAGCGCCGGACCTCTCGGCGATCGGGGCCAGGCGCAGATAGAAGAGTCCCTTGTTGGGACTGCTGTCACCAAAGGAGCGCCCCGCATAGAAATTGGCCCTGGTGATCAGCGGCTCGCTGGCCACCACCTGCCGCACCTGATCGAGCACCTTCTGGGTCTGTTGCAGCCCCAGGCCATCGGCCAGGATCACCACCCCCCGCAGCTGGCCGTTGTCTTCCTGGGGGATGAAGGCCTTGGGGATGGCCTGCAGGGCCCCGCCGGTGAGCAGCAGCCCCGCCAGCAGCAGGGCTACCACCAGGCGCTTCCTGCCGATCGCCCACTGAAGCCCTCGGCTGTAGGGCCCCTCCAGGCTTTCGAGCCAGCGCCGCGGTGGATCGATCCAGCGCAGCAGCCAGCCCGGCTCGCGCTGCTGGGGACGCAGCAGCATGCTGCCGGCTACCGGGGTGAAGCTGAGGGCGTTGAGGGTGGAGAAGGCGATGGCGCCGCTGATCGTGATCGCGATCGGGGCGTAGAGGCGACCCATGCTGCCGCCCAGCCCTAGCACCGGGATAAACACCACCACCAGCACCAGGGAGGTGGCCACCACGGCGCCGCCGAGTTCGGCCATGGCTTCCCGGGCGGCCTGCAACGGGGGCTTGCCGGCCTCCAGCCTGCTGCCGATGTCCTCGCTCACGACGATGGCGTCATCCACGACCAGCCCCGTAGCCAGCACCAGGCCAAACAGGGTGAGGGTGTTGAGCGACTGGCCAGCCAGTTTCAACACGATCAGCGAACCGATCAACGCCACCGGCACAGCGGCTGATGTGATCAGGGCCAGCCGGCTGTTGCCCAGGCCCAGCAGCAGCACCACAAACACCAGCAGCACCGCATCGCGCAGGCTGGAGATGGTGCCATCGATGCTGCCGCGCACGAAATCGGCCTCATCGACGATCAGCTGCTGCTCGATGCCCGGTGGAAACTGGGGGGAGAGCTCCTCGAGGGCCCCATTTACCGCCTTGCTCACGGCGATGGCGTTGCTGCCGTCCCGCTGGTAGAGCACCACCGCCACGGTGGGTTTGCCCTGGAGGTTGGTGGCGATCGTGTCGTAGGTCTCACTGCCCAGGCTCACCCGGCCCACATCCCGCAGCAAGGTGACGCCGCCATTGGGGCTACGGGCCACCACCAGCTGCTCGAATTCAGCCAGGCTGCGAAGCCGCCCCTCCATGCGCAGGGGCAGGGTGATCTGCTGGCCGGCCGGGCTGGGCGCTTCACCGGCCTGGCCCAGGGCGGCGAGCACATTCTGCTGCTGTAGGGCGGCCTTCACCTCCGCGATCGTGAGTCCCCGCTCCTCCAGCCGCATCGGATCTAGCCAGAGGCGAAAAGCCAGGCTGCTGCCGCCGGAGAGAACCACGTTGCCCACCCCAGGCACCCGTTGCAGGCGCTCCTTCACCACCTGGTCCAGCCAGCCACTGAGAAAGGTGTCGTTGTAGATGCGGGGATCGGCGCTGAAGCTGAGCACCATCAGCAGGTCGTCGGAGCTGCGCCGCACCTGCACCCCAAACCGGGCTACCTGGGCCGGCAGTTGGCGGGTTATCACCGCAACTTCGTTCTGGGTGTTGATTTGGTTGAGTTCGGGGTCGCCCCCCTCAAATCCCAGGGAGATCGAGCTGCCGTTTGCGGAGCTGGTGGAGCGGATGCTGTCGAGCCGCTCCAGGCCGTTGAGTTGCCGCTCCAGCAGGGCGGTGACCCCCTGCTCCACCACCTCTGGGCCAGCTCCTGGGTAGGTGGCCCGCACCGTTACCCTTCCCGGCGCGATCGGGGGGAGATTTTCCACCTGAAGCAGGGGCAGGCTGACCAATCCCGCCAGCAAAACCAGCAGGCTCACCACCAGGGTGAACACGGGCCGGCGCAAAAAGGGATCGGAAATCGATTGCATCGGCGCCCGGGAAATCAGGCTGGGCAGGTTTGGCGGCTGCTCAGGCCAGGTCGCGCTTCAACACTACGCAGAGGTAATCAGGAGCTTTGTAGCGACTGGGCAGGCAGATGTGCAGTTGCTCAAGTCGGCTCCAGCAGACTGTGCGCTGGATTGCAGCCACGGTTTTACCTTCCTTGAGAAGCAACCGCAGGGCTTTGCAATAGAGCGAGTAATTCGCCTCCAGTTCGCCGATGGTGAGTCCCTGGCTGCTGCTCATCGCTCGCGGGGGCGTCAAGGAGTTGCGAAGACGCCCTTCCACCCTAGGGCCTAGGGGTCAGCCAACTGGAGCTGCCTCCAGCTTCAGTTGGCGGCAGAGCAGGGGCATGCTGAGCCCCTGCACCAGCAGGTTTGCCAGCACCACGATGAAGACAATGCTCTGAGCGTTTTGAGCAAGGGCGGTGATGGATTCGGCGGCCACACCCCGCAGCTGGCTGATTTGATCTACCGCCCCGTAGGAGAGGGCCAGGGGAACGGCCCCCCGCAGGCCGCACCAGGAAATAAACAAGCTCTCCCTGCGGTTGAAGGGAGAGAGGGGCTGAAAGATCAGCACGCTGATCGGCCGCACCACCAACATCAGAAAGGCAGCTGAGAGCAGACCTGCCGGCAGGGCCGGAACCAGGCTGATCGGATTCACCAGCAGGCCAAACATCAGGAAGATGGAGATCTCCGCCATGGTGTTGAAAGGCAGCAATACATCCTGAATCGATTCGTGATTAATTGCGGGGTCGCGATAGGTGAGATTCGCCATAATCAGGCCGGTGACATATACCGCGATAAAGCCTGATCCGCCCAGCAAATGGCTGCAGCCGTAGCCCACAAAGGCAATTGACATTGCCACAATCAGCAGCTGGGATCGATCCCGGGCCAGCTTATTAATCACGATTTGGGCCCCATAGCCAAACAGGGTGCCAAGGATCAGCCCACCAGCCACCTGTTGCACAAAGTTGCGCAGGCCAGCGAGCACCAAAGCTGCCGGCGCCGCCACTTCAGCGGCCCCAGCCAGGGCCTGCCCGTCGCTGGAGCTGGTGAAAAGGCCCACCACCAGGCTGAACACCAGCAGGGCCGCTGGATCGTTGACGGAAGATTCGAATTCCAGCAGGTTTTGCAGCCGCTGTGGCACCTGGCGTCGCACCGTGGTCAGCACGCTGATGGTGGCGCCGGCGTCGGTGGAGCCGACACAGGCCGCAATCAGCAACGCCGCCCCCAGGGGCATCGAGTCGCTGAGGCTGGGGGCAATGCTGGTGCCGGCCGCTGAGGAAAGCAGCCAGATCAGGCCACCCAGCGTCAAAGTTGTAATTGCAACGCCCCCTACGGCCAGGGCGAGGCCATATGCCAGAAACCCCCTGATGGCTTTGATGTCGGTCTTCAGGCCTGCGTAGAAGAGCAGCAGGGCAAGGGAGAAGACATGCAGGCTTTCAGCTTGCTGGTGGCTGAGGTCGAGGAACTGGACGTTGATTGCCAGCCCCAGAACCAGCACCCCGAGGATCGTTGGGATGCCCACCTGGATCGAAAAGCGACTGATTGCCAGCGTTCCCAGGAGCAGCATCCCGATGAACAGCATCTGGCTTTCGAGGGGAATCGCTCCCAAGCTGGGGGCCTGGGCCAGCAAATCACTAGCCATCAGGGTTGGCTAGCCGGGCTGGTGGCCAGGGTGGCTGCCTGGGCGTCACTTAGCCGGCCAGCCCGGTGCAGCACCGTGGTGATCTGCTCGATGTTGAGCACGGAGTGGCAGCGGTACCCCGCCGCAGCCAGGCGCTCCCGGGCTTGGCGGTCGTGGTCACCGCCGTGGTCGATGAACACCACCACATCTTCCACCACCAGCCCCGAGCTCTCGAGCTTGGCGATGCCCTCCAGCACGCTGCCGCCGGTGATCAGGATGTCGTCGACGACCACCACCCGATCGCCGGCGTCGAAGTCCCCTTCGATCAGCCGGCGCGCGCCGTGGGCCTTCACTTCCTTGCGGGGGTAGATCAGTGGCTTGTGCAGCTGCAGGGACAAACCGGTAGCGGTGGGGAGGGAGCCGTAGGGGATGCCGGCGATGCGATCAAAATCCAGGCCCTGAAGCTGGGTGGCATAGGCGTGCAGCACCCGATGGAAGAGGTTGGGGTCGGAGATGATCTGGCGCAGGTCTACGTAGTAGTTGAAAACGGCGCCCGAGGCCTGCACATACTCACCGAACAGCAAGCAGCCGATATCGAACAGGTCGACGATCAGGCCCTCCAGGGGGTCGGCCGCTGGTTGGGTCCCAGGCAGCCATAGGGCGCAGGTGTCGGCGTCGCCCCGCTCGCTGTTTTCCAGCCACCGTTCCCGCTTGGCCATGATCTGGAGCTTGAGCGCCTCGGCCCGGCTGGCCATGTCGTCTTCCACCAGCAGGTTTTGGGGCAGCGGCAGCAGCAGCCCATCGGCGGCGGCCCCGAGGCCTGCCTGCAGCATGGCGTCGAGCTTTTCCTCTTCACCCCAAAGGCTGCGCAGGATCAAGAAGCGCTCTGGCGCTTCGGAGCGCACCCGCGCCAGGATCGCCGGATCGCTGGTGCCCACCTCCAGCAGCAGCTGGTCGGGGGTAGCCCACAGCTGGGTTTCCCGCACAATTTGCAGATAGAGCGGTGCCTCCTCATTGGGGTAGTGCTGGATCTGGCGCGCCGCCTGGTTGGAGCTGTGGCAGGTCATCACCACGGCCTTGTCTGGGTAGAGCAGAAAGGGGGCGGCGATGTCCTGGCCGGCCAGGGGGGAAAGGGTCACCGCATCGGCACCCAGGTCCTTGAAGAGGTAGTGGGCTAGGGCCGAGGAGGAGTTGAGGTCGCCGTGTTTGGCGTCGATGATTAGGGGGAGATCGCGGGGCACCAGGTCGCGCACCTCCAGCAGCAGCTCCAGCCCCACCGGCCCCAGGGCCTGATAGAAGCCCAGGCTGGGTTTGTAGGCGCACACATGGGGCGCGGTGGCCTCGATCACCGCCTTGATCCAGTGGCGGGCCTGGCTCAGGAAGGAGCGGCCCGCCAGGCCCCGCCGCGCCGCCCAGCTCTGCAGCATTTCTGGATTGGGATCCAGCCCGGTCACCAGCAGCGACTGGCGGTCGGCGATGGCGTCGGTGAGTTGAACGAAGAAGCCCATCACCCGAAGGCTGCCTGGGCCTGTTGCTAAGCCAGCCTTTGGCCTGTGCGCCGCCGGCTGACACAGCTCTTCGCAATTAATGCCCTTGCCAGGGCCACCATGGGCACTGCAGTGTCACTTGGCTGCAGCCGATGACCCAGCTCCTCCGCCGATGACCCAGCCCCTGCCCCTTGCCGGCAGTGCCCTGTTGAGTGCGGCCGGCGGCCTGGGGTTGTTTCTGCTGGGGATGGGCCTGATGACCGAGGCCCTGCGCAGCCTGGCGGGCAACCGGCTGCGCCGGGCCCTGTTGCGCTTCACCCGATCCGCCTGGAGCGGGGCCGCCGCCGGTGCGATCGGCACGGCACTGGTGCAGTCTTCGAGCGCCACCACCGTGGCCACGGTGGGGTTTGTCAGCGCCGGGCTGCTCAGCTTCCAGGCCTCGCTGGGGATCATCTTCGGCGCCAATGTGGGCAGCACGGGCCTGGGCTGGCTGGTGGCCCTGCTGGGCATCAAGTTTGAGCTGGCCGGGGTGATGCTGCCGCTGGTGCTGGTGGGGGCAGGCCTGCGGCTGCTGGGCCGCGGCCGCCAGGCGCTGCTGGGTCAGGCCTTGGCTGGGATGGCCCTGCTGTTTGTGGGCATCGCAGCGCTGCAGCAGGCCCTGGCTGGTCAGGGATTGCTGCTGGATCCGGGCCGCTTCGATGCTGCAACCCCGCTGGGGCGGTTGCAACTGGTGCTGCTCGGCCTGTTCAGCACCGTGATCACCCAGTCGTCGGGGGCGGGGGTGGCCACCACCCTGGCTGCCCTGGCGGCCGGCGTGATCGGCCTGCCCCAGGCCTGTGCCCTGGTGATCGGCATGGATGTGGGCACCACCGTTACCGCCCTGATGGCTTCCATTGGCGCCAGCCTCAGCGCCCGCCGCACGGCGGCGGCCCACGTGATCTTCAACCTGTTCACAGCGGTCGGGGCCTTTCTGCTGCTGCCTGCCTACCTGGCCCTGCTGCGGCTGGGCTGGCCTGCCCTGATCGAGCGGGACCCGGAATTTGGCCTCACCGCCTTCCACAGCGGCTTCAACCTGCTCGGCGTGCTGCTGGTGCTGCCATTCACGGCGCCTTTCGCCGCGTTGATCCGGCGGCTGGTGCGGCCGGGGGAGGGCCGCCTGATCGACGATCTGGCCGACACGCCTCCCGCCGATCCCGCCGTCGCCATCAGCCAGGCCCGCCACTCCCTGGAGCCGTGCCTGCTGGAACTGCTCCAGCTGCTGCGCGATGGGCTCGGCAACGGCAGGCTCGGCAACGGCAGACCCGGCCCCAGCAGACCCGGCCAAAGCGCCCAGCGCCTGGTGGTGCTCCAGGCCGACCTGGACCGACTCGAGCTCTACCTCGACCAGATCCATCTGGCTCCGGCTCCCTCGCCGGCGCAGGGGGTGGTGGTGGAGCCCGGCAAGGCGCTTCTACACCTGTTGCATGGCCTTGATCACTTGCAGCGCCTGCATGAGCGCTGTGAGGAGGACCAGGACCGCCTGCGCACCGCCGCCACCAGCGCAGGCCTGGGCAGCGAGCGCAGCCTGCTGCTGGAAACCCTGGATCAGCTGCCTGAGTTGGTGCAACAGGGCCGCTGGCCCCAAGCCAGCGACCTGGCCAGCGCCAGCGCCCAGGCCTTGCATCGCCGCGTGGCTCCCTACCGCCAGGAGGTGCTGGCGGCGGTGGCCCGGGGTGAACTCGACCTCGATGCCGGCACGGCCAGGCTGGAGGCGATTCGCTGGCTGCGGCGGGTGAGTCAGCACCTGGAGCGGGCCTGCTATCACCTCGGCGCGATCGGGGCGTCAAGTTGAAGCCGCCAGGGCAGGGTTTCCCCGGCATGGAAGGGCACCAGCTCGACGGCGGTGCCGGCCGCGTCGTTGAGATGCAGTTGGCGGGGCACCTCCAGCGGCTCGCGCACCAGGCTGATCTGGCCGGGGTTCAGCGGTAGCCCATAGAAACGGGGTCCAAACTCCGAGGCGAAGGCCTCCAGTTTTTCCAGGGCGTTCTCCTGCTCAAACACTGCCGCGTAGCTCTCTAGCGCAAATGGGGCATTGAAAATGCCAGCGCAGCCGCAGGCCGCTTCCTTGGCAGTGCGGGCGTGGGGTGCGGAATCGGTGCCCAGGAAGAACTTCGGATTGCCGGAGGTGGCGGCGCCCCGCAGGGCGATGCGGTGCAGTTCCCGCTTGGCCACCGGCAGGCAGTAGAGGTCGGGCCGCAGGCCGCCGGCAAACATGGCGTTGCGGTTGATGTGCAGGTGGTGGGGCGTGATCGTGGCAGCCAGGTTGGCCGGGCCCGTGCGCACAAAATCGACCGCATCGATGGTGGTGATGTGCTCCAGCACCACCTTCAGGCCCGGATGGCGCCCCAAGAGGGGCGCCAGATGCCGCTCGATGAATACCGCCTCCCGATCAAAAATGTCGATATCGGGGCTGGTTACCTCGCCGTGGATCAGCAGGGGCATGCCGATCCGCTCGAGGGTTTCGAACACCGGGGTGAGGCCCTCGATGGCAGTCACCCCGGCGGCGGAGTTGGTGGTGGCGTTGGCGGGGTAGAGCTTGCAGGCCACCCAGGCGCCTTCGCCAAAGCCCAGGGCGATCTCGGCAGGGTCGATCGCATCGGTGAGATAGGCCGTCAGCAGGGGTTGGAAATCGCAGCCATTGGGCAGGGCCGCGGCGATGCGCTGGCGGTAGGCCGCCGCCGCCGCCACGGTTGTGACCGGCGGGCTGAGGTTGGGCATCACGATCGCCCGGGCGAACTGGCGCGCCGTGGCCCTGGCCACCGCCTGCAGCATCGCCCCGTCGCGCAGGTGCACATGCCAGTCATCGGGTTGGCGCAGGCTGAGCCGCTGGCTGGACATCGCTAAAGGAAACGGGTAGGTGATCTCTTTCAGGCTGTCACCCGGGTGCGTCCCTAGCGCTCGCGGCCAGGCAGGCCCTGGCCATTTGGCCCTCCTCGTCGGCGGCGACCTGCACCAGTTCGAGCGGGCCGAGCCAGCCGAGCGCCTGCCGCAGTTCCTCCGCTAAGGCCCCATCGTGCTCGCCGATGCCGCCGCTGAGGGCGATCGCCTCCACGCCGCCGAGGCTGGCTGCCATCGCCCCAATTCCCTGCAGCAACTGGTGGCGAAAGACGCCGATGGCCAGCTGGGCGCCGGCGTGGCCGGCTGCCGCCGCTTCCCGCAGGACTCGCATATCGCCGCTCAGCCCGGAGAGCCCCAGCAGCCCACTTTGGTGGGTCAGGGCCTGCTCGAGCTCCTGGGCCGTGAGCCCAGCCCGCAGTTGGTACAGCAGCACACCGGGATCGAGGGAGCCGCAGCGGGTGGCCATCACCAGGCCATCGAGGGGGGTGAAGCCCATGGTGGTGGCAATGCTGATCCCGTCGCGAATGGCGCACAGGGAGCAGCCCGCGCCCAGATGGCAGCTGATTAAAAGGGGCACCCTCACCACCTCGGCCACGTGCTGGTGGTTGAGGCCGTGGAAGCCGAACCGCCGCAGGCCGGAGGCGCGCCAGGCCTCGGGAATCGCGTAGGTGCTGGCCTGGGCGGGCAGGGTGCTGTGGAAGCTCGTGTCAAAGCAGACCCATTGGGGCGGAGTTTCCAGGAGGGTCTGCAGCCAGCTGATCAGTTGCAGAGCAGGCCCGTTGTGGAGCGGGGCGAGGGGAATCAGTTGGCTGAGGTCCCGGATGACGGCCGGGGTCAGCAGGGTGGCCGTGCGGTAGGCGTCGCCGCCATGCACGAGCCGATGCACCACCAGCTGGATGCGGCCCTGCCAGGGCGCCAGCTTCTCCTTGAGCCAGTGGCCGAGCGGCCCGGGCAGCTCGCCCTTTCCCAAAGGGCATTGGTGCTGCTGGAGGGGCCGTTGCTGCTGATCGAGCAGGCTGAGCTTGAGGCTGGAGCTGCCGGCGTTGACAGCCAGAACCACCCCTGGCGCCGGGGTCACTGGCCCCTCAGCCATGCACCCGCCTGCCCTCCCGCAGCAGCTCGGATGGACGGATGCCATAGACGCTGTGGAAGTCGCGGCTGAAGGCAGGGAGGCTGGCAAAGCCAAACCTGGCCGCGATCCCAGCCACGCTGTCGCCGGGGCCGGGCTTGAGCAGCTGTTGCCTGGCCAGGTCGAGGCGTTGGCGCCGAATCCATTGCATGGGGCCGCAGTCGAAGCGCTGGCTGAAGGCCAGCTGCAGATTGCGCCGGGAGTAGCCGCTGCGCTGCTCCAGCTGGGTGAGGCTGATGGGTGAGCGGAGATTGGCCTGGATCCACTCCAGCAACTCCTCAAAGATCCTTTGTCTTGTGGAGCAATCGCCGCGCTGGTGGCCGCTCAGAGACTGCTGCGCCAGTTGGGGGCAGAGAGCCAGGGCCAGAATCCGGTAGATGAGGTCGTCGAGCTGAAGGAGCCCCAGCTCGCCCTGCTGTTCCAATCCCGGTGCATCCAGCAGCGCAAAGGCTCGGTGCAGGGTGCCCAGCAGTTCGCGCTGCCGCTCCCCCCGCAGCGATAGCACCTGGGGGCGCTGCAGGTCGGCGGCGAAGCGACGCTCCGAGATTCCCACTCCGCCGATGGTGGCGGCGGTGGTTTGCAGGCGTTTGAGATCCACATGCAGCACCAGCCCGTTGTAGTGATCGGTGTTGTAGCTGTAAGCGAAGCCGGGATTGAAATACAGCGGCGCCTCGCCATGGATGCTGTGGCTGTGGCCGTCCACCGTGTAGGCGGCGCCTCCGGCGTAGCAGATGTTGATGGCACCCACGCCGGGGTTTTCGCCGATGCAGCCATGGATCGGGCTGGTGTAGCCGGAGGTGAGGGTGAGCTCGCCGGCCTTGGTGGTGCTGGCCCGGTGTAGGAAGGGATTGGCGCGGGCATCCCGGGGAGCAAATTCCAGCACCGGGAAGTGCTGGGCCAGCTTGGTCGCCAATCCCTGGGGATCGGTATCCACAACCGCCTTTTGATCGTGAAATACCAGCGGTAGGCGGGCCAAGCTGTTCAAGCCGGATCAAACCCAGTGACTGAGTTTAAACCAAGTGACTAGCCATCATCTTTTGTCGAATTCAGCAGGGCATCTTTGCTCTCCTTGAGTTCTTTCCAGATCCGCCTGATTTGGCCATAGGCCTGCTCCTGGCTCACCTTGCCGTTGCTCTGCAGGCCCACCACCAGCCCAACCCGCTCTGCGAAGGATTCGAGGTTCTGGTGGAACATCAGCCGCTGGGGGCTCCAGTCGTCGCCGTTGTAGGAGGAATGGGCTTCCATCGGTGAAAAAATGGCGTTCAGCGCCGGATCCGGATCCGGCTCCGGCGCAGGGGCACCGGATTTACCCGATCTGGCAGGGCTCACAGGCATCAATACATACCCGCCCATATTAGGGAGGCGTTAATTAAGAATCGGTGAAGACCCCAGCTGGTGTGGCCTGGGGCACGAACCGGTTTTGCTGCGGGTTCGAGGATCAGGTAGCGCTGTGAAGCCTTGCCATGGACCAGTCCTCCGCTGGTTGGTTGCCCCAGGTGATGGTGTGCCTGCTGATCCAGGCCAGCATTGTGGGTGGCGGCCAGGTGCTCAACCGCTGGCTGGCTCCCCCACCCCCCTCGCCGTGCTGCGCCCCACCCCTGGTGCTCTGAATTCCCACCTCCTCGAGGAGCGCCCCGCCAACCTGCCGGCCCACCTGTATGTCCACGGGGGTAGACGCAGCAGCTGCTTCAGCGCCGTGTTGTTTGAGCGTGAAGGGCCGCGGCTGGTGTCGCTGGAATCCTGCCAAGAGCTCGCCCAGCTCCACCGGCGCGGCGATCCGATCTGGTTGCGGGTGATGGGTCTGGCGGATCGGCGGCAGGTGGAAGCCATGCTGGAGGTGCTCCTGGTGCCTCCGATGTTGCTGCCCCCCTTACTGGAGGTGCCGCAGCGCTCCCGGGTCGATGGGCTGGATGGGGCCCTGCTCGTGGTGCTGCATCGGCTCAGCTTTGCCCGGGATCCCCTGCACCTGCTCAGCTCCCAGGTGGGCTTGCTGCTGCTGCCCAATCTCCTGATCACCTTTGAAGAGGCTCCGAGCGGGGAGTCGTTTCCGGCGCTCACCGCCTGGCTGGAATCCCGGGTGGGAGCGGTGGAACACCGGGATCTAGATGACATCCTCCACTTTCTGGTCGATGAACTGCTCGATGAGCTGTTTCCGATGTTGGAGCAGATCGCCAATCGCCTTGACGACCTGGAGGAGGCGGCCCTGAGGGACCCCAAGCCCAAGCTGCTGACCCGGGCCTTTGAGCACCGCAGCAACCTGCGCACGATTCGCAACCAGGTGTGGCCCCTGCGCCACCAGATCAGGGTGCTGCTGCGCCAGCGGCAACAGCTACTGGGGGATGAGGCCCTGGTGGGCTTCCAGGAAATGGCAGAGCTGGTGGAGCTGTTGTTTGAAAATTGCGAGCTATTGCGGCATCAGTGCGATGCGATCACCCAAGCCTATGCCGCCAGCGTGGGCAACCGTATGAACCAGGTGATGAAAACGCTCACCATCCTTACAAGTATTTTTGCGCCCCTCACCTTCATCGGTGGTATTTACGGCATGAATTTTGCTGCCATGCCCGAACTCAGCTGGCGTTATGGATATCTCTATGCCTTGATTTTAATGGCGATGGTGGCCTTGATTCAGGCCTATTGGCTCTGGCGGCGTGGCTGGTTTCAAGACTGGACGGCCCCCCGCTGAGGGCCCAATCTGTAAAGCACAACCTGGCCTTAACCCCTTTTGAGCGCCCGGTCGCCCAGAGTTCTGGGGTGATGGCCAAGGTCATGCGCCCCATCCTGACTTTTCTCGCCCCGCTGCTTTTGTCACCGCTGCCCTCAGGGGCGCAGGCGGCGCCGGAGCCGTTGCGCATCGGCGGCTCGAGCACCGTGTTCCCCGTGGTTCAAACCGCGATTGAGGCCTACCAGAAGGGTGGCGCCAACCGCCAGGTGCGTTTTGAGCTCAAGGAGACGGGCACCTCGGCGGGCTTCCGCCAGTTCTGCAGCGGCCAGCTGGTTTTCGCCAATGCCTCCCGCCCGATCAGCGCCAAGGAACTCAAGGCCTGCGCCGCCAAAGGGGTGACGTTTCTGGAGCTGCCGATCGGCTTCGACGCAATCACCGTGGTGGTGAATCCAAAGAACAGCTGGGCTTCCCGGATCTCCACCCAGGAGTTGGGGCGGCTCTGGAACCGGCAGGCAACCGGCAAGGTGACCCGCTGGAACCAGGTGAACCTGGATTGGCCCGATCGACCAATCCGCCTCTGCGGCCCGGGCAAGGATTCCGGCACCTTTGATTACTTCAATAAGGCTATTAATGGCGACGAAACCAATTCACGAACTGATTATTTCGCCAGTGAAAATGATAATGATTTGGTTGCCTGCGTAGCTAAAAATCCCGACGCCCTCGGATATTTCGGCTTTGCCTATTATCAGGCCAACGCCAAGCGGCTCAAGCCCCTGGCCGTGCTGGGCAAGAAGGGGTTAGCGACCCCCTCGGCCCAGTCGGTGCAGAAGGAAGCCTATGTGCCCCTGTCCCGTCCTCTGTTCATCTATATCAACGACAAGGCCCTGCGGCAGCGCCCTGAGCTGCGCAAATTTGTGACCTACACCATTGCCAATGGGCTCAAGCTGGTCAAGCTCGCGGGCTATATCCCCATGCCCTCCAGCACCTATCGCCTGGTGGAAAGTAAGCTCTATCGCCACGTGCTCGGCACGGCCTTCGGCGGCGACCTGCCCGTGGGACTGACTACGGGACAAGCGCTGCAACGTAGTCTTGAGAGTATCAAGAAACCTGAATTCCGTTGATCTCTCAATGGCGCAGCTTCGCGATGTAAGCAATGGCGCCTATGCCCTTGAGCTCCTGCAGAAGCAGGTGGGCAAGCTGGTGCAGCTGCAGGCGCCGGTTGCGGCGGGGGAAGGAACTGAGCCCCTGCATCAGATGCGGGTGGCGATGCGCCGGCTCAGCACCACCCTGGTTCAGTTTGAGCCCGCCCTGCAGGTTCCCGCCGCGCTCAACAATCAACGCCTGGCCAAATGGGTGCGCCGGCTGGGGATGGCCAGGGATCTAGATGTGTTGCGGGAGCGGCTGGAAGATGGCTTGTTGCCCCAGCTTCCGGAGGCCGAGGTGCGAACCCTGCGCCCCGTGCTCAAGCAGTTGCGACGCGAGCGTCACCTGGCCTACGCCCATGTGGTGGAGGTGCTCAAGAGCCCCAGTTATCTAGAGGGCCTGGCCCAGCTGCAGCGCTGGTTCAAGCAGCCCGAATTCACGGCCCTGGGCCAGCAGCCGATTGCGGCGTGGATTGCCGATTGGCAGCTGCCAAGCCTGGCGGGGCTCTATCTCCATCCCGGCTGGCAGGTGGGGTCTTTGGCTCAAGATCCAGACTGCTTGCACGAATTGCGTCGCCAGCTCAAGCAGGTGCGCTACCGGCTCGAGAACCTGGCTCCCCTCCAGGGCCCCAGCAGCGCCCCATGGATCGGGCGCTTCAAGCGCGGCCAGGAGCTGTTGGGTGAATGCAACGACCTGCTGGTGCTCCAGCGCGCCATCAACGACCAGCTGCAGAGCGAATTGGAGCTGAAATTGCCCCAGCTGGCCTGGCTACTAAACGTGAGTCAGAGCCACTGCTGGGAGCGTTGGAGCGAATTGGCCCAGGAGCTGCTGCCCGCTCAGCAGCGCCGCCGGCTGCGGCGCGATCTGCTTTGGGGCGGTGGCGCCAGCAGCAAATTGGCGAGGCTGAAGCTGGGTTTGGGCCGACTTGCCGGCCCTTGGGGCTGAGCGGCACGATTTCCGCACTATTCCCGCACGATTGCCGCACAGCTGGGTCATCCCTGCTGGATTCCCAAACGCGGCATGGCACCAGCTCCAGGCTGAGCCTGCTTGTCAGTGCCTTGCATGACCCCCTCCTGGAACCGCGGCCGTCTGCAGGCCCTGATCCGCCAGGGGTTGGGGGATCTGCCACTGATTCTGGCCTCCAACCGGCAGCCCTGGATCCACAGCAGTCGCAATGGGGCGGTGGTGGCGGAGCGGCCCGCCAGCGGCATGGTTACGGCCCTGGAGCCTTTGGCGGAGGCCAGTGGGGGCACCTGGATTGCCCATGGCAGTGGCACGGCCGATCGCCGCTGCGTCGATGCCGGCGACGGTGTGGCGGTACCCCCCGACCAGCCCCGTTATCGGCTGCGGCGTATCTGGTTGAGCGATGCCGAGTGCGATGGGTACTACAACAATCTGGCCAACCGCGGCCTCTGGCCCCTCTGCCATGTGGCCTTCGTGCCGCCCTTGTGCGATCCGGAGCACTGGCACACCTATCGGCTGGTGAATCAGCGCTTCGCTGAGGCCGTGCTGCAGGAGGCCGGCGATGGCCCTGCCCTGGTATTTCTGCAGGACTTCCACCTGGCCCTGGTGGCGCCAATTCTGCGCCGGGCCAACCCGCTGTTGACCCTGGTGCAGTTTTGGCATGTGCCCTGGCCGAATCTGGAGCTGCTGCGCACTTTCCCCTACGCCGATGAGCTGGTGGAAGGCCTTTTGGGCAACGATCTGCTGGGCTTTCAGATTCCAGCCCACGCCGCCAATTTCCACCAGGCGGCCACCCAGGTGGGCCGCGGCGGCCATCCCACCCGGGTGGCCACCTATCCGATCAGCATCGACTACGACCACTGGAACCAGCTGGCCGCCTGCCCGGCGGTGGAGACGGCGATGGGGCGCTGGCGGCGGCGGCTTGGGGCGATCCAGCCGGACCTGCTGGGGGTGGGCATGGATCGGCTCGACTACACCAAGGGCCTGCCCCAGCGCCTGCGGGCGGTGGACCAGTTGCTGCTGCAGCGGCCGGATCTGCGCGGTCGCTTTCGCTTTGTGCAGCAGCTGGCCAATTCCCGCAGCCATATCCGCGAATACGGCGCCCTGCATGCCGAATTGGAGGCCCTTGCCGAGGAGATCAACCGCCGCTGGGGGGATGGCCACTGGCAACCGGTGCTGCTCTGCAGCGAGCGGTGTGAGCTCACCGATCTGATCGCCCTGCAGCGCCTGGGACGCTTCTGCCTGGTGAGCTCCCTGCACGACGGCATGAACCTGGTGGCCAAGGAGTTCGTGGCTGCCCGCATTGATGGCGATGGGGTACTGATCCTGAGCCGCTTCGCTGGGAGCGCCCTGGAGCTGGGGGGAGCGCTCCAGGTGAATCCCTTCAGCGAAGAGGAGCTGGCGACGGCCATGGCCATAGCCCTGGCCATGCCGCAGCCGGAACGCCAGCGGCGCATGGCCCTGATGCGCAGCCAGGTGGCAGAGCACAACGTCTACCGCTGGGGCGGCCAGATCCTCTCCGACAGCATCGCTCTGGTGCCCCTGGCGGCCCATGGCTGAGTTCAATGGTGGCGGCCACTGGCATCTCGATGCCGTTTTCTATCAGGTGTATGTGCGCGGTTTCAAGGACAGCAGCCGGGATGGCAACGGCGACCTGCGCGGCCTGATCGAGAAGCTGGATTATATCGAAAGCCTGGGGGTGAGTTGTTTGTGGTTGATGCCGATTTTCCCCTCACCTCTGCGCGATGACGGCTATGACGTTTCAGATTTTTTGGAGATTGATCCCTCGATTGGCAGCTTGGCCGATTTTCAGCAGCTCACCGAAGCGGCCCACCAGCGTGATCTGCGGGTGATCACGGATCTGGTGATCAGCCATACCTCCGATCAGCACCACTGGTTTCAAAAGGCTCGGCAGGGGCCCGATTCCCCCTTTTTCTCCTACTACGTATGGAGTGACAGCGATGATCGCTACCAGGAAGCCCAGGTGATCTTCAGCGATACGGAACACTCCAATTGGGCCTGGGATCACCAGGCCAAGCGTTACTACTGGCACCGCTTCTTTAGCCACCAGCCCGACCTCAACTACGACCATCTGCCGGTGCAGGAGGCGATCCTCGATGTGATGCGTTTCTGGCTGGATCTGGGCATTGATGGCTTCCGGGTTGATGCCGTTCCCTACCTGTTTGAGCGCGAGGGCACCAACTGCGAAAACCTGCCGGAAACCCATGCCTTTTGCCGGCGCATGCGCCGCCTGATCGATGGGGAATACCCGGGCCGGATTCTGCTGGCGGAAGCCAACCAATGGCCAGACGATCTGGTGGCTTACTTCGGCGCAGGCGATGAATTCCACATGGCTTTCAACTTCCCGTTGATGCCGCGCCTGTTCTTGGCGCTGCGGCGTGAAGACAACCGGCCCCTGATCGATTGCATTGAAACCCTGCCCGCCATCCCCGCCGATTGCCAGTGGGCCACCTTCCTGCGCAACCACGATGAGCTGACCCTGGAGATGGTGACCGATGCCGACCGCGATTACCTAACCAGCGAATATGCCCGCGATCCGCGCATGATGCTCAATGTCGGCATCCGACGGCGCCTGGCACCGCTGCTAGACCACGACCGCCGCCGGATTGAATTGCTCTACAGCCTGCTGCTCAGCCTGCCTGGTGCCCCGGTGATCTACTACGGCGACGAGATCGGCATGGGCGACAACATCTACCTGGGCGATCGCAATGGGGTGCGCACGCCGATGCAGTGGTCGGACGATCGCAACGCCGGCTTCTCATCGGCCGATCCCTCGAGGCTCTACAAGCCGGTGCTCACCGATCCGCTCGACAACTACCAGACAGTCAACGTGGCGGCCCAGCTGCGCTCGCCCGCATCGCTGCTGCATTGGCTGCGCCACCAGTTGCGGCTTCGCAGCAGTCAGCCGGTGTTCAGCCGCGGCGAGATCCGCTTCGTGCAGGTCTCCTGTCGCAGCATCGTGGCCTTCACCCGCAGCCACCGCGGCACCACTGCCCTGCTGGTGCACAACCTGGCGGCCACCGTCCAGCCCGTGCACCTGGAGCTGGAGGCCTACGCCGGCCTGCGGCCGGTGCATTTCAGTGGCAACCACGGATTCCCGCAGATCCAGGCGGCGCCCTACTTCCTCAATCTGGCCCCTTACGAATCGCTGTGGTTTCTGTTGGAGCCTGCCTAAGCCGTGCCACTACCCGTGCCAGTTCCCCTGCCACGCCAATCCCTGAGCGGGGCCATTGGCAGTGCCCCTGCCGTGCTGCTCTATCTGGATTACGACGGCACCCTGGTGCCGATCCGCAGCGATCCGAGCCAATGCCGCCTGCCGGATTCCCTGGCAGGGGTGCTGCAGCGACTGGCGGAGCGGCAAGCTGCACCGGTTTTTGATCTGGCGGTGATCAGCGGCCGCAGTCTCGACGACCTGCGGCGGCAACTGGGGGCTGTGGCCACCCACCTCAGCCTGGCCGGCAACCATGGCCTGGAGATAGCCAGTGGCGGCCAGATCTGGCGCCATCCCGAGGCCGAAGCCCGCCGGCCCGAGCTCGATGCCGTAGCCGAGCTACTGGGCGAGCATCTCTCCCGGTGGCCCCTGGCCTGGCTGGAGCACAAGGGCCTCAGCCTCAGCCTGCACAGCCGTGCCCTGGCCCCGGATCAGCGCCAGGCGCTTGCCCAGCAGCTGCTGCCCGTGTTGGACCAGATTCAGGCCGATGGTCTGTTCAGGTTGCGGCGCGGCCGCATGGTGCTGAAGATCCGCCCGGCCATCGATCACACCAAAGCCCATGCCGTGCAGTTGCTGGAGCGCTCGGCGGCGGCCCGCGGCCACTGGCCAGCCCCCAGCGGCGCCGAGCCTCTGCGCCTCTACTGCGGGGATGACAACACCGATGAAGACGTGTTCAGCAACTGGCCCGGCGTGATCGGTGTACGGGTGGGCCCCGGCTGGCAGGGGAGCAGCGCGCCCTACCGCCTCAGTGGTCCTGCCGGTGTGGCCCAATGGCTCAGACTCCTCGACCGTATTTAGGGCTCACCACAGTTAGGGCTCACGCCACTCCTGGCCTGGAATCTTTAACGGCTGCCGATGGGGTGCATTGCCGAAATGGGTCCGGGCGAGTGCCAGCAGCTGTTCATCAGTGCAGGCGGTGTCATCGATGGCCACGGTTTCTAGGCGCCCCAAGAGCGCCGGCTGGTGAATGCGCAGGTGCTCCTCCAAAAGATGGCGCAGGTCGCTCTGGAGCTTTGGCCAGCGATGTCCCGGTCGTGGCGATGGCTGAGCCGTTGCCCGCAACCCCACAGTCCATGGGGGATCAACTCGGCCCTGTGGACCTCCTCCCCCTCCAGCCACCACAGGCGAGCGCCCTTGTGGTCGAGGTGAATCAGCCGCCGCCGGGCCTGGTCGCCCCGGGCGGCCTGGGTGGTGATGGTGTCGGGATGGTCGGGCGTGATGCCCGCCTTCTGTAACCAGTGGCGCAGCCGCAGGATCCCCTCCCCATCGAGGTGGGTGCGCTGCGGGCCAGAGGCGGCACGAAGGAACAGCACCTCACCGCGCTGGCGCCAAGCTGCTCCAGCAATGCCTCCACCGCATCGGTGCGCAGGTTGTGCTGGATCGGGTGATCAAACAGCGTCTGCAATGTTCGTTGATGCTGATGCTTCATCACCACAGGGGAGCAAGGAGCCCAGTTCAACTGTATGGATGGCAATTAGGGCTGGCTGCAGCAGATCTGCTGGCAGATGCAGCACAGCCAGCCCCCTTTGACCAGGTGCTCTGCGATACATCCACCCTGTAGCCCTCCTGCTGGCCCGGCCAATCCCTGCTGGTTAGGTTGCGCTTGGCTTCTTTCTGAAGCCATCCCTATCGGTGTGAGGACCCGATGACCCTTTCCAAAAAGCTGCTGCTGGCTTTAGCCGGCTCCGGCCTAGTGGCCCCCATGGCCGCTTCCGCAAATGAATTGGCTTCGTTGGGCGGCAATGCTGCCATCAACGAGTACATGCAACAGCAAGATGTTGATCGTTTCCGTGCCTGGGAATCCAAAAACCAGGTCACCAGCGTCAACCAGTTTTCCGACGTGCAGCCCACCGACTGGGCCTACCAGGCGCTGAGCAACCTGGTGGAGAAGTACGGCTGCGTGGCCGGCTACCCCAACGGCACCTACAAGGGCGGCCAGGCCATGACCCGCTTCGAAGCGGCGGCCCTGCTGAATGCCTGCCTGGATCGCGTCACCGAGGTGACCGACGAGCTGCAGCGCCTAATGGATGAGTTCAAGGCTGAGCTGGCCACCCTGCGCGGCCGCGTTGATGGCCTCGAGAAGAAGGTGGGCAAGCTGGAAGCCCAGCAGTTCTCCACCACCACCAAGCTGTATGCGTTCAGGGGTCGGGACGCCCCGCAGCACGAATGCAAGCCTGATCACTCACCGCTGAGCGATCAGAGACTATTCCTTGCCCGTTCTTCTTCCCTCAGGGATCGCTCAGCAGTGACGGCATCACCCCACCGCGGT
>JAHLYQ010000024.1 GCA_025127975.1 Synechococcus sp. CS-1331 | reverse complement strand
TTTTTAGTTTTGAGCTTGTCAACCCTCTGCTGCTCGTCCCAGAAGCCTCTTTGGCCCATACCAGGGATGCAATTAACTATCCAAATTATAAGCTATTGCCGCCTCAACGCAAGGGCTGATCGTATTTTTCGAGGTGCCCTCCAGATATTTCTCCAGATATGTGTCCAGAGCAGCAATCCCAGCTGATCAACCTGCATCCACCGGCCGCCGACATGCGCCGCCTGGTGGTGGCCGGCATGGAGCGCCACCCCCGCCAGTTACCGGCCTGGCTGCTCTACGACGCCGAGGGTTCCCGCCTGTTCGAGGCGATCTGCGAGCAGCCCGAATATGGCCTGACCCGCACCGAAACGGCCCTGCTACAGGCCCGGGCCCCTGAGCTGGCGGCAGCCCTGGGCCCGGGGGTGCTGGTGGAATTCGGCGCAGGCAGTGCCCGCAAGGTGGGGCCCTTGCTGGAGGCCCTGGGGCCGCCGGCCTACGTGGCCCTCGACATCAGCCCCCACCACCTGGAGGTCGCTTGCCGGGAGCTGCAGGCCCGCCATCCGACGGTGCCCGTGCTCGGCATCTGCTGCGATTACAGCCAACTGCAGCAGCTGCCAGACCACAGCCTGCTGCGGGGCGAGCGGCGGCTGGGCTTCTACCCGGGCAGCTCAATCGGCAATTTCAGCCCGGTTGAGGCGAGCTTGCTCCTGGCCCAACTGCGGGGCCTGCTGGGGCCGGGGGCGCGGCTGCTGATCGGCATCGACCAACCCAAGCAGGTGACACGGCTGGAGGCCGCCTACAACGATGCCGCCGGGGTTTCCGCCGCCTTCGCCCGCAACCTGCTGGTGCGGCTCAACCGCGACCTAGCCGGCAACTTCGATCCCCAGGCCTTCAGCTACAGCGCCCGTTGGCAGCCCGAGCACAGCCGCATCGCCATGGCCCTGGTGAGCCGCAGCGCCCAGAGCGTGCAGCTGGCAGGCCGCAGCTGGAACTTCAGCCCAGGGGAGGAGCTGATCACCGAATACAGCTTCAAATACACCCCAGAAGCCTTCCTGGCCCTGGCCTCCAGCGCCGGCTGGCAGGGCGCCGGCCGCTGGAGTGATCCGCGGCACGACCTATCCCTGCACCTGCTGGTGACGCCAGACTCCTGATCCCAGACCCCAATCACAACCATGGGCCGCGAAGAACAACGGGCCGCCATGCGCCAGGTGCGCGAGGGACTGATCAGTGAATTGGAGGAGCTCTACCGCAACGCCTTTGACCGGATCGGCAACCAGGACCTGGGCGAAGGGGCGATCGCCCGGCTCACCCAGCTGCTGCTGCGCTCCCGCGAAGCGGCAATAACGCCGCTGCAGCAGGAAATCGAGGCCCCCCTGATCACCACCCCAGCTGGGCAGCCAGCACCATGAGCAGCTCGAGCTGGTTGGATCAGCTGGAGGCGCGGCTCAACCAGCAGCTGGAGGCCTTCCTCGCCGCCAACCCCAGCCAGGAGGCCCTGCTGGAGGAGCAGGGAGCGCGCGATCGCCAGGCCCGGCTGGTGGGGCAGCGACGCCAGTTGCAACGGCAGGCGGAACAGGAGCGCCAGGCCCTGCTGCAACTGGCCGACGAGATTCGGCGCTGGCAGGAGCGGGTGGTCAAGGCGCAGGCCGCCGGTGCCACCGCCCTGGCCGAGCGCGCCAAGGCCCACCAGCAAGGCCTGATGGAGCAGGGCCGCCAACGCTGGCAACAGCTGGGCGAGCTGGGGGTGAGCTTCGCGGCGGTGGAGCGCGACCTGCGCGAGCTGGACAGCCGCTCGCGCCCACCAAGGGCCTCCAGCCTGGAGCAGGACTGGGCCGCCTTTGAAGCCAACCAGGCCCTGGAAGAGCTGCGGCGGCAGCAGCGCTAAAAATGCGGGGCCACCGCCCAGCCGGGTTTTCGGGCGGAGGCGGCCAAATTCAGTGTCTCCTCAATTCCGTACACGCTGTGCTGAAGCTGGGAGAGCCCACAATCACGGCAGCTGGAGCTGATCGTGCCTGCTTGGGTTCAGGCCTTGGGAGCGGGCGGCACCAGGCTCACCCCTTCCGGTGGTGGGGTGGGATCGGGATCGGCGATCAGCATGTGTTGCAGAACTATTTCCGGACGTTCGCTGTCGCGCCAACGGATCCGGTAGGCGGGCATCTTGGTGCCTCGACTGGTGGTCTGCTCGACGGGCTCCATCACCCAGCCGCGACGAGAACGACCCTGGGGATTGCGCTTCACCACAGCGTCCGCGTGTTTGAAGCGAAAACCGACGCGCTCGCCACTCATGGAATCGTTGGCCCCCGAATGGGGCAGATTGCCTACTGGCGCAATTATCCCATTGTGGCCGGCCGCGCCTCAGGGCGCAGCAGCGGGAAGGCGATCACATCGCGGATCGAGGGGCTGTCGGTGAGCAGCATCACCAGCCGATCGATGCCAATCCCCAGCCCCCCGGTGGGGGGCATGCCCACCTCCAGAGCCTGGAGAAAATCCTCATCCACCGCCTGGGCTTCCAGGTCGCCGGCCGCCCGACGGGCCTGTTGGGCCTCCAGGCGCTGGCGCTGGTCCACCGGGTCGATCAGTTCGCTGAAGGCATTGGCAGTCTCGCGGCCGGCGATGAACAACTCGAAGCGCTCCACCAGCCCCGGCTTGCTGCGATGGGCCCGGGCCAGGGGTGAATTCTCCACCGGGTAATCGAGCACGAAGGTGGGCTGGATCAGGCTTGCCTCGACCCGCTGGTCAAAGGCTTCCACCAGCAGGCGCCCCACCGAATCGGCCAGGACCGGCACCTCCAGCCCCTGGGCGGCCATCGCCGCAGCCGCCTCGTCACGGCTGCTGAAGGCGTTGAAGTCGAGCCCGGTGGCGTCCTGCACCAGCCCGTGCATGGTGGCCCGCCGCCAGGGGGGGGCCAGATCGATTGCGGTGCCCTGGTAGCTGATCAAGGTGGTGCCGCACACCTGCTGGCACACATGGGCCAGGAGCTGCTCGGTGAGCAGCATCATGTCGGTGTAGTCGGCGTAGGCCTGGTAGATCTCCACCGAGGTGAACTCGGGGTTGTGGCGGGTGCTCACCCCCTCGTTGCGGAAAATCCGGCCCAGCTCGTAGACCCGCTCAAAGCCCCCCACCACCAGCCGCTTGAGATGGAGCTCGGTGGCGATGCGCAGGGTGAGGGGCAGATCGAGGGCGTTGTGGTGGGTTTCGAAGGGCCGGGCGTCGGCACCGCCGGGCACGCTCTGCAGCACAGGCGTTTCGATCTCCAGAAACTCGCGCTCATCGAGCCAGCGGCGCATGGCGCTCACCGCCAGGGCCCGACGGCGGAAGGTTTCGCGGGTGTGGGGCGACACGATCAGATCGAGGTAGCGCTGGCGGTAGCGCTTCTCCACATCCGCCAGGCCATGCCACTTATCAGGCAGGGGCTGGAGGGATTTGCAGAGCATGCTCCAGCTCTTGAGCTTCACCGAAAGCTCGCCCCGGTCGGTGCGCCGCAAGCTGCCGACGCCGCCGATCAGGTCGCCGGCATCCACCAGGGAAGTGATGTGGGCGAAAGCACCTGGTGGGGGCGCATCAGGAGAAGCCGCATCAAGGGTGGCCTTCTCGATGAAAAGCTGAATCGAACCGCTCTCATCGGCCAGGGTGAAGAAGGCCAGCTTGCCCATCACCCGGCGGGTCATCACCCGGCCTGCAACGGACACCTCAACATCCCGCTCCTGCCCATTGGCCAGATCCAGGTGGGCCTGCTGCAGGGCAGCGGCGCGATGGGTGGGCTCAAAACGCAGACCGTAGGGGCCCTGACCCAGGGCCGCCAGGGCGGCAGCTTTCTCGAGGCGGGTCTCGCGCAGATCCGACAAGGCAGGCAGGGGGCTGAAGCGACCCATCCTGCAGGAGCGTCAGCTGCTCGCCGCCAGAGTCAATTCGGCCATCCGCTGGGAGGCATAGCCTGTGCCCCGCACCGTGAGGATCAGCTCGGGGTTGCGGGGGTCGGGTTCGAGCTTGCCGCGCAGGCGGGCCACATACACATCCACCACCCGCAGATCGGCGGCCCGGCGGGGTGGATAGCCCCAGAGCTGCTCAAGGATCTCAGCCCGCGGCACCACCCGACCCGGCTCCCGAAACAACAGCTCGAGCAGGCTGAATTCCGTGTAGGTGAGGCCTATGCGCTCACCATCGCGGGTCACCTGGCGGCGGTTGGTGTCGACCACCAGATCGCCGACGCGCAGAACCCCACTGCCGCTTGGAACCTCCCGGGGCTCGGCCGCTGCAGAACCCCGGCCCACCCGGCGCAGGATGGTGGCGATCCGGGCTTCGAGCTCCTTGGGGCTGAAGGGCTTGGGCAGGTAGTCATCGGCGCCGAGGTCTAGCCCGGAAACCCGCTCGGCGATCGCATCGAGGGCCGAGAGAAAGATGATCGGCACGCAGGACTCGGCCCGCAGGCGGCGGCAGACGGCGAAGCCGTCCAGCTTCGGCAGCATCACGTCGAGCACGATCAAATCTGGCTGCTCCTGGTGGAACAGGGTCAGGGCCTCCTCGCCATCCTCGGCGCAGATAACCCGGTAGCCCGCCAGCTGGAGGCGCATGACCAGCACCCGCCGCACGGCCGCCTCGTCGTCCACCACCATCACGGTGGCCCTGGGCTCAGCCTGGGAATCACCGGTACTGGGCCTGTCCTCCAAGGGCATGGGCGAAGCGCCGAGATGAAGAATCGCAACCATACCCCTAGGCGCGTCCCCCGGTCATCCCCCAGAACCCCGCCGCTGGAGCCACTCTGACTACTTTTAAGGATTTCTACAGAAACAGACAGGACCTGGAAACCCTGATATCAGCCCCAGCGGGCCCGGGCGTAGCGGTTCCACTCATCGGCAGCAGTGGCCAGGGCGGCATCACTGTCCACCTGACCCAGCATGGCCCGCTGCAGCTGGGTGTAGACGATCGCCTGCAGCCGCTTCACCCCTGGGCTGGCCGGCACCAGCACCCTGGCCCGCCGCAGGGTCTGGGCCGAGAGCAACCGGGCCCGCAGCACCAGGGCCTCCTGACCATTCGGCTGGGCAGCAGCCCCCGCTGGGCCCAGGGCAACCTCCAGCGAGGCCTCCAGCTGCTGGAGCGCCACCTGGTTGGAGGGCAGCACCCGGGCCTGCTCGGCAAAGGCCAGCTGGTTGGGGCCGTTGGTGAGAAAGAGGGCGAAGCGGGTCGCCTCGGCCGCCAGGGCGCTCTGCCTGGGCACGACCAGGTTCATCACGGCCACGTTGGCCTCACCGCCGGCCCCGCTCAGTGGCACGTAGGGAGCCGTCACGGCGGCGATCCCCGGGGCGTTGGTCTGCAGGTTGCGCAGGAAATCGGGGCCGGTCGCCACCTGGGCCAGGTCACCCGATTGGTAGAGCTCAATCGCCCGCCGGTAGCCCTGGCTCACCACCTCGCGGGGCAGCAGGCCGCGCCGGTAGAGGTCGCTCCAGAAGGCGAAGGCACGCCGACCGGCCGGGCTGTTGAATGCGGCCCGCTGCTGCCCGTCGAGCAGTTGCACCCCCATCTGCACCAGGATTTCCAGCAACTCGGCGGAGTCGTCGGGCACGACGGTGACAAACAGGGCGTAGCGGCCGGTGCGACGGCGAACCGCCTCCGCATAGGCCGGCACCCCACTCCATTGGAGGGGCGGGGCGGCATAGCCGGCGCGCTCCAACAGCCGGCGATTGGCCATGCTGATCCGGGCGGTCAGATACCAGGGGATGGCGAACTGCTCGGCCGAAGCCCCTACCCCCTGGCGCCCCGCCTCCCAGATCGCTGGCAGGTAGGCCCCAGCGGCTCCGGCGGGCAACACCTCGGTGAGGTCCCGCAGCCCACCCTTGCTGGCCAGGTTGGCAGCGAAGGGGGGGTTGAGATTGACCAGGTCAGGGGCGGTGCGGGCGAAGACCGCAGCCAGCAACTTGCGTTCCACCGAGCTCCAGGGCACGTCGGTCCAGCGCACCCGGATGCCGGGGTTCTGGCCCTCCCAGGCCGCAATCAGCCCCAGCACATAGGCGTTGAACTTGGGGGCCAGATCCAGGGTCCAGAAATTGAGCACCCGCCCGTCAGCTCCCCCGGGGCCGCGCCGAGCGCAGCTGCCCAGGCTCGCCGCCAGCAGGGCCGTCCCACTGCCCGCGCCGAGCAGTTCCAAAAATCGACGCCGGCCCAGCTCGCCTCCCATCAGCTCAGCTTCGCCCCCCCAGGGTCTGGCGCCGCCAGAGCAGCAGCTGGAGAGAACACAGAGGTGGTGCCAAAAGGGCCGTCAGCAGGGTCTGGGCCAGCCAGGTGTGCAGGGCGGGCAGCAGGGGCCAACCTCCCGCCAGCAGGCTCTGCAGGAGCAGGCTGCCCCCCAACAGGGCCGCGCCGATCAGGGCCAGCAGGCCGAGGCTGAAGCTGCGCTCGATCGGCGGGCCAAGGCGCCCCATCCGGCCCCACCACCAGCCCAACAGGGCCAGGGCTGGAATCTCACTGATCGGGCCCAGATGCAGGCCATCAAGCACCAGACCCAACCCCAGGCCGGCCAGGGCGCCGGACAGGGGGCCATCCACCAGCGCCCAGGGCAGAAGCCACAAGACGGCCCAGGCTGGCGCCACCCCGGCGAGTTTCAACGGACCCGGCGAAGCCAGCACCAGCCACGGCACCAGCAGGGCCGTGGCCAGGCACCATCGGTGGCGGGTCAGCTGACTCACGGCACCAGCACCTGCACCCAGTCGACCGCATCCAGTGGGGCACTGAGCTGCACCACCGCATCGGTGGCCGGCACCGCCCGCTCATCGACAGATTGAATCACCCCGACGGTGAGGTTGGGCGGCACCAGGGTGCTGGCCGGCGAGGTGACCACCACATCGCCGGGACGCACGCCGGGATCCTTCTCCAGAAAGCGCAGCAAGGGCCGGCTGGTGCCGATCCCCGTAAGCAGGCCGTGGCGCTGGATGCGGCCCACCCAGACCCCCACGCGGCTGCCCGGATCGGTGAGCAGGGCCACCGTTGCCGTGCTGGGGGTGACACTGGCCACCCGGCCGATCAGGCCCCCTGGTGCGGTCACGCTCATGCCTGGGCGGACGCCCTGCAGGGCGCCGCTGCCGATCACCAGCTGCTGCCACCAGCCCCCGGGTTGGCGGGAGATCACCGGCGCCGACACCATGCCCTTGCCGCCTGTCTGCAGCTGCAGCAGCGAGCGCAGCCGGCGGTTATCCACCTCCAGCTGGCTGAGCCGGGTTTGGCTGTTGAGAATCTCGGCACTGCGCAGCCACTCCCCCTGGGCGCTGCCAGGCCAGAAGGGCCGGCTCAGCAAGGCGTAGGCGTCAGCAAAGCCAGCCCCCTTGCTGAGCCTCACTGCCAACAGGGCCAGCAACAGCAGCACCCAGGGCCAGGCCTGAAGAATCCCCCCCAGGGCGGGGAGGCGTTGCCGGCGGCCTGGCGGCATGGAGCTCAGACGGTCTGGCGGGCGAAATCAGGGGTATCGAGCACGCGCTCCAGCCGCTTGTAATCCTCAAGCACGATGCCGCAGCCATTGACCACGCAAAGCAGGGGGTCCTCGGCCACATGGGTGAGGATGCCGGTCTCGTGGCTGATCAGGTCGGTGATGCCCCGCACCTGGGCGCCACCGCCGGCCAACATGATGCCCCGATCGACGATGTCGGCTGCCAGCTCGGGCGGGGTGCGCTCCAGGGTGCGTTTAACCGCCTCGACAATCACGTTGAGGGGTTCGGCCATCGCCTCGCGGATGTCGCCGGCGCGCACGTTGATGGTGCGGGGCAGGCCGGAGAGCAGGTGCAGCCCACGCACATCCATCGAGGTGCTGTCGTGGGGGTCGTCGGGGAAGGCGGAGCCGATGCGGATCTTGATGTCCTCGGCGGTGCGCTCTCCGACCACCAGGTTGTGCACCTTCTTGAGGTAGACGCCAATCGACTCGCTGAGCTCATCTCCCGCGACCCGCACCGACTCGCTGATCACGGTGCCGCCCAGGCTCAACACCGCCACTTCGGTGGTGCCGCCGCCGATATCGACGATCATGGTGCCCACCGGATCGGTTACGGGCAGGCCCGCACCGATGGCCGCCGCCACGGGTTCGTCGATCAGATGCACCTCCCGGGCGCCAGCGAGACCGGCTTCGCGCACGGCCCGACGCTCCACGCCGGTAACGCCACTGGGGATACCGATCACCAGGCGGGGAGCCATGATCCCGCGGCCCTCGTTCGCCTTGAAGATGAAGGTCTTGATCATCTGCTCGGCCGCGTCAAAGTCGGCGATCACCCCATCCCGCAGCGGCCGCACGGCCCGGATGTTGCCCGGGGTACGGCCCAGCATCAACTTGGCCTCATTGCCCACCGCCAGGGGCACGCCCCGCTCGAGATCCATGGCCACCACGGAGGGCTCCTGGAGCACGATCCCCTTGCCTGACACGAAGATCAGCGTGTTGGCCGTGCCCAGATCAATGCCGATGTCCCGCGAAAATCGAACCCGACGAAAAAACACGGACGTCCGCCTGCAAGGACCGAATCATAGGGGGGTGTTACAGACGGCCCGAACGGTGGAACTGATGAAAGGTGGCAGCCCAACCGGGTGCCCCATCATTGACTCAACAACACAGGAGACAGCGCCATGGGCGTCAATTCAATAACCCTCGTCGGCCGGGCCGGCCGCGACCCGGAAGTTCGCTACTTCGAATCGGGCAGCGTGGTGGCCAACCTCACCCTGGCCGTAAACCGCCGCAGTTCCGGAGACGAACCCGACTGGTTCAACCTGGAAATCTGGGGCAAGCAGGCCCAGGTAGCCGCCGACTACGTCCGCAAGGGAGCCCTGGTGGGCATCATCGGCAGCTTCAAGCTGGACCGCTGGACTGACAGGGCCAGCGGCGAGGAGCGCACCAAACCCGTGATCCGCGTCGACCGCCTGGAGCTGCTGGGCTCCAAGCGGGACGCCGAAAATGGTGGCGGCATGGCTGGGGGTGGCTCCAGCTTTGGCGGTGGCTCCCCCAGCGAAGAGGAAGTGCCCTTCTGAGCGCCAGGTGCCAACAAATAGCCCTCAGGCCAGGCTCCTGGCCTGAGGTGGCGATACCCATCAGTAGCGGTAGTGCTCGAGCTTGTAGGGCCCTTGCACCGGCACGTTGATGTAGGCGGCCTGCTCGGCGCTGAGCTCGGTGAGCTTGACGCCGATCTTCTCGAGGTGCAACCGCGCCACCATCTCATCGAGATGCTTGGGCAGCACATACACCTGCTTGTCGTACTGGGCACCCTTGGTGAACAGTTCGATCTGTGCCAGCACCTGGTTGGTGAACGAGTTGCTCATCACGAAGCTGGGGTGGCCGGTGGCGCAGCCCAGGTTCACCAGCCGACCTTCAGCCAGCAGGATGATCTTGTTGCCTGAGGGCAGCAGGATGTGATCAACCTGGGGCTTGATGTTGTCCCAGGGGTACTGCTTGAGCGAGGCCACGTCGATCTCGTTATCGAAGTGGCCGATGTTGCAGACGATCGCCTGATCCTTCATTTGAATCAGGTGCTCGTGGTTGATCACCTTGAAGTTGCCGGTGGCGGTCACGAAGATGTCCACATCGCCCACCACGTCGTCGAGCCGCACGACGCGGTAGCCCTCCATGGCGGCCTGCAGGGCGCAGATCGGATCGATTTCGGCGATCATCACGGTGGCGCCCAAGCCCCGCAGCGACTGGGCCGAACCCTTACCCACATCGCCGTAGCCCATCACCAGGGCCACCTTGCCGGCCACCATCACATCGGTGGCGCGCTTGATGCTGTCCACCAGGGATTCCCGGCAGCCGTAGAGGTTGTCAAACTTGCTCTTGGTGACCGAGTCGTTGACGTTGATCGCAGGGAAAGGCAGTTCGCCGGCCTTCTGCATCTGGTAGAGGCGGGCCACACCGGTGGTGGTCTCCTCGGTGACGCCCTGGATGTTGGCGTAGATGCGGGAGTAGAAGCCGCTCTGGGCAGCCAGCTTCTGGCGAATCGAGTTGAAGAGGGCCGTTTCCTCTTCGTTGGAGGGGTTATCGAGCACCGAGGGATCGCTCTCGGCCTTGGTGCCCAGCACGACTAGGCCGGTGGCATCGCCGCCGTCGTCGAGGATCATGTTCGGGGTGCCGCCGTCGCCCCACTCGAGGATGCGGTGGGTAAAGGCCCAGTACTCGTCAAGGGTTTCGCCCTTGTAGGCGAACACCGGCACATCGGCAGCAGCAATCGCCGCGGCCGCGTGATCCTGGGTGGAGAAGATGTTGCAGCTGGCCCAACGCACCTCGGCGCCGAGGGCCACCAGGGTTTCGATCAGAACAGCTGTCTGGATCGTCATGTGCAGGGAACCCGCAATGCGCGCTCCCTTGAGGGGCTTGTCGGCGCCGAACTTCTGGCGCAGGGCCATCAGGCCGGGCATCTCGGTTTCGGCGATTGCAATCTCCTTGCGGCCAAAATCAGCCAGGCCGAGATCGGCAATCACATAGGTGTTGGTGCTCTGCAGTGCAGGAGCCGTGGGGGTAGCCACCATGAGGGTTACTGGGGTTTTTTACTGGGTGTACTGCTCGCTCCCGACTGGGAGGGCGTGGTTTGGAAATATCTGCGGAGACGCCGAGGCTTCGGGCTCGCTGTCGATCAATCTACAGCTATGTAATCAATTGCTGTGAGCCTGCACCTCGCCGACGCCGCCGCCACCTTGGCCTTCGGCCGGCAGCTGGCATCCCGGCTGCCCCCCGCCAGCACCCTGCTGTTGCACGGCGACCTGGGGGCCGGCAAAACCTGCCTGGTGCAGGGCCTGGCCGCCGGCCTGGGCATCGACGAACCGATCACCAGCCCCACCTTTGCCCTGGCCCAGCACTACCGGCTGGCGGGCGTCAGGGGCCCAGCTGGTGGTGCAACTGATAACGCAACTGGTGGCGGGCTGGTGCACCTCGATCTCTACCGGCTGGACCTACCCGCCGCCGCCGATGAACTCTTCGCCCAGGAGGAGGAGGAGGCGCGCGCGCTCGGCGCCCTCCTAGCGGTGGAGTGGCCCGAGCGACTCAGCGGCCTACCTGCCAATTGCTGGCAGGTGCACCTCAACCTGGCCGACCCCCACAACCCCGATGCAGGACGCCGGCTCGAGTTGAGCGCCCCAACTTGAGCGCCCTTTCCTAGGCAGCCCATCCGCCTCAGACGCGGTTGGCGAGGAAGGCCCGCACCGTGTCGGAGCTGGGCTGGGGATCAATAGCGCCGGCGCCCTGGCAGACCAGGGCGCCACAGGCACTGGCAAAGCGCAACAGCTGCCCCGGCTGCCTGCGCACCGGATCGTGCAACAAGCCATGCAGCAGGCCAGCCGTAAAGGCATCGCCAGCACCGGTGGTATCAACCACCGGCACCCGGAAGGCGGACAGCTCTCCGCTGCGGCCGGCGAAGCACCAACGCAACGGCGCCCCGCCGTCGGTGACCACCACATCCGGGTGCTGCGGCAGGGCGGCGCACACCACGGCGGGGTCGGCGCTGCCAAACAGCCAGCGGGCCTCCTCGGCAGCGCACTTGACCAGGGCGGCCTGCCGCAGCAGCGGCTCCATGGCGGTGATCTGGGCCGGGCTGGGACCGCTGGTGGGATCGGCGGCCGGATCCCAGAAGGTGGGCCGCCAGTTCACATCGAGGGCCAGGGCCACGCCGGCCGCCGCGGCCTGACGGCAGGCGAGCCCCAGGGCTGATGCCGCGAAGGGCGACGCGAGCGGAATGGTGCCCACCAGCAACCAGCGCGCCGTCGCCAGCAGGGGCCCGAGTGCGGCAGCTAGCTCGGTGGTGTCGAGCGCCTGATCCGCAAAGCCGGCCCCATCGTCGCCCGCAAAACCGCCAAACTGTCTGTCACCTTGATCATCGCGCCGCACCAGCACGATGCGGCTGGGATGGGACCCATCCCACTGGAGGGCCCTGGTGTCTACCCCCCGCTCTGCAAACAGCTCAGCGAACGCCTGGCCGATGCCATCACGGCCCAGTCGCCCCAGAAAGGCTGCCGGGGTGCCGAGCCGGGCCAGGGCGCAGGCCACATTGGCGGGAGCCCCGCCGAGGCGGTCATCCCATAGGGAATCAATGGCCGGATCGCCGCCAAGGGGACCGAGACGATCCACCAGGGCCTCCCCCAGACACAGCACCTGGGGCGGCGACGCCAGGAAGGACATGGGCATGGGCATTCAGCTCACCCCAAGCTGGAGCCGCTCCAGCAGGGCGGCAATGATCCGCCCATTGGCCGCCGGAAAGGGGTATTGGTCGAGCTGCTCGGGTCGCACCCAGCGCACCTGCTGGGAGGCCAGGGGCTGGGGCGCCCCCGAGCGCCAGGTGCACAGGTGCACCACGAAGCGCAGCCGCTTGGGGCCGTAGGCGTGCTCCAGCACGACCAGCTCCTCGCCCACCTCCACCGCGATCGCCAGCTCCTCCTCCAGCTCGCGGCGAATGGTTTCCGCGATCAGCTCGCCGGGCTCCTGCTTGCCGCCGGGGAATTCCCACAGCCCACCCAGCAGGCCCTCGTTGAGGCGCTGGTCGATCAGCACCTCGCCGCCTGGGTTGAGCACCACGCCCACGCCGATCACCTGCTGGGGCAGTGGAAGCGGGGCATCCTTCACGGGGAAGCGGGCGGGATCGCCGGCAGCGTAGGCACGAAGTCAAATCATCTTCTAATTTGAAGCAAGTTTGAAGTTCAAAGAACTTTGCCCAGCCGGCTGCCCTGCAGGCCTCCTCCCATCCAGGAATTGCTGGAGCACTGCGGCGGACTGCAGCAGACGCTGCCGCTGCTTTCCCTACTGGCCAGCGAAGGCCCCGGGGAGCATTACCTGCACTGGGATGAGCTGCGCCATCGCACCCCGCCCCAGGGGCTGAGCCATGAGCAATGGTGGCTGGCGGAGAGGCTCTCGCGCCGGCCTACCCCCCTGCCGCTGCAGGCGAGTGATGGCCAGACCTTCTGGTTCTCCCAGCCACCGCTGCTGCTGGAGGGGCTGCATCAGATCGACAGACAGGCCGGTGCAGGCGGGTTGGCCCCTGCAGCCATCACTAGCCGCTCCAGACGGGATCGCTACCTACTGAGCTCGTTAATGGAGGAGGCCATCACCTCCTCCCAGATGGAAGGTGCCGCCACGACGCGCGATGTGGCCAAGGCGATGATCCGCAACCGCCGGCCACCACGGGACCGGTCCGAGCGGATGATCCTCAACAACTTCCTGACGATGCAGCGCATCCAGGAGTTGCGAGATCAACCGCTGACGCCCCAGCTGGTTCTGGATCTGCACAGGCTGGTGAGCGAGAACAGCCTTGATGACCCGGCGGATGCCGGACGGCTGCGCCCGCCAGGCAAAGAGGTGGTGGTGGATGACGCCTACGGCACCGTCTTCCACGTGCCACCACCGGCGGAGGAACTGCCCGAGCGCTTGGAGCAGCTATGCCGCTTTGCCAATGGCGAGACCCCAAAGGTGTTCATTCACCCGGTGGTGCGGGCCATCGCTGTGCACTTCTGGCTGGCCTATGACCACCCCTTCTGTGATGGCAATGGCCGCACGGCAAGGGCGCTCTTTTACTGGGCGATGCTCAATCAGGGCTACTGGTTATTTGAATTCATCTCGATCTCCTCGGTGATCAACAAGGCCCGGGGACAGTACGAGCGTTCATTCCTGCTCAGCGAGAGCGACGACAACGACCTCACCTATTTCCTGCTGGCCCAGGTGAGGGTGATCCAGCAGGCCATCGGCAGCCTGCACACCTATCTGGAGCGCAAGGCCCATGAGGTGGGCACCCTGCAGCAGCGGCTAGAGGGAATGGAGGGCCTAAACCATCGCCAACTGGCCCTGCTGCGGCATGCGCTGAGGCATTTGGGCTTCCGCTATGCGGTGCTTTCCCACCAGAACAGCCATGGCGTCAGCCATCAGACCGCCCGCAGCGATCTGCAGAAGCTGGCATCCCGGGGGCTGCTACTTCCAGGCAAGGATGGACGCCGAGAAATCTTTCGGGTGCCGGAGGATCTGCCGGCGCGGCTGGACGACCTTCCAGCGCCCCATTCCTTTGGGGCTCAATAGCTGAATAACCTTGGGCCATGGGCTACTTACCGACCGATCCCGCCAACTTCGCCAGCGAGGCCATCGACGGCTTCGCGGCGGCCTACCCCAGGCATGTGCGCCGCATTGATGGCGGGGTGATGCGGCTGGCCCCGATTCCCACCGGCCAGGTGGGAGTGGTGGTGGGCGGCGGCTCCGGCCACTATCCGGCCTTTGCCGGCCTGGTGGGCCGGGGCCTGGCCGCCGGGGCCGTATGCGGCAACATCTTCGCCTCGCCCTCGGCCGGCCAGGTGGTGCGGGTGGGATCGGCTGTGGAGCGGGGCGCGGGCCTGCTGCTGACCTTCGGCAACTACGCCGGAGATGTGCTGCACTTCACGCTCGGAGCTGAGCGACTGCGCCGCCAGGGGATCGACGTGCGCATCGTGACCGTCACCGATGACATCGCCAGCGCCCCCATCGACCAGCAGGAGTTGCGGCGCGGCATCGCCGGTGGCCTGGCGGTGTACAAGGTGGCCGGCGCCGCCGCCGAAGCCGGCCTGCCCCTCGATGAGGTGGAACGGCTCGCCCGCAAGGCCAACGGGCGCACCCGCACGTTGGGCGTGGCCTTCAGTGGCTGCACCCTGCCGGGGGCGGACCAGCCGTTGTTTGAGGTCCCCAGCGGCCGCATGGCCATCGGCATGGGGCTCCACGGCGAACCCGGCCTGAGCGAGGGGCCCCTCACCGAGGCCGGCCCCCTGGCGGCACTGCTGGTGGAGCGGCTGCTGGCCGAACGGCCGGCGGATGTGCCCGAAGACGAGCAACGGCTGGTGGTGCTGCTGAACGGGCTGGGCTGCTTCAAGTACGAAGAGCTGTTCGTGCTCTTCGGGGCGGTGAACCGGGAGCTGCAAGGCAGGGGTGTGGTGATGGCCGACTGTGAATGCGGCGAACTGGTCACCAGCCTCGACATGGCCGGGGTGTCGCTCAGCTTCTTCTGGCTGGATGGGGAGCTGGAGGGCTTCTGGAACGCCGCCGCCGACAGCGCCGCCTACCGGCGCGGCCAGCTGGCCGCCGAGTCGGATGGCCCCCAGCCGCGGCCGACCCAACGGCCCGAGCCGGAACTCCCCTCTGGACTCCCCTCAGGGCCCCCTACGCAGCCCGCCCCCCTGACGCCCGTGCAGCAGGCGCTGCTGGCGCGGTTCAAAGCCGTGGAGGAGGAACTGCAGGAGCGGGTCGAGGAACTCGGGGGCCTCGATGCCGTCGCCGGCGATGGGGACCATGGCCTGGGGATGCTGCGGGGCATTCGGGGAGCCCGGGAGAGCGCCATCGGCGCCTGCGGGCGCGGGTGCGGCCCCGGGGAGGTGCTGATGGAAGCGGGCGAGGCCTGGTCAGACCACGGTGGCGGCACCTCCGGAGCCCTGTGGGGCGGTGCCCTGCTGGCGGCGGGCCAATCCCTGGCCCAGGCGACGGAGATCGGGCCCAACGACGTAGCCGCAGCCTTTGGGGCCGCCCTGCAGGCCGTGATCGACCTGGGCCAGGCGGCACCGGGCGACAAAACCATGCTGGATGCCCTCCAGCCCTTCTGCCTGCGGCTCAGGGCTGACCTGGAGGCGGGCCTGGATCTGGCTCAGGCCCTGCAGAACGCCGCAAACACCAGCCTGGCGGCAGCCACCGCCACCGCGGATCTGCTGCCGCAGCGGGGGCGGGCCCGCCCCCATGGCCAGCGCAGCCTGGGCCATCCGGACCCAGGGGCCATGTCTATGGCCTACTGCCTGCTGGCAGCCTCAGCCGGCTACGTAGGCCTCCACGGCGTCGCTGATCCGGCGCAGGCCAGCTAGGCCGTCGCGCTCGAGGTTGCGAACCCGGTCGCGGCTGATGCCGAGGATTCGGCCGATGCCGGTGAGGCTCATGGGCTCGCCGCCCTCGGGATTGTCGGCGCAGGGGATGCCGTAGCGCATCTTCAGAACGCGGCCCTGCAGTTCTGGCAGCTGCTCCAGCAGGGCCCGCAGGTCGCCCTTGAGGCACTCCCCATCCACCCGCTCCTCGGGCAGTTCGCCATCGCCTGCCAGCAGGTCGATCAGTTCGGTGTCATCGCCGTCGCCCACCTTGGTCTCCAGGCTCACCGGTTGGCGTGCCCGGCAGAGCAGGTCTTTGACCTCCTCCTCCGGCAGCTCCACCGCTTCGGCCAGCTCGGTC
>JAHLYQ010000023.1 GCA_025127975.1 Synechococcus sp. CS-1331 | reverse complement strand
GGCCACGCTCTGCCTGTGTGGCGGGTGCATCCGTCTCCTCACATCAGCCTTAACGGCCTCGCTGTATCGGCGCATTGGTCATGTCCTCAAACCCCCGGATGGATGGATCAAAGGGGTGACATCTTTCCTGAAACCGGGGGCACTCGCCAGATCAGCGACCACTACCGCCGAATGGTGGAAGTGGGATTGTTCGTGGAGGTTTAGCTCAGCAAGTAGTCCAAACCGGATTCTCCGTTACACGATCAACGGTTGCCGCTCTGCGGGACTGAGCACAACGCGGGTATTAGTGACCTTCTTGCTCAGACTCAGCTCGACGCCGCTTGCAAGCCCAACCAAATGGCACTTTTGCATGCCTTTGGCTCGGTGCTGAGACCCGACCATCGGCCAGGGGAGAGCGATATCAACCTGCCTGTAGAGCACTGCACTCAGCTGCTTAATTGCTTGTCGCAAAGGCCGTGACGGGCGTGCCTGACTGCTTGCCCGTGCGCACGGAAGCAGGCCTGTTACAGGGGCTGTGCGCACGAATCTGCGAACAGCCTGCCGAAAAATAGCGCAAAACCCAGTCAGGGCAATAGTAGAGCGCCTGCCTTACAAGCAGGATGTCGCTGGTTCGAACCCGGCATCGCGCATCTGCTTCGGGTTACTTAACTAATAGCCTTGGAGCAGCATTTGGCCATGTTGTTCAGCCAACACGGTGATTTAACACTTGCCAAGTCTCACCTAGTCAGACCCTGGGGATTCCCGTGGTGGGATCGAGCCGTTCGGCTAGGGCGGCCACCGGCACCATCACCAGCAGGGCCACGCCGCAGATCAACCACTGCTGGGGCTCCAGGGGGGCCGTGGCGAAGAAGCGGTTCATCCAGCCGAGCTGGCTGAAGCCCAGCTGCAGCAGCACCGCCGTGCCGATGCCCGCCAGCAGGATCGGATTGTGGTGCCAATGGCGCCAGCCCAGCTTGCTGACCTGGCTGATGCTGACCAGATAGGCGATCTGGGCCAGCACCAGGGCCTGGATCGCCATGGTGCGGGCCAGGGGCAGGCTGTGGCCATGGGAGCGGGCCCAGAGAAATACCCCGAAGATGAAGCACCAGTAGAAGGTTGAAACCAGCACCACCTTGCGCACCAAACCCCGGCTCAGGAGGGGCTGGGCCGGGGGCCGCGGCCCTTGCCGCATCAGCCCCGGTGGCCGGGGCTCGAAGGCCAGGGGGATCGAGAGGCTCAGGGAGCAGACCATGTTCAGCCAAAGCACCTGCAGGGCTGTTACCGGCAGCTCCAGGCCGAGCACGGCCCCCAGCAGGATTGTCATCGAGGCGCCGCCGTTCACCGGCAGCACGAAGGCCAGGGCCTTGTGCAGGTTGAGGTAAACGGCCCGGCCCTCCTCCACGGCCGCTTCGATCGTGGCGAAGTTGTCGTCGGTCAGCAGCATGTCGGCCGCTTCTCGGGCCACCTCCGTGCCCCCCTTGCCCATGGCGATGCCGATGTCGGCCTGTTTGAGGGCCGGGGCGTCGTTGACGCCATCGCCGGTCATGGCCACCACGGCCCCATCGGCCTGGAGGGCCTGAACCAGGGCCAGCTTCTGGGCGGGCGCCACCCGGGCAAACACGTCGTTGCGGCGGACGCAGTCGACCAGCTCAGCCGGGCTGAGCCTGGCCAGGCTGCGGCCATCGATGGCCCCCAGGCTGCCCGCTCCATCGCCCAGGCCCAGCTGCAGGGCGATGGATCGGGCGGTTTCGAGGTGGTCGCCCGTAACCATCTTCACCCTGATTCCCGCGCCCTGGCAGGCGGCCACGGCCCGGATCGCCTCGGGGCGGGGGGGATCGAGCATGCCCTGCAGACCCAGAAAATCCAGCCCCCGCTCGATCTGGCTGGGCTGCAGCTGGTTGGGATCCCCATCGGCCCGCCCGATGGCGAAGGCCAGCACCCGCTGGCCCCGGCCGGCCATGGTTGCCACCGCGGCGGTGATGCGCTCGCCTTCCAGGGGCTCGGCCTGGCCGCTCGGGTTCAGCTGGCGGCTGCAGCGGGCCAGCACCACTTCCACCGAGCCCTTGACCAGGATGCGGTCGCTGCCGTGCAGGGTGGCCATGTATTGCTGCTCTGACTCAAACGGAATGGCATCTCGACGGGGGTGGCGCTCGAGGGCCTGCTGCCGGTCCAGGCCAGCCGTTTCGGCGGCCTGGAGCAGGGCCGTTTCGGTGGGATCCCCCACCAGCCCCTCCTGCTGGCTGGGCCGGGCGTCGTTGCAGAGCAGGCCCGCCAGCAGGGTTTCTTCCAGGGCCCGATTGCTGGCCAGGAGATCGCCGTCACTGCCATTGCCTGGCCAGAGCGCCTCGATCGGCACCAGGGCTCCGCCGGCATAGATCTCCTGCACCGTCATCCGGTTCTGGGTGAGGGTGCCGGTCTTGTCGGAGCAGATCACGGTGGTGCTGCCCAGGGCCTCCACCGCCGGCAGCTTGCGGATGATCGCGTTGCGGCGGGCCATCCGGTTCACGCCGATTGCCAGGGTGATCGTCACGATCGCCGGCAGCTCCTCCGGAATCGCCCCCACCGCCAGGGCCACCGCCCCGTCAAACATCTCGACCCCATCGCGGCCGCGCAGCAGACCCACCAGGAAGGTGAGGCCGGCCAGCACCAGCACCAGCTGCAGCAGGGTGTGGCTGAAGCGGCGGAACTTGCGGGTCAGGGGCGTGCTCAGGCTGACCTGCTGTTGCAGGGAGCTCGAGATCTGGCCCACTTCGGTGGCGGCACCGGTGGCTACCACCAGGCCCAGGCCCAGGCCGCTGGTCACCAGGCTGCCGGCATAGGCCATGCCGATCCGCTCTGCCAGGGGAGTGTCCTTGGCAACGGCTGCGCTGTCTTTCGCCGCCGGCAGGGATTCGCCGGTGAGGCTCGATTCATCCACCTGCAGGTTGCGGGCCTGGAGCAGGCGCAGATCCGCCGGCACCTTGTTGCCCGCCTCCAGGCGCACCAGGTCGCCCGGCACCAGTTGCTCGGAGGCGAGGCGATGGCGCCGGCCGGCGCGGATCACCTCCACTTCGGTGCGCACGGATCGGGCCAGGGCGGCAATCGCCGTTTCGGCCCGGCTTTCCTGCACGTAGCCGATCACGGCGTTGATCAGGGTGACGCTCCAGATCACCAGCGCCTCGCTGGGTTCGTGGATTAGCAATTTGATCCCGCCCACCGCCAGCAGCGTGTAGAGCAGGGGGTCGTGAAATTGGCCCAGGAACCGGCGCCAGGCCGGTGAGCCCCCCCCGTCGCCGAGGGCGTTCGGCCCCCAAACCCCCAGGCGCCGCTCGGCCTCCTGATCGCTGAGCCCCTGGCTGGCGCTGCTGGCCAGCTCGGCTGCCAGATCGGGGCCGGCGCGGCTGTGGACGTCAGCGGGGAGAAGGGGCACGACTGCTCCTGCGGGGTGTCAACTTTCCGGGAACAGCAGGTTGGCCAGCTCCTCGGCATCTACGTCATAGACACGGGCCAGGCTGGTTTCGATGGCGCTGGTCACCTCGCCGGGCAGGAAGCGCATGGCGTTGAGGGCGTCGTCGGCGATCTCTTCGGTGAGCAGGGTTTCGCTGCCGCCGAGCTTCTCATCGTTGATCACCGCCATCACCCAGCTCTGGTAGGCGTAGACGAGATCGCCGAACTCCAGTTCAGGATCGTTGAAGTCGAGGGCCATGGGCTGCGGCGGGCGCGGGTGGTTGCAGTCTGCCCGCGGCTGGGCAGGATGGCGGCCATGAACGCCTCCAGCCTGCAGGCCAGCTTGTTTGATTTCGCCATCGGCGAGCTGGTGCGCCAGCACCGCGAGAGCTTTCAGCCCCTGTGGAGCACCGAGAGTTGGGCCAAGCTGATGATCTGGCTGTCGCTCAACTGCGGTTGCAGCGGTGATCGGGACGGGCTGGAGGCCTTTGCAGCTGCCCTGGGCCCGGTGATCAGCGGACGCATGCGCCGGGTCTTCTTTGAGCGGGCTTTGGAGGATTTGGAGCTGCAGGTGTTGGCCGATCCCGCCCAGGAGCAGGTGCTGGTGATGCCCATGGGGCCCGGCGGGCCGCTCGACTCCGCCCGGGTGTCCCAGGCCCTGGAGCGGGTGGGGCTGCTGCCAGGGCTGGTGGCCCCCCAGGAGCGCTGGCAGCCACTCGATGCCCTGGTGGCCATTCCCTGGCGGCAGCAGCCCTGATGGAGCTGATCGCCTCCTACCGCAATGCCGGCTTCGAGGCCCTGGCCGATGGGGTGCGGGCCTTTTTTGAGCGCCGCAGCGACCTACAGCGTCCGGGGGTGGCCTTCGGGCCCAGCGCCGAGCCCGCCAAAATCTCCACGGACATCTCCCTGGTGGCGATCGACCGCTCCGATCCCGAGGCCTATGCCCTGGCCGAGGTGATCCTGCGCGGGGTGAGCGCCGCCCTGGAGCGCTACCTGCAGGAGCGCCCCCTGCTGCGGGAGTGCTGTCCGGATCAGGAGCTGTTTGTCAATCCAATCTTCAACCTCCAGCACTACGCCCCGGGTGAGGGCTTCAAGCGCTGGCACTGCGACTGGACCATCAGCGACGAGGCCACCGAACCGGTGCACCGCGTACTGGCCTGGATTTTGTATTGCAATGACGTGGCGGAGGCCGGCACCGAGTTCCACTGGCAGGGCCACCATGAGCCGGCCGAGTGGGGCAAGCTGGTGATCTTTCCGGCCGGTCCTTCCCACATTCACCGCGGCAGGGCCAGCCACGAGCACAGCAAAACAATCGCCACCGGCTGGATCAATGCCGGCAGCCGAGGCGCCTATCTCAAGCGGCTGGCCAGGGGTTGAGCCGGGCTCGGGCTCTGGGTCTCAGCTCTCCCAGGTCTTGAGGGCCCAGGCCAGTTCGCCCACGTCCCAGCCCAGATTGTCAAAATTTCTCACTGCCAGGGCGTCATCGCCCTCGACCAGCAGCTGGGCAAATGCCTTCACCAAAGGCCCAGCTTCCATGGCGAACCCGGCCCGGGCGGCTACCTCAGCCAACCCCGCTGCCGTGGTGACGCTGCGCAACTCCCGTTGCAGCTCCTCGTTGGAGCGGACTGCCTGCAGGAAAGGCTCGATCATGGTGGGTGTTTGACTAGTCATTCAAACTAGGCGGCCGCAACACGCTTGCTTGTGTTGGGCAACGCCAGCTAAGGCCGGCCAGGCTTCATGTTTAGTTTGCGCCCAAGTCGACTAATCGTCGCCTCCACCGTGTGCCTGCTCGTTTTTTATTGAGCGGAGTGCTAATCGATTCTAAGGAAAGCGGGAAGTACCTGGCGACCAGGGCCCAGCTTATGTTCCGGAATACCTCCGCTGGGGAAGTGGTTGGTCCAAAATGAATATGGGAAGTTGGTAAAGTTTTAAAATTGTCAACATCTAAAAATTTTGGCAGCGCTCGAGGCGGCTGCGCAAGATTCGGGGGGTGTTTCTCCAGGTGCTTGTGCTCTGCGGCATCAAGGTGGCGGTGCATGTTCTTGGCCTCGAGCGGATCTCCGTTAACCAGCTGTTTTCGGCGATGGTTGCCTCGACAGTTTTTCTGCTTGGTTTTCTGCTGAATGGGGTGCTTACCGATTTCAAGGAGAGTGAAAAGATTCCTGGCGAATTAGCTACATCGCTCCAGTCCCTCAAGCTGGAGATCCAGGCAATTCAGGCTTATCACCCTGAGGCGCGGGTTGCGGCGGCGCTTGAGGCTGTGGAGGGTTTGGGCCACTACCTGATCGACTGGTTTATGGAGCGGATCACCACTGAGCAGATCCTTTTGTCCTACGAAAGGGCCCATGGGGAGGTGGTGAATGCTGCAGTTCAGTTCAAGGGTGATGCCTCCACGTTGCGGGGTCGATTGATGCAGGATATGGCGGTGGTTCTGCAGAAGATTAACCGGGTGCAGACCATTCGTGATACCACCTTTGTTCCACTGGTTTACTGGATGGCGGATATTGCGGTTGTGCTTTTGTTTGGTGGTCTGGTGATGGCCCGCTCTGAGAATATACTTGAGTCGGTCTTCTTCCTAGGGGTGATTTCCTTTATCCTGATCTTGCTGCTGCGTTTGATCGACGATATTGACAACCCCTTCGGCCTCTCCGATCTCGATTCGGCCGAGGATGTTTCAATTCAGCTGTTAGAGAATGCCGTCGACCGGCTGAAGGTCTAGCAGTTCATATCGAATTGACCTGCTTGCTCTGGTGGTCTTCGGGGGGCCACGCCATGGGGTACTGCACCTGTTGGGGGAAGGGAATCTCGATGCCGCCCTGCCGGAAGGCCTGCCAGATCGCCTGGTTCACTTCGCTGCAGATCCCGACGTTGTCCATGGGATTGGCGATCCAGAAGCGCAGGGCGTAATTAATAGCGAAGTCGCCGTAGTTCAGCAGTAGGGCTTTGGGGGGCGGCTGGGGAAGCACCCTTGCCACCTCCAGAGCTGTGGCTTCGAGCAGGGCTATCACCTCAGCTGGGTCGTGGTGATAGGCGGCGCTAATGCTTACCTGGCTGCGGCGCATGCGATCGCTGGCGGTGTATGTGGTGGCCGCTGTGGTGAAAAAGGTCTGGTTGGGGATCAGCAGTTCGGCGTTGTCCCGGTTGCGCCAGAGCAGGGTGGCCCGCAACCCGAGTTGGCGCACCTCACAGGCATCACCGTCGAGCATCAGCACTTCGCCTGGCCTCACCGAGCCCTCGAACAGCAGCCAGATGCCGCTTACAAAGTTGGAAAATACCTCCTTGACGCCGAAGCCCAGGCCTACGGATAGGCCACCCGCCACGGCAATTAAGGCGGTGCTGTTGATGCCCAGGTGCATGGCCACCCCCACCAGCCCCAGGCCCACCACCAGATAACGCAGCATCAGTTCCATGGCCTTGCGGCTGCCGTCGCTCAGGCCCAGGCTGCGCTGGACCAGCCAGGCCACCCCCGCCGCCGGTGGTCCGCAGCCCACCAGCACTAGGTAGATGACCACCAGGGAGTTGAACAGCTTGCCGAAGCTCACCGCCACCCCCAGCAGCTCACCCAGCTGGATCACGGCGATGTCGTTGAAGTTGTCCACCTCCCGGATCAGCAGCAGGGCAGCTCCCACCAGGTAGGCCGGCCGCAGTAGCCGGGATTCGAGTTGATGAAGCCGCTTGGGCAGCAGGCTGATGCCGTACCAGCCCAGCCATTGCAGCCCCAGCAGGCTCGCCAGCCCCTGGGGTAGTCCCAGGCCGGCGAGGACCCCGCAGCCCAGGGCCAGGGTCAATATCCCCACGGGCGCATAGGCGAGCTGCGGCAGGGGCTGCAGCCAGCGCCGGCGTTGGGCCCGTCGGGTGAGCAGCACCACGGCGATCACCAGGCCCAGCTGCAGCAGCACCGAGGGGCGCTCCAGATAACCCAGCCAACCGAAGATCTCCAGCAGCAGCTCCTTCATGGGCGGGCCTGCAGGATCCGGATCAGCTCGGTGGTGGCGCCGTTGGGGCTGGCCTCCCCGAACACCAACTGCGTCAGCAGGCTCTGCAAGCGGGGAATGCGGGGGTCATTGGTGTGCACCAGGGTCACCAGGCTGTTGGCCTGGAGGCCCTGGTTGGCGGCGGCCACCATGGCGGCCAGCACCTGGGAGCTCTGCACCGGCACGGTGACGAAGCGATTGGCTGGCAGCACCGTCGAGGATCCCAGGGTGAGGGTGCGCTGGGTCAGCGGATTGACGCTGTAGAAGCTAAAGGCCAGGGCGCGGCGACGCCCCGCTGCGCTGGAGCTGCGGCCCAGGGCCAGCACCCGCAGCCGGTTGACCGGGCTGGCCCGGTGACCCTCCCCATCGGGCAGGGGGGCGACCCCGAGGGTGTTGCCCATCACCCGGCGCAGCTGTCGCAGCACGATGCTGCGACAGGGGATCCAGTCGAGCCGGCCGGCCTTGAATTCGGCTTCGGCGGTGGGCTGGTCGGGGAAGAAGGTGACCCGCTGCTGGTTGCTGGCGTTCTGCAGCCAGGCCAGCCAGCCCGTCAGGGCCTGGCGGTCGGCCGGGTTGAGCGGTTGGCCCAGCACGGCTTTGTCAATGGCGGGCAGGGCGCCCGTGCTGCCCACGATCCAGAACAGGTAATAGAGGTCTAGCGACAGGCCCATGGGGTGCCCGTTGGCGGTGGCATTGAGCAGCTCCTGCAAGGTCGCCGGCGGTTCGCTTAGGCGCTGGCGGTTGAAGCAGCCCAACTGGGTCTGCACCAGCAACGGCAGCCCTGCCAGCCGCCCATCCGGGCTGCGCAACCGCCCCAGCTCCTCCTCGTTGAAGATGGCGAGTTGGTCCTTGCGGATTGGGAAGGGATCCACCAGGCCGGCCTGGCGCAGGCGCAGGGCCGTGTCGCCATTTACCAGCAGCAGATCCGGAGCGAGCCCACTCCGGCTGCGCTGGCGCATGACCTCCACCATCTGATCTTCGGGGTAAACGCCGAACTGAAAATGGGTGTCGGGGTGGATCTGGCGGTATCGCGCACCCACCTTCAACAGTTGATCCTGAAATTCCTGTTTCAGCTCCGCGTTGATGAGCTGATCTTTATTGGCCCCGATCGCCAGGTACACCACGTTGGGCAACTCACGGCCCAGGGTGCAGCCCCCCAGGGGGACCAGCAGGGCCAGTCCCCCCAGCAGCCTGAGCAGGCGGTCGCGCCGGCGTCTGGGTTGCTGGGGGGCAGGGGGCGGAGCCATGGATGGCACGATCTGGCCCATCAACCCGCTGCGGGGGCACTTTGCGACCATGGCTCCACTGCCTACCGCCGCCGTGACCGAAGCCCTGCCCAAGAGCTACGACCCGGCGGGCACCGAGAGCCGCTGGCAGCAGGCCTGGGAGAGCAGCGGCGCCTTTCACCCCGATCCTGCGGCGCAGGGTGAACCCTTCTCCGTCGTCATTCCGCCGCCGAACGTCACCGGCAGCCTGCACATGGGCCATGCCTTCAACACAGCCCTGATCGACACGATCGTGCGCTTCCAGCGCCTGCGCGGCAAAAACGTGTTGTGTTTACCGGGCACCGACCACGCCTCGATCGCCGTGCAGACGATCCTCGAGAAGCAGCTCAAGGCTGAAGGAAGGGGCAAGGAAGACCTGGGCCGCGAGGCATTTCTCGAGAAGGCCTGGGCCTGGAAGGCTGAAAGCGGTGGCACGATCGTGGGCCAGCTGCGCCGCCTGGGCTACTCGGTGGACTGGCAGCGGGAGCGCTTCACCCTCGATAGCGGCTGCAGCGTCGCCGTGATCGAGGCCTTCAACCGCCTGCACGAGCAGGGCCTGATCTACCGCGGCGAATACCTGGTGAACTGGTGCCCGGCCTCCGGTTCGGCGGTGAGTGATCTGGAGGTGGAGATGCAGGAGGTGGACGGCCACCTCTGGCACTTCCGCTATCCGCTCAGCAGCGGTGCTGGCTGCCTGGAAGTCGCCACCACCCGGCCCGAAACCCTGCTCGGCGATACCGCCGTGGCCGTGAACCCCAAGGATCCGCGCTATGCGGCGCTGGTGGGCCAGACCCTCACCCTGCCGCTGGTGGGGCGCCAGATCCCGATCGTCGCCGACGACCACGTGGATGCCGACTTCGGCACCGGTTGCGTCAAGGTGACCCCCGCCCACGACCCCAACGACTTCGCCATTGGCCAGCGCCACAACCTGCCGCTGATCACGGTGATGGCAAAGGACGGCAGCATGAACGAAGCGGCAGGCCGCTTTGCGGGCCTGGATCGCTTCGAGGCCCGCCAAGCGGTGGTGGCCGCGATGGAGGCGGAGGGCTGCCTGGCGCGTGTGGAGGAATACCGCCACAGCGTGCCCTTCTCCGATCGCGGCAAGGTGCCGGTGGAGCCCCTGCTCTCCACCCAGTGGTTTGTGCGCACCGAGCCCCTGGCGGCCCGCTGCCGTGAGGCCCTGGCTGCCGCCGCCGGGTCCGATCCCCGCTTTGTGCCGCAGCGCTGGAGCAAGGTTTACCGCGACTGGCTCACCGACATCCGTGACTGGTGCATCTCCCGCCAGCTGTGGTGGGGCCACCGCATCCCCGCCTGGTTTGTGGTGAGTGAAACGGGCGGTGTGATCACCGACAACACGCCCTATGTGGTGGCCCGCGATGAGTCGGAAGCCCGCGCCAAGGCGGAGGCCCAGTTCGTCGGTGGTGTCCATGCCCATCCGGTGGTGCTGGAGCAGGACCCCGACGCCCTCGATACCTGGTTTTCCAGCGGCCTCTGGCCCTTCTCCACCCTGGGCTGGCCCGACGAGCAGGCAGCCGATTTGGCGCGCTGGTATCCCACCAGTGTGCTGGTGACGGGCTTCGACATCATCTTTTTCTGGGTGGCCCGGATGACGATGCTGGCCGGCGCCTTTACGGGCCAGATGCCCTTTAAAGACGTCTACATCCACGGGTTGGTGCGCGACGAACAGAACCGCAAGATGAGCAAGTCGGCCGGCAACGGCATCGACCCGCTGCTGCTGATTGAGCGCTATGGCGCCGATGCCCTGCGCTTCGCCCTGGTGCGCGAGGTGGCGGGGGCCGGGCAGGACATCCGCCTCGACTACGACCGCAAATCCGACACCTCCGCCACGGTGGAGGCCGCGCGCAACTTCGCCAACAAGCTCTGGAACGCCACCCGCTTCGCCCTGATGAACCTGGGCGGCGAGACGCCGGCCTCGCTGGGTGAGCCGGATCCAGCGGCCCTGCAGCTGGCCGACCGCTGGATCCTCTCGCGGCTGGCGCGGGTGAACCGGGAAACCGCCGAGCGCTACGACAGCTACGGCCTGGGTGAAGCGGCCAAGGGGCTCTATGAGTTCGCCTGGAATGAGGTTTGCGACTGGACCATTGAGCTGCTCAAGCGGCGCCTGCAGGTGCCGGTGAATCTGGAGGGGGCTGCCCGCAAGGCTGCCTTGGCGGATCAGCGCACCGCCCGCCAGGTGCTGGCCAAGCTGCTCGGCGAGCTGCTGGTGATGCTGCATCCGCTGCTGCCGCACCTGAGCGAGGAGCTCTGGCATGGCCTTACCGGTGAGCCGCCGGAGACCTTCCTGGCGCTCCAGCCCTGGCCGGCGGTGAACGTGGCCGCCCTCGACGACGATCTGGAGGCGTCCTTTGCCGAGCTGATCGAGGCGATTCGGGTGGTGCGCAACCTGCGGGCCGTGGCGGGGCTCAAGCCCAACCAGAGCGCGCCGGTGCGTTTCGTCACCGGTCGCGGCGAGCTGGCGGCGGTGCTGCAGGAGGCCAGCGCCGATATCACCGCCCTCACCCGTGCTGAGAGCCTGGTTGTGCTCGATCCCGCCGCTGCTGAGGCCGCCCCCGGCCAGCGCGCCCTGGCCAGCGTGAGTGGTGAGTTGCAGGTGTTGCTGCCGATTGAGGGCCTGGTGGATCTCGACGCCCTGCGCGGCCGGCTGGAGAAGGACATCGCCAAGGCCGATAGGGAGATCAAGGGCCTGGCGGGGCGCCTCGCCAATCCAAACTTCGCGGGCAAGGCCCCGCCTGAGGTGGTGGCGGAATGCCAGGCAAACCTGGCCGAAGCCGAGGCCCAGGCGGAACTGGCCCGGCGGCGGCTGGCCGATTTGGGGGCCTGAGATTCATCAGCCGCTGGCCCTCTGGGTCGAGGTGGTGCCCGTGAGCCGGTGCAGGGAGCTGTAGTCGAGCTCATCTAGACCGGCGGCGGTCGCCCGCTCAAGCAGCTCGGCCAGGCCCCGCAGGCCCTGGGTCTCGAGCTGTAGAGCGGCGGCGGCGGTGAGAAACAGCTGCAGGTCCTTGCGCAGGTGGGCTGTGGGGAAGTTGGGGTTGCTGTAGTCGTCGGCCAGTTCCTTGGCCAGTTTTTTGTCGAAGGTGGGGGCGTAGAGGGCGCTTTCGCGCAGGATTGCCATGAAGGTCTCCACCTCCACGCCGGCCTGCTGCACCACGTGCAGGGCCAGGCTGAAGCTGTGGGTGAGGCTGGCGATCAGCTGGTTGAGGGCCAGCTTGGTGTGCAGGGCAGCTCCGACAGGTCCGAGATGGCGCGGTTCACCTCCGAGGGCCATGAGCACCGGCCTGGCCCGTTCGAGATCGGCCAGCTCGCCACCCACCATCACCTGGAGGCAGCCGGCCAGAGCCTCCGGCCGGCTCCCCAGCACGGGGGTTTCCAGATAGCGGGCACTGCGTTGCTGCAGGGCGATCGCCAGGTCGCGGCTTTCGGCCGGCGCGATGGTCGCCACCTGCAGCACCAGCCGCCCCGGGAGGGCGGTGCCGGCCTGGTTGAGCAGCACTTCAGCGGTGATGGGGCCGTCACTGAGCACGGTGATCACGAGCTCGCCCGCAGCCACAGCCTCGGCAGGGCTGGAGGCGAGTTGGGCCCCCGCTGCCACCAGCCGCCTGGGCACGCTCCTGCCGCCGGTTCCACACGTGAAGCCGGTAGCCACGGGCCAGTAACCGCTCACCGATCGCCGTGCCCAACAGGCCGCTTCCCACCAGGGTGATCTCCATCGTGCGTGCCCTTGGTGGCAGTCAAGTTACCTGTACAGCCTGGCCCCCTAATGTCACCCCATGGAACGATCGAGCCCGCCGCCAAGCCCTGAGGAATTGGCCATCCGGCTGGATGCCGTTGACACCCGTTTGCAGCAGGTGGTTTTGCGGGTTGAGGCCCTATCTGAGCTGCTGCTCGCCAGCGGCCAGGTTGGCCAGGCCGAGCTGGAGGCCAAGCTGCGGGAGATCGACCTGCGCGATGGCGTTGAGGATGGCCGCAATGTGGCGCCGGTGGTGCAGGTGTGCGGCAAATGCGGCCATAGCCAATTGGGTCAGCAACGCTTCTGCGCCCGATGCGGCAGCGACGCCCTGCAGGCGGCATGAGAGCGAAACCCGCTCAGTTGCGCCAGCGCCGGTGAACCCACCACCACTGATCCGGGTGGCGCAGCACCATTTGCTCCAGGCTCGCATTGAAAAGTCGCGTATTGAGTCGGATCTCTTCCTTTGCACTGGTCGATTCAACCAGTTGTAAGGGTTCCTCAAAGCGCAATACGTGGTTGCCATTTTCGTCCCTCCAGCTTGATGCTGGAATGACGGGGGCGCCTGAAGCAATCGCAATCAGGGCGAGGCTGCGAAAGGTTCCGGCCGGGTGGCCAAGGAAGTCAACCAGGATGCTGCTCTTGCCGCCAGCGTGTTGGTCAAAGGGGAAGACAACCGCATGGCCTGCCTCCAGGCAATTCATGATTGATTCCATTGAGCCTGTTTTTGGCAGGCTCTTGAAGCCGGATTTTTCAAATTGTTTATTAATCAGGGCCTCGAACCAAGCCGGCTGCAATGGTCTGCGCACAAAGTAAAAACGTCCCCTGGCTTCAGGAAAGTTGGTAACTCCGGCCGCAATGGCTGTTGTGAAGTTGCCAAAATGGCCTGTTAGGATTATGGCCCCCTTGCCCTTGCTAAGGGCGGCGATGATCAGGTCGGCATTTTCTACCCTCGCCTGGGCCATCCGCTGGGCTTGGGATAGAAACTGAAACTGGATGAACTCGATGCCGATTCTAATGAAATGGGCATAATGGGCCTGGGCTATGGATTTAATTTGGGATTTGCTAAGTGTTCTGCCATAGACCCTTTCAAGATTGGCCAGCACCAGCTTTCGTCTGATGGGTAGAAGCCGATAGGCCAATCTGCCGATCAGGGGGGCTTTAAAGTCTTTGCCTGAAGCTATTGCCGTGGCGGCGGCATGGACTTTGGTGTGACTCAAGCTGATTGAGATCTGCTCAAATCCATATAAATTCAGCAGGGCATTAGCCCTTGGCGATAGGCATATAATTGGGGCCCCGTAGCTATCATTCTGTACTGAAAAATCAGAGAGATCAATGGTTGCGGTTGCCGTTTCCAGTGGAAATAGCTTGAGACAAGCTTCCTTCGCGGCAAAGCGAGCGGCTAGGCGCCCATAGCGGCTCTTTGAGTTACCCGCATAATCGAGTTCCTGCTGGCTAAAGATTCCCTTGAGATCTTCATTGGATGAATGATCCACCAGCTGCTGCACTCTGGCGATGTCTACATGGTCAACACCACATTTGTATCTATTAGGCATTATTCATGATTTCATCGGCTGGTTGCCCGAATGATCAATGCGCTGTTCTGGCCTCCGAAGCCACGCGATAGAATTAATGCCGTATCAGAGATGGGCTCTCTGGCAACCTTGGCAATTGGCAGGTCTTGCAAGGATGGATCTATGTTTCTCAGGGGTACGATGGCAGGCACAATTCCCCGTTGAAGTGCGGTAAGGGCAAGAACTGTATCGATACTTCCAGCGGCTGCTAAGAGGTGGCCAAATGCCCATTTGAAGCAGGTAATGGGAGGGATTTGGGTACCGAATACCCTGCGAATTGCCACGCCCTCAGAGAGATCTGATGTTCTGGTGCCGTTGCCATGGCACACAATCATTCCAATTTGCTGAGTTTCCAGGCCTGCCTGTTCCAGGGCCAGGCAAATGGCCCTGGCGACGCCATCACCATCCACTCTCACCGGCAGCAGCCCTTGGGCTTCAGATGTACATCCCTTGCCAAGAATCTCAGCATGGATGGGAGCTGACCTCGACTCGGCCGCCTCCAGGGTTTCCAGCACCAGAGCTGCCCCACCCTCGCCAAGGATGCAGCCAGACCGATCGGCATCAAAGGGGGTGAGGTGGGCGTCAGCAAGCAGTCCTGCCTTTTGGTAGTAGAGAACTACTTGGGGTTCGACTGGGGCATCGTGACCGATGGCTATGGCCCGATCGGTGTCGCCAATGCGCAGGCTTTCGAAGGCCTCGATGATTGAAAGCGATCCACTTGTGCCGTGATTTGTGATGCAGGCATTTGCACCCTTGAGCTTATTTCTTATGCCTACATGACATACAACGTTGTTGGGGAGGTTGCCAAGTAGCCACATTGGGTTGACGCTTTCGCCCAGCCTTTCGCCAATGGCCTGCATGCTGCCATTGGCTTCGCTAATCAGGGGCAAAAAATCATACTGGGTATCATAGTAGCCGCCACTGGTGCCTACATAAAGGCCAAATCTTTCAGCAAAGCTATCGTCGGCTGGGCTGGTCAGCGACTCCCGGTATGCACTGATCCCAGCAGAGTTAAGGGCTTGTTCGGCGGCATAGATGCCGACCACGTCTGTTTTCTTGATTAGCTTAAGGAGCTTGCGATCATTGATCAGTTCCCTTGGGCTGAATCCAACCACCCCGCCTAATCGGCATGGCCAATTCTCCCCATCCCAGCCGCCTATTTCGGCAATGCTGATAGTGCCATCCAATAGGGAATCAAGGATCTGCTCTGGCTGCTTGCCAGATGCGCAGATTGCACCTAGGCCAGTGATTACAACTCGTGCCGCTGTCTGCATCGATTATGAGGCCCCTGGCTCGCGAAATACTAGGCAGCTGTTAGAGCCACCAAAGCCCAGTGAGTTGGACATGGCCACGCGAACAGCCTGATCCTTTGCCTTATCACATATAAAATTGAGGTTGCAGTCGGGGTCCCGTTGGGTGAGATTTGCATTGATCGGAACCTTGCCGTGATGAATGGTCAAGGCGCAAATTGCCGCCTCTACGGCCCCTGCTGCTGCGATCAGATGGCCCATGGTGCTTTTTGTTGAACTCACGCGTAGATCCTTAATATGGCTGCCAAAAACCACATGGGCCGCCGCTGCCTCGCTGCGATCGTTCATTGGTGTTGATGTGCCATGGGCATTTAGGTAATCAACCTGTTCTGGAAATATGCCGGCCGATTGCAGAGCTTGTTGCATTGCCTGGATAGGGCCATCACCGGAGGGATGGGAATCGGTGATTCGGTAACTGGAAAGGGAATTGCCCTCGCCCGCTAGCTCTGCGTAGATCCGAGCGCCCCTTTTAACAGCTGCTTCCCATTCTTCCAGCACAAGGAAGCCAGCCCCTTCACCTAGGACAAATCCATTGCGGCTGGCATCAAAGGGGCGGCTGGCCGTATGGGGATTATGGTTGTCTGTTGATACTGCGTTGAGCAGACAGAATCCGGCTAGGCCCAGGGGACTAATCATTGAATCGAAGCCCCCCGCAAGTACGTAATCACAGTCGCCGCGTCGGATCAGTTTTAAGCCCGTGCCAACGGCTTGACCGCCTGATGCGCAGGCGGTGTGCACGGATGTTGTATATCCTTTGATGGCATATCGCTCAACAAGAAGCGATAGACCCTGGGCTGATTGACTGCGGCAAAAGGCGATAGGGTCTGAGGCTATCGAGCTGCTGAGCAGTAGATCCGTATTCAGCTCGCCAGCAGGGGCTGCTTCCCTTTGCAAGGCTTCGAGCTCGGGAAAGTCAACGCTGACCATGCCAGTGCCAACCGAGCAACCCCAGCGGTGGCCATTGGCTGCATTCGGACGGATGCCCGTATCTTGAATGGCTTCTTCAGCTGCCGCTAGGGCGAACAGATGGGACCGGGTGGCAGCTTTGCTCAGACGCTTGTGGCCCGTGTTGCTGAGGTAGGTATCGCCTTTAACCTCGGCTGCAATCCGCACGGAAAAGCCGCTGGCATCAAACAGGCTGATGGGCTCCACGCCGCTGCGCGCCTTGAGCAGCGATTGCCAGGTTTCGCCCAAATTGTTGCCCACAGGGGTAACAAGGCCCATTCCCGTAATAGCAACTCGGCGAGGCTCGGTAACCATTTGCTAGGCCTCCTGCGGGGATGGGGCGACAACAAGGTTGAGCAATGCCGATGCAACCAGCTTGGTGCCGACATGGGCACTTAATTTGACCTGCTTTGGGCCTATTTCAGGCGTCAGGCCCTCTGCCCTTAACCTGACTCGGTCGCCAGGGTCTATCCAGGAGCGTACCTTCACTCTTGCCATTGAAGATATTGCAAGTTTGGGCTGGTTAGGTTGGTTGGGCAGGGGGTTGGGTAGCGGGCTTGGGCTGCAATTTAATTGCTCAATCACCATTGATGATAGGGCATGCATCAAAAGTGTCGCAGGAAAGACAGGCTTTTTGGGGAAATGATCCGCAAAGAAATCCGCTTGGCTTGGAATGATCAGGCTGCCTTCCAGCGTCCCTAGGGCATCAGATATTAGATCGGTTGGCAATATACAGGGTGCCTGGGCCAGCCTATTTTCTTTGGCTCCAGTTGTCTCAAGGAGTTTAAACTGTTGGCCGATAGTTTCTGGATCGTCAAACTCTTGTTGGGGCAGCATTGCCCCCGAGCAGTCTGCCAATTCGAGTATGAGACGCTCGCCCGCAGTGGCTACGCCTGAATAGGAAACCGACTCGCTATCGCAGGATTCAATTATTGCCTCCAGGTTCAATCTTTCACCAGGACGGGCCTCGCTATGGTATTTGGTTGCTCCGGCAAGTGCTGCAACGGGTCTGCGCTCGAAATTCAGACTTGACATGGCGTACCACGCGGCTAGCTGGCCGATCGCCTCGGCAACTAGGGACTGGGGGAAGAATTCCAGATGGGCTGGAATTAGGAAGGAGCCCTTGATTTGGCCAGAACTCCCAATTGAGGTTATGCGATCTACAAAGGAGAAGGCGCTGAAGCGATGTAGAGACATTGCCCCTGGCTATTGAGCCGCACCGGCTTGCTCTCGTTGCGCTTTGATTACCAGCTTCAAAAAGGTTTCCGGAGTAAAAAGTCTGGGAATATCAGCCACATTAAGAGGTGTCTTGAAGCGTTCGGCAGGCACTTCACTTAAATAGGCCTTCAATTGGGCCAGTCCGGCGCTGGTTACCACACCGTTTTGTTCAAATTCACTTTCGGAGAGGGGCCCCCGTGAATCTTCCAGAATTTTGCCGCGGGGTATCTTGACCTTAAATGTTTTCTCCAGTCGAAATACTATATCCAGGAAGTCAATCGACTCGGCATCAAGGTCGTCAATTAGGGAAGCCGTTAGGGTGATCTCCTCTTCGTCGCAGCCCAGGGCTTCGGCCATGGTTTCGGCGAGCTTGGGAAATACGGCTGCAATCTCCTCTGCGGTGAAATCGGATTGGGTCATGGAGTTAACTCATTTTGAAGCCGCCATCGACGTGAAGCACTTGCCCAGTGACGTAATCAGACAGGCTTGAAGCGAAAAATAACACGACGTTAGCGACATCCTCCGGTTGGCCAAAGCGACCAAGAAGGATACGTGATTTTACCACGTCTCCAGCCTGTTGTCTGATGGCTTCAGTCATCTCGGTTTCGATCACCCCGGGTGCAACACAGTTCACCAGGATGTTGCGCGGTGCCAACTCAACTGCAAGGGCTTTTGTTAGGGCATTGATCGCACCCTTGCTGGCCGCATAGTTTGTTTGGCCCCGCCCACCCTTTTCGCCGGCCACGGAGCTGATATTTATGATTTTGCCCCTTCGCTTGGAGACCATGTAGGGGATTACGGGCCGCAGCACATTAAATACACCTACCACATTTGTGGCGAGCACCTCTTGTATGTCGTCATTTGTAAGCAGGCCGAGAATGTTGTCTCTGATGATACCAGCGCTGTTGACAAGAATGTCGATCTTGCCAGCGTCTTCGGCTATTTCATCGATTGCCTGTTCGCAGCTATCGGCATTGCGAACGTCAACCCTTTTGGCTTTGACAGTGCCACTGAGTTCAGCAGCAGCTGCCAATGTTTCATTGGCAGCTGCCTCATTGTTGCAATAGAGGAATGTAACATCGGCTCCCTGGGCAGCCAGCGTAAGCACTATTGATCGGCCGATTCCCCTGCTGCCGCCCGTGACAATCACTGCCTTGTTTTCAAGTAGGTTTGCGCTGTCCATTCGCTGCTGGGTAGGTTTTGGTGGGGTCTCAATCGGTAGGGATTGGCCCATGGGTATTGGAGGATTCCCTATTGGTTGGATTTAGTTAGCCAGAAATGGCGAAGCCCCCATCTACCACCAGGGTTTGACCGTTGATCATTTCGGCTTCAGGTAGGCATAGAAGATAGACCCCATCTGCTACATGCTCCGGCACCATGCTTTTGCCCGTTGGGTTTCTCTGGCTGAAGCTTTCCAGCAGTTCTTCCCGGTTTGGAAAGTGGGAGAGGGCGTCGGTGTCAACTACGCCAGCGCTGACGGTGTTGACTCGAATTCCCCTTTGGCCCAGCTCCTGGGCCAGGCTGCGCACTAGGGACTCCAGGGCAGCCTTTGAAGCTCCAACAAACCCGTAGTCAGGTATGGCCCTGCTGGCCCCCAAGCTTGACAGCGCAATTATCCGCCCCCCGTCAGTCATCAGTTTCGCCGCCTCCTGGCTCAGCAGCACCAGGGCCAGGGCGTTGGTTTCCAGGCACCAGCGCCAGTGCTTTCTATTCATCTGCATGACCGGCTTGAGCACGCCACTTGCGGCATTGCTGATCAGTATGTCGAGCCGATTAAATGTCTCTGTAAAACTTTCAAATATTTCTTTCACGCTTTCGGGATCGCCCACGCTTCCTTTGATTGCGATTGCCCGTCTGCCCATCTCCCGAACTTGATCGCAAAGCGCTGTGGCTTCCGCGTGGCTATTATAATAATTAATCGCTATGTCGCAGCCGGCTGAGGCGAGCTTCAGGGCGGTTGCCCGGCCGATTCCCCTGGCCCCACCAGTCACCAGAGCCACCCTCCCCGCCAGCGTCTGCGTCATCGATCCTGCGGGGGTGGCTGCCTTGGCGGAGATAGTAGGGCTCGACCCCCAGCCGAGCCTCCTACAGCAGCGACGGCTGGTGTTCGACTGGCTCCAATCGGGCCAGCTTCGCTCCTGCGGCAGAGTTCTCCTTTCCGGTCTCCTTACCGGGCTCCTCACCGCGCTCCTCGGCTTCGCCGGCCTTGACCTCCAGGGCCTGCTCGATCACCCGGTCGGTGAGGGCGTCGAAGTAGGCCGCCAGGCTGGCCTGCAGCTCCAGGAACTCCGGCCATAGGGTGTCGTTGACGAAGCTGCGGCTGAGGCGGGCCATCACCGTGGTGCGTCGCTGGCGGCTGTAGCGGTAGGGCTGGATGCCGTAGCGGCGCATCAGTGCCACGAACAGGTGGCGGGACCACTGGTCTGAGAGGGAGAAGCGAAACTCCACCGGCGGCTCTTCGGTGGCCAGCTCGGCCAGGCGGGCTTCGATGCGCTCGCGGGCCCTTCCCGCCGCCACCCGCTCACCGTCGCTGCCGGCCCTGGCATAGAGCGCCTCGATGCGCTGCAACTTGGCCACCAGCTGGGCTTCCGGGCCCTGCGGCGCTGTTTGCACCGTGCGCTTGCTGCGGGCCATTGGCTTCCAGAAGCTGCTGTCAAGCTACCGACCCTGCCCGGCCTGATCCATGTTCTCCCCCGGTCCATGGTTCGACTCCGAGACCACAGCCATGGTTCTTGCCTCCCTGCGCTCCCCTGCCGGCGCCCTGGCCTTCGTTCCCCTCTATGCCCTCTGGGTGACCCTGCTGCTGCCGGGGGTGTGGGCCTCGATGCTGGCCGGCGCCCTCTACGGCCCTGCCTGGGGCAGCTTGATCGTGTTCGTGGGGGCCTGCCTGGGGGCCCAGGCGGCCTTTCTGCTCGGGCGCACCTGGCTGCGCAGCTGGGCGCGCCGGCGGCTGGCGGCCGTGCCGAAGCTGCAGGCGATCGAGCAGGCCGTGAGCCGGGAGGGGCTGAAGTTGGTGTTGCTCACCCGCCTCTCGCCCGCCTTTCCCTTTTCCCTGCTGAATTTCGCCTACGGCCTCAGCGAGGTGAGCTGGCGCGACTACTCGATCGGCCTGGTCGCGATCCTGCCCGGCACGATTCTCTTCTGCGGCCTGGGGGCGCTGGCCGGAGATGTGGCCCGCTTCCGCGAGGTGCTCTCAGGCCAGGCCGATCCCCTCACCTGGACCCTGCGCATCGTGGGACTGCTGGCCACCGTGCTGGTGGTGTGGCTGGTGGGTAGGGCGGCGCGGCAGGCGCTTCAGGGGGCAGACCCACCGGGCTGATCGGGCAGCCGCCAGTCGCGCAGCGCTGCGATCAATACAAACCAGGCCAGCCGCAGCCGGGCCAGCGGGCCTGGCTGGCTGACGAGCTCGGCATATTTCGCCCGCCCGCACTCGGTTTTGATCCAGCGGAAGGCGGCGGGAGCGGCCATGGCAGCGCGGAGCGGCAGTGGTTTGGGCCCAGTCTGATCCCACCACCTTTGGGTTGGTTACATCTCCAGCAGGGCCCGCAGCCCGGCCTCATCCAGCACCGCCACCCCCAGGGCCTCGGCCTTGCTGAGCTTGCTGCCGGCCTCCTCGCCGGCCACCACATAGCTGGTCTTTTTGCTCACCGAGCCGCTCACCTTGCCGCCGGCGGCTTCGATCAGGGCCTGGGCGGCACTGCGGCTGAGGGAGGGCAGGCTGCCGGTGAGCACAAAGGTCTGGCCCGCCAGGGGGGCCTGCTGGCCCGCCGCCGCAGCTGACGCCGCCAGCTCCCCTGGTCCGGCGGCCAGGGAGAAGCCAAGCCCTGCCAGTTGCTCCAGTAACAGCCGGTTGGCCGGGGTGGCAAACCACTGCTGCAGCGATTGGGCGATTTCAGCGCCGATGCCGAAGACGGCGGTGATTGATGGGGGGGGGGCGGCGGCGGCGGTGGCGGCGGCTGTTGCCAGCTCAGCGGCACTGGGGAAGGCGGCAGCGAGCGCCTTGGCGCTCACCTCCCCCACGTGGTGGATGCCCAGGCCGTAGAGCTGGCGGTGCCAGGGCTGGGCCCTGGAGGCGGCCAGGGCGGTCACCAGGTTTTCGGCGCTTTTGGCGCCCATCCGCTCCAGGCTGGCCAGCAGGGCCCCATCCAGCCGGTAGAGGTCGGCGATCGAGCCCACCAGACCCTTCTCCACCAGCTGCTCGATCAACTTGGCTCCCAGCCCATCCACATCCAGGCCCCCCTTGCTGACCCAATGGCGCAGGGCGCCCCGCAGGATCGCCGGGCAACTCGAATTGACGCAGCGGGTGGCCGCCTCCCCCTCTTCGCGCACCAGCTCTGAGCCGCACTCCGGGCACAGGTTGGGCAGCGCCAGCCGCGTGGCCCCGGCGGGCCGCAGCTCGCCCAGCACCCGCACTACCTCGGGGATGATCTCGCCGGCCTTGCGCACCACGATCGTGTCACCGGCGTGCAGGTCGAGTTCGGCCAGGCGATCGGCGTTATGCAGGGTGGCGCGGCTCACCGTGGTGCCGGCCAGGGGCACGGGCTCGAACTCGGCCACCGGGGTCACCACCCCCGTGCGGCCCACCTGGCAGGCCAGCCGCAGCAGCCGGCTGGGGGCCTCCTCGGCGGCGTATTTGAGGGCGATCGCCCAGCGCGGCGCCTTCTGGGTGAAGCCGGCGGCGTCCTGGAGGCGCAGGTCGTTGAGCTTCACCACCACGCCGTCGGTGGCGTAGGCCAGGGAGCGGCGGCCCGTGTCCCAGGCGCTGAAGAAGGCCTCAACCGCCGCCAGATCCGGCAGCACCTCGGCGTTGGGATTCACCTTGAAGCCGGCTCGCTGCAGCCACTGCAGACACTCCCACTGGCTGCGCGGCCCCTGGGGCGGTTCTTGCGGCAGGTGCAGGGTGTAGGCAAAGAAATCCAGCCGCCTGGCGGCCACCACCTTGGGATCCAGCTGGCGCAGGGTGCCGGCACAGGCGTTGCGGGGGTTGGCGAACGGGGCCTCATCCCGCTCGACCCGCTCAGCATTGATGGCGGCGAAGGTGGCATCGGGGATCAGGGCCTCGCCGCGCACCTCCAGCCAGGCGGGGGGATGGGGCAGAAGCAGCCGCAGGGGCACCGAGGTGATCGTGCGCACGTTGGCGGTGATCTCCTCGCCCCGCTCCCCGTCGCCGCGGGTGGCAGCCCTCACCAGCAGGCCGTTTTCGTAGCTGAGGGCGAGGGCATTGCCATCGATTTTCAGTTCCCCCACCATCGGCAGCGCCGTACCGGGTTCTCGGTCGAGCACCTTGAGCAGGCGGCCATACCAGGCCTCCAGCTCCTCGCTGCTGAAGGCGTTGTCGAGGCTGAGCAGGGGAATGCGGTGCTCCACGCTGGAGAAGGCCGCCGCAGGCGTGCCCCCCACCCGCTGGGTGGGGCTGTCCGGGGTGATCAGCTCGGGGTGGGCGGCCTCGAGCTCGAGCAGTTCCCGGTAGAGGCGGTCGTAGACCGGATCCTCCAGCTCGGGGGCATCCAGCACGTAGTAGGCGTGGGCGGCGTGGTTGAGCAGCCGCCGCAATTCGGTGGCGCGGGCCTGGTCCTGGTTGGCTGCACTCACGCCAGCACCCTCAGACAGAACAATTCAGGCTGCAGCCAGCTTGGTGATGCGATCCACCCGCCACTGCTCCTCCACCTTCACGAAGGTGAAATCAAGTGGCAGTTCTTCTTTGCCGTCGCTCTTGAGCTTGACGGTGAGGATCAGCTGGCCCTCATCGAGCCGGGGCCGGCCCGATTTGAGGTTGCGGTATTTGTTGAGCTGCAGCCCCGCCAGGAAGCGGATGAACTGCTGGCGGTTGACGTGGGAGCGGTAGTTCTTGGTGGTGAGCAGGTAGGCCCCATCCACCTGGCCGCTGGCCACCTGGGTGAAGAACTGTTTGATCAGGGGGTTGATGCCGCGGGCGCTGAGCACCAGCCTGACCGCCGAGATGGTCCAGTAGAGGAGCAGGGCCCCGGCCCCGCCGAGCAGGAGCTTGGTGCCGATGTCACGGGTCAGACCCCAGTCCATCACGAAACAATTTGCGTTGACTGGGGCAGAGTCTGACTGACTGCCCCGCCGGCATGCCGCTCGAGCCCCTGCTGCCCCTGTTTCACCAGCTTGACCGGGAGTGGTTTGACGGCAGCCTGGCGCCGGATGGGCAGCGGCTGGTGGAGCTGCGCTGGAGCGATGGCCGCATGCGCCGCACGGCGGGGATGTATCGCTTTGGCCGCCACCGAGACGGGCGTCCCCTCAGCGAGATTGTGCTGTCGCGGCCCCTGCTGGAGCCCTTGCCCCGGGAGGCCACCCTCAGCACCCTCTGCCACGAAATGATCCACGCCTGGGTGGATCGGGTGGTGGGTGCCCAGGAGGTGCACGGCCCCCATTTCCGCGCCCGCATGGCCGCCATCAATGGGGCCCAGGCTGGATTTCGGCTCAGCATTCGCCACCGCTACCCCCTGCCCGTCAGCACGCTGCCGCCCCGCTGGCTGGCCTGCTGTCCAAGCTGCGGCCTGAGCGCCCCCTACCGCCGCCGGGTCAAGGGGCTGGCCTGCCGACTCTGCTGCGAGCGGCTCCACGGCGGGCGCTGGCACGCCAGCTGCCTGTTGCGCTTTGAGCAGGCGGCCTAGGGTCGCGCCAGCAAGGCACCTGCATGGGCGTTTTTCTCTGGACCCTGGAATTCGGTGGGCTCACCATCGCCCTGGTGGGCCTGGGCCGGGAGCGCTGGCTGGCGGGCCGTCGCCGTTAGGTTTGATTTATGGCTGATTCCTGGTCTGAGCCCCTCGAGCAGGGTTTTGATCGGCTGGTGAGCACCGGCCGACAACTGGTGAATGGCGTCTCCGGTGCCCGGCCCGGGGCCCGGGGCAGCGAGCGCCGCCAGCGGGGGCCATCGCTCCAGTCAGGCCTGGGCAAGCTGGATGGCCTGGGCAGGTGGGTGGAAGGCAAGCTCGACTGGATTCTTGAGGATGGGGAGGAGCTGAGGGAACCCTGGCAGGATTCCCGGCCGGCAGCCCCGCGCCGCCAGCCCCTGGAGGCCATCTCGCGGCGCAGCGGCGCTCCCCCCGATGCTCGTCAGGCTCGCCAGGCCCCACAGACAAGCCAGGGCGAGCCAGATGTTTGGCCTGACGACACTGATTTTGTGGTGCCCCGCTGGCAGCGTCAGGCCCCAGGCCAGGCCAGGGCGGAACCCCAGCCGCCGGCTGCCTCCCCCTCTTTTTCCCCTGACCCCGGCCGGGCCATGCCCCGCTCCAGCCGGCGCCGCCCGGGGGCCAGCTCGAGCTGGTCTGACTAACCTGGGGCCAGTGAGCGTCCGGTGCGATGGGCAGTCTGGTGGTGGTTGGTTTTCCCAAGGCCGAGGAGGCCGAGTTGGTGCGGCGGGAGCTGGTGGACATCCAGCGGGAGCAGCTGATCGCCCTCGATGATGCCGTTGTGGTGGAGCATGACGCCGCTGGCCAGGTGCACCTGCGCCAGTCCATCAACCTGACTGCGGCCGGCGCCATCGGTGGCAGCTTCTGGGGCACCCTGGTGGGCCTGCTGTTTCTCAATCCCCTGCTCGGAGCTGCGGTGGGTGCGGGGGTGGGGGCCGCCTCAGGATCCCTCTCGGATATCGGCATCAACGACGACTTCATGCGCGAGCTGGGCGAAACCCTGCCCTCCGGCAGTGCGGCCCTCTGCCTCCTGGTGCGCGAGGCCACCCCGGATCGGGTGATCGAGCGGCTGCGGGCCCATGCCCCCCACGCCAAGTTGCTGCGCACCAACCTCTCCCACACCGACGAGGATCGGTTGCGGGAGCTACTGGAGCAGGCCCGCCTGCAGGCCGAGGCCCTGCGGCTGGGTTGAGCCGGCGGGGAGGCCGGCCGGCCCGAGCCAGTGCTCCAGTTCGGGCGAAAACACTTCCCTGATCACCGTCAGTTCCTTTCCACCGCGGAAGAAGCGGTAGTGGCGGCTCCAGAAGGGGCCGCCATGGCCGAAGCGCTCTGCCAGCCAGGGGGCATCCACCCGGGCCAGGCCATCCACTTCCCGAAACAGCTCGGCTCGCCGTGCCGTCAGGCTGCGCCAGATCGGTTGATCCCTTTCGAGCAGGTAGGCGTCTGCCTGCTGCTGGTTCCACCAGCTCTCGGCCCAGGCCAGGGTTCGTTCCCCGCAGCGCAGCCACACCTGGCGCCGCAGCAGGGGGCTTTCAAGTTCGCTGATCTCGGCCGGTGGCGGCCCGCCTGCGCTGGCACCAGCCGAAGTCTCAGGTGCCATGGCGATCAATTCGATCTCCACCGGGTCACCGGTGAGTAGTTGAAAGTGACGGGTCGGACTGCCATCGCCCAGCAGCATCAGCCGCCAGGCTCCCGAAAGCACGGCACCGGCCTGGCCGCCGAGGACGGCGTCGGTGCTGGCCTGCCAGATTACGCTGGGGGAGCTCAGCAACTGGTTAGCCCACATCCGCAAAGGCCTCTGGCCAGGTACACCTACGTTAGGTATGGAGTAACGGGGTTCGGGATTGGCTTCCAGCCTGCAGCCCGCCAGCTTGCCTGACGTGGTCGTCACCAACTTCCATCGCCGCTACACCGGGGTGTCGGCCACTGTGCGGGCGCTGGTGCCCGTGCAGCGTCAAGCGATGAAAATCGGCCTACTGGATTGGGGTCGGTTAGGTCTGATCGGGGACATGCGTTGGTGGCATCTGCTGTGGCTGGGATGGACTCCGCCATCTGCTGCCAGATTTCGGATCTGGCATGCCCGTCGGGATATTGAGATCGTCGTTGGATTGCTGCTGAAAAAGCTGCTGCGCCAGCCCTGGAAAATTGTTTTTACCTCGGCAGCTCCCAAGCGACCAGGCCTATGCTTGGGGATGTTATTGCGAAATTGTGATGCGGTAATTGCCACGTCGGAGAGGTCGGCCCAGTTTCTGGCTTCCTGCACGCAAGTCATTCATCACGGCGTAGATACAAGCTATTATTCGCCGCCGCCCAATGACGAACTAAGTAGGCTCAAGACATCCCTACTCCCCCAGGGTCTAGGCAGCGTTCCTGGCTCATTGGCGGGTCACTACTGGATCGGGGCGTTTGGCCGCATAAGGCCCAGCAAGGGAACCGATCTTTTGATTGGGGCCCTGATCCAGGTGCTTCCAGACTTCCCTGATTTTAGTGCTGTAATTACGGGGCTGTGTCAGAAAAAACATCAAAAGTTTGCCCAGTCCTTGCAGGCCAAGGTTGTTAACGCTGGCCTGGCTGAACGCATTGTCTTTCTGGGCGATTTGGACCGCGAAACCGTACGCAGCTGCTACCGACGCCTGCTCCTCTGCGTTGCGGCCTCCCGTTCCGAGGGTTTTGGTCTGACCCCGTTGGAGGCAATGGCTTGCGGGCGCGCTGTTTTGGTATCCGGAGCTGGGGTTTGGCCCCAGCTTGTGGATCCTCAGGTTGGGGCATCTTTTCAAACCGGATCTGTGGATTCGCTGGTGATGGCATTGCGAGAGTTGCTGCGGGATCCCCAGTTGCTCTGGCAGATGGGAATCAATGGGCGCCAAAGATCTCTGCAGTGCCATTCCCTGCAGGGCGAAGCGACTCAAATTAATCAACTCTATGGCCGCTTGATGGATTGGGGGTCTGGTCTAAAGCCTGCTCCCCGGTCATGACGGGCACTGAGCACCCCTTGGAGAAAAGCGCGATTCTTGTAGAATTTACGCTTGCTGAGCAGGGTTGCCGGCGATAACAGCTGTCGCCAGGCAGAGCCCCTTGCCTTGCGGAATGCCCCCTTGATCTGGTGTTTTGTGGTGACATAGACAAGTGAGCGCCCCATATGCCAAGCCTTGAGCGCCGCAATGCTGGCCGAGCGCCCGCTTGAGTGGCCACTCAGGTGCGTCATCAAGGAGTTATGGATCAGCCAAGTTGGCCCCACCTGCTTGCGTAGGCGGATGCTGATGTCATCATCTTCATGATAGAGAAAAATATTCTCATCAAAGCCGCATATTCTATCAAAGTTTCGTTTGCTTAAAAATAGGGCTGCACCTGTGAGTACTGGCACCTGGCTATCGTTTTTAGGTGCGATAGGGCCCATTATTTCGTTGGCACTAAGCAGGCAGCTGCGGCGTTTAAATGAGACCCTGCCCAGGCTGTCGATGATCTGAGGATTGAAGGCGGATGCTTCGGGCTTTGCGGCGGCGGCGGATTCCAGGGTCGTGATTGTTGTGGCTTCAAGAAAGCTGTCTGGATTCACAAAGAAGAGAAATTCGCTCTGGCTGGCAGCTGCGCCTTGATTGCATGCAGAGCCAAAGCCCAGATTGATCTGATTGGTAATCAGGAGCGCGTTATGGGCCTTTGCTAGAGCCCTGGTTTCAGCAAGATCTGATGAGCCATTGTCAACAAGAATAACGCTTGTGCCTTGGGGAATAGATGCCAAAAAGCGCCCCAATACCGCTGAGCTGTTGAAGCAAACGCTGATTACGCAGGTGCGGCTCGGGGCGTTCAAGTTCCGGAGCTCCAACTCATCTTTGCTGGCGGGTCAGCTGGGCCCCAATGGCATCAAAAGCCACTGGAGATGCTTACCCGCAGCTGTTCTCCTCCTTTTTCGATCACGGCGCTGTCCCCGCCGGCAGAGCGCAAACGCCAACCGCTGGCGCCGATGCTTTCGCCCACCGCCGCACTTGTTGAGCTGCCTCCGATCTGGAAGATTGCCGAACCACTTTGACCAGCCACTTGAACCACCCCCACCAACTGGGGCGCGCTGGAGCCCGTAGCACCACTTCTGTTGCCACCATTGCTATTGCTATTGCTGTTGCGATGGCTATTTCTATTGCCGCTGGCCTCTGGTGCTGGGCTGGTGATGCGGCCATTGACAGGCACCCTGAGCACGCCGGCCAGGGGAGCGCCGGTTGCGGGTAAGGCGGCCAGCTCCTCAACCCAGGGTTCACCTGGCGGGGGCGGCGGCAGATCGCCACCTTGGGCCGCGCCTGCCGCCGTGGCAGAGCTCTGATTGCCTTCAGCAGTGGCGTCAGCTGTGGCTTGAGCAGTGCCGGCGCCGGAGCTGGGCCCCATGTTGCGCAGCCGCTCGATCAGAAGCATGTTGCGTTCCTGCTGGATGGCCTGCTGGGATTGGTTCCAGAGGCCCAATACAACCAGGGCAGCGCCAGTGGCCACCATGGCCCCAGTGGTGATGGCCAGCAGAAGCCCAGGCTTGGCCCGATGGCTCGGCAGTGGGTTGATGACGAGCGTTGGTTCCATCGCCTGCAGGGGGGCTTGCCTGGGGCTGTCACAGAACTCCACCTCGATGGGTTTTTCGGGTTCAAACACCCGGTTGAGCACCTGTTCGGCTCGCAGCTCCCAGTAGGCCATGGACGTAGGTATGCCCCGTGCTGGATTCACCAGAAGTCGCCCCCTACGGCCTTGGCTTCAACTTACCGAGCCTGGCTGGGCTTGACGAGGCCTGGCGGTTGCGGATCTCGAGCCAGAGCATCAAGGCCGTGACGTCTGCCGGAGAGACCCCCGCCATTCGGGAGGCCTGGCCAAGGTTCGATGGCCTGATTGCCGCCAGTTTCTCCCTTGCTTCGTTGGAGAGGGTGGCGATCGTGGCGTAGTTGATGTCGGTGGGGATAGGGCGGTTTTCCTGCTTCCTCGCCTGGTCGATCTGCTGCTGCTGGCGGGCCAGGTAGCCGCTGTATTTGATGTCGATTTCGGTGGCTTCGGCCACATCCCGGCGCAGCTCTGGGTCGGCCAGGCCGTGGCGGGCCAGATCGGCGCTGTGGAAGCCGGGGCGACGCAGCAGCTCGGCCAGGGTGATCGAGCCCTTGATGGGGGCGCTGGTTTGGGCTTCCACGGCGGCGGCGGCCGGATCGCTGACCTTGAGCCGCACCGTGTTGAGGCGGTGTTGCTCGGTGGCAATCGCCGCCTGTTTGCCCTCGTAGATCTGCCAGCGGCGCTCGTCGATCAGGCCCAGCTCGCGTCCCAGGGGGGTGAGGCGTCGGTCGGCGTTGTCGCCCCGCAGCACCAGCCGGTATTCGCTGCGGCTGGTGAGCACCCGGTAGGGCTCGCGCAGATCCTTGGTGATCAGGTCATCGACCATGGTGCCGATGTAGCTGCCCTCGCGGGGGAAGTGCACAGGCTCCTGGCCGCGCACTAGCCGGGCGGCATTGAGGCCGGCCACCAGCCCCTGGGCGGCTGCCTCCTCGTAGCCGGTGGTGCCGTTGAGCTGGCCGGCCGAAAACAGCCCGGCTACCCGCTTGGTTTCCAGGGATGGCTTGAGTTGGGTGGCAGGCAGGTAGTCGTAGTCGACGGCATAGGCAGGCCGCAGCATCACGCAGCGCTCCAGGCCCGGCAGGGTTCGTAGCAGCTCCAGTTGCAGTCGCTCGGGCAGGCCGGTGGAGAAGCCCTGCACGTAGATCTCCGGCGTGTCGCGGCCCTCGGGCTCCAGAAAGATCTGGTGGCTTTCCCTATCGGCGAAGCGCACGATCTTGTCTTCGATCGAGGGGCAGTAACGGGGTCCCTTGCTGTCGATGAAGCCGCCGTAGATCGGGGTGAGGTGCAGGTTGTCGCGAATCAGCTGGTGGGTGGCGGCGGTGGTGCGGGTGATGTGGCAGCTCATCTGCTCGCCACTCACCCAGGCGGTTGGATCAAAGGAAAAGAAACGATCGGCTGCGTCGCTGGGTTGTTCTTCGAGTTGGTCTAAGGCGATGCTGCGCCGATCCACCCGAGCTGGGGTGCCGGTCTTGAGCCGGCCCATCTGGAAGCCCAGCGCCTCGAGGGCTTCGCTGAGCCCAACGGCTGCCTGTTCCCCGGCGCGGCCGGCGCTCATCGATTGGCTGCCCACCCAGATCTGGCCGCCCAGGAAGGTGCCGGCGGTGAGGATCACGGCCGGCGCGGCGTAGGTGCTGCCGAAGTAGGTGCGGATGCCGCTGATGTGGGCGTCTTCTCCTGGCGTGCCCTCCAGCTCCAGGCCGGTCACCATCGCCTCGCGCAGGGCCAGATTTGGCGTGTGTTGCAGCAGCTGCAGCATCTGGCGGGCGTACTGGCGTTTATCCGTCTGGGCCCGTAGGGCCCAGACGGCCGGGCCGCGGCTGGCGTTGAGCACCCGCTTCTGCAGGGCCGTGGCATCGGCCAGCCGGCCGATCACGCCGCCGAGGGCATCGACCTCATGTACCAGCTGGCTCTTGGCCGGCCCGCCCACCGCCGGGTTGCAGGGCTGCCAGGCGATTCGATCGAGGTTGAGGGTGAACAGGGCGGTGCTGAGCCCTAGACGCGCGGCGGTGAGGGCCGCCTCGCAGCCGGCATGGCCGCCACCCACCACGATCACGTCGAAGTTTTCTGTGAAGTGTTCGGTGAAGTGGGTGGCGGAGCTTGTCATGTATCCAAGGCTATCGAGTTGCCAGCGCTGGGTTGGGTTCTAAAGCATCATTATTAATGGTCTACGGTCACTGGCAAATAGTCAACAGGCTTGGCGATCCTGCTTCGCTGGGCTAGTATTGGGTGCGTGGTATAGACTGTATTTATGGGCGGCTTTTTGGCAAAACTGCATCCAATAATTATCAGGTTTGCCTTGCTCGAGTGGTCAGTATTTGCTTTTTACTCTTCCATCCTACTGGTTAAAAACTCGTTTGGCTTATTTGCGGGGGTATTGGTATCCTTGAGCCTAGTGGCGGTGCTTGGCCGGTGGCCTTGGCGATTATTGCCCTTGGATCATGTCTTCACCGGGCTCCTGGCGATCTTCCCATTGCTGATGGTGCCGTCTCTACTGGTAAATGGCGGCTCGGTAGATTATTTTGATTATCCGATTCGGGCGTTATTATATATTCCCTTGATTATTGGGCTTCGCAGTTATGCTGAGCCTGGGATATTTGAGGATTTTCTGTTTCGTGGTGTGAGCGCCGGTGGATTGTTTGCTGCCATGTTCTCGGCCCATTCGCTTATTTTAGCTCCTTCAGAGCGAGTTGGCCTGCCAATCACCAATCCAATTGCCTTTGGCCAGATCGCTGCGATCCTTGCCTTGCTTGCTTTGGCAGGTATGTTTAGGAATGGTGGTCGGCTTCAAAAAATATATTGTGGTTTTGGTTGCTTGGGTGCAGTCATCGCTGTGTACGCTTCTGGTTCGGCAGGTGCGCTGTTGGGCTTAGTATTTGGCGCTTTGGTACAGCTTGTCTTGCTGGGTCGTTCATCAAAAAACCCAGTGTATACCAAGATTATATTTATAATATTTTTGGTTTCAGCTGCTATTTTGTTGCCGCTTGCGGTTTTCAAATATGGGCAAATTTCTAGCGAAACAACAGCCTTTTTTGCAGGAAAAGGCATGGGAACATCCCAGGGGCAGCGGCTTATAGCGATGCAAATTGCACTCCAAAGCTTTTTCCAGCATCCCCTCCTTGGCATAGGGCCTGGGAACGGCCATCAAGTGATCGCTGCCTATTGCAGTGCGAACCTATGTACTGATCAATTTCAGGGCTGGACGGGCATGCACAACCAGTATCTGGATATATTGCTGATATCTGGCTTGGTTGGTCTTGCAGGCTGGTTTATATTTTCTATTGGCATTTTTTGTTTGTTTTACAGTAGGTTCCGATCTGGTGTGACCCGCATCATTTCGGGTGCCGGGTTGTCTGTGGTTGTGGCGATGATGATTTCCGCCTTTCCCCAGCCCCTTTATCATCATAATATCTCTGTAATCTCTTTCTTCTTCACCATCACTTTCCTTTGGTTCTTGGCTTATCCAGCGCCTAGAGAGTTGACTAGCCTTGGCGAAAAAATGATGAAATAGGCCCATTGGCGCGCCTTGGACTGTATGAATTTTCGGGTTTGCACCTTCAAAGCTGCTAGTACCAGTGCCTGCGCAGCTCCTCGCCCAGGTAGCCCCAGAGCTGGGGCTGGAGTGGATGGCGCAGGATCGTGCGACGGGGATGGCGCCAGGGATGCAGCACCTCATTGGGCTTGGGTCGGCCGTGGAATTTGAGGATGGAGCTGCCCTCCAGCTGGCCCCGCGCCGCCTCGGGATTGCGCCGGGCCAATTTGCGCAGGGCTTTGTAGGAGCTCACCCAGCCTGGGGGCCAGTAGGTGAGGGCGCCTGGAGCATGGTCGCTGAATACATGAAAGATGAAGTTCTGGTCGCTCGGGAAGGTTGCGGCCGCGTAACGGCCCTGCTGCCAGCACTGCCAAACTGCCTGGGTGTGGGCATCGGGACGGCACCACAGCACCGATGAGTTGAGAATCGGGTAGTTCCAGTCCCGCACGCCGATCACACTGGAGTGGCTGGTTCGCCCCAGCTCCACCAGGGGGGCCAGGTCGGAGCGGATCACCAGGGTGCTGTCGAGATACAGAAAAGGATCCCCGCCGGTGAGGCCCTGATCGAACAGTTTCAGCTTGCCGAAAAAGCCCTTCAGGCCGCCTCCCTGCAGATCCCGTACCTCCAGCTGCTGGTGCCGGGTGCTCGGCCCGGCGAAGCGTGCCGGTTCGGGCCGGTCGGTGTACACGATGAAGCGATGGGCCTCGCTGAGGTTGCGGCCCACCATCGCCGCCAGTCGACTCACCCAGAGATCTGGGTAGCGCTGGCCGGTTTGGACCGTCACCACCTGGAGGGTGGGATGCTCAGGCGGCAAGATTCCTGAACCGGGTGAACTGGGGCTCAAACAGCAGCTTCACCGTGCCCACCGGGCCGTTGCGGTGCTTGGTCACGATCACCTCGGTGATGCCGCGATCGGCAGTTTCCGGGTTGTAGTACTCGTCGCGGTAAATCATCAGCACCAGGTCGGCGTCCTGCTCGATCGAGCCCGATTCGCGCAGGTCGCTCAGCATGGGCCGCTTGTTGGTGCGCGATTCGACGCCGCGGCTGAGCTGGGAGAGGGCCATCACCGGCACGTTTAGTTCGCGGGCCATGCCCTTGAGGCCCCGGGTGATGCGGCTGAGCTCCTGCACCCGGTTGTCGGGGGTGGAGCCCTCCATCAGTTGCAGGTAGTCGATCACGATCAGGCCCAGCTCCTTGCCGGTTTCGGCCATCAGCCGGCGGCAGAGGGAGCGCATCTCCAGCACGCCGGTATTGGGCTTGTCGTCTAAGAAAAGAGGAAGTTGGCCCAGGCTGTTGATGCCCTGGCCCAGCAGGGGCCACTCCTCCTGCTGCAGCCGGCCGGTGCGCAGCCGGCCGCTCTCGATGCCCACCTCCATTGAGAGCAGGCGGTAGGTGAGCTGCTCCTTGCTCATCTCCAGGGAGAACACGCACACCGGCAGGGCGTGGAGCTGGGCCACGTTCTTGGCGATGTTCAGCACGATCGAGGTTTTGCCCATGGCCGGCCGGCCGGCCACGATGATCAGGTCGCTGCGCTGCAGGCCCTGGGTGATGGCATCGAGGTCGTAGAAGTTGCAGGGGATGCCCGCAACGGAGGTGCCGAGTGAGCGGCTCTCGATCTCGTTGAAGGTGCTGGTGAGGATCTCGGCGGTGGGGGTGAGGCCGGTGCTGGGTTTTTCCTGGCTGATGGCGAAGATCTTCTGCTCGGCCTCATCGAGCACCTGCTCCATCGGCTTGCTCTGGTCGAAGCCGAGCCGGATCACCTCGTTGCCGGAGCGGATCAGCTGGCGCCGCAGAAACTTGTCCATCACCAGGCGGGCCACCTGGTCGATCGAGGCGGTGGAGGTGATGCGCTCCACCAGCTCCACCAGCCGCCCCTGGCCGCCCGCCTTCTCGAGGGAGCCGGTGTCGGCCAGCCAGGCGCACATGGCCGTCAGGTCGGTGGGCTTGCCCTGGCTGTGCAGCATCACCGCCGTGCGGTAGATCTCGCGGTGGGCGCCGAGATAAAAGGCCTCCGGTTGCAGCACGTCGGCGATGCGGCCGATGGCGTCAGGGTCCAGCAGGATGGCGCCCAGCACCGCCTCTTCCGCCTCCAGGTTTTGGGGTGGAATCGAATCGGGCAGGGCCTCGAAGTTGGCCTCCTCGCGCAGGCGCCGCCGCCCGGCTGGCCTGGGCTCTAGCGGTTCGTCTGCTCCGGCCAGGGCCGCGTTCACCATCGAAAAGCAGGCGGAAAAGGGGGATGCACAGAGCTGATCAGGGGGCCGGTGCTCCGCCCGGGGCAATCAGTTTGCACCGGATCCCCGCAATCGCCCAATACGGGCGAGGGGGACGGCGCTCAGAAGCTCGCCACTTCCAGGTTGATCTCCGCCACCACTTCCGGGTGCAGCTTCACCTGCACCTTGTAGGAGCCGGTGCGGTGGATATCGGGCACCGTGATGTCGCGGCGATCCACCTCTTTCTTGGTGGCAGCTTCGATGGCCTCGGCCACGTCGCCATTGGTCACGGTGCCGAAGAGCACGTCATCGCCCCCGGTCTGCTTCTTGACGGTGAAGCGGCCAATGGTGTCAAGGGCGGTGCGGAAGGCCACGGCCTCGGCCTTGAGGGCTGCCTGGCGCTCGGCCTCCTTGGCGCGGCGGGCCTCCACCTGGCGCAGCACGGCTGCGGTGACGGGCACGGCCTTGCCGGTGGGCACCAGGAAGTTGCGGGCGTAACCGGGGGCCACTTCCACCAGGTCACCGTCCTTACCCAGGCTCAGAACGTTTTCGTTGAGGACGACTTGAACGCGCTTGGCCATGGGATCGAACGGGGGAGTTTGGCGGAGAGCCGATCGGCCAGCCTACGCCAGGGTGCGGGCGCCGGGGTTGGCGGCAGCCGGCAGCCGCACCGCGGTGGCCAGGCCCAGGGCGCGCAGCAGGCGGATGTGCTGCCAGGTGAGGTCGATCTGGTGGCCGAAGCCGTGGCGGGCCGAGTGGGGGAAGGCGTGGTGGTTGTTGTGCCAGCCCTCGCCGAAGGTCAGGGCGGCCACCCAGGGGTTGTTGCGGGAGCCATCACCACTGGCGTGGGCCACTTCGCCCCAGAGGTGGGTGGCCGAGTTCACCAGCCAGGTGCAGTGGTAGACCACCACCAGGCGCAGGGGAATTCCCCAGAGCACCAGGGCCCAGCCACCGGCGCCGGTGACACTGCCGATCCAGAACAGCAGGGCAGCCAGCGGCAACTGCAACAGCAGGAAGTAGTTGTTCAGCCAGCGGTAGTAGGGGTCGCTGGCCAGGTCGCCGGTGAGGCGGGGCACCGCCGCCATGGCGGGGATGGCCTCCAGCATCCAGCCCATGTGGCTCCACCAGAAGCCCTTGAGGCTGGTGTGGTGATCCATCTGGGTGTCTGAAAACTTGTGGTGGTGGCGGTGCAGGCCCACCCAGTCGAGGGGGCCGTGCTGGCAGCTCAGTGCTCCGCAGGTGGCGAAGACGCGCTCCAGCCACTTGGGCACCCGGAAGGCGCGGTGGCAGAGCAGGCGGTGGTAGCCGATCGTCACGCCCAGGCAGGCCGTGAGCCAATAGAGCACCAGGAAACTGGCCAGGGCGGGCCCACTCCAGAACTGGGGCAGCAGGGCCACCAGCGCCAGTACATGGATGGCCGCCATGAAGCCGATCGTGCCCCAGCGGGTGCTTTTGGGCTCGTTGCTGGCTGGGGCTTCGCCGTGGCGGGAGTGGTGCAGGGCCTGGGCCCGCCGTTGGCCGCTGACCCCCCGGCTGATCGAGGCCGGCCGGCGGGTGGCCAGGCGCTGGCTGGCTGGCTGGCGGGCTGGTTTTGCTGGTGCGGCCATAGGGCCCAGGCTCCGATTGAATGACTACAATAGTAGCAATACGAATCCGGATCAGGTGGGTTATCGGGAGGAACTCGCATCGGGGAGGGTTGCCTTCGCCCATCTGATCAAGGTCTGGCACGAGCGCAACGGCTGGTCCCACCGGGTGTTGCCGGCCCTGGCAGAGGCCCTGGATCTGGGCCGGATCCACGGCTCCCAGCTCTCCATGCTGCGCAACGGCAAGCTGGCCTCCCCGGGCCCGGAAGTGTTTCTGGCCCTGGGCCGGATCAACCAGCTGCTGGCCGCCGATGGCCAAGCCGGAGAGCTCGGCGAAGGCCTGCGCCTGCAATTGGTAGACAGCCCTGAGCTGGTCACGACCCTGGAGGCCTCCGCCCTGCCGGTCCAGGATGAGGGGGCTCCGGTGTTGGGTCCTGGCGAGCTGCTGGAGGTGTTTGTTGGCTTGCGCCAGCCGCCCCAGGCCTTCGACCTGCGCATCGCCGATGCCGAGGCTGGGCCGTTGAGCGGGGCCCTGGCCCAGCTGCTGACGGCGGGCAGGCCCTGGCGCCTGTGCCGCGACCAGTTGATGGAGGCCTATCCGGTGGAGAAGCGCCAGCGGCGCCAGCGTTTTGCCGAGGTGATGGCGGGCCAGCGGGATTTTTCGGCGGCAGAGCTAGACAGCGAACTCGCCGATCTGCGCCTCACCCTGGCCCGGCTCGGGGCCACCGGCGAGGGAGAGCTGGAGGCGGATCAGTTCCTAGAGGTGCTGCGCAGGCAGGCCGCCGACCTGGGCCTTAGCGGTGGGGCGGCCGGGGCCCAGTTGGATCTGGCCGCCGCAATCCGCCAGCAGCTGAAGGATCATCGCTAGGGGGATATCGCTAGTGGAATGATTTCCGCTAGTGGAACGATCACCGGTAGCTGGCCTCCCGCACCCGCCTGGCCCAGCCCAGGGAGCGAAGCAGCTTGATGTGCTGCCAGGTGATGTCGAATTCAAACCAGCGCAGGCCGTGGCGGGCCGAATGGGGAAAGGCGTGATGGTTGTTGTGCCAGCCCTCGCCGAAGCTCAGGATCGCCACCCACCAGCAGTTGCGGGAGAGGTCGGGGCAGTCGAAGTTGCGGTAGCCGCAGAAGTGGGTGGCGGAATTCACCAGCCAGGTGACGTGGTACACGATCACCAGGCGCAGGGGGATCGCCCAGAGCACCAGGCCCAGGCCGCCGCCGTGCACGCCCGCCAGTTCTCCATACCAGAAGAGGGCTGCCCCCAGGGGCAGTTGCAGCAGCAGGAACCAGCGGTCTAGCCAGCGATAGAAGGGGTCGCGCTGCAGGTCGCCGGTGAGCCGCTCCACGTGCTGCAGGGCCGGAATCTCGTGCAGCATCCAGGCGCTGTGGGCCCACCACAGGCCCCGGGCCGCATCGTGGTGGTCGTTGGGCTGGTCGGAATACTTGTGGTGGTGGCGGTGCAGCCCCACCCACTCGATCGGTCCGCTCTGGCAGGCCAGGGCCCCCATTAACACCAGGATGCGCTCCAGCCAGCGGGGGGCCGTGAAGCTGCGGTGGGTGACCAGCCGGTGCAACCCCAGGGTGACGCCCAGCACGGTCGTCCAGTAGAGAACGGCCAGCACCAGCACGGCCTGCCAGCTCCAGAACCGGGGCAGCAGGGCAAAGACGGCCCCCACGTGCATCGCCAACATGAAGCTGGTGGTACCGCCCTTGAACTTGCGCTGGCGTGCCGGCAGGGGCTCGCGCCTGGCGGCCAGCGCTGCGCGGATGCGTCGCTCTTCTTGGCTGCTGGGGCTATCAACCCTGAGCATCTGGGGTTGAAGGCCTTTATTGCTGGCCGGATCTGAACTGAGAACCAACGAACTCTCCCGGTGGTGGATGCCGGGCAGGGCCATGGCAGCGGCGCAAATCTAGCCGCGGCTCGCCCGCCAACATGGGGCCTGCCCAGCTAGATCCCATGACTGATTCCGCCGGCTCAGCGCAAGGGATTGCGGCCCAGCGCATCGGGGCTGCGGTGGCGGCTACGGCCGCCGCAGCCGACCGGCACACCTGCGGGGTGCAATCCCGAATGGAGCGGGTGCTGAATGCATTTGCGGCCGAGCGGGTGGGCGTGCAGCACTTCGCCTCGGTGAGCGGCTACGGCCACGGCGACCAGGGCCGCGAGGTGCTTGACCGGGTGGTGGCCCGGGTGCTGCAGGCGGAGGCGGCAGCCGTGCGGCTCCAGTTCGTCAGTGGCACCCACGCGATTGCGGCGGCACTGTTTGGCGTGCTGCGGCCGGGCGATCGACTGCTGGCCCTCACCGGCCGCCCCTACGACACCCTCGAGGAGGTGATTGGCATCCGCGGCACGGGCCAGGGCTCCCTGGCGGAATTCGGCATTGCCTACGCCGAACTGGCGCTCAGCGCCGCCGGCCGGGTAGACCTCGCAGGCCTGGAGGCCGCCCTGGCGGTGCCCACCCGCCTGGTGTTGATCCAGCGCAGCTGCGGCTACAGCTGGCGGCCTTCGCTCTCGGTGGCCGAGATCGGGGATCTCTGCGCCCGGGTGAAGGCGATCCAGCCCGACTGCATCTGTTTTGTCGACAACTGCTACGGCGAGCTGGTGGAAACCCGGGAGCCAACGGCGGTGGGGGCCGACCTGATCGCCGGTTCCCTGATCAAGAACCTCGGCGGCACCATCGCCCCAACCGGTGGCTACGTGGCGGGGCGGGCCGAGCTGGTGGAGCAGGCCTGCTGTCGCCTCACGGCCCCCGGCATCGGCAGTGAAGGGGGCACCAGCTTCGACCTAAATCGCCTGCTGTTTCAGGGCCTGTTCCTGGCCCCCCAGATGGTGGCCGAAGCCCTGATCTGCAGCGAGTTGGTGGCCCAGGTGTTCAGCGATCTCGGCTTTGCCGTAAACCCCCTGCCTGGCGCAGAGCGCAGCGATGTGATTCAGGCGGTGCGGCTGGGGGATCCCGAACGACTCAAAACTGTCTGCCGGGCCTTTCAGGCCGCCTCGCCGGTGGGCGCCTATCTCGATCCGGTGCCGGCGCCGATGCCTGGCTACGCCAGCGAGCTGGTGATGGCGGGCGGCACCTTCATCGACGGCAGCACCAGTGAGTTCTCCGCCGATGCCCCCCTGCGGGAGCCCTATGTGTTGTTCGCCCAGGGCGGCAGCCATCGGGCCCATGCCCGGATCGCCCTGGAGCGGGCTTTGCTGGCGCTGGCCACAGCCGGCTTGGATCGGACAGAATGAGCGCACTTTTTCACTAAGCGATGGCGCTCACCTTCCCCGGCGATTGCCGCTACGCCGACAGCCATGAGTACGTGCGCCCGGAGGGCGAGCGGCTGCGGCTGGGCCTGAGTGCCTTTGCCGTCGACCAGCTAGGCGACATTGTGTTTGTGGAACTGCCCGAGGTGGGTGCCACGGTCCAGCAGGGGGCCAGCTTCGGCAGTGTGGAATCGGTGAAGGCGGTGGAAGACCTACTGGCGCCCGTGGGCGGGGTGGTGCTGGCCCGCAATGAGGCCGTGCTGGCCAGCCCCGAGGAGCTGCAGCAGGACCCCTATGGCGAGGGCTGGCTACTGCTGCTGCAGCCGGCCGATCCGGCCCAGCTCGAGGGCCTGATGGATGCCCAGGCCTACGGCGCCAAGGTTCAGGGAGCCTGATGGATACCTCGCCCGCAACCTTTGAGAGCCGCCACATCGGCCCCTCGGCCGAGGACCAGCGCCGCATGCTGGCGGAGGTGGGTGCGGCCAGCCTCGAAGACCTGGCCGCCCAGATTGTGCCTGCAGACATCCTGCTGCCCCCCGGGGAGGCCTTGGTGGGTTTGCCCGAGCCCTGCAGTGAGGCCCAGGCCCTGGCTGAACTGGCAGCTATTGCAGGCCACAACCAGGTGGTGCGCAGCTTGATTGGCCAGGGTTACTACGGCACGGCCACCCCGGCGGTGATCCAGCGTCACGTCTTTGAAAATCCCGCTTGGTATACGGCCTACACCCCCTATCAGGCTGAAATTGCCCAGGGCCGGCTTGAGGCCCTGCTCAATTTCCAGACCCTGATCTGCGAGTTGACCGGGCTGCCGATTGCCAATGCCTCCCTGCTCGATGAGGCCACCGCTGCGGCAGAGGCCATGGCCCTGGCCCGGTCGGTCTGCAAGCGGCCCCAGGCCCTGCGTTTTTTGGTGGATCAGGCCGTCTTCCCCCAAACCCTGGCCGTACTCCAGACCCGCGCTGAACCTCTGGGCATTGAATTGGAGTTGATCGATGCCCAGGCGCTGGCGGGGTCGGGGCCTGGGGCTGCAGCCCCAACCCTGGCTGGGGACGTTTTTGGGATGTTGTTGCAGCTGCCGGGAGCCGGGGGAGGCCTGTGGGATCCGTCTCCCCTGCTGGCCGCGGCGCGGCTGGCCGGGGTGATCACGGCCGTGGCCATTGATCCGATGGCCCAGGTGTTGCTGGCTCCGGTGGGTGAACTGGGGGCGGATATTGCCGTGGGCAGTGCCCAACGCCTTGGGGTGCCCATGGGTTTTGGCGGCCCCCATGCGGCATTTTTTGCCACCACCGCTGCCTTCAAGCGCCAGATCCCCGGGCGTCTGGTGGGCCAATCCCTAGATGCCGAGGGCCGACCTGCGCTGCGCTTGGCCCTGCAAACCCGGGAGCAGCACATCCGCCGCGACAAGGCCACCAGCAATATCTGTACGGCCCAGGTGCTTCTGGCGGTCATGGCCGGCTTCTATGCCGTGCACCACGGTCCGGACGGTTTGACGGCCATGGCCAGCCGCTTGGTGGGGCTGCGATCCGCCTTGGCCGCCGGCCTGGGGGCCCTGGGCCTGGCGCCGGACGGCGAACCAGGTTTTGACACCCTCACCGTGCGCCCCCCCAATCCGGACGCCCTGGTGGCCCGCGCCTTGGCGGCTGGATTTAATCTCCGCTCGGCCGGTGCGGCCGTGGGGATCAGTCTCGATGAGCTCAGTTCGCTCGAGGAGTTGCAAGCCTTGTTGGCGTCCCTGGCGGAAGGGGCCGACCAGGCTGCCCAGGCCCAGAACGCCTGTGTTGCAGCTCTGGCTCAGGCCAGTCTTGAGCAGGCCTGGTCGGCCCTGCCCCGGCGCAGGGCCCCCTGGCTCAGCCAGGCCGTGTTTCACCAATACCGCAGCGAAACCGAACTGCTCCGCTACATCCAGCGCCTGGTCAGCAAAGACCTGTCGCTGATCCACGGGATGATCCCCCTGGGCAGTTGCACCATGAAGCTCAATGCGGCGGCTGAACTGGCGCCCGTGAGTTGGCCAGCCTTTGGCCAGTTGCATCCCTTTGCTCCGCCTTCCCAGACCGCTGGTTACCAACTACTGGCCGCCCAACTCGAGGGCTGGTTGGCAGCGATCACCGGATTTGCAGGCGTGTCGCTCCAACCGAATGCCGGCTCCCAGGGGGAATATGCCGGGCTGCTGGCCATCCGGGCCTGGCATCGCAGCCGCGGCGAAGGTCACCGCAAGGTGTGTTTGATACCGGTGAGCGCCCATGGCACCAACCCGGCCAGTGCGGTGATGGCGGGCATGCAGGTGGTGCCTGTCGCCTGCCAGGACGACGCCATTGATGAGGTGGACTTGGCCGCCAAGGTCAAGGCCCATGCCGGTGAGCTGGCAGCCTTGATGATCACCTACCCATCCACCCATGGGGTGTTTGAGGCCGATCTGCGCCAGGTCTGCGATTTGGTCCACGACCACGGAGGCCAGGTGTATCTCGACGGCGCCAACCTCAACGCTCAGGTGGGGCTCTGTAAGCCCGGCCTCTATGGGGCTGATGTCTGCCATCTCAACCTGCACAAGACCTTCTGCATCCCCCATGGCGGCGGTGGTCCGGGGGTGGGTCCGATCGCGGTGGCAAGCCACCTGGTGCCCTTCCTGCCAGGCTCGGATGGGGATGGCGCTGCCCAGGTGTCCGCAGCACCCCTGGGCAGCGCCAGCATCCTGCCGATCAGCTGGATGTACATCCGCATGATGGGAGGAAGCGGCTTGCGCACTGCCAGCCAGGTGGCCTTGCTGGCGGCCAATGTGATTGCCAAGCGCCTGGATCCCCACTTTCCGGTGCTGTTTTGGGGCGCCAATGGGTGGGTGGCCCACGAATGCATTCTCGATCTGCGCCCCCTCAAGCGCAGCATCGGCCTGGAGGTTGATGACCTGGCCAAACGGTTGATGGACTACGGCTTCCATGCCCCAACGGTGAGCTGGCCCGTGGCCGGCACGGTGATGGTGGAGCCCACCGAGAGTGAGTCGCTAGCCGAGCTGGATCGCTTTTGCGCCGCCATGGTGGCGATTCGCCAGGAGGCCGCGGCGATCGAGGCCGCCCAGGCCGACCCGCTCAACAACCCGCTCAAGCGGGCGCCCCACACCCTGGCCGCGGTGACCGCCGACGTCTGGGACCGTCCCTATTCCCGCCAGCAGGCAGCCTTCCCCGCCGGCGAAACCCAGCGGGCCAACAAGTTCTGGCCGGCGGTGGCCAGGATCGACAATGCCTATGGCGACAGGAATTTGGTCTGCTCCTGCCCTTCGGTTGAGGAAATGGCTGAGGCGATGGCTGAAGAAGTGGCCCAAGTGGTGGCGTAAGCCTGCTCAGGGGCCTGGTCAGGGGGGCCCAGATGGCGCACACTGGGTTCAATCTGCTTCGCCTGGCAGACGCCAATTTTTGTTGGGGGACCATGAAGGGCAATGACGGCGGGTCTGAAACCGGGGAGGGCAAAACCCTGAGAGTGGAGGGCACCAATGTGGTGCGGGTGCCTTTTGGGGTGCGCCGGTCCCGGCGCCCTCGCCCCAAGCGGCCCGACCACTGGGCCACCCTGGTCTTGCCCTTCCAGAGGCAGACCGATCCGACCCCGCCACCCCAGGCTGCTTGATTTAGACAGCCTGATTAAAGCTCCCTGATTTAGGCGGGGAGCAATTCCGGTTCGCGGTAGGGAATAAAGCTGGCCTTGCGGGCCCCGCAGATCGGGCATCGCCAGGAGTCGGGGATGGCTTCGAAGGCGGTGCCAGGGGCAATTCCGGAATCCGGATCGCCTACGGCTGGGTCGTAGATCATTGAGCACAGCTTGCAGATCCATTTGCCTGCCACGGGCGTGGCGGCTTCCCCGGCCACTCCCTTGCCCTGCAGGGCTTCCAGGGCAATGCCGTAGCGCTCGGCGTGGTGCTGCTCAATGGGGGTGAGCAGGCCGAAGTTTTTGGCGGCGGTGCGGAAGATGCCGGCGTGTTGCTCGGATTCTTCCACCTGTTCGTCGAACTCAGCCGCGGCGCCGGAGTCTTGATCGGCGCGGGCCTGGGCGGCGAACTCCGGATACATGGTTGTGTACTCATAGGTTTCGCCCTCGATCGCCAGCTCCAGGCAGCGGCTGAGCAGGGCCTGCTTTTGGTCTTCGCTGAGGCTCGCCGGATCGCTGATCACCAGCTCCGGGTGCAGCAGCCGGAAGTGGGCGAAGGCGTGCTCGGTTTCCTGGGCGGCGGTGTCGCGAAACAGCTTGGCCAACTCGCTATTGCCAACCTGCTTGGCGACCTCGGCAAAAAACAGGTATTTGCGGTTGGCCATGCTTTCGCCGCCAAAGGCGGCTTCCAGGTTGGCGGCGGTGCTGGGCTTGGCGATGTCCATGGCACGGGAAGGCAGCTCAACCAGTATAGGCTAAGTCGGACTCGGTATGAGTTGGGGCATGCGTGGCTGTTGGCGGCGTGCTTGGTCGTTGGGGTCAGTCTTCAGCCAGGGCGCCGGCTTCTAGGGCCACGATGCGATCGGCAATATCCAGCACCTTGTTGTCGTGGGTCACCATCACAATTCCTGCTTGCTGCTCCTTGGCAAGGCGTTGGAACAGATCCACCACCTCCCTGCCGGATTGGCGATCTAAGGCGGCGGTGGGTTCGTCGGCCAGCAATAACTTGGGCCCCGCTACCAGGGCCCTGGCGATGGCGACCCGTTGTTTTTGGCCGCCCGAAAGTTTGGCGGGAACGTAATGGAGGCGATGGCCCAGGCCCACTTGCTCGAGCCCTTGCTGGCAACGTTTATCCATGGCGGAGCGACCCTGCCGCAGCCAGTCCGGCAGCACCTCCAAGCCAAGCCGGACGTTTTGGAGGGCTGAGAGATAGGGCATCAGATTGTGGGCTTGAAAGATGAAGCCCACCTGGCGCCTCAACAGAGTGAGCTGTTGGCTTGACGCCTGCCTTAGCTCTTGGCCAAATATCTGCAAGCTGCCCTCTTGCGCTGCCCGTAGGGCTCCCACCATGGTTAGCAGGGTGGTTTTGCCTGAACCCGAGGGGCCAGTCAAGATCAAAATTTCCCCAGGATGGACGCTGAGGTTGATGTTGTGCAGCACTTGTTTGGGTCTGCCCGCCTCTTCAAACCAATGGTTAAGGCCTGTAATTTCCACGAGGGGTTTTTCCCCTGAGGAGGCCATCAAAAAACCTCGGCAGGATCAAGACGCCGCAGCTTCCCTGTGGCGAGCCATCCGGAGGCGCTGCACAGCACAAGGGTGAGGCAAAAAACAAACAGGGCCCGGCCTAGGGTCATGGCCACCAGGAGCCCTGTGGCACGCACCAGGACTTGATACAGCAGCATCGAAAGCAACACGCTGGGTAAGAAGGCCACGGTTGCCAGGAGCAGGGACTCTTGAAGAATGATCCCCACAACGAAGTTGTCGCCATAGCCGATGGCTTTCATGGTGGCGTACTCGCTGAGGTGATCGCCCACGTCTGAGTAGAGAATCTGGTAGACAATGATTGCCCCAACAGCTAGGCCGACAAGCACGCCCAGGTTGAAGATCAAGCCAAAGGACGTATTGCGCTGCCAATGGCTCATTTCACGCTCTTTGAGCTGCTGGATCGTCAGCACCTGGAGTGAGGGATCCAAAAACCTGGAGATCGTTGCCTGGACCTGGGATTCATTGACGCCGGCACTGAGCTGGATCACGCCTAATTGGATATCATCGTTGCTCTTCTCAGGGAAGTAGGTCTGAAAGTTGGCTGCAGACATGATCAGGTTGATGTCGGCGGCAAAGGTGAGTCCGAGTTTGAAGATCCCCACCACCTTGGCCTGTTGGCCGCGCAATTCAGTCAGATAGCTGTTGCCCGTCGCCAGGGTCTGCACGACCGATCCAGCTGCTTTTTTCGATGCCGAGTCGAAGAAGAGGGTGTTTGGCTGCTTGAGCAGTGCTTTGTTTTGTTGGAGGATAGGCAGCTTCAGGGCCGGATTCTCTGGGGTGACCCCAAAAACAAGCGCTTGCTTGCTCTGACGGGTATCCCTGTTGAGCCAGTCGGCTTTACCGATATACAGAGGTGTGACACCAGCAACACCTTGAACCCCTCGGACCCGAACGAGTTGGGCCCTGGAGAAATTGAGAGGTTCGCCTAGGTTGGTGTATCGCTTCGGGACGAGGACCAGTTGGCCACTGAGTTGATCGATGGGCCGTTTTTGGCTGTCGTAGAGCGAACCGGATAGTCCGAGCTGGAAGAAGACCAGCACATTGGCGAAACTCACCCCAGCGATAGCGGCTAGAAGCCGGAGGGGGCGGTGGCTGAGTTGCAGCCACGCCACAGGTGTGCGACTGCCCAGCAGGTTCATAACTGCGTCGGCCGCATCTGTCGCTGCGCTGCTGTTAGGGGCGCGAACAGCACATTCACTTGTAGGTAATTGACCCGACTGGCTTTTGCCATGGCGTTTTCGGGCAGGGCGATCTTGACTTCGACAACCCGGCGGTCGACGTTTTCACCTGACTCCCCACTAAATACACTTTGGCGGCTGATCTGGCGGGAAATTTCTGTGACGCGTCCTGTGCCGGTCTTGCCTGGGAATCCATCGGCAGTGATGGTTGCCTCCTGGCCCAAACGTATTTCCGGTAGGTCCGTTTGATAAACCTCAGCGATCACCCCCATTTGTTTGGTGTTTCCCATCTCGACAAGCCCTGAGTCTCCAACTTTGTCGCCGGCGCGGGCATTGATTTTGAAGATAGTGCCGGCATAGGGGGCCCGTATGGTGGCCTTGGCTTGTTCACTTCTGTCTTTCGCCAGGCTGGCCCGGCTCTCGACAAGTTCGGCATCCAGGGTTGCCCGGTCGGCGATCGCCTGCTCGAGCTGGGCGCTGGCGCTCTCGGCTTCTGCTATTTGAGCCTCCATTCTGTTTGCGCTGGTGGCACCAGAGGCAAACAATTCCCGGGCTCGGCGTGCTTCCGCCTCGGCCTGGCCCAGGTCGGCGCGGTAGCGCCGGATCACGCTTTCCTGGGCTGAGAGTTTGCGTTGGGCAACCTGCAAGGAAGCCTCTGATTTACGCACCGTGGCACTGAGGGGATCAATGCTTTCGAGGATGGCCAGGGGTTGGCCGGCCTCGACGCGATCTCCCTCTTGAATCAGGATTTCACGGACGGGATCGTTGATCAGCGAGCTTGGAACGGGTATCCGTTCAGGGGGCGTGACAGCTTGCGGCGAGCATCGGCCCTGCTGAACCCTTGACGGCAGTTTGATTTCCGGTTGCATCCCAGGTAGAGACCGCCTGTGATGAGCGCACTTCCGACTGGAATTCAAGATGCGGACT
>JAHLYQ010000022.1 GCA_025127975.1 Synechococcus sp. CS-1331 | reverse complement strand
TTTTTAGTTTTGAGCTTGTCAACCCTCTGCTGCTCGTCCCAGAAGCCTCTTTGGCCCATAGCAGGGATGCAATTAACTATCCAAATTATATGCTATTATCGCCTCAATGCAAGGGCTGATCGTATTTTTCGAGGTGCCCTCAATACTATTTAGACCTTGGCTGCTATCACCCCATGATATGGAGTAATACATATTTATTCTACCGCCGCGGTTGAAGAGGTCTTTGCGTGGACGCATCAAACTTATACGCAAAAGATTGGCAGAAGTTTCGCCCTCGAGATAAGCACATTGTTGCTGCAGTCGTGCCTACTGCCAATCACCGCGTTATTGATTTTAATCAAGAGACTGGCAACGCAGCCACTAGTTTTGTCAATACTGAGCAATTAGAGAGTTGCAATACGGATGTCGTTCCTGTAATTACGCCTTCAGTTGCAATAACTGAGCTTGCAAAATGGTGGCCATTTAGCACTCCCCCTGAGATAATTAGCACCGATCTTGAAGGGCTTGACGAGGCTTTATGGTTGAGCTTCCCATTTGAAAGTTTTAAGCCAAAAGTGTTAATAATAGAAGTTCACAATTTTTTTCGAGAACTTGATAAGCATAGTCCGTTTGTCGAGCGCCTTCAAGAATTCAATTACAAGTTATATGCCATTGTAGGACCCTCTATCATTTATCTTCGCTCGCATTAGCCTAGGCGTACTCGAAAGTAGCTGGCTAAGGTTGCCTCATCGCTTCTGTTTTTCCCCCAATGCCAGGGCGCCTTGATCAAAGGGATAGTGTCTCCAAATCTGATTATTTGTTCCAGAGGCGTATATACATTCGTTCACTAACGTTGTAACTAAACTATTTACTGCCTCTCGATCAATCCGCCCTAGCCCAGCAGCAGCCCCTGCCCCCCCTCGACTCCCGCAGCGGCGCTCTGCAGATCAAACAGCAATTCCTCCAGGTTGAGTTGCTCGAGTGCCATTTGCTGGGCTCGCTCAAGCCGGCGCTGCAGGCCGAAAGTCACCTGCTCTGCTGGCGATGACGGCCTCGAGCCTGACCGCTGCTTATGTTCATCCACTGGTTCACCCACTGCGGCGAGCACGACGGCAATGCTGATCTCCCTTGGCGGCCCAGCCAATCGATAACCTCCCAGTCGCCCTCTTCGTGCCACCAGCAGACCGGTCCGGCGCAGACGCAGCAGGATTTGCTCCAGCGTCGGTTCTGGCAATTGCTGGGCGATGGCCAGCTCATGGGTGGAGCGCCAGCGCCCGGGATCGGCGGCCAGCTCTAGCAGGGCCTTGAGAGCATGGTTTGCCTGCTTGCTGAGCATCAGTTCTGCCTTGCCAGCCGCTCCAGCACGTTTTCGAGGGTGTAGCCGAATAGGGCCGGATCGGGCTCCCTGGAGCCGATATCGGCCAGCCCCAGCTCAGCCCAGCGGCTATCGATGCGGGCCTCCAGCTCCTCTGGTCGCCCCAGGGGCTCGCCCCAGGGGTGGCGTTTTTCCGGCCCGATCTTGGTGGTGGCATCGATCGCCAGGCGCCCGCCCAGCCCCAGCCTTTCGCTTGCGAAATCGAGTGTGTCAAATGGAGTGTTTTCGAGCACAAACAAATCCCGCTGCGGATCCACCTGGGCGCTGATTGCCCAGATCACTTGGCGCGGATCGCGGATGTTGATCGCCTTGTCGACCACCACCACAAACTTGGTGTAGGTGAATTGGGGCAGGGCACTCCAGAAGGCCAACGCCGCCCGCCTTGCCTGGCCCGGGTAGGCCTTATCGATAGCGATCACGGCCAGCTTGTAGCTGAGACCCTCCATCGGCAGGAAGAAATCAACGATCTCCGGGATCTGCTGGCGCAGGATCGGCGTGTAGATCCGGTTCAGAGCAATGGCCAGCATCGCGTCTTCCTTGGGGGGCCGGCCGCTGAAGGTGGTGAAGTAAATCGGATTGCGCCGCTGGGTGACGCACTGGATCCGCACCACGGGCGAATCCTCCACGCCGCCGTAGAAGCCCATGTGGTCACCGAAGGGGCCATCGGCCAGTTCTTCGCCCGGAGTGATCGTGCCTTCGAGCACCACCTCGCTGTGGCTGGGCACCTCCAGGTTCACCGTTTTGCACCTCGCCAGGCGCACGCCCTCACCGGCGTAGAGCCCGGCGAACAGCCACTCGCTCAGCTGCACCGGAATCGGGGTAGCCGCCGCCATCACCAGCAGCGGATGCACGCCAATGGCGATGGCGATCTCCAATTTCTTGCCCATGGCTGCGGCCTTGCGCAGGTGGCGGGCACCGCCGCGCACGCTCAGCCAGTGCACCGTCATGGTGTTGATGCTTTGCTGCTGCAGCCGGTACACGCCCACATTCGGCGTGCCGGTTTCGGGGTCTTTGGTGATCACCAGCCCCAAGGTGATGATCCGGCCGCCATCTCCGGGCCAGGGGCGCAGCAGCGGTAGGGCATCGAGGTTCACCGCCTCCCCCCTAAACACCTGCTGGCGGCAGGGGGGGGTGAGATCGAGATCGGGCCGGGCCCTGAGCACATCCAGCAGCACCGAGCCAAAGCGCACCGCCTCCCGGGCCCCCTTTGGAGGACGGGGCTGCTGCAGTAGGGCCAGCCGCTCGCCCAGGGCTTCGAGCTCTTCGGGCTGCTCCATGCCCAAGCTCCAGAGCACCCGCTCCTGGGTGCCGAGCAGGTTCACCGCCACCGGCATCGATGAGCCGATCACGTTTTCAAACAACAATCCCGGCCCGCCGGCGGCCAGCACCCGATCGGCTATCGCCGTCAGCTCCAGATCCGGATCCACCGGGGCGCTGATCCGGCGCAGGGCGCCGCGGGATTCCAGAAGCTCAATAAAGCCGCGTAGATCTCGGCGGCTGCGCTGGGGGGGCGCCGTGGCTGCCATTAGGTTTGACCGGTGCTTCCTACTGTGGCGCACCCTCCCCTGGCGGTGCCCGTGCAGATCTCTTACTACGCGACTTCAGAAACGGTTCCCGAGGTGCTGCCCCCTGCCGAGGGAGGCCCCGATGCTGCCGTCGTGATCGACGTGCTGCGCGCCACCACCACCATTGCCTTTTCCCTTGAGAGGGGTGCGGAGGCCGTTGAGGCTTTTGCCGATCTCGCCAAACTCGAAGCTGCGGCCAGTGCCTGGCCGCAGCAATCCCGTCTGCGGGCAGGGGAGAGGGGGGGGAAACGCATCGATGGCTATGACCTGGGCAATTCTCCGGTTGCGATCACGCCGGAGCTGGTTTCAGGCAAGCGAATTTTCATGAGCACCACCAACGGCACCCGCTCCTTGGCAGCGGTGAAAGCCGTGCCCCTGCTTCTCACCGCTTGCCTGCCCAATCGCACCGCCGTGGCAACCAGCCTTTGGCAGAAGCAATGTGAAAAGGTCTGGATCGTGGGCAGTGGCTGGGAAGGGGATTACTCCCTCGAAGACAGCCTCGCGGCGGGGGCCGTGGCCGCTGCCCTGCTCACCATCGCAGCGGCCAGCCAGAGGCCGGCCCGCATCGCCAACGATGAAATGTATGTGGCCCTGGCAGTTTGGCACCAGTGGGCCCAGGACACCGAAGGATGTCTGCGCGCCGCCAGCCACGGCCAGCGCCTGATGGGCATTGGCAACCACGACGCCGATTTCGCCTGTTGCGCCTCTGTCGACAGTCTCCAGATCGTGCCCTTCCAGGCCGAACCCGGCGTGCTGAAGGCCAGCTGATGGCCCTGCGTGGGGGCCTGGCCGAATCGGCCATTTCCCTTACAGTTCGGCCGTTCGGTCTGGGCAATCGGTGGGCGGTTTTCTGGCGGCAGCTGTGCAGCTCACCAGCACCCCGGATCCGGATGCCAATTTTGTGGCGGCCGAAGAACAGATCGAGCTGGCCGCCCGCCGCGGCGCCGAGCTGGTGGGCCTACCTGAAAACTTTGCCTTCATGGGCGAGGACAGCCGTCGCCTCGAGCTGGCCCCGGCCCTGGCGGAGCGCTGCAGCCGCTTCCTGGTCACGATGGCCCGCCGCTACCAGGTGACCCTGCTGGGCGGGGGCTTCCCGGTGCCGGCCGGAGCGGGTAAAACCTTCAACCGCGCCGAGCTGGTGGGCACCGAGGGCCAGCTGCTGGCCCGCTACGACAAGATCCACCTCTTCGATGTGGATCTGCCGGATGGCAACACCTACCGCGAATCCCTGACGGTGCAGCCCGGCAGCCAGTTGCCGCCGGTGGTGGAGGTGCCGGGCCTGGGTCGCATCGGCCTTTCGATCTGTTACGACGTGCGCTTCCCGGAGCTCTACCGCCATCTGGCCGGCGCCGGGGCGGAGGTGCTGATGGTGCCCGCCGCCTTCACGGCCTTCACCGGCAAGGACCACTGGCAGGTGCTGCTGCAGGCCAGGGCCATCGAAAACACGGCCTATGTGGTCGCCCCCGCCCAGACGGGCCTCCACTACGGTCGGCGCCAGTGCCACGGCCACTCCCTGGTGATCGACCCCTGGGGCACCGTGCTGGCTGACGCCGGGGTGGCGGTGGGATCGGCGGTGGCGCCGATCGATGCGGGCCATGGCGGCCGGGTGCGGGCCCAGATGCCCAGCCTCCAGCATCGCCGCCCGGCCCTGTTCTGAACTTTTTGATGCGCTACTTCTTGATGCGCGGGTCTGGTCGAGTCAAGTCAAAACCAGCGCTCTGGGCAGCGGCCCTGACGACCTTCGCTGTGGTTCTGGCCGATCTGCCCGCCTGGGCCTCCTCCCTGGCCGCCTGGCGGGTTACCAGGGCGGGCCAGCTAGAGCTGCGCACCGCCCTGGACGTGCGCCCCCAGGCCTTCTTTGAGGCCGGCACGGGGCTGCGGGGGCCGAGAGTCTGGGTGGATCTGCCCGGGGCCCCCTCCCGCTCCCGCACCCTGCGGGGCGGTGGAGCCCTGCGCGAGGTGCGCATCGGCGGTTCCGATGGCCTCACCACCCGCCTCGTGCTCGAATTCGCCCCGGGCACCCAGCTGGAACCCGCCGGCCTGCGCCTGGTGGGCACCGCCCGCGACCGCTGGCGCATGGAGCTCCCCGGCCTGGCCAACCAGACCGGGCCTGCCCTCGGCGAGGGCGATCTGGATGCCGTTTCCAGTGCCCCTTTGGCCCAGATCCCTTTCCCCACATCCGGTACTCCCCTTTCGGCCGACGGCCTGCCCGTGGTGCCCAGGGGCCGCTTCAAGGTGGTGATCGATCCGGGCCATGGCGGCCCCGATCCTGGCGCGGTCGGTATTGGTGGGCTACGGGAAACCGATGTGGTGCTGGATATCTGTCTTCAGATGGCCAGGCTGCTGCAGGCCCGGGGCGTCCAGGTGCTGATGACGCGCACCTCGGAGGTGGATGTGGACCTGCCGCCCCGGGTGAGCCTGGCCAACAGCAGTGGCGCCGACCTGTTTGTGAGCGTCCATGCCAATGCGCTGAGCATGGCTCGCCCCGATGTGAACGGGATCGAAACCTTCTATTTCGAGGGGGCAGGAGCATCAGCCCGGCGCCTGGCGGCGGCCCTGCAGCAACAGATGCTGGCCATCTCGCCGGGCAGCCCGGATCGGGGCGTGCGCACCGGGCGCTTTTTCGTGATTCGCCGCACCGTGATGCCCTCGGCCCTGGTGGAGATGGGCTTCCTCACCGGTGCGATCGATTCCCGCCGCCTCGCCGATGCCAGCTTTCGCCGGCGCATGGCCCTGGCCCTCTCCGCCGGCGTTCTCAATGCCCTGCGGGAGAGCCAATGAGCGCCTTGGTGGGCCTTTTTGACAGCGGCCTGGGCGGGCTCACGGTGCTGCGCCGGCTGCAGGAGCGCTATCCCCACTCCTCCTGCCTCTATCTGGGTGATACGGCCCGGGTGCCCTACGGCCAGCGCAGCGCGGCCGAGATCCGCGCCATCGCCGCAGAGGTGGTGGCCTGGCTGCGGCACCAGCAGGTGGGCGTGCTGGTGATGGCCTGCAACACCTCCAATGCCCTGGCCCTAGATGTGGCTGTGGCGGAGGCTGGCGTGCCGGTGGTGGGCCTGATCGACAGCGTCGCGGCCGAGCTGGACAGCGACTGCGTCGGCGTGCTGGCCACCCCGGCCACGGCCAATAGCGGCGCCTACCGCCGGGCGATCCATGCCTGCCACCCCCATGCCCAGGTGCTGGAGGTGGGCTGTCCGGCCTTCGTGCCGTTGATTGAAGCGGGGGATCTGCAGGATCCAGCCCTCGAAAGGGAGGCCCTTGCCTACTTGGCGCCCCTGCTGGCGGCGGGGGTCGACACCGTGGTGATGGGCTGCACCCACTACCCGATGTTGAGGTCCTTGCTGGCCGGGCTGTTGCCGCCCCACGTGCGCCTGGTCGATCCGGCGGCGTCTGCCGTGCGGCGCCTGGGGCCCCTGCTGGCCAGCATGGGTGGCATGCCCGAGGGGGAGCTCGGCGGGGTGGAGGTGGTGCCCCCTGCCCTGCGCACCCGGGTCTGCGTCAGCGGCCAGGCCGGAGCCTTTGCTGAAGCGGCCAGCCGCTGGCTGGGCTACCGGCCCGCTGTGGAGCGGGTGGATCTGCGATCGGTGGCTTGAGCCTCCTAGGATCAATTCACGGCGGAGGTGTTGTGGCAACGGTTGCAGAGCTGCTCCAGCCCGTTGAGGCTGACCTAGATGCCCTGCTGGCCGATCTGCGCAGCCTGATCGGGGCCGGTCACCCCATCCTCCAGGCCGCCGCCGAACACCTTTTTTCTGCCGGTGGCAAGCGGCTCCGCCCCGGCATCGTGCTGCTGCTCTCCCGGGCTGTGGCCAGCGATGGGGAGCTGGGCCCGCGCCACCGGCGCCTGGCCGAGATCACCGAAATGATCCATACGGCCTCCCTGGTGCACGACGACGTGGTGGACGGGGCCGCCACCCGCCGCGGGGTGGACACCGTGCACAGCCGCTTCAACCACCGGGTGGCGGTGCTGGCGGGGGATTTTCTCTTCGCCCAGGCCAGCTGGCACCTGGCCAACCTCGATGACCTGGAGGTGGTGAAGCTGCTCAGCCGGGTGATCATGGATCTGGCCGACGGCGAAGTGAAGCAGGGCCTGTTCCGCTACGACACCGGCCAGAGCTTCGAGACCTACCTCGAGAAGAGCTACTGCAAAACCGCCTCCCTGATCGCCAACAGTGCCCGAGCCGCCGGTGTGCTCTCGGCCCTGCCCGCCCCCCAGCTCAATGAGCTCTACCGCTTCGGTCGCCAGCTGGGTCTGGCCTTCCAGGTGGTCGACGACATTCTCGACTTCACCGGTGACGACGAGCAACTGGGCAAGCCAGCTGCCAGCGACCTGGCTTCCGGCTACCTCACCGCCCCAGCTCTCTACGCCCTCGAGGAGCGGCCGGCCCTAGCTGGCTTGATTGAGCGTGAATTCAGCCAGGCCGGCGACCTCGAACAGGCACTCGAGCTGGTGCGCAGCTGTGAGGCGATTCCCCGCTCCCGGGCCCTGGCCGAGGGCTTCGCCCGGGAAGCGGGCCTTGCCCTGGGCTGGCTGCCCGTTTCGGAAGCCAGCCGGGCCCTCAAGGCCCTGCCTGATTTTGTGCTGAGCAGGCTTTTTTAATCAGGCTCGTCCAGATCACCTGAATTTCACCTGCTCCAGGCTCTGCAGGAGGGTGCACCCGGCCGGCAGTTGGGGCTTGAGCCCCACCGCTAGCTGCTGTTCAGCCGGCAACAGCACGTGTACCAAGCAGCCGGCAGCTTGGGCCGAGCGCGCACCGGCCAGCGAATCCTCAAAGGCCCAGCAGGCGGCCGGATCTACCCCCAGGCGCCGGGCTGCCAGCAGGTAGGGATCTGGGGCTGGTTTCCCGGCGCCAAGATCCGGATCATCGCCAAGAACCCTGGTTTCCAGCAGGGCGATCCAGTCGTGGGGCCCGCTCTTGTGGGCGACGGCAGCGGCGCTGCTGCTGCTCACCAAGGCCGTTGGGATGGCCTGGGCGATGCAACGCTCAACCAGCATCTGGGCCCCAGGCATGGCTGGCACCTGGCGCATCAGCAGTTCGGCAATCGGTTGACGCACCGCCAGCAGGGCCTCGCGCGATGGCGGCACCAGATCCGCCTGGGCGATCCAGCTGCGCACCTGTTCGGCGCAATCGAGGCGACGGCGACCGCGCAGCGCCAACAGCTGATCTGCTGCCAGAATCAGGCCGTAGGCAGAGGTGGTCTCCAGCCAGGCCTGGCTGTGCAGCGGTTCGGTGTCGAGCAGCAGGCCGTCGAGATCGAACAGGCAGGCGGCTGGTAAACCCATCCCACCATGTTGCTGTACCGCCCGCCAACGCGCGCTTTTAATACGTCCAGTGCCCTTTTGCCTGCTGGATCGATGCCTGATGCCACGACCGGGTCAACGATCGAATCGGTGCTGCAGGAGCAGCGTCTTTTCGCGCCGCCGGAGGCCCTGGCGGCGTCGGCCCGCATCGGCTCCCTCGAGGCTTATCAGGCCCTCTGCTCCCAGGCTGAGGCCGATCCCGATGGTTTCTGGGGGGATTTGGCCCGCAGCGAGCTGCACTGGTTCGAGCCCTTCCACACGGTGCTCGACTGGAGCAACCCGCCCTTCGCCAGGTGGTTTGAGGGCGGCACCACCAACCTTGCCTACAACTGCCTCGACCGGCACCTGGCGGGCCCCCGGGCCGAGAAGACGGCCCTGATCTGGGAGGGGGAACCTGGCGACAGCCGCAGTTTCACCTACCGCCAGCTCCACGCCGAGGTGGCCAAGGCGGCCAACGCCCTCAAGGCCCTGGGGGTTGGCAAGGGCGACCTGGTAGCCCTCTACATGCCGATGATTCCCGAGGCGGCGATCGCCATGCTGGCCTGCGCCCGCATCGGTGCCCCCCACTCGGTAGTGTTCGGCGGCTTCTCGGCCGATGCCCTGCGCGACCGGCTGATCGACGGGGAGGCCAAGCTCGTGATCACCGCCGACGGCGGTTTCCGCAAGGACAAGCCCGTGCCCTTGAAACCAGCCGTCGATGAGGCCCTGGCCGCCAATGGGGGTGCCCCCAGCGTCGAGCAGGTGCTGGTGGTAAGGCGCATTGGTGGTGAGTGCGCCATGGCCGCCGGCCGCGACCAGTGGTGGCATGAGCTGGTGGAGGGCCAGGGCACCGAGTGCCCCGCCGAGCCCATGGCCAGCGAAGACCGCCTGTTTGTGCTTTACACCTCCGGCTCCACCGGCAAGCCCAAGGGGGTGGTGCACACCACCGCCGGCTACAACCTCTGGGCCCACCTCACCTTCCAGTGGATCTTCGACATCCGCGAAGACGACATCCACTGGTGCACCGCCGATGTGGGCTGGATCACCGGCCACAGCTACATCGTCTACGGGCCTTTGTCGGCCGGCGCCACCACGGTGATGTATGAGGGGGCACCGCGGCCGAGCAAGCCGGGCGCCTTCTGGGAGGTGATCCAGAAGCACCGCTGCACGATCTTCTACACCGCGCCCACAGCGATCCGCGCCTTCATGAAGGGCGGCCGTGAGGTGCCGGACCAGTACGACATGGGCTCCCTGCGCATCCTCGGCACCGTGGGGGAGCCGATCAATCCTGAGGCCTGGATGTGGTACCGCGATGTGATCGGCGGCAACCGCTGCCCGGTGGTGGACACCTGGTGGCAGACCGAGACCGGCGGCGTGATGATCAGCCCCCTGCCCGGCGCCACCCCCACCAAACCCGGTTCGGCGACCTTGCCCCTGCCGGGCATCAGCGCCGACATCGTCGATCACGATGGCGTGTCCCAGGCGGCTGACCAGGGCGGCTACCTGGCGATCCGGCGGCCCTGGCCGGGGATGTTCCGCACGGTGCACGGCGATCCCGAGCGCTTCAAAAAGAGCTACTGGGAGGAGATCCGCCCCGCCGACGGCAGCTGGCTCTACTTCGCCGGTGATGGCGCCCGCCGCGACGCTGACGGCTACTTCTGGGTGATGGGCCGCGTCGACGACGTGATCAACGTCTCCGGCCACCGGCTCGGCACGATGGAGATCGAGAGTGCCCTGGTGAGCCATCCGGCCGTGGCCGAGGCCGCCGTGGTGGGCCGCCCCGATGAGCTCAAGGGGGAATCCATCGTGGCCTTTGTCAGCCTGGAGGGAGGCCGCAGCGGCGATGAAGCCCTGATGGCCGAACTTCGCGCCCACGTGGCCAAGGAGATCGGTCCGATCGCCAGGCCGGATCTGATCAGGTTCACCGATGCCCTGCCGAAGACCCGCAGCGGCAAGATCATGCGCCGGATCCTGCGGGCCCTGGCCGCCGGCAAGGAGGTGAGCGGCGACACCTCCACCCTGGAGGATCGCTCGGTGCTCGATACCCTGCGGGTTTAGAAGTACTCCCAAAAAAGTATTGCAAGAATTACATCAGCCACTCGCTTATGTTGGCGTCGACATCTTTGTTTGGGCGGGATGCATGCGACCCATGCAGCCGCGAGCGCCAAAATTCCTTAAAAGAGACTGTCCTATGGAGGTCTTAAGGCCTGCTACCTAGCTTGCTTGGTCGCCAAAGCCTGCCTTATCTGAACTAGAGAGATTCACAAAAAGGATTCTGCACGGTCTTTAAGTTGCAAAATCCCAAGAATCAACCCATCCCCAGCCTGAGTCAACATGGAGCTCAGCTTTGAAATAATTTATACCGCTTGCCCTGGCAGGAGACTTGAGCCAAAATGCAAATGGTTTTATGGTCGGCCGTTTTGTTTGCTACCTTCATAAGAGCTTGACGATCAATGAATCTTTTAATTTACTCGCCTCAAATGTCTCCCTACGGCGGGTTGGAAAGGCATGTCTGTCTTGTTGCAGAGGCAATCTCGGCTTCAGGCTCGAGCGTAACTCTCGTAACAACAAGCAATTCTCTATCGGCAGCATGGCGTCAGCGCTTAATAGTTTCAGGTATCTACCTGATTGAGCAGTCTGTCTCCACGGGGCGAGCTTCTGCGCTCTCAAAGGTGACGTGGCTGCTCTTTCAGTGCACTAAGCTTCGCGCAAAACACTGGGACATCATATATACAAATGGTCAGGGAAGACTTACGGGGTTAGTCTGGTTGCTGGCCGGACCCGGAACGCGTCGGATTCATCATCATCACACATCTGCAGACAAATCAGAGCAGTGCACTTGGTCAAAGTGGTTTCTTTTGGCGTTAAAAAATGCAAGTGAGTTAATAGGTTGTAGCCGTTTTACGGCATCTCAACTTGATGCCGCGACTAAGCGCTCCGATTCTCGTTTTCTGCCTTATTTAACAGAAACTGCCATTGATTTCAATTGCTCTCCGAGTCGCACCGCTGCCCAGCCCTTGCATTTTGGGTTTTTCGGTCGCCTTGTTTCAACTAAGGGAATAGAGGTAATAGTTAAGTTGTCTGAGGACTCTCGATGTGGTCACATTCAATGGCATATCCATGGTTCTGGAGTGGATTATCCTCAGTCTTATTTTGAAAATCATGCCGGAGTGATTTATCATGGTGGTTATGATACACCACAGGATCAGGCTGTTGCTCTCAACAATCTTGATGCTGTCGTCCTTTTATCTATCCATTCAGAGGGTATGCCGCTTAGTATTATCGAATCGATGGCTGCGGGCCTTCCCTGGGTCGCTAGTGCTAGAGGAGGAATTACGGAGTTGTCAGAGTTATGCCCCGACAGTGAGCTAGTTGACTCCCCTGAAGATTATGAACAATGTCTCTCAGCGGTCCTGCGCCTCTCATCGCGCATTCTCAATGGGATGACATCTCGAACCGCCCAACGTAAGTTTTGGCAATCAACGTTTAGCCCAGAAGTGGTTTCAGCTCAGTGGATAAATTATCTAGATAATTCGCCCGCTGTCAGCAGCTAGTTACCCATGCACCAGCTGAAGTTCGCACGTGTTCGTTAGACGCAAGTTTTAGTTAGGCAGGTGCCAGGTAATACCGTTGAGCAGTTGCTACAAAAGTTAAATAATGTCAGGTTGAATGGTCTTGCCTGCAAATTTAATTGCTTTCTGGGCTTTGCAGCTAATTGACCGCGGCTTCAACCGATTGCCTTTTTTCCTTCGCAGTCCCAATCATCAATGCTGCGGGCGATGCGATCCAGGGCCTGCTGGCGGGTCGGATCATCGGCCCACTTGCCCAGCAGGTTCTGGCGCAGCCCGGCACTGGCTGGGGCCAGGTGGTCGCCGGGCAGCTCCTGAAGCTGGCTGGCGTCCCCCGGTCGGCTCTGCAGCACCCCCAGCAGCCTCTTGCTCTGGTCGATCTGGTCGCGGTTGAAGCGCACCAGCAGGTTGCGGGGCTGGCGGTAGTTGCGGGCCACTTGCTTGAGAGTCTCCTCCGGTGAAGGGCTGAACTCACTGCGAAAGTTGAACTGTTGGCCCAGCTCCGCCAGCAGGGGAACCGAGCGCTCAGCTGAGAAATTGTTGAAGCTCAGGCACACAAGGGATTTGGATCCCCGGCCCCCATCCGGTGCCAGCAGGTGCAGCTTGCAGCCGAGGCTGTGGCCGAGTCGAAGCGAGGCCTGGTCAACGCCGCGCAGCTGGCGGAAGCGGCGCCAGGCATGGTTGGCCTGGTCTTGATGGTCAAACCCAGGCACGTAGCTCCAGGCTCGCACCCGCCAGCCCAGGGCTGCCAAGGCCTCCAGCAGGCGCCGGTAGCTGAGCTGGGGCGAGGCGGCCAGGTAGCTGCCGCCGATGAATTCAAGGGTGCCGCGCTCGAGCGCCGCCGGTTCCAGTTCCCAGATGTCACCCCGTTGGCGCCAGCGCGTCATGGTCAGAGGGCGAGCCGTTGCAGGGCCGCCCTGGCTTCGTTGCGGTGGGCGGCTCCATCGAGGAGGTTGTTGAAAATGTGGCGAATCACGCCCTGGCCGTCGATCACGTAGCTGACCCGGCCAGGCAGCAGGCCCAGCACTGCGGGCACGCCGAAGGCTTGGCGTAACTTGTTGCCCTGATCCACCAGCAGGGGATAGGGGAGGTTGTGGCGGCTTGCGAAGCGCTGGTGGCTGGCGGCAGCGTCACCACTGACCCCCCACACCTCGGCGCCAAGGGCCTGGAGATCGGCGTAGCTGTCGCGGAAGGCGCAGGCCTCGGCCGTGCAGCCTGGAGTCTCGTCCTTGGGATAGAAGAACAGCACAAGGGATTTGCCCGCCAGTTGGTCGCTGCGGCATTGCTTGCCGTGCTGATCGAGCAGGGCGATCAGGGGGGCCTGGTCTCCAACAGCCACAGCCACGGCCCGAATCCAATTGCACTGGGATCAGCCTAGGCCGGCAGACCTGGCTAACGCCGGCCATGGGCTGGGAGAATTGGGACTTAGCCGCCCAATCAAGCGTGACCTCTCCGCAGGAGGTGCAGCCCAGCCTCTGGGAGCAGGGCGATCTGCCCCAGGCGCCCCCTTCCCCCTCGCCACTTCCCCCCTCGACAGCCAGCCAGTCACCAACCACCCTGCTGATTCTCGACACCGAGACAACGGGCCTGGAACCAGCCTCTGCCCAGTGCATCGAGGTGGGGGCAGTGCTGTTTCAGGTGCCCCAGCGGGCGGTGCTGGCCCAGGTTTCCTTCCTGCTGCCGGCCCAGGCCAATCCGGCTGAGGCCATCAATGGCATCCCGGCGGCCGTGACCCGCCTGGTCCAGCCCTGGCGGGCCGGCCTGGAGTATTTCGAGGCCCTGGTGGCGGCTGCCGATGCGGTGCTGGCCCACAACGCTGGCTTTGATGCCCAGTGGTTTGGCCGGGATCCCTTGCCCGCCATCAACAAGCCCTGGATCTGCTCGATGGAGGACATCCGCTGGCCAGCGGAGCGGCAGCTGCGGGGGACCCCATCGGTGCGAGATCTGGCCCTGGCCTACGGGGTGCCGGTGTGGGCGGCCCACCGGGCCCTCACCGACTGCATCTACTTAGTGCAGGTGTTCGAGCGCTGCGGCGACCTGGAGGCCCTGCTGGCGGCAGCCCTGCAGCCGCGTCTGCTGTATCGGGCCAATCTTCCCTATGCCGAACGTCACAAAGCCAAGGAGGCGGGTTTCCGCTGGAACCACCCGGTGGCCGGTGCCTGGAGCCGGCGGCTAAGCCAACAGGAGGTCTCCGCCCTGCCCTTTGCGGTGCAGCCCGTCGAGGCCGAAGCGCTGGCGGCTTAAGATTACCTGCAAAGGAGTTCAACTGAGGCTGCGGCCCAGCAGCAGATCCCGCGCTCCGTTCACCAACTGCATGGTGTCGTGCTCGCCGCCGCGGTCGGGATGGTGCTCACTGGCACAGCGCTTCCAGGCCTGGTTTACTTCCAGTTCGCTCAGCCGGCCGCAGAGGGGTAGGTGCAGGCGCTGGCGGGCAACGATCGCATCGAGATCGGGGTGCTTCCCCAAGGGACCCCAGTCGGCCTTGCTGAGGGCCGGACTGCGCTTGCCGCCGGCCTTGCGTTTTCTGCCCTTTGCGGCCCCGCCACTGCCAAACCCCTTCGTGGCAGCAGGGTCGGTGCGGGGTCGCTGCTGGGGGTCGCTTTTGGTGGGGATGATGGTGGCGATGAGCTGGCCAGCTGGCCGCTCAAGGGTCGTGGGGGTCATGGGAAATTGCGCCTTTCACCAGCTTGGGGGAAAATCAGCTGGCTGGCCTGAAAAGGGGTACGCAAGGGATAGGCCGGATTTTGGGGTCTATGGGCAAAGAAGATCGTGGCTGACAAAATCCAACATGCCCATGCCTAGGACAGAATCTGTTCTAAATCTGCTTTGTTTGGATCGTTTGCTCTAGAAAGCAAACCAGCAAGTCGTTTAAATTAAGCCACACCCTAGGCAAATCCTGCCTCGGCCAGGCCTGATTAAACTAGATCTCACTCAAACTAAATCTTATTCACGCTGTGGGCATTTCCGGTTACGTTCCATTCTTTAATAATGCTTCGACTGTCCTTGACGCAGTCGATTCCCTGCGTTGTCAGTGTCCAGCACTCGATGAAGTCTTCGCCATTGATGATGGTTCAACCGACCAAAGTGCCGTCATTTTAGAATCGGCGGGAGTCAGGGTTCTGCGCCAACCGGCTAATCTCGGCCGGGGAGCTGCGCGGCGACTGGCGATGGATGTTTCACTCCATGACTTCGTGCTCTGTTGTGATGCCACCAACAAGCTCCCTGCCGATTTCGCCGCTCGCACCTTGCCATGGTTTCAGGATCGCAACATTGCCGCTGTCGTTGGCTTGATAACGGATCCCAATCCTCAGGGTCTAGTCTCTAAATGGAGAGCCCGAAATCTCTTCAAGGCAGGAGTACCACGTATTGCATCGAAAGGGGCATCCTTCATCACCTTCGGCACAATGGTGCGCTCAAGCGCTGTTGAGGCCGTTGGTGGCTATAATGATACCTTGCGTCATTCCGAAGATGCAGAACTTGGTAGCCGGCTCGCAGCTGCAGGCTTTGATGTACTTGGCGATCCTTCACTGCAGGTTTATTGCAATATTCGCAATTCCCTCCCACAGGTACTCGAACGCTATTGGAGATGGTATGCAGGCAAGGACGAACTATTTGGATTCCGAACTTATGCAAAGCTTATTTGGTTTTCAGTTAAAGTAATGGCCTGGGGTGACCTCAAATCCGGCGAGCCGCTGACATGCTTAATTACTTTATTGCTGCCGCATTATCAGTGCTGGAGATTTATAAAAAATAGATTAAGCGCAAAGCATATCTCGAGCCCGAAAATTTATAAATAAATTTTACACAAAACATTTTAATAATTCAATTTATATCGTCCAAGCTGAATCCTTTTTTTAATCGATTGACTTGTCAGAGTTCGATAGTTGGATACAAAGTGGACGGTCCAGCCTGCTTTATAGGCTCCAGTTGCCATAGTGTCTTTAGGTTGGCAAGAAACCAGTGAAGTATATACATTCTTAAAATCAAATAGTAGATCTTAGTCAATAATTTCATGTCAGAAAATAAATAAATGCTTAAGCGACCATCTTGCCTATGCCGCACGAATCCTTCAAAAAGCAGTCGACAGAATAGAGCCGGACCATAGACCAAGCCTAGCAAGGTAGTTGGCCTTCCCTCAGCAGAAAGATTATCTTGAATATTTTGCGCCCAAAAATCTAATTAATCTTATAAAGCTTTAATGCTAGCAGCAAGGTAAAAATCTGTATTTTTTTCTATTTTGAGGATAACTGGTGGAGTGGCGGTCATTTCAGTTTTTCAGCAACGATGGCTCCAGAGTTGCGGTGACCGAAGCCAACAAGCGTCATTTCATATAGTTTTTTAGAGCAAAAGCTTGAGTACCATTAAATGCTTCTTCCCCGCCGCTGTATATTAATGATAATTCATTTTACACTAGGTGCTCCCTTGGGTTTTTATTGGTTTTTATTGTAAAATAAAATTTAGTAAAAGCTGTATTTGCAGGCTTTTGTGTTGCCAAGGTATGACGGCTCTGCGGATTGCGATACTTCACAAATAGCATGATCTTGAAATCCCTGCAAAAGAAGTCTAGTCAACTGCAGATTCATCTTGACATCGGTGGGATACTATAAATCACACTCCTTCCTGGGTTTGTCTTGACCTGCTGCGATTTATGCTTTACCAACATGCAGGTAACCTAGATCGGCACCATTTGGCCCGGCTAATTAAAACACTACCTCCCGGTTACCTGCGACGGCTGGCCGTTCCAGTACAGGCATCTACTGCCTTCCTAAGCACACCTCCCAGTGCGAGCTAGCATAGGACAACTCCAGAGGCTTGGCTCATCCAGTGATAGAGATTTGGATTCTGGCGAGCTGGCATTGGATCCGTGTTACGCCTTTACGGAGAGAATTCCATAGCTATACGAGGGCTGGTGCCATCAACTGTTCAAGCTTGCTTGATTTAAACCCATCACTACCGGCTACCCCTGCCGGCATGCACGCCATGTTCATGAAACTTGACTTCACGTCCTTACTGATCATGGCATGACTACTACCAGCGCATAACCCAGTTTTAGGCTTCGAAGCAGCTCATGGTGGTTGCCACGCCTCTGAAAGGGATTTACAATGAGGCCTGTATATTCTCTCCTTTTGGCCCCTTCACTAATTTTGTTGACTGAGCAGTCCAGCCCACCAGACCCATGTCTTCCGCCTATTTTTTGTTCTCATGCGTGCACCGAAGCCGGATTTTTCGAGAAGCACTAGTGCGATATGATCTTTAGTCTTTACTGGTTTAATAATTCTTTGGCGATAACGCCCTATTGGTAGTTAATCAGCTATTCCTTTTCTTTTAAATGCAAGCAATCAAAGCACTGGTTAACCAATTTCGAGGATTTATTTATGGTCCTGGTAGCGTCCCCAAGGGCATAAGTCTTTTCCATGATATCAAGAGATACGGGTGGAGTCATTGCTTAGACTTGATAATTGACGTAGGCGCAAATACAGGCCAATTCGCTAGTTCTGCATTATCTGCAGCTCCCCATTCCTCTGTGATTAGTTTCGAACCGGTTACTCAGACTTTCCGCGAACTTAAGATTAAGGCTGAGCTGGATCCTCGTTGGACAGCCATCCATAGCGCGGTCGGAGATACTAACGGGTCTGTACTGATCACTTGCGATGGTACAAACCAAATGAATCATATCAAACGTCCTGGCGACGAAGTCGAATTACATTATAGTGAAGCTAATTACGAGAGTGTTTCTGTTGCCAAACTTGATGATATCTGCAAGGATAGAAGTATAAATACTATTGGCATGCTCAAGACTGATACTGAAGGCTTTGATGGCCAAGTGCTTCTTGGAGCAAGTGAACTATTGGCCAACAATCAGGTGTTTAGTGTTTTGGCAGAAGTTTCCTTTGACTCAGGGGATATATGCCATAGTCACTTTAGTGACATAGTTAATATTTTAGGCCCTAAGTTCAAAGTGGCTGGTTTCTATGGCCAAGGTTGTGACGGACTGAATGGTGTCATCGATCGTCTGGACGCATTCTTCGTTAATTCTGAAACTATTCCCAGCAGATAGTTTTATTTTCTATTATCTTTTGCTCGATGAATATTTTTCTGGCGACACTTCAAGAGTATCACAATGATTGGGAGGGCGATAATTTTATTCGGAGGGTGGGTGATATCCTGACAAGCAGTTCGCGCCATTTTCAAGTTGATGATCCTAATTTGGCCGATGTTATCTTATTTTTAGAGAGCAATAGATTTAAATCTCAGCATGATTTTTCTTGCTTTCAAAAGACAAGCTTGCTTCAGCAATTTCCTCATAAATGTTTCGCCCTTAATTATGCAGATTCGCCGGTTGCGTTTTTGCCCGGCTTGTATGTCTGTCTGCCTAGGCAGTCGTACGATCCTGGCTGGACTCGAGCCATCCCCTATCCATGGGCATCACCAAATAAAGAGCTAGCTACCTTCAATCCGCAGCTTGATCATCCTGAATTTAAACTATCATTTCGAGGCAGCATAAGTCATCCAATTCGACAAAAAGTGCTTGATTTGATGACAGTTCATCACGAGCTCGGTCCTTCTTCTCAAATTCAGCGCTGGTTTAATCATACATCTGATGAACAGCTGGCTTACTTGCAAGAAATTTCAAACTCTCAATTTGTGCTTTGTCCGCGGGGTATTGGCACTTCAAGTTACCGCCTATACGAAGTACTTAGTCTGGGACGGGTACCAATTATAATCTCTGATGATTGGGTGCCACCCGAAGGCGTTGATTGGAACTCATGCTCAATACGAATCGCTGAGGGAAGAGTAGGCGAGCTCCCTAGTATTATTGACTATTTTATAAGTAGATGGCCAGAGATGAGTTTGGCAGCTCAAAATGTTTGGCGTAGTTGCTTTCGTGAGTCTGTTTTGGCAGACTTTTTGTTCGATCAACTTGAGGCGCTTTTCTTCAGTAGGGTTCCCTTAAATGATTGGTCCTACCTTGAAGATCGTTGGAGATCATATTCATTTAGGCGTCAGAATCAATGGGATCTCAAAAGTAAGGGCAAGCGCTTCGTCTCACGCCTAAGGAAAGCCAACTGAATTCACGATTACAGCTTTGTATTGCTTAAGTATTGAGATTGACGCAATTTATTGTTTGAGCAGTAGTGGATCTTGATTTGTAGGTGCTAATCTGTTTGGTGTAGTTAACAAAAAGGTCCCATTTAATTTCCTTTTATGATTTTCACTAGCTTTATTGTTGCCTTCGTATTCTCTTTTTATTAGCTTTCATTGGCTAAATTTTGGTAAGATATTTAAATGACCCTCTCTCTGTTGCTTGCGTAGTGCTTATGGCTGATGTTATTGCTTTGGGCTGAATGCATAAATTTGAACTGAGCATTAATTCATAAACAATTGCTTAGGTGTTTGCAAGCTCTTGGTATAGGTCGTAATACATTCTGCATACTTTTTTTGGATCCCAGAGTTTCTCAGCCCGGCAGCGTGCCGCTGTACCTAACTGTCTGAGCCTTTGGGTGTCTTCTAGGACCCATCGCAAGGATTGAGCTAGCGAATTTGGGTCAAACGGTTCAGCTAAAGCACCAGTAATTCGCTCATCAATAATATCGACGAGCCCACCCGTGCGGAATGCGACGACGGGAGTGCCGCAGGCGTGAGCTTCGGAAGCTGTTTGTCCGAAAGCTTCCTGGCGGGATGGGACAATCATAACATCAGCTGCGGCATATAGCAAGCGTAAGCTGATATTGTCTTTGAGCTTGCCAATGTAGTGAATGGGAAACCCAAGAATACTCTGCTCTGCTGGTTCACTCTGACCGAATACTACCAATTCTAGTTGCGCCAATGGTGTCTCAGCTAATTCTGTTTTTAGCCTTTGCAGTGCTTTCAACATAAGATCAGCGCCTTTGCGGCTGTCGGCTGTGCCGCCAACTGCGCCGAACAGCACCAATGGGCGATCCGGTGGTAGTTGCAGAATGGAACGTGCTTGACGTTGATCAAATGGTGCCCAAGTTGTTAGATCAATGGGATAAGGTATGACCTTGACAGGCCATTCCCTCATGAGAGCGCTTCGTCGGACACATTCTGCCATCCAGTTGCTGGGCGTAACGATTTGAATCGCCCTCTGCCAGGCACTTTTTTTTCGTAGCCAGGTGCGTCGAGTTAGGTCAGGGCCGGCCTCTTGAATAGGGCGGCTTGACGCTGGATAGCCCAGTACAAAACGCTCATCGCTACTTTCTGTTTCACCTAGATCGGGGGGGCTAGTATAATGCTCAGCTCCGCAGAAGCCCCATTGGTCGTGCATTGTCCATACCAATGGCATTGTCAGACGACCAATTTCCTCAATGGAGAGGGTGGAATCACCCATCCAGTGCAGGTGTACAACATCCGCTTCGCCCTGGAGGTGGCGCCGCTCCATCTCTTTTCCTAAGCCGGTGTTTGGCCATGCATATGAGTGCCAGGATGGATTGATGGTTTGAAAGCCCTGCCTGGATCGCCTGCTCAGGCGTGTGTGGATGCTGGCCCACATCCGGCTTTGGTACACCGTGCCTCCGATGACGCTTCTGTCATCTGATTGCTGATGAATGACCCGCATCTGTGATCGGAGCCCGAGATCCTCTCCATAGTCAGCCAGACTGCGATGTATTCGGTAGGCAGCACGCGAAGCTCCTCCTTCAAGATCGTATGCATTGACGTGGGTGATGTTTAGCGCCATGTCTGATTGGAGATCTTGTAATCTTAACGAGTTTTACCGGCTTTGCAACGCCATCATTCATGCAAGAATCTGGCAACTTCAGTCTGGATTATTTCGCTTGTGGCTGCATTAATGTTGGAAATTGCTAATGGACATCTCGAAAAATAGGATCATGCCCTGCTCGAGAGCTTTATTGGTCTAAAAACTATATCGTAAACCACAAAATAGCTGCCCTATCCTAGGGTAGGGCGTTCAGCCAATCTACCGCTCCCAAGAGCACTTCTCGTCGCGAGTGGATTTGATATTTCTCAACAATTGGCAATCGTCTGCGGATGCTGGCATTGCTGGCAGACAGGATGGCATGAAGTAGTTTGCGATGAATGAGCAACTGGTGCAGGGTTCGTTCTCTTGCGGAGAATTCTTCGTCTATGAGTTTGGTCAAAATCCTGCCTGCTCAGAATAGGCCAACTGCCTAAGCCCCGACGGTCCGATATTTCACCCCACCACATATTACCTTCGGCCGATTTCATCTACACCAAAACCCCGGAGTGGCTGCTGAACGAGCAGTTGCTGGGCAGCTTCCTGCAGAGGCTGTGGCGGCTCAAAATGTCGCTGTATTAATACCTTGCTCAGCAACTCTGATAAATTTTAGCGGGACATTCCACGCCCTGCGGTTTAACAGGTATACCGATCGCAGCCTAGGTGCATTCAGCTACCGTTTCAATTTGCGATTTTATCTCGCGGTCATGACAGAGCGAGTGCTGCATGTGGTCTGCCAGTGCATGGCAAGGCTGGAGCGCTTGCTATGGCGGGCAGAGCTTATTGCTTCATAAAGTAGGACCCTGGTGATCTCATATTGGATTTAATGTTAATACAGTTTGCCTCAGGTTTGTGCCCATAGATTTAATCAAGTCCAGGCATTGGCATTTCATTGCCAGCTTCGTCTATATTGATTGATTCCTTCGGTGTCTATGTTCTTGATTGTTATGGTCCATGTTGATTGCGGTCTCATATAGCTCTCGATGCATTCCGGCTATCTTGGGTGGATTCCATAGGTATTCAGCTCGCCTTCGCGCTGCTGCACCTAACTCTTTTCGTCGCTGAGAATTTTCTAAAACCCACTTCAAGGATTGGGCCAGCGAACTTGTATCGAATGGTTCAGCTAGAGCACCAGTTACTCGGTCATCGATAATATCCACCAATCCACCTGTGCGGAACGCGACGACGGGTGTGCCACAAGCGTGGGCTTCCAGGCCGGTGTTGGGCAGGTTGTCCTGGCGGGATGGGATTACAAACACATCGGCGGCGGCATAGAGCAGGCGTAAGCTAATGTTGTCGTTAAGTCTGCCACTGTAGTGAATCGGGAAGCCAAGATTGGGCACCTCCGTTGGTTTGCTTTGGCCAAAAACCACTAGTTCCAGTTTGTCGAGAGTAGTGTCTTTCATCTCTATCTTTAGCTTTTGTAGAGCTTCATGCATGAGGTCGGCGCCCTTGCGGCTGTCGACTGTCCCGCCAACTGCGCCGAAAAGCACCAATGGGCGATCCAGCGGTAGTTGCAGAATGGCACGTGCTTGTTGCTGATCGAGTGGTGCCCAGATTGTCAGATCAATGGGATATGGGATCACCATGATCGGCCAATCCTCCATTAGCTGACTTCGTCTCGCGCATTCGCCCATCCATTTGCTGGGTGTAACAATATGAATCGCCTTCCGCCAGGCATTTTTTTTGCGCAGCCAAGTGCGGCGAGTCAGGTCAGGGCCTGACTCCCCATCGGGGCGGCTCGTAGGCGGATAGCCCAATACAAACCGGTCATCGCTGCTTTCTGTTTCATCAGCTTGAGGAGGTCTGGTGTAGTGCTCTGCACCGCAGAAAGCCCATTGATCGTGAAGTGTCCATACCAGTGGCACGGTCAGGCGACCGATTTCTTCAATCGAGAGAGTTGAATCACCCATCCAATGCAGGTGCACTAAATCAGCTTCTCCCTGGATGTAGAGCTCATGGATTTCGTTGCCAAGACCGGTATCTGGCCAGGCGTAGGAATTCCAATTGGGATTGGTTGTACTAAAGCTTCGCTTCGAATGCCTGCTGATGCGATGGTGAATACTTGACCAAAAGCGGCTTTGGGGTACTGTCCCCCCGATGACACTGGTGTCACTTGTTTGTTTATGAATTACCCGCATTTTAGACCCTATCCCGTTGACTTCTCCATAATCAACCATGCTTCTATGGATACGATTGGCAGCCCGTGCCGCTCCTCCTTCTATTTCGTAGGCGTTTACATGGAGGATTTTTAAATGACGACATGCCCTTCCATCTAAAATGTGCTCGGCCGGATTAAGCCCTTTTGATTTGAAGGTTCTGTCCATTTTGATTGGCAGAGCGTCGGTTATTCTTGTTTTCTTATATTGATTTCTTGGTGGGAAAGAAATTTTGCCTAAGAAAAAGCCGCTTTAGGGTAAGCGGCTTTAATAATTAGCAATACGTCCCTCTTAAATCGGAGCGACAGGATTTGAACCTGCGACCCCCACTACCCCAAAGTGGTGCGCTACCAAGCTGCGCTACGCCCCGGCGAAATCAAACTACCACAGCGCTTTGCGGGGCTTCTGCTGGGGCTTTTGCTTGGGCTTCAAAGACCGGATAAGTCTGGCGCTGAGCCGGTCTCGGCCCAGGCCTGCGTAGCCAGCGATGCCCTGCTCCAGCGCCAGCAGCCGCAGGTCGGCCAGGCCCATGGTGGCCAGGCGCAATTCCGGCAGCTTCTGCCACACGGCCGCCGCTGCCGGCAGGTCTGATCCCCTGCGGTTGGACCGGAAGCCCAGCAGGGCGCCCCCCGCCATCCATTCCGGCACCAACACAAACAGCACCGCCAGCAGCCCGTAGAGCTCCACCAGGCCCTTTGGCAGGGGGTGGAGCCGGCGGGGTGGCGTTTGCTCCGGCCCTGTCACAGCGGTTGCACCATGGCCTGGGGCGCCTGGCGGTCTCGCCATTGCAGCTGGGGTTCGGGGCGGGGATTGAGCCTCACACTCCAAAACACCAGGGCAAAACACAGCCCCAGCGTGATCAGCAGGGCGAGGATCACTGCCCGATCGGGCCAGGGAGTCATGGCTGCACCTGCATCACACTTGCTGGGTGCGCAGGCATTCGAGCCGCTGGAACGACTGTTCCATGGTGAGCACGTCGCCCCGCAGAATCACGGTCATCTGTTCATTGCGGTAGCGCAGGCCAGGCAGGTTGGAGTCTTCCCTAAACAGGGTGGAGCGGAAGCGGCCGGCGATCAGTGAGGCCTGTGCATCATTGCGCTCCAGGGTCACGGCGCGCTCGTTGGGGCAGAGGAACTTCTCAGTGATGCCGTAGTCCTCCCACCAGGGCGAACCCATCGACAGCAGCGAGAGGAGCAGCATGGGAATGGGCAGCACCGGCATCATCTAGGCCAGCTGGATGGGGGCATTGTCACCCCGCAGCACGCAGTGGGCCACCGACCAGTCGTAGGAGTTCCACACCCGGGGGTCCAGCTTGTAGCTGGCGCCCTCAAAGGCGCCCAAGCGCAGCCCGCTGGGCTGGGCGGAGCAGTAGGGGCGGCTGCCGGGCTTGGCCAGATACTGCTGGTGATAGGGCTCCGCATACCAAAAGGTTTGGTTGCTGCGCAGTTCGGTGGTGATCGGCCCGAAGCCCGCCCCGCTCAACAGGAGCTGGTAGGCCTGGCGGCTGGCCTGGGCCAACCCCATCAGGCCCGGATCGTCCAGATAGATCACCGAGCGGTATTGGCTGCCGCGGTCATTCCCCTGTCGATCTCCCTGGGTGGGGTCGTGGCATTCCCAAAAGAGCTTGAGCAGGTCGCTGAAGTCGACCAGAGCTGTTTCCCACACCACCCGCACCACCTCGCTGTGGCCGCTGTGGCCCGAACACACCTGGTTGTAGCTGGGCTTATCTGCCGAGCCGCCGGCATAGCCCACCGCCGTGGTCACCACCCCGGGCAGGCGCCAGAACCCCTTCTCCGCTCCCCAGAAACAGCCACAGCCAAATACAGCCACGCTCTGGCCGGGGCCCGGCTGGGCGTCAATCGGGGTGCCCAGCACCGCATGGGCTGCCTGGGTGGGGGTTGCGGTCTCAAACAGGCCGAACACTTGCAATAGGGCGATCGCAGTTCAGCCTAGGCAGCCCCTTTGGGCTCTGCGTTTGGCTCCAGGGCAATGTGGTTAAGCAGGGTGGTGGTGAAGGCGAAGAGCAAAAAGGGCAGGGACAGCACCAGGATCACCCCCACCCCCACCAGGGCAAAGATTGGCTTGCTGGCCCCCATCAGGGCCAGGCCGGCAGCCAGGCTGGCGAAGATCACCAGCATCCAGATCAGGATCTGGCCGTAGATGTCGCCGAAGGTCAGGGTGCAGCGCAGCCGGTAGGGCAGGCCGGGGAAGGGGGCAGCGGGCTCCATGGCGACCTGGCAGGTGGAGGAATTCTCTCCCCACCTAAGCCGGAGCCTGGGATCTTTTCTGGGCTGCTCAACAAGTATTGAGATCAGCCCGCCGCCTGCAGTTGCTCGCTGGCCTGCTGCCGGTCCCAGAGGCGCCGGTAGGTGCCGCCGGTCTCGGCCAGCAGCTCGAGGTGGGGGCCCTGCTGCACCAGCCGTCCCTGCTCCAGTACCAGCACCCGGTCGCAGGCGGCGGCGGCCGAGAGCTGGTGGCTGATCATCAAGATGGTGCGCCCCTGCTGGTCGCGCAGGCTGTGGAGGATCGCCGCGGCCGTGTTGTTGTCAACGCTGGCCAGGGCGTCGTCGAGCACCAGCAGGGGCGTCTGCACCAGCAGGGCCCGGCCCAGGGCCGTGCGTTGCCTTTGGCCGCCGCTGAGGGTGATGCCCCGCTCCCCCACCAGGGTCTGATATCCATCTGGGAACCCCTTGATATCGCCCTCCAGTCGGGCCTGGCGGGCGGCCTCCTCCACCTGCTCCAGCGGCGCTTCCGGTTTGCCGTAGCGCAGGTTGTCCGCCAGGGAGGCGGTGAATAGGTAGCCCTCCTGGGGCACCAGCCCCACCCGATCGCGCAGGGCTGAGAGCTCCAGCCTGGTGATATCGACCCCATCGAGCCAGAGCTGGCCTGGCTCCACCTCCACCATCCGCCCCAAGGCCCGGGCCAGGGTGGTTTTGCCGCAGCCCACCGGGCCGACCACCGCCACCAGCTCGCCGGGCTTGAGGCTAAAACTCACATCTACCAATGCGGGCCTGGGCGCCCCTGGATAGCGCACGGTCAGGCCGCGGGCCTGCACCGCCCCGCGGCCGGGCTGGGCTGGGGCCTGGGGCCGTTCTGGCGAGACGATCAGCGGCCTGCGCTGCAGCAGCTCCTCCACCCGCTCGAGGCTCACCTGGCCTGTCTGGAAGGTATTGAGGGTGAAGCCGAGCAGGGCGGTGGGGAAAACCAGCCGCTCGACAAACAGGATCAGGGCGACCAGGTCGCCGATCGTCAGCAGCCCGCTCTCGAGCTGGCCGCTACCCAGGGCAAGCAGCAGCAGCAGGCTGATGGAGGCGATCCCCTCCAGCAGGGGGAACAGGGTGCTGCGGGTGCGGGCCAGGTTCAGGGCCGCATCCCGATAGGTGCGGTTGCGGCCTGCGAAGGCGGCCTGCTCCGTGCTCTCCTGGCCGTAGATCTTGATGGCGCTGATGCCGGAAAGGTCTTCCTGGATCAGGTCGCTGAGCGAAGCCAGGGCCTCCTGCTGGCGGCGTTGCTGGCGCATCATCCGGCCGCCGAACAGGCGCACCACCACGAGCATCACCGGGTAGAGGCCCACCGCTGCCAGGCTCAGCCAGGGATCGATGGCGAGCATGGCCGGCAGGGTGAGGGCGTAGGCCAGCACCGTGTTGGTGAGGCTGAGCACGGCAAAGCCCATCAGGCGGCGCACATTTTCCACATCGCTGGTGGCCCGGCTGATCAGCTCGCCACTGCCGGTGGTCTGCACCCAGCCCGGTTCCTGCAGCAGCAGGTGGTCAAAGATCTGCTGCTTGAGGTCGGCCTCCACCTGCCGGCCCACGCCGAAAACCAGCATGCGCGAGTAGAGGCGCACTGCCCCCATCACGCTGGCCAGGGCGACGATCAGGCCCGCCTGGGCCAGCACATCCCCCAGGGCGAAGCCGTCCTGCAGGTCATCGATCACCCGCCGCACCAGCAGCGGAATCGAGACGCTCAACAGGTTCACCACCACCAGGGCCGCTGCGCCCTGCAGCACCTGGCGGCGATGGGGGCGCAGGTAGCGCCGGATCAGGTCCAGCCGAAGGGCTCCCATCAGGGGCCAGGTGCACAGGTGGGCCCAACCTAGGCAGCTGCTTTTGCGGCAGGCTAGGCGGGCCTGCTTCGCCCTGATGGAACCCAGCAGCAACGACCAGAGCCATCCCCTCTATGCCACCGACAGGGATGTGGTGGATCGCCTGCTGGCGGCCGAGCAACCCGCCGATGCCCACCTGGTGGATGCGGCGCGCTTGCTGATGCGCTACGAGAATTTTCCCGGCGCCCACGACCTCAGCGCCGATCTGGCCAAGGCCCTGCGGCTCTGGGGCCTCAGCCGCCAGCAGCTGCACAGCCGCACCAGGGCCATCTGGGAGGCGGGTTTTCGGCCCGCTGCCACGGCCACTCCCGCCGCCAGTGCGGCGGTTGGTTCGAGTTTCGACACCGCAGACCAGGAGCAGACCTAGATGAAATTCCCCTGGGGCATCGCCAATTTCCCCCTCTTCGGGTGATAGTGGGAGGGTCCCCATCACCCGGCCCGGCGTGCATTGCACCCGGGCTTTTTTCTGGCCGCACCCGATGGCACCTGCCCAACCCTGGCCAGTCTTGCTGGAGCAACTGCTGAACGGGCAGTCGCTCAGCTCCGCCGAGGCCACCGGCCTGATGCAGGGCTGGCTGGCCGAGCAGATCGATCCGGTACTCACCGGCGCCCTGCTGGCGGCCCTGCGGGCCAAGGGGGCCAGTGGCGAGGAACTAGCAGCCATGGCCCAGGTGTTGCGGCAGGCCTGTGACCTCCCGGCGGCCCGGCCGGACCTGCCCCTGGTCGATACCTGCGGCACCGGCGGCGACGGGGCTGACAGTTTCAACATCTCCACGGCCGTGGCCTTTGTGGCGGCCGCCTGCGGCGCCCATGTGGCCAAACACGGCAACCGCAGCGCCAGTGGCCGGGTGGGCTCGGCCGATGTGCTCGAGGCCGCCGGCATCCACCTGCAGGCCCCCCAGGCCCAGGTGATTGGCGCCTTGACCCAGGCCGGCCTCACCTTTCTGTTCGCCCCTGGCTGGCATCCGGCCCTGGTGGGTCTGGCTCCCCTGCGCCGCAGCCTGGGCGTGCGCACGGTGTTCAACCTGCTGGGTCCCCTGGTCAATCCGCTGCGGCCCGATGCCCAGGTGCTGGGCGTGGCCCGGGCCGACCTGCTCGATCCCATGGCCGATGCCCTGGCTCGGCTGGGCCTGCAGCGGGCGGTGGTGGTGTACGGCCAGGGGGGATTGGATGAGGCCTCCCTGGCCGGCGTCAACGAGTTGCGGCTGGTGGAGGCAGGCGCGGTGCGCAGCGACCAGCTCGATCCCGAGCAGCTGGGCCTGCAGCGGGCCCCCCTGGCTGCCCTGGCCGGGGGCGATCTGGCCACCAACCGGGCCATTCTCGAAGCCGTGCTGCAGGGTCAGGGCAGCCGGGCCCAGAGCGATGTCGTGGCCCTGAATACTGCCCTGGTGCTCTGGGCCTCTGGCCGGGCCGCCAGCGTGGCGGAGGGGCTGGAGCAGGCCCAGGCGGCCCTCGCCTCGGGCGGCGGCTGGCAGGCCCTGGAGCGCTTGCGTCAGGCCCTGCCAGCGCCGGCTGCGGGATGATCACTTCACTTGCATCGAACCCTTGAGCCAGGCCCCTGCCCTGTTGGTGCTGGCCGATGGCACGGTGCTGCGGGGTGAGGCCTTTGCCGCCCGCGGCACGGCCATCGGTGAGGTGGTGTTCAACACCGGTATGACCGGTTACCAGGAGGTGATCACCGACCCCAGCTACAGCGGCCAGCTGGTGACCTTCACCTACCCCGAGCTGGGCAACACCGGCGTCAACGGCGCCGATCAGGAGGCGGACCGCCCCCACGTGCGCGGCGTGATTGCCCGCCAGCTGGCACCCCGGGCCAGCAACTGGCGCTCCGAGGGGGAGCTGGAACCCTGGCTGGCCGGCCATGGGGTGGTGGGAATCCGGGCCGTCGACACCCGCGCCCTGGTGCGCCACCTGCGCGAGGGCGGGGCAATTAACGGTGCCATCAGCAGCGATGGCACCCCGGCCGTGGAGTTGCTGGAGCAGGTGCGCAGGGCCCCGTCGATGCAGGGCCTCAACCTGGCGGCCCAGGTTTCCACCCAGCAGCCCTACCAGTGGCAGCAGGCCTGTGGGGTGCCCTTCGATGCGCGGCTGCAACCGGCCCCAGAGCGCCCCTACCGCGTGGTGGCGATCGACTTCGGCATCAAGCGGGCCATTCTTGAGCGGCTGGTTGCCCACGGCTGCGAAGTCACCGTGCTGCCCGCCGATGCCCGGCTTGAGCAGGTGCTCAGCCACCAGCCCGAGGGCGTGTTTCTCTCGAATGGGCCGGGCGATCCTGCTGCCGTCAGTGGCGGCATTGAGCTGGCCCGAGCCCTGATCGCCAAGTCCGAGCTGCCGCTATTCGGCATCTGCCTGGGCCACCAGATCCTCGGCCTGGCCCTGGGCGGAAGCACATACAAGCTCGGCTACGGCCACCGCGGCTTGAACCACCCCTGCGGCAGCCCTGGCAAGTCAGAGATCACCAGCCAGGTGGAGATCACCAGCCAAAATCACGGCTTTGCCCTCGATGCCAGCTCCCTGCCGGCGGGGCGGGTGCGGGTGAGTCACTTCAACCTCAACGACCACACCGTGGCGGGCCTGGAAATGGTCGATGCCCCGGTGTTTGGCATCCAGTACCACCCGGAAGCCAGCCCTGGCCCCCATGACGCCGACCACCACTTCGGCCGCTTCGTCGCCCTGATGGCCGCGCGGCGCTGAGGTCTGTCGCAGTTTTGTTGCGACTTCCGCACAGTCAAATCAACTCCCTACACTCCCGGCAGAACTGATCGGGGATTGGAGCCATCAACGACCTGCAGCGATTGACGGTGTCCCTACGGGGGGGCTTCGAGCAGCAGGCCCATTGCCAGCTGTTCCGCTTCACTGGCCAGCTCGATGCCTATTCCGATAAACAGTTTGGCGATTTCATCGCCTCCCACCGCGGTAGCGGCCAACCCCTGGTGATTGACCTCAGTGCGATCGACTTCATCGATTCCTCCGGCCTTGGTGCCCTGGTTCAGCTGGCCAAGCAGTGCAACAAGGGCAAGCAGAAGTTTCTGGTGGTGGGCAACGCCCGGGTGGTGCAAACCGTGAAGCTCGTGCGCCTGGAAGAGTTTTTGCATCTGCAACCAAACCTGGAAACCGCCCTTGGCAGCCTCGCCGCCTGATCGGGGCGAGCCCGATTCGGCGGCGCCAGGGAACTGGCTGGCTGGGTTGACTCCCCAGCCCCCCAAGGTTGAGCTGGGCCCCCTGCAGCTGGCCTGGCTGGGGGATGCGGTGTGGGAACTGCACCACCGGCTGCAACGCTGCCGCCGGCCGGCCCGCTCCCAAACCCTGCATCAGCAGGTGGTTCAGGTGGTGCGCGCCGATGCCCAGGCCCGCTGCCTGGAGTGCCTCGATGGCCTGCTTAGCGAGGCGGAGCTGGATCTGGTGCGCCGCGGCCGCAACCGGGCCGGGCGGGGGCCGCGGCGGGGCGATGCGGCGGCCTATGGCCAGGCCACCGGCTTCGAGACCCTATTGGGCTGGCTGTTTCTCCACGATCCAGGCCGGTTGGCCGAGCTGCTAGATCACTTGCAGGAAAACGATCCATAACCAGCGAACGCCGCCATGAGTCCACGCTTTGAACCCCGTCGCGGCACTGGTCGCCCAACCCGTTTCAAAGGGGCCGGCGAGGGCCGGGAGGGTCGGGAGGCTCGAGAGGGTCGGGATGGTCGGGAGGGTCGGGAAACTGGGCCCCGTGATCTGCGTCGCCAACCCCGCCGAGAGGGAAGTTCAGATCGTCCCGCCAGCCGGGCTGAAAAACCCTATGAGAAGCCCTATGACAAGCCCTACGAAAAACCATACGAGCGCTCCTACGGGGAGAGAAAACCCTTTGGCGAAAGGAAATCCTCTGTAGAGAGAAAACCCTTTGTAGAGAGGAAACCGTTTGGCGAAAGAAGGCCCCTAGGAGACAGGCGGCCCCTTGGCGACAGGAAGCCCCTTGGGGAAAGAAGGCCCCTTGGTGAGAGGCGACCAATTGGTGACAGGAAGCCCTACGACCGCAGACCCGGCGCCCGTATCGAGGGCCGTTTTGGTCCGCGCCGGGCCGGGGCGCCACTGCGCTCCGCCGCCAGGCCCCTGATCGTTGACGCCGCTCCGCCGCTGGCTGCCGGCGAGGCCGAACGCCACAGCATCGACCCCAGCACCGACCTGATTTGGGGTCGCCATCCCGCCCAGGCGGCGCTCGAGGGCGGCCGGCCGATCCACCGCATCTGGTGCACGCCTGAGGTGCGCACCAGCACCAAGTTTCTGCAGCTCTTGCGCGAGGCCAAGGCCTCGGGTGTGCTGGTGGAGGAGGTCACCTGGGCCCGGCTGGGCCAGCTCACCGGCGGAGCGGTGCACCAGGGCATCACCCTGCAGACCGCCGCCGCCGACACCCTCGATCTGACCAGCCTGATCGAGGGTTGCGCTGCGATCGGCGAGCCCCCTCTGCTGATTGCCCTCGATGGCCTCACCGATCCCCAGAACCTGGGGGCCATCGTGCGCAGTGCCGAAGCCCTCGGTGCCCACGGGCTGGTGTTGCCCCAGCGGCGCAGTGCCGGCCTCACCGGCTCGGTGGCCAAGGTTGCGGCGGGCGCCCTGGAGCATCTGCCCGTCGCCCGGGTGGTGAATCTCAACCGGGCCCTCGACGCCCTCAAGCAGGAGGGCTACCGGGTGGTGGGACTGGCCAGCGAAGGCGCCCTCAGCCTGGAGGAGGTGGATCTGGAGGGTCCCCTGGTGGTTGTGACCGGCTCGGAGGGCGACGGGCTCTCGATGCTCACCCGCCGCAACTGTGACCAGCTGGTGCGCATTCCCCTGCGGGGGGTGACCCCCAGCCTCAATGCCTCGGTGGCCACGGCCCTGCTGCTCTACGAGGTTGCCCGGCGGGGCTGGATGAAGGGCTTGCGGGGCAGCCAGCCCGCCCCGCGCCTGGTACGCCCCCAGCTGCCCGTGGCCGCAGCAGTACCCGAGCCCGAGCTCCAGCCCGAGCCTGAACTTCTGCCAGAGCCCGAGGCCCAGCCTGAGCTTCTGCCTGAACCTGAGCTTCTGCCCGAGCCCGAGGCCCCGCCTGAGCCTGAGCTCCAGCCCGAGGCTCCTGCCGCAGAGGCGCCTGGGGTGGAGCTGGGGCTGACGCCGGCCCCGCCAGCTGGATTCAGCGGTGATATCCGGTTGTGATCTCTAGTTGTGATCTCTAGTTGTGATTAAGGCCGGGCTGGGGGGACCCGGCGCCAGGCAGAATGGAACCATTCCCGCCCCTGCCCCATGAATCCCCTGCTGTGGCCCCTGCGCAGCTGCGCTAATGGTCTGGGCCTGGCTTGGTGGGCACGGGTCGAAACCCATGGACCCGACGCGATTTACTGGTTTGGCCCCTTCCTGCGCCGCCACACCCTCGAAGCCCGCCTGCCCGAATTCCTCTCGGATCTGCAGTCCGAAGCGCCCGCCTCCCTCGAGCACAGTGTGCTGCGCACCCGCAGGGGCGAGCCCCTGACGGAGATCGGCTGATAGCGTCCAGTTCAACTGGCAATCAGGTGGATGGGGATCGCCGCATGGCGTGAGCAACTGAGCAAGGGCGAGGTTTCGGCCCGGGAGCTCACGGATCACCACCTGGCCCGCATCGCCGCGGTAGATGGCACCATCCACGCCTTTCTCGAGGTCACGGCCGAGCGGGCCAGGGCCGACGCCGATCGCATCGATGCCCGGCGGGCCGCAGGCGAAGCCCTGCCTCCCCTGGCCGGCATCCCCCTGGGGATCAAGGACAACCTCTGCACCCAGGGCATTCCCACCACCTGCTCCAGCCGGATGCTGGAGCACTTCGTGCCCCCCTACGAGAGCACCGTCACCGAGCGGCTCTGGCAGGCCGGCGCGGTGTTGCTGGGCAAGACCAATCTCGACGAGTTCGCCATGGGCAGCTCGACCGAAACCTCCGCCTTCGGGCCCAGCCGCAACCCCTGGAACCCCGAGCGGGTGCCCGGCGGCAGTTCCGGTGGCAGTGCGGCGGCCGTGGCCTCCGGTGAATGTCTGGCGGCCCTGGGGTCAGACACCGGCGGCTCGATCCGCCAGCCCGCCGCCTTCTGCGGTGTGGTGGGCCTCAAGCCCACCTACGGGCGGGTCAGCCGCTACGGGCTGGTGGCCTTCGCCAGCTCCCTCGACCAGGTGGGCCCCTTCAGCACCAGCGTGGCCGATGCGGCCGAGCTGCTGCAGGTAATCGCCGGCGCCGATCCCCGCGATGCCACCTGCCTCAAAGCCCCGGTGCCCGACTACGTCGCCGCCCTGGACCAACCCATCAAGGGGTTGCGGGTGGGCATCGTGCGCGAATGCTTTGCGGCGGAGGGTCTAGACCCCGCCGTGAAGGCCTCGGTGCTGGCCGCCGCCGCCCAGCTCGAGGCCCTTGGCTGTGAGCTGGTGGAGGTGAGCTGCCCCCGCTTCAACGACGGCATCGCCACCTACTACGTGATCGCCCCGTCGGAGGCATCGGCCAACCTGGCCCGTTACGACGGGGTCAAATACGGCTACCGGGCCCCGGATGCCACCAGCCTGGCGGAGATGACCGCCCGCAGTCGGGCCGAGGGCTTCGGCGACGAGGTGCAGCGCCGCATCCTGATCGGCACCTATGCCCTCTCGGCCGGCTATGTGGATGCCTACTACAGGAAGGCCCAGCAGGTGCGCACCCTGATCCGCCGCGACTTCGATCGGGCTTTCGAGACCGTTGACGTGCTGCTCACCCCCACCTCGCCCACCACCGCCTTCGGCTTCGGCGCCCACAGCAATGACCCGCTGGCCATGTATCTGGCCGACCTGCTGACCATCCCCGCCAACATGGCTGGTCTGCCGGCCATCTCCGTGCCCTGTGGCTTCGACGCCCAGGGTCTGCCGATCGGTCTGCAATTGATCACCGGCGTGCTCGAGGAGCCGCGCCTGCTGCAGGTGGCCCACCACTACGAGCAGGCGGCCCGGGTGCTGCACAACCACCCGACTCCAGATCTGGTGGCCTGTGCCCCAATGGGGCGGTGAGCCACGCTGGATCTTGCGTTGTCGCCTAACCTGAGCACCGTTCTCGGGCCACTGGCCGTCCCTGCCCTTGGCCTTCGTACCGCTCCATAACCACAGCGACTACAGCCTCCTAGATGGGGCCAGCCAGCTGCCGGCGATGGTGGAGCGGGCCCTGGAGCTGGGCATGCCGGCCCTGGCCCTGACCGACCACGGCGTCATGTATGGCGCCATCGAGCTGCTGAAGCTCTGCACCAAGGCGGGAATCAAGCCGATCATCGGCAATGAGATGTATGTCATCAATGGCTCCATTGATGACCCCCAGCAGAAAAAGGAGAAGCGCTACCACCTGGTGGTGCTGGCCAAAAATGCCGTCGGCTATCGCAACCTGGTCAAGCTCACCAGCATCAGCCACCTGCGCGGCATGCGCGGCCGCGGCATCTTTTCCCGCGCCTGCATCGACAAGCCCACCCTGGCGGCCCACAGCGAGGGGCTGATCGTGGCCACCGCCTGCCTGGGCGGTGAGATTCCCCAGGCGATCCTGCAGGGGCGCCCCGAGGTGGCCCGGGAGGTGGCCAGCTGGTATCAGGGTGTCTTCGGCGGCGATTTCTACCTGGAGATTCAAGACCACGGCGGCATTGAAGATCGCATCGTCAACACCGGCATCGCCCGCATCGGCGCCGAGCTGGGCATCGAGCTGGTCGCCACCAACGACGCCCACTACCTCAGTGCGAACGATGTGGAGGCCCACGATGCCCTGCTGTGTGTGCTCACCGGCAAGCTGATCAGCGATGAGAAACGGCTGCGCTACACCGGCACCGAATACATCAAGGGCGAAGCGGAGATGCTGGCCCTCTTCGCCGACCACCTGCCCCAGGAAGTGATCGAGCGGGCCGTAGCCAACACCGCCCGGGTGGCCGAGAAGGTGGAGGCCTACGACATCCTGGGCCGCTACCAGATGCCCCGCTTCCCCATCCCCGAGGGTCACACCTCGGTGAGCTATCTCACCGAGGTGGCCGAGCAGGGCCTTAGGGAGCGGCTCCAGCTCGAAGTCGATCGGCCGTTTGAGCCGATCTATGGCGAGCGGCTGGCCTTCGAGCTGCAGGTGATGGAGCAGATGGGTTTTCCCACCTACTTCCTGGTGGTGTGGGATTACATCCGCTTCGCCCGCGACAGCGGCATTCCGGTGGGCCCCGGCCGCGGCTCAGCCGCCGGCTCCCTGGTGGCCTACGCCCTGGGGATCACCAACATCGATCCGGTCATCCATGGGCTGCTGTTTGAGCGCTTCCTCAACCCCGAGCGCAAGTCGATGCCGGATATTGACACCGACTTCTGCATCGAGCGCCGCGGCGAGGTGATCGATTACGTCACCAAGCGCTACGGCGAAGACAAGGTGGCCCAGATCATCACCTTCAACCGCATGACCTCCAAGGCGGTGCTCAAGGACGTGGCCCGGGTGCTGGATATTCCCTATGGCGACGCCGACCGGCTGGCCAAATTGATCCCGGTGGTGCGCGGCAAGCCCGCCAAGCTCAAGGAGATGATCGGCGCCGAGTCGCCGGCGCCTGAGTTTCGTGAGAAGTATCAGAAAGACCCGGTTGTGCAGCGCTGGGTGGACATGGCCATGCGCATCGAGGGCACCAACAAGACCTTCGGTGTGCATGCCGCCGGCGTGGTGATCGCCGCCGAGCCGCTCGATGAGTTGGTGCCGCTGCAGCGCAACAACGACGGCCAGGTGATCACCCAATACTTCATGGAAGACGTGGAGTCGATGGGCCTGCTGAAGATGGACTTCCTGGGCCTGAAAAACCTCACCATGATCGACAAGACGGTCGATCTGGTGCAGCAGAGCACCGGCGTGCTGGTGGATCCCGATACCCTGCCGCTGGATGATCCGGGCACCTACGCCCTGCTCGGCCGCGGCGATCTGGAGGGCATCTTCCAGCTCGAATCGAGCGGCATGCGCCAGATCGTGCGCGACCTCAAGCCCTCCTCCCTGGAGGACATCTCCTCGATCCTGGCCCTATACCGGCCCGGGCCGCTGGACGCCGGCCTGATCCCCAAGTTCATCAACCGCAAGCATGGCCGCGAAGCAATTGAATTCGCCCACGAAAAGCTGCGGCCGATCCTCAATGAGACCTACGGGATCATGGTGTATCAGGAGCAGATCATGAAGATCGCCCAAGACCTGGCCGGCTATTCCCTCGGCGAGGCCGACCTGCTGCGGCGGGCCATGGGTAAAAAGAAGAAGAGCGAGATGGAGAAGCACCAGGGCCTGTTTGTCCAGGGCGCCACCGAGCGAGGCGTGGAAGCCAGGATCGCCGAAGCCCTGTTCGAGCAGATGGTGCTGTTCGCCGAGTATTGCTTCAACAAGAGCCATTCCACCGCCTACGGCGCGGTGACCTATCAGACCGCCTACCTCAAGGCCCACTATCCGGTGGCCTATATGGCCGCCCTGCTCACGGTGAATTCCGGCGATAGCGCCAAGGTGCAGCGCTACATCGCCAACTGCAGCGCCATGGGCATCGAGGTGATGCCCCCCGATGTGAATGCCTCGGGCATCGACTTCACGCCCGTCGGCAAGCGCATTCTGTTTGGGCTCTCGGCGGTGCGGAATCTGGGCGATGGGGCAATTCGTCAGCTGCTTGAGGCCCGCAGCACTGAGGGGGCTTTCGCCAGCCTGGCCGAGCTCTGCGATCGCATCCCGGGCCACCAGCTCAACCGCCGGGCCCTCGAAGCATTGATCCACTCCGGCAGCCTCGATGCCCTCGAGCCCGGGGCCAACCGCGCCCAGCTGATGGCCGATCTGGATCTGCTGATCGACTGGGCCAGCTCCCGGGCCAAGGACCGGGCCAGCGGCCAGGGCAACCTGTTTGATCTGCTGGCCGGAGCTGGGGCTAGTTCTGCTAGCGGCGCTGAGCTGGCCCCCAAGGCGGCCCCGGTGGCCGACTATCCACCCACCGAGAAACTGAGGTTGGAGAAGGAGCTGGTGGGTTTCTACCTCTCCGATCACCCCCTCAAGCAGCTGGGCCGACCAGTGAAGCTGCTCTCCCCCATTGCCCTGGCCAACCTCGAAGAGCTGGCCGATAAGGCCAAGGTGAGCGCTGTGGTGATGGTGCCCGAAATCCGCCAGGTGACAACCCGCAAGGGTGATCGGATGGCGGTGCTGCAGCTCGAGGATCTCACCGGCAGCTGCGAGGCCGTGGTTTTTCCCAAAAGCTACGCCCGCCTCGCCGACCATTTGATGGTGGATGCCCGCCTGCTGGTGTGGGCCACGGTGGATCGCCGCGATGATCGGGTGCAGCTGATCGTGGACGATTGCCGCTGCATCGACGATCTCCAGCTGTTGATGGTGGACCTGCCGGCCGAGCAGGCCAGTGACATCGCCATCCAGCACCGGCTGCGGGAGTGCCTGCACCGCCACCGCCCCCCCCAGGATGAGGCGGGCCTGCGGGTGCCGGTGGTGGCCCTGGTGCGCCAGGAGGATCAGACCCGCTTTGTGAGGCTGGGTCCCCAGTTCTGCGTGGATGACGTGCAGGCTGCCCTACTCACCCTGACCGCCGCCGACTTCCAGGCCACGATCAGCTCACCGCTTCTTGCTGGTTGATTTTGGAGGACTTGATTTAGGGGAGCTTGATTTAGGGCTAGTGGATTTTGGAGTGCTGCCTGTAGGAGTGCTTTTCATTGAGCTGCGCAGACGGCTGATGTTCAGGCCGATCTGCTCGGTGCCCAGCAGGCTGCCGGGCTGCTCCTCCCAGCTGGCGGAGAGCACCCCGAAACTCAGGCCCAACAGCCCCAGAAAGAAGCAGGCCCCCGAGGCCGCCAGGGTGGTGCTCGGGGCGATATCGAGAATCTGCCGGCTGACGAGCAGATAGCTGCCCACGAAAACCCCCATGCCCATCAGGGTGGGGATGCCTGTACCGATGGCGATGCGCCGGGCCATGCGGTTGGCGACCACATCCGGAACCCCCTGCGTGTCCTTGCTGGCCATATTTAGTAAGCCCCGATCAGCCGCGGATGCCCAGCTTGGCGATCAGCTGGCTGTAGCGCTCCTGGCTGAGGCCCTTGAGATAGCTGAGCAGGCGCTTGCGCCGGCCGATCATCTTGAGCAGCCCCTGGCGGGAGGAGAAGTCGTGCTTGTTTTTCTGCAGGTGTCCGGTCAGCTGGGTGATCCGCTCACTGAGCATGGCCACCTGCACTTCCACCGACCCGGTATCGGTGCCGTGGGTCTGGTGACCGTTGATCAGTTCCTGCTTTTTGGTGGTAGTGAGCGGCATGGGCTGGGGAGTGGAGCGCAGGCTGGGCCAGGGCTGGTATGCAAGGTCCCACCATACCGTCTGGGGGTCGGGGATCTGGCGGTAGGGGGCCTGGGCGCTTCAGGCCACCTGGCGTGAGAGCCAGCGCAGGCTCTCGCGGATCCAGTCTTCGGCCCCTGCCCCTTCCGCCAGCCCGCCGGCGGCCACGGCCCGCAGGGCCCGGTGGATCTCCAGGGCCTCATAGCCCAGGGCCGCCAGGGTGAGCTGCACCTCATCCCGCCCTGCGGCGGGAAGCATGACCCCATCTGCCAGGGAGTCGGGGTCGCTGCTTGCTTCCAATTGGCCCAGGAATCGTTGCTGCAGCCGGGTGCGCAGTTCCACGGCCAGCCGTTCGGCCGTGCGCTTGCCCACCCCAGGCGCCTGGCAGAGGCGACGCAGGTCGGTGTGCACGATCGCCTGCACCAATTCGGCCGTATCCATGGCGCCCAGCAGGCCCAACGCCATCTGGGGGCCGATGCCACTGACGGCAACCAGTTCGCGAAACAGATCCCGTTCAGGCCGCTCGGCGAAGCCGTAGAGCATCCAGGCGTCATCGCGGATGGCGTGGTGGATGTGCAGGGCCATGGCACTGCCCGCCTCCGGCAGTTGCTGCCACTGGCGCTGGCTCACCTGCACGTCGTAGCCCACGCCTTGACACACCAGCATCAGACCGAAGCGCTTCTCCTGCTGCCAGGGATGGGTGAGTTGCCCTTGCAGCCAGCCGATCATGGGATCACTAGAAGGTTCCCCATCGTGCCCGCCCTGCCCAGTTCTGCCCAGTCCGGCCCGCCGTTGCGCAGGTGGTGGGGCTGGCTGCTCCCCCTGCTGCTGCTGCTGCCCCTAGCGCTGACGGGCTGCAGTGGGGTCGGCCAGCCGCCGCGCTCCGCCTTGCTCGGGGCCCTTGAGCTGCAGATCCAGCTGACCCAGGGGGCCATCGCCGAGGCCCTGGCCCTGGAGGCCGGCGGGGCTCCGGAGGTGAGTCGGGTACGGGTGGCCGAGCAGGAGTCGCTGCCCATCGGTGAGGCCAAGGGCCTGCGCATCGTGGGCCAGTTTGATTGGCGCTTAGCTGGCGATCCAATTCGGGTTGACAGCCCCTTTGAGCTCTACCTGCAGCGGGGTGAAAAGGGCCAGAGCTGGCGGCTGGCCCGGCCCAGCGGAGCGGCCGGCGAGAACGGGGTGCAGCTGTGGATCACCGACCCCCTGCCGGCTGGCTGAGGCTGACCACGGTGGCCGCCAGCACCAGCAGGGCTCCGCTGATAGTGGCGGCATCGATCTGCTCACCAAACAGCAACCAGCCCCAGCCCGCGGCGAAGCCCACCTGCACGTAGCTGATCGCCGTGGCCCGCGCCGCCGGCAGGGCCATCAGGCTGCGGGTCAGATACACCTGGCCCAGCTGGGTGAAAAGCCCCACCCCCACCAGCCACAGCAGCTCGGTGGGGGTGGGCAGCACGGGATTGAGGGCCACCAGCGGCAGGCTTAGGGGCAGGGCCACCAGGGGGAAATAGAAGACGATCACCAGCGGGTGCTCGCTCTGGCCCAGGGAACGCACGCTCACGTAGGCCAGGGCGGTGAACAGGGCACCGGCCACGGCCACCAGCACCGGCTGCCAGGCCAGGGCCAGGCTGCCGCCGGGCTGGGCCACCAGCAGCACCCCCAGCCAGCCCAGCGCCATGGCGGCCAACACCCGCTTACCGATCCGCTCACCCAGCACCAGCCAGGCCAGAAGCGCCGTGAAGGGGGGGTAGAGGTATTGCAGCACCGTGGCCGAGGCCAGCGGCAGGGCGGCCAGGGCTGCGTAGACGCAGAGCAGGGCAGCGGTGCCGATCGCTCCGCGCCAGATCAGCAGGCCCCGCCGTCGCCCCCAGGGGTACACCCCGGCCCGCCGCAGCAGCAACCAGCTCAGCCCCAGGCTGATCAGGCTGCGGGCCAGCACCACCTCCGCCGCGGGGATCCGGCCCCCCACCTGCTTCACGCACACGCCCATCAGGGAGAAACTCAGGGCGCTGGCCACCATCCCCAGCACGGCTTGCCGGCCCCGGTCAGAATCGGGCCCTGCATCAGATCCCACCGCTCCCCCTTTGCTCCTTGAGCCTTCCCCGTCTCCACCCCCGCACGATTGAGGCCGTCAAGGAACGGGCCGACATCGTCGATGTGGTCGGCGAGCACGTGGTGCTCAAGAAGAAGGGCAGGGAATACGTCGGCATCTGTCCCTTTCACGACGACAAATCGCCGTCGATGACGGTGTCCCCCGCCAAGCAGTTCTACTACTGCTTCTCCTGCGGGGCCGGTGGCAATGCGATCAAGTTCCTGATGGAACACCAGCGCCAGAGTTTCAGCGATGTGGTGCTGGAGCTGGCGCGCAAGTACCAGCTGCCGATCGAAACCCTCGATGGGCCCCAGCAGGAGCGCCTGCGCAAGCAGCTCTCCCGCCGCGAGCAGCTCCACAAGGTGCTCACCCTGGCGGCCGGCTGGTTCCGCAGCCAGCTGCGCAGCCCGGCTGGTGCCCCGGCCCTGGCCTATCTGCGCGATGGCCGGGGCCTCAGTGAGGCCACCCTGGAGGCCTTCGAGCTCGGCTACGCCCCAGAGCAGTGGGATGGCCTGCTGGCCCACCTGCAGCAGGTGGAGGGGCTGGGCCCGGAGCTATTGGAAGCCGCCGGGCTGGTGGTGCCCCGCAAGGGAGGGGATGGTTTCTACGACCGCTTCCGCCATCGGGTGATGGTGCCGATCAAGGACCGCCAGGGGCGGGTGATCGGCTTCGGGGGCCGCAGCCTCGATGGCGGCGAGCCCAAATACCTCAACTCCCCCGAAACGGAGCTGTTCGAGAAGGGCAAGCACCTCTTCGGCCTCGAGCGGGCCAGCGCCGCCATCCGCAAGGACGACCGGGCCGTGGTGGTGGAGGGCTACTTCGATGTGATTGCCCTTCATGCCGCCGGCATCACCAACGCGGTGGCCGCCCTGGGCACGGCCCTGAGCAGCCAGCAGATCACCCAGCTCTGCCGCTGCTGCGAGAGCCGCCGCCTGATCCTCAATTTCGACAGCGACGGCGCCGGCGTGCGGGCCGCCCAGCGGGCCATCGGCGAGGTGGAGCAGCTGGCCCTGCAGGGCCAGCTGGAGCTGCGGGTACTGCACCTGCCGGCCGGCAAGGACCCCGACGAATTCCTCAAGACCCAGGGGGCCGGCGACTATCGCGCCCTACTGGATCAGGCTCCCCTCTGGCTCGACTGGCAGATCGAGCAGGTGCTGGAGGGCCGCGACCTGGCTCGCCCTGACCAGTTCCAGCAGGCGGTGTCGGCCCTGGTGGCCCTGCTAGGCAAGTTGCCCCAGAGCGCAGTGCGCAGCCACTACTTGCAGCGGGTGGCCGAGCGGCTCAGTGGCGGCCAGGCCCGCCTGGCACTGCAGCTGGAGGACGACCTGCGCCAGCAGGTGAAGGGCCAGCGCTGGCACGGCCGCTCCCAGAAGTGGGAACAGCCCGGCGAGGCGGGCCTGCGGGAGAGGGCCGAGGCCGAGCTGTTGCGGCTCTACCTGCATTGCCCCGCCCACCGCGCCGCCATCCGGGTGGAGTTGCGCCAGCGCGAACTCGACGACTTCGCCCTCCAGCCCCACCGTCTGCTGTGGGCAGCCATCAGCTCCCTGGAGGAAGACAACCTCGGCGCCGGCCGGCTGGAGGCGGTCAACCGTGGCAAGGATCCCGGCCTCGATCTGGGGGATCTGGACCTGCCCCGGCTGCTCGCCGACCAGCTGGTGGTGGAGCAGAGCGCCCTGCTGGGTCGACTGACCCCGCTGCTGGAGCCCAATGAGCTGCAGCGGATGGCCCTCAGCCAGCCCCTGCTGCAACTGCGTGGCGCCGCCGCTGCCCTGGAACGGCAGAAGAGCCTCAAGCGTTGCCGCCATCTGCTCGATGCCTGGAGCAGCCAGCGGCTCGAAACCCTCGAGCGCTGCATCTCCCGGTTGCTGGAGGAGGAACGGCAGGAGGCGCGGGCGACCGCCTCAGGCCTGGCGCCTTTGAGCGACATGGAAGTGCGGATCGAGGCCCTCTTCGCCGAGCTCAATGGCGATGCCCTGCGCTTCCAGGCGCTCTACTACAACGAGCGCAAACACCTCGAGCACCTTGATTTCCAGCGCCGGGCGGCCTACGGGGAGGTGCTGGCCCAGCCGGCGGCCTAATCCGGCGCTCTCCATCCCCTTCCCCCCAGCTTTGCCCTGATGTCCGTGCCTCCGTTGCCGTCCCGCCTCGCCACTTTCTCCTCTTACAGCCTTTCCTTGGGCAGCCTGCTGGGTCTGGTGGGTTGCCTGTTGTCGCTCCCCCAACCGGCCGTCGCCCAGAGCCAGTCCCAGTCCCAGAGCCAGACCTGCCCCTGCAGCTGCGCCCAGCCGAGCCTGGGGCTGATCGGGCCCGATGGCCTGTGTCAGTGTTCCTGCGCCTCAGTGCCGATTCCAGGCATCAGCGAGGAAACCCTGGCCGGGCCACCCAAGCCTCCCAAGGCAGGTGGCCCCGAGCCCACCTGGAACGTGGAACCGGGCTTTGATGGCGGCTTTGATGACGGCTTTGGTGATGGTTTCGGCGGGCCTTTTGGGGGTGGCTGGTGGTGAGTTCACCAGGGCTCCAGCAGGTGGGGCAGCATGCCCGCACTGCGAAAACCCTCGATCAGCTCAATGATCGCTGCAATCCAGATAAACCAGATGTCGCTCAGGATATGGCGCCTAAATAGGTGTGGATTGCTCATCCAGCTGGCCGGCTCGCTGTAGAGCTCCAGCCGCGGCCAGAACCGCGGCACCCTTTGCCGGTATTGCCGGTAGGCCTCGCCAAACAGCTCCTCCAGCCGGCGCTCTTCCCTGGCCATGATCCCCGGGTAATAGAGCCCGAAGATCGCCAGAAACAGCAGCGGGTAGGTGAGCGTTTCGGTGGTGAGTCCCACCCCCAGCAGGCCGATGCAGCTGAACACGTAGAGGGGATTGCGGCTGATCGAGTAGGGGCCTTCACTCACCAGCTGACCGTCCTTGCGGCCCGAGATGAAGAACGAGCACCAGATCCTGCCTGCGGCTCCGACGGCAGCCAGGGCCAGGCCGATGCTGAAGAGGAATATGGCAACGGGCTCCTGATGGAGCTCCCAGCGGCTTTCGGTCAGTGCCACTACCAGAAAGGCCAGCACCGCTATCAATCGCGACAGTCCGGTGCGCTGCTGCTCCCACCAGGTCTTACCTGCGGGTTGGGCTTTAGATCCCATGGCACATCCACCCCTCTCCCGTTCCTACTCCCCCTCAGGGCCGCCTAAAAGTAATTTCATGCTGTCTTCTCCGAAGGAGTAATTCAACTGGCATCCCGTCGTCGAGCTCGAGATCAGAGAGATCGAGCGGCTCGAGCAAGCCAACTCCAGGCTCGAGCGCTTCGAGCGGGAACACTTGTCTGGCTCGATCGCTACCGCACCCCGCCCGATTGGCCCGGCCTGAGCACGCTCCAGCAAAGAGCCGACCCGTGATTCCACGGTTTGTGCTGGCTACGGTTAACCGCTCCTTTGATTCCTTAGCCGTAGAGGGTCGAGCCCACTCAGGGACGTCCCCCAGAAATCCTTTAGCATTCAGTGATGGAACTGCTTGAGCGGATCACTATTGACCCGTCGGTGCGCTTTGGGAAGCCGTGCGTGAGGGGTACGCGCCTGACTGTGGGCGATGTGCTCGGCACCCTGTCCGCCGGCAGCACGGAAGCAGAACTCCTGGAGGCCTTTCCCCAGCTCAGCCATGAGGACGTGCTGGCCTGTCTGGCCTTTGCGGCAGAGCGTGAAAAACGCCTGATCACCAGCCCCGCTGCGGTTTGAGCCAGCCAGCGTGAGTCCACCGCTACTGATCGAGAGGTTTCCGCACTCCACCCATGTGCGCCTGATCGGTCTCGGCGGCGCCAGTGACACCGCGATCTGGATATGGGCCAGTCAGCAGGGCCACGTACTGGTCACCAAGGACGAGGACTTCCTCGATCTCAGCGTGGGCCGGGGATTTCCGCCCAAGGTTGTCTGCCTGGCCATCGGCAACGTCAGCAACGCCGCGACGGCGTCCCTGTTGCTCCAGCAGGCAGAGACGATTGAGCAGTTCTGCTCCCACCCAGAGGCCGGCTTCCTGCTGCTCAGCTGAGCTCAATGGCTGTCAGGTCGCGGATTAAGTGCGCCCAGCACAGCTGGCGTTGCTAGATGGGCAGGTGGTTGTAACGGGGTGATCGGCGGGATCTCGATACCATTATGAAGCAATGGATCTGGATCCTCTCCCTGGAGCAAAGTGCCGCAGCGGCGGCAGCTCCGGCCCCGATCCGGGATGGCCCGGACCCCCGATACGCTGGCCTTGCTGCTCTGCTGACGCCTGGGGCCATGGGGTTTTTCGAAGTGTTCTGGCACGGCGAAGCCATCGGCGATGGCAGCGATCTCGATGAAGCCCTCACCGCCTATCTCGCCGTTAAGCCGGAGGAGGGCAGCTGGGCCGCTGCCTGTGCTGACGCGCTAGCCCAGCCCTGCGTGCGGCGTTACGCCTCCTTTGAGGCCTTTCTCGACAATGCCGATGAACTGGAAACCATTCCGGTGACGGCCGCCATGATCGAGGCGGCGCTGTTGCCAATTATTTAAATTTCTGAGCCTGGTCGCTCAGGCATGGACCACCGGGATGGCCTCCAGCCGCGTGGTGGCAGCCCCCGACAGCTGGGAACGCCGCATTTGCCAGGGTGTGTGCAGGCCGGCAGCGGCCCATTGGATCGTGCCGCTGCCGTAGTGGCGATTGAGGCGGTCGATGGTGGCCATCAGGGCCGCGCGCCGCCGCTGCTGCTCTGGCGGCAACGGCACCAGCAGGTGGTGTTGCAGGGTCGCTTCATCCTGCAGCTCCTGCATCAGCACGCCGGCCTTCTGCAGTGGTTTATGGGGCCGGAACAGCTGCTGCACCAGGGGCAGGGCCGCCTGCAGCAGCACGGCCGTGTCGTTGCTGGCAACCGGCAGGATCACGGTGGCGCCGTTGCTATAGAAACTGGTGCCGTTGAAGGGGCTGCTGCGCACGAACACCGTGACGGCCCCAGTCCGTTGCCGCTGGCGTCGTAACTTCTCCGCCGCCCGGCTCAGGTAGGTGGCGATCGCCTCCTTCAGCTGGGCATAGCTGGTGATCGGCTGGCTGAAGCTGCGGCTCACGCAGGTTTCCCGCTTGGCGGGCGGCACCAGCTCCAGGGGCAGGCAGGCGTGGCCGCGCAACTCCTGCTGCAGGCGCACACCCACCACGCCGCAGCGTCGCCGCAGTTCGCCGCTGGGCATGTCGCGCAGGGCGCGGGCATGGCTGATGCCCCGCAGCCGGCACCAGCGGGAGAGCTGGCGGCCGATGCCCCACACGTCTTCGATGGCGATCGCTTCGAGCTGGCGATCTGGATCGGCGCTGCTGCTGAAGTCGAAGACGCCCCCTTCCGCTGGGCTGGTTTTGGCGATTTTGTTGGCCAGCTTGGCCAGCACCTTGGTGGGGGCGATGCCCACCGCCACCGGCAGCCCCAGCCGGCGTTGCACGTCGTGGCGCAGCTGGCGGCCCCAGTCGCCCAGGTCACCGTTGCCCGCCGGCCGCTTCAGGCGGCCGAAGGCCTCATCGATTGAATAGATCTCCAGCACCTCCACCCACTCCTCCAGCACGGCCATCAACCGCTGGCTCAGGTCGGCATAGAGGGCGTAATTGGAGCTGCGCACCACCACGCCCTGGCGTTCCAGTTCCCGCCGCACCTGGAAGTAGGGCTGGCCCATGCGAATCCCCAGGGCCCGGGCTTCGGCGCTGCGCGATACGACGCAGCCGTCGTTGTTGGAGAGCACCACTAGGGGCCGGCCGAGCACGGCCGGATCCAGCAACGCTTCGCAGGAGGCGTAGAAGTTGTTGCCGTCGATCAGCACGATGGCGTCACGCCCCATGGGTGCGGATCACATGCAGGGCCACTCCCCAGATCTGCGGGCGGCCAGAGGGGGCCAGCTCCAGGGGCGGATAGGCCGGATGGGCGGCCTCCAGGCGCCACCGGCCCCGGTGCCGCACCAGGCGCTTGAGGGTGAAGCCTCCCTCAAGCCAGGCCACCACCACCTGGCCCGCCCGGGCCTCCAGGCCCCGATCCACAATCAGCAGGTCGCCGTGGCTGATGCCGGCCTCCTGCATCGACTCACCACTCACCCGCAGCAAGACGGTGCTGGCGGGACAGCGGATCAGCTGGGTAGCGAGAGTGGTGGAGGAGAGATTGGTGGTAGGGCTGCCGGGGGCCAAGGGGGCGCCGCAAACCCGATTAGCTTAGTTCATGCGTACCAGTTTCTCGCGACCGGCCGCCGCCAAGGGCGATACTGGAACTATCGCTTCAGCGTGAAGGCTTGATCCGCAGTGCTCCCGTCCGCCGTTGCAGCTTGGATCGCCGGATCAGGCTCGCTGCTGGTGTTATTTCTACTGCTGCACCTGGCCGGGGTAAGCCTGGCCCTGCTGCAGCCGCCGGCGTTTGAGGCCTACGCCACCGCCCTGCACCAAAGCCCCTGGTTGCTCCCCGCAGAAGGGCTGCTCAGCGCGGCCCTGCTGGGCCACCTGGGGCTGACCGCCTGGAAGCTGGTGGCCAATCGCCAGGCGGGCAATCGATCGGCGTTGGTGTCGCGGCGAGCCGATCGCTGGGGGGCCTGGGCGGCCCGCAGCCTGCCCCTCAGCGCCGCAATCCTGCTGCTGTTCCTGGCGGTGCACCTGGCGCAGTTGCGCTGGCCCCGGCCCCCGGCTGGGCTGGAGCTGGCCCGACTGCTCGAAGTCCTCGCCCAGCCCTGGTGGGCCCTGCTCTATGGGGCAGCAGGGCTGGCGGCGGGTCTGCACCTGCTGCATGGAGCGGAGGCGGCCCATCGCAGCCTGGGCCTGCTGAATCCGGGCAATGGCCGGGCCATCCGCATGGCTGGGCGGGCGGTGGCGCTGCTGCTGGGCAGCGGCTTTCTGCTGGTGGCGCTGCTGCTGAACGGGCGGGCCGTGGGGTGGCTGGCATGAGCGGCCTGCCCGATCCGCGCCTACCCACCGGGCCGCTGGCCACGGCCTGGCGCCGCAGCCGCGATGGGCTGCCCCTGATCAGCCCGCTGCGCAAGCGCCAATTGCGGATCGTGGTGGTGGGCAGCGGCCTGGCCGGATCGGCCGCGGCGGCCAGCCTGGCGGAGCAGGGCTACCAGGTGCAGCTGGTCACCTTCCACGACAGCCCGCGGCGGGCCCATTCGGTGGCCGCCCAGGGGGGTATCAATGCCGCCAAGAACTACGCCAACGACGGTGACAGCGTCGAGCGCCTGTTTGCCGACACGCTCAAGGGGGGAGACTTTCGGGCCCGGGAGGCCGGTTGTTACCGCCTGGCCGAAATCAGTGGCGCGATCATCGACCAGTGCGTCGCCCAGGGGGTGCCCTTTGCCCGGGAATATGGCGGCACCCTGGCCAACCGCAACTTCGGCGGCTCCCTGGTGAGCCGAACCTTCTACGCCCGCGGCCAGACCGGCCAGCAGCTGCTCTATGGCGCCTACCAGGCCCTGATGCGCCAGGTGGCGGCGGGTCGGGTGGAGTTGCTCACCCGGCGCGAGATGTTGGAGCTGGTGACCCAAGCAGGGGTGGCCCGCGGGGTGGTGTGCCGCAACCTGCTCAGCGGCGAGCTCGAGACCTACACCGCTAATGCCGTGGTGCTGGCCAGTGGGGGCTACACCAACGTCTACTACCTCTCCACCAACGCCCTCAAATCGAATGCGAGTGCGATCTGGCGGGCCCACCTGGAGGGGGCGTTGTTTGCCAACCCCTGTTTCACCCAGATCCATCCCACCTGCATTCCCAGCGGCGATGCATACCAGAGCAAGCTCACCTTGATGAGCGAGAGCCTGCGCAACGACGGCCGGGTCTGGTTACCGCTCAAAGCTGGCGACCGCCGCCCGCCGGATCAGATTCCGGAAGCCGAGCGCGATTATTTCCTCGAGCGCCAATACCCCAGCTACGGCAACATGGTGCCTAGGGATGTGGCCTCCAGGCGGGCCCGGGAGCTCTGCAATGGGGGCCATGGGGTAGGGCCAGGCGGCCGCTCGGTCTATCTCGATTTCCATGACGCCATTGCCAACCAGGGCTCCGAAATCATTGAAGCCCGCTACGGCAATTTGTTTGAGATGTATCAGCGGATCACCGGGGATGATCCAATGGCCGCACCGATGCGGATCTATCCCGCCCCGCACTACACCATGGGCGGTCTGTGGGTGGACTACCACTTGATGAGTTCAATTCCGGGCCTGTTTGTGCTCGGTGAGGCCAACTTCTCCGAGCATGGGGCAAACCGGCTCGGTGCCAGTGCCCTGATGCAGGGCCTGGCCGATGGATACTTCATTGCTCCCGCCACCGTCACAGCCTGGCTGGCCGAGCAGGGGGCCACGGCGATTGGCCCAGATGATGCCGCTGTGCGGGAGGCCTGCCTGGAAGCGGGCCAGCGGGCCCAAGGCCGGATCGAGGCCCTGCTGGCGGTGGCTGGCACCAGGCCGGTGGACAGCTTCCATCGGGCCCTGGGCCAGCTGATGCTGGAGCACTGCGGCATCAGTCGCAGTGTCGCGGGCCTGGGGGCCGGCCTGGCAGCGGTGGCCGAGCTGGAAGCCCAGTTCCAGCAAGACCTGCGGGTGCCAGGCGGCGCCGATGAGCCCAATGGGGAACTGGAGAAGGCCCTGCGGCTGAGTGATTTCTTCGGCCTGGCCCAGCTGATGCTGCGCGATGCCCTGGCCCGGGAGGAATCCTGCGGGGCCCATTTCCGCGAGGAGCACCAGAGCTCCGGGGGCGAAGCCGTCCGTGACGACCAACACTTCGCCCACATCGCAGCTTGGGAACACCGGCCGGGCGCCGCTCCGATCCGGCATCAGGAACCCCTGAGCTTCAGCCTGCTCCAGCCGAGCACCCGCAACTACCAATGAGTGGTCTGATTTCCCTGACTCTGCGGATCTGGCGCCAGCGCAGCCCCGACTCACCTGGTGCCTACGCCAGCTACAGGCTGGAGCAGGTTTCAGCCGATCTCTCCCTGCTCGAGGCGCTGGATCTGCTCAATGAACAGCTGATCAGCGCCGGGGAGAGGCCGGTGGGCTTTGAGCACGATTGCCGCGAAGGAATCTGCGGCAGCTGTGGCTTTCTGGTCAACGGTCAGGCCCACGGCCCCCAGGCGGCCACCACGGTGTGCCAGCTATATCTGCGCCGCTTCAACGATGGCGAAACCCTGGTGCTCGCGCCCTGGCAGGCGAAAGCCTTTCCGCCGATTCAGGATCTGGTCGTGGATCGCAGTGCCCTTGATCGCCTGATCGAAGCGGGGGGCTTCTGCTCGGTGAACACCGGCAATGCCCCGGATGCCAATGCCATTTTGGTGGGCCGCGACCAGGCGGCCTCCGCCTTTGAAACCGCCACCTGCATCGGCTGCGGCGCCTGCGTGGCCAGTTGCCGCAACGCCTCGGCCAGTTTGTTTGTAGCCGCCAAGCTCGCCCATCTGGCCCAGCTGCCCCAGGGCCAGCCCGAGCGGGCCGCCAGGGCAGAAGCGATGCAGCAGCAGATGGGGCGCGAAGGCTTCGGCAGCTGCAGCAACCAGCTCGAGTGTGAGGCGGTGTGCCCAAAGCAGATTTCCGCCGATTGGATCAGCTGGATGCACGGCGAGCGGCGCCGGACTGCTGGAAGCGGCGGATGAACTGGGCCAGGGGCATGGGCCCACAACGCCGCTGCCAGCCCAGCCCTTCCGGATAGCGCCGCCAGCAGGAGATGCGGCTGCCGCGCCGGTCTAGGCAGAGCAGGTAGCGGTAGCTGGCGGCAGGGGCATCGGGGCTGGCCAGGGGCCCCAGGGGCTCGAACACCGCCTGGAGGTCGTGCCAGCTCCTGGGCGGCCGGCCGCTGGCCCGCAGCGGTGAGCCCAGCAGGCTGGCCAGGTGCTGGGGGAAGCCCCCATCGGGGAGCCACCAGTTGCCCTGAAGGCTGTGCTGGGTATCGAGCAGGGAGATCAGGGCGCTGCAGGCCATGGGCAGGGGAGGGGTTGGCCCTTCTCCAGTGCCCGGCCTGTCTCAGACGGTGGTCTCCATCTGTCTCAGACAGTGGTCTCCATGTGGCGCATCAGGTCGAGACACTTGCAGCTGTAGGCCCACTCGTTGTCGTACCAGGCCACTAGCTTCACGAAGGTGTCGCTCAGGGCGATACCCGCATGGGCATCAAATACAGAGGTGCAGCTTTCGCCAACGAAATCAGTGCTCACCAGCTGGTCTTCGGTGTAGCCCAGGATGCCAGCCATGGAACCCACGGAGGCGGCCTTCATGGCGGCCTTGATCTGGTCATAGCTGGCCGGTGTGGCCAGATTCACAGTCAGGTCCACCACCGACACATCCGGAGTGGGCACCCGGAAGGCCATGCCGGTGAGCTTGCCATTGAGTTCGGGAATCACCCGGCCCACGGCCCTGGCCGCACCGGTGGAACTGGGGATGATGTTTTGGGCTGCGCCGCGGCCGCCGCGCCAGTCCTTCACCGAAGGGCTATCGACGGTTTTCTGGGTGGCAGTGGTGGCGTGCACCGTGGTCATCAAGCCACTGACGATGCCGAAGTTGTCATGCACCACCTTGGCCATCGGCGCCAGGCAGTTGGTGGTGCAGCTGGCGTTGGAAACCACGTCTTGGCCGGCATAACTGCTGTGGTTGACTCCCATCACAAACATCGGCGTGTCGTCCTGGGAGGGGGCACTCATCACCACCCGCCTGGCACCGGCGTTGATGTGGGCGCGGGCCGAGGCGTCGGTGAGGAAGAAGCCGGTGCTCTCCAGCACGTAGTTGGCCCCCACATCGCCCCAGTTGAGGTTGTTGGGGTCCCTTTCGGCACTGATCCGGATAGAGCGGCCATTGACCACCAGCTGGTCGTTCTCCACCCGCACATCCCCCTGGAAGCGGCCATGGCTGGAGTCGTAGCGGAGCATGTAGGCGAGGTAGTCGCGATCAATCAGGTCGTTGATACCCACCACCTCCACATCCGACAGCGTGACCGCCCGGCGGAAGGCGAGCCGGCCGATGCGGCCGAAACCATTGATGCCGATGCGGATAGTCATGATTGGATAGTCATCGCGGTGCTCCTGAAACCCTGGGGCGAATGGTTGCTCGACACCTTACGGGGCCCATCAGCCCAGGGCCTGCTTCAGGGCCGCCAGGCCAAACACCAGAAACAGGCCGCCACTGAGCCGGTAGAGCAGCCGCTCATCAACCCGCTGGCCAATCCACTTGCCGGCCCCCACCGCCAGCCAGGTCACCAGGGCATGGCCCAGCAGGGTGCCGGCCAGCAGGCCTGCAAAGCTGAACACCTGGGCCGGTGCGGTGGCCATAAAGATCGTCGTGAACTGGGTGCGGTCACCCAACTCGGCCACAAACACGAGCACAAAGGCTTCCCAGATCACCGCCCAGGCGGTGATGCTCAACACCCCGCCGGTTTCGGCAGCGTTGATCGCCTCCTCCGCCTGCTCGGCTTCGGCGCTGGCCGCATTCGCTGCCATGGCCTGGGCATCGATCAGCAGCTTGAGGCCAAAGCCCAGAAACAGGGCGGCCGCCAGCCAGGGCACCACGGTCTGGGGTAGCAATTCCCGCAGGCCGTAGCCCAGCGCCAGGGAGATCAGGGTGACGGCTGTCAGGGCGGCGAAGGCCCCCACAAACACCCAGCGGGCCCGGTGGCGCACCGCCAGGATCAGCGCCATGAAAAAGGTCTTGTCCCCCAGCTCCGCCAGGGAGATGGCGGCGAGGCTGGAGCCGAAGGCCGCCAAGCCGGGATCTGCGCTGAGGGGGTTAGCCATCCCCCACCCCTAGCCCAGCACGCGGCCAAACCTGCCCTCTCACTCGAGGGACTCGTCTTCCAGCAGCAATTGCTGGAAGGCCGTATAGAGGTCGCCGTGGTCTGGGCCGGCCCCCCTGCGAGGGCCGCCTCGGCCGGGCGATGGCTGGGCGGGAGTCTGGGCGGCACCCGTGACGGAAGCCTGGGCGGCTGGCTGCCGGCGCGCTTCGAGCTGCTTCAACCGCTCGATCAGGTGGGGCGGCACGCTGCCATCGGGGCTCACCTGCATCAGCTCGCGGAACAGGGCCTCGGGGTTTTCCTCCACTTCCACCCGGTGGCGCTTCTCCGTTGCCCTCTGCGAGGAGCCAGCGGCGGGCTGGGGCTGGGGTAGGGGTTGGGGCAGGGTGCGGCCAAGGGCCTCGAGGCGCTCGCGGCTGTGGGCGTCAAAGCTCATCGATCCAGAGGGGTTCAGCCACAGCCCAGGCTGGCGCGGGTGTCGCGACCTGTCACCGGGTTAGTGCCGCTGGCCACGCCGCAGAGGTTTTTGAGGGCATCGCCGCGCAGGGGCACGTTGGTGAAGTCGGCCCCCTCAATCACCACGTTGGTGAACTTGGTATTGAAGGCAAAGGCATCCTCGAGCACCGCATTGGTGAGGTTGGTGCCATCGAAGATCGCTGAATCGAGGGTGGCCTCGCGCAGGTTGGTGTTGCTCAAGTCGGCATCCTGGAGCTTTGCGCCAAACAGGCTCGCCCCCTGCAGATCGGAGCCGGCGAAGCTGGCATCGCGCAGGTTTGTGAGGTTGAAGGTGGCTCCCCGCAGATCCTGGGCGGAGAAGTCGGCGCCGATCAGCACCTGCTTGGCCACATCCATGGCGGCCAAGGCCGGAGCAGCGGGGATGAACCAGCTCGCAGCCAGGCTCAGCACCAGGGCCAGCGTCCGCTGGGCGAGGGAACGCCAGTACAAGGGCATGTCGGCGGGGCAGGTGTGGCCAGCCTAGGAACCCGTTGCCCCTAGATCCCAAGCCAGGATGAGCCAGCGGCAAACTAAGCTGAGATACCGATATTCCGCAATATGTCACCCATGCGTCCCAATGGTTTGCGGGAAGTGCTCATGGTTTCCAGCCGCGGCCAGGTAACCCTGCCTGCCGAGATGCGCAGACATCTAGGCATTGAGCCTGGTGGTGCTGTGATCGTGGAGGAGTGCGAGGGTGAGCTGCGCATCAAGCCAGCTGCCTTAATCGAGGTGGAAACCTACAACGACGATCAGATTGCTGCCTGGGATCGGGCAGATATTCTTGGCCCTAAGGAGCGAGGTCAGATCCTCGCTCGCCTTCAACAGGCTTGAGCGCTTTAACAACATTGATACGTATCTTCCTCGATGCCAATGTTTTGTTCACCGCTGCTCATAATCCCCGGGGTAAGGCTGCATTCTTGATCAATCTGGGCAGTGGTGGCATGTTCAAGCTCGCTATAAGCGCTTACGCCAGGGAGGAAGCTCGTCGCAACCTTGAGCGCAAATTTCCTGAAGTATTGCCTAAGTTCACGCGGCTGGTTGCCTCAATTTGCATTGTGCCTGAAAATCTATCCCTGCCTTGCCCGGAGCGGCTTGCAGAAAAAGACAGGCCCATTTTTAGAGCTGCCTATGGCTGTAAGGCTGATGTGTTGCTCACTGGCGATCTTCGTGATTTTGGCTTCCTGATGAATGCCCCAGAACTTGCCAGCGGCATCCTGATTCAGACCGTTGCCGATTTTCTAGCAGCAATCGGCTGACCCATCCCCGTTGCCACCAGGCCCCGGTGGGAAGGCTGAAGGCCATTAACCCAATTCGCCCGGAGCCTGCCCATGCCCCGCACCGCTGCCCGCCGCCAGGGGGACTGGGCTGAGCAGCGGGTTCTGCGCCTGCTGCAGCAGCGGGGCTGGCGCCTGCTGGCGCGCCAGTGGACCTGCCGCTGGGGCGAGCTCGATTTGGTGCTGGAAAAGGCCGGCCGGCTGCTGCTGGTGGAGGTGAAGGGCCGCCGCCGCTGCGGACCCGATGGCTGGGGTGTGGCGGCCCTGCATCGGGGTAAGCGCCTGAGGCTGGAGCGGGCCTGGGCCTGCTGGCTGGCAGCCCATCCCGATTGGGCCGCCAGCGCGGTGGAGCTGGTTTTCGCCCTTGTGCCCCTGGCCCCGGCCCGGGGGCCAGTGCGCTGGCTGCGGCTCGATCACTGATGGGCTGGTTACCCACGAGCCCGTTTGGCTGCTCTGAGCTTCCCTTGGGGCTTCCCTTGGGATGCTGAACTGCAGGGCCCAGAGACAGCGGCGAGATCCATGAGTTTTGCTGCCCATCGAGTCCGTAAACGCTTCGGCCAGCACTGGTTGATCGATGAGGGGGTGCTGGGCCGCATCGTGGCGGCGGCAGAGCTTGGCAGCGGCGATCGGGTGCTGGAGGTGGGGCCCGGCCGGGGATCCCTGACCGAGCGGCTGCTGGCCTCCCCGGCGGCGGCGGTGCTGGCGGTGGAGCTAGACCGCGATCTGGTGGCTGGCCTGCAGCTGCGCTTTGCAGACCAGCCCCGTTTCAGCCTCTGCTCCGGGGATGTGCTCTGCGTGGAGCTGCCGGCGGCCAACAAGGTGGTGGCGAACATTCCCTACAACATCACAGGGCCCCTGCTGGAGCGCCTGGTGGGCCGGCTCGACCGTCCCGTTGCACGGCCCTACGAGCGCCTGGTGTTGCTGGTGCAAAGGGAGGTGGGCGAGCGCATCCGCAGCCTGCCGGGCTCCAGCGCCTATTCGGCCCTGAGCGTGCGCATGCAACTGATGGCCCGCTGCCAGCTTGTCTGCGCCGTGCCCCCCCGCTGTTTTCAGCCGCCACCGAAGGTGCACTCCGAGGTGATCCTGATCGAGCCCCTGGGGGCAGACCAGCAGCTGGAGCCAGGGGTAGCCCGCACGGTGGAGATGCTGCTCAAGCGCTGTTTTGGCGCCCGGCGCAAGATGCTGCGCAACACCCTGGCGGGCCTGCTGCCCGAACCCCAGCTGGCCGCTCTGGCGGCCGCGGCGGGCATCGGCATGCTCCAGCGGCCCCAGGAGATCGCGCCGGGGGCCTGGGTGGTGCTGGCGGGCAGCTTGAATCAGGCGTGCAAAGCGCCCGTCCAGGCCGATTCCCATGGCTGATTTCTGTGTGCTGGCGCCCGCCAAGATCAATCTGCACCTGGAGGTGTTGGGCCTCCGACCCGACGGCTTCCACGAGCTGGCAATGGTCATGCAGTCGATCGATCTGGCCGATCGCCTCTGGTTGCGCCCCAGCGCCGACGGCCAGATCAGCCTCCGCTGCGACCAACCAGAGCTGCCCACCGATGGCACGAACCTGATCGTGCGGGCGGCGGAGCTGCTGCGGGCCCGCTCGGGCCTGGTGGAGCTGGGGGCGGAGCTGGTGCTGGAGAAGCGCATCCCCATCGGCGCCGGCCTGGCAGGGGGCTCCAGCAACGGGGCGGCCGCCCTGGTGGGTCTCAATGCCCTCTGGGGCCTTGGCTTTCGGGCAGATGCCCTCCACGCCATGGCGGCCGAGCTGGGTTCGGACATGCCGTTCTGCCTCGATGGCGGCACCCAGTTCTGTTTCGGCCGGGGCGAGCGGTTGGAGCCGCTGGAGCTGGAGGCCCCCCTGAAGCTGGCGCTGCTGCTGGTCAAACATCCCCAGGTGAGTGTCAGCACGCCCTGGGCCTATGGCCGCTTCCAGGCGCTGCGGGGCGACTTTTACCTCCAGGGGGAAGGGGAATTTGAGCAGCGCCGCCAGGCCCTGCGCCAGGGGCCTCTGTCGCAAGCCCTGCTGCGGGGCCTCGTGCGGGGCGCACCGCTGCCGCCCCTGCGCAACGATCTCCAGGCCGTGGTCGAAGCCGAGGTGGAGAGCGTGCGCCAGGGCCTGGCCCTGTTGCGCCAGGAGCAGCAGCCGCTGGTAGAGCAACCGCTAGCCGTGGCGATGAGCGGCTCGGGCCCCAGCCTGTTTGCCCTCTTCCCAAGCCTGGAGCAGGCCCAGGCTGCCCATGGCGCCCTGGCTGACGAGCTAGAGCAGGGAGACTTTGGGGCCTGGTGCTGCAGCTTCAGCAGCCGGGGTGTCAGCCTGGAGGGGTGATTGATCCAGCCCCCAGCGCCGTCCCCCCTACTGAGCGGCCCCGCAAGGGGCCGCTCAGTTTCCTGTCGGGTTCGCTGACCGCCGGGTTGCTGGCCTGGCTGGCCCTGGGTCTCAGCCAGAGGCTGGTGGGCTATTACGCCCTCCATCCCCCCCACTACGGCTCGGCGATAGCCCAGAGCATCGCCACTGCCCTAAAAACCCTGATTGTGGGCATGTCCTTTCTGGCCACCTTCAGCTTCGCCTTTATCGCCCTGGGCCTGGCCCTGGTTTTCCTGCGCAGCCTGGTGCCGGGATCGGCATCAAGCGCTGGCGAAGTTGAGAAAACTCCCTAACCTCTCGCCATGACACCCCACGATCTGGGACTGCTGGTAACGCTGCTGTTGCCCGGCATGTTGCTTTCTGTGCTGCTCCTTTCCACCTTCGCCGCCGGCGGCTGAGAAACCTGAAACCCGAGCCCAGCGCCATTTCAGTTGCCCTTGCCAGCTTCAATGGCGAGCGTCACCTGGAGTCCCAACTGGACTCCCTGGCCCGCCAGAGTGCATTGCCACTGGAACTGGTCATTGCCGATGACCGCTCCACGGATCGAACCGCGGCGATCGTGGCCGAATTTGCGCGCACAGCGCCATTTCCAGTCCACTTCACTGTGAACCCCGAGCGTCTTGGCTACACCCGCAATTTTCTCGCAGCGGCTCTCTCCTGCCGCGGTTGCTATATCGCTTTCTGCGACCAGGATGACATCTGGGCGCCTGAGAAGCTCGTCCGGGTGGCTGCTGCACTTGCCAGATCCCCCCGTCAGCTGGATCTGATCCTCCACACCTGCAGCCTGCTGCGCGGAGAGGAGGTGGATCCTGAAATTTTTCCGGCCTACCTGCAGCGCCCGGGCACTTTTGCCCCCCTGGAGCTGGATCCTCTATGCATTGTTCCGGGCCATTCGATCGTGGCCCGTCTTGACCTGGTCGAGCTGGCTAGCCGTTTTCTCGACCTACTCCCAGAAGGTGTTTTCGTGGGACGTGGCCATGACGACCTCACCTACTTTCTTGGAACGGTTGCAGGTACTACCGAGGTGTTGGATGCTCCACTTGTGCTGTGGAGGCAGCATTCTGGCAACACCTGTGGGGTGCCCAGATCTGCGGGCGATAGCAGGCCAGAGGTCCAACCCCACCTGCAATTTTTAAGGAGTCACGCAGCCAAATGGTCAGCCCTCGCCCTGGCGCTTGGCGAGCTCGCAAACAATGGCGATGCCACCTACTCCAGCGGTTTGGCCAGAGCCTCAGGCTTTTTTGAGTCTCGGGCCCGGTTTTTCACCATGCGGGGCCACGTCAGTGACCCTGCTGTCGCCTATGGCTCCCGCATCAAGGCCCTCTTTGGCGCCCACCTGAGTCCGAGAAGCGTGCGTGGGTCGGGGCGCCGCGAGGGACTGCGCAACCTTCTGCGCGATCTGGCCACCCTGCTGCTTGGCCCCCAGCGACTGGAGCGTTAGTTCAGTTCTGGACGTTCCCGGCTGGGATAGGTTGGCAGCCACATGGCGCATGGCCCCCGTGGCAGAAACCCTGCTGTTCAATGCCCTCCGGGAAGCCATCGACGAGGAGATGGCCCGCGACCCCCACGTCTGCGTGATGGGTGAGGACGTCGGCCAGTACGGCGGCTCCTACAAGGTGACCAAGGATCTCTACGAGAAGTACGGCGAACTACGGGTGCTGGATACGCCGATTGCCGAAAATTCCTTCGCCGGCATGGCCGTGGGCGCCGCCATGACGGGCCTGCGCCCGATTGTGGAGGGAATGAACATGGGCTTTCTGCTGCTGGCCTTCAACCAGATCTCCAACAACATGGGCATGCTGCGCTATACCAGCGGCGGCAACTTCACCATTCCCACCGTGGTGCGCGGCCCCGGCGGGGTGGGTCGCCAGCTAGGTGCTGAACACAGTCAACGGCTCGAGGCTTACTTCCATGCGGTGCCCGGCATCAAAATCGTGGCGGTGAGCACCCCCACTAATGCCAAGGGCCTGATGAAGGCGGCGATTCGCGATAACAACCCGGTGCTCTTCTTTGAGCACGTGCTGCTCTACAACCTCTCTGAAACCATTCCCGAAGGCGATTATATCTGTGCTCTTGACCAAGCTGAGGTTGTTCAGCAGGGCAGCGACCTGACGATTCTCACCTACTCCCGCATGCGCCACCACTGCATCAAGGCCGTCAAGCAGCTGGAGCAGGAGGGTGTGTCAGTGGAGCTGATCGATCTGGTCAGCCTCAAACCCTTTGATATGGAGACGATCGCGCGCTCCATCCGCAAGACCCATCGGGTGATCGTGGTGGAGGAGTGCATGAAAACCGGTGGCATCGGCGCCGAACTGCTTGCCCTGATCACCGAGCACTGCTTCGATGATCTCGATGGAAGACCGATCCGGTTGTCCTCCCAGGACATCCCCACCCCCTACAACGGCACCCTGGAAAACCTCACGATCATCCAGCCCCATCAGATTGTTGAGGCGGCCCAGCAACTGATCGCTGGAAGGCTCTGAGATGGCCCGCCAACAGGGGTGGTTTGCCCTGATCCTGGCGCTGGCGATTGCAGCCGGATCCCTGCTTTTCAGCTGGAATACGCCCGAGACCCCCCTGGGCCAACGCCTGGGCCTGGACCTGCGCGGTGGCAGTCAGTTGACCCTGCAGGTGCTGCCAGCGGGCAGGGTCAAGGTGGTTCAGAAGGAGCAGCTCGATGCCGTCAAGGAGGTGCTCGATCGCCGAATCAACGGGTTGGGTGTGGCCGAGTCAACCCTCCAGACCGTCGGCGACAACCAGCTGGTGCTGCAGCTGCCCGGAGAGCAGGATCCAACCCGGGCTGCCACCGTGTTGGGCACCACCGCCCTGCTCGAGTTTCGCGCCCAAAAGCCAGGCACAGAGCAGCGAATGCAGGAGCTTCTGGGCCTCAAGCGCCAGGCCAGCGCCCTGTTGGCCAGGCTCAGCACCCCATCAACCGACAATGGCCAGCGAAGCGAATCCGAGCAGGCGGACAGGGCCAAGCTGGAGGGCGATCTGATCCGCGTCAATACCGACATCATCAGCCTCTATGAGCCCGCCCAGCTCACCGGCAAGGATCTGGTGACAGCCGGTCGCCAGCAGCAGCAGAACGGCAGTTCCTGGGAGGTGACCCTCAGCTTCAACAAGCAGGGGGGCGACAGCTTTGCCCAGCTAACCCAGTCGATCGCCGGCAGCGGACGGCTGCTGGGCATTGTGCTGGATGGCCGCTCCATCAGTGAGGCCAGCGTGGGCCCCGAGTTCAAAGCCGCTGGCATTAGCGGTGGTTCTGCCAGCATCACCGGCAACTTCAGCGCAGAGGAAGCCCGGGATCTGGAGGTTCAGCTGCGCGGTGGCTCCCTCCCCCTGCCGGTGAAGATCCTCGAGGTGCGCTCCGTAGGGCCCTCCCTCGGCGCCGAAAATATCCGCACCAGCCTGCTGGCTGCCCTCAGCGGCCTGCTGCTGGTGGCCGTTTTCATGGTGGTTGTCTATCGCCTGCCTGGAGCGGTAGCGGTCGTCGCCCTCAGCCTCTACGCCCTGTTCAACCTGGCGGTCTATTCCTTGATCCCAGTCACCCTCACCCTGCCGGGGATTGCCGGCTTCATCCTCAGCGTAGGGATGGCGGTTGATGCCAATGTGCTGATCTTCGAGCGGGTGAAGGAGGAACTGCGCAGCGGCAACAGCCTTATCCGCTCGATCGACACGGGCTTCTCCCTGGCCTTCAGCTCCATCCTTGACGGTCATGTCACTGGCCTGATCAGCTGCCTCGCCCTGTTCACCCTGGGCACGGGACTGGTCAAGGGGTTTGCCGTCACCCTGGCGATCGGTCTGCTGCTCAGTCTGTTCACCGCCCTCACCTGCACCCGCACCCTGCTGCGCCTGTTGATGACCTACCCGGCACTGCGGCGCCCCACCTACTTCCTTCCTGCAAGCCAGCTTCCCACTGGCGTGGCCTGAACCCAGCTCCCCTACCTGTGACCAAAAGCCCTTCTCCACGCTTCCGGATCAGCCGCTACCGGCGCCTTGCCTGGCTCGGTTCGGGGCTGGCTTGCCTGCTCAGCGTGATCGGCCTCGCTTTTTGCTGGCTCAGCCCATCGATCGGCTTTCCGCTCAGGCCCGGCCTTGATTTCACCGGCGGCACCCAGATCCAGCTGGAGCGCAACTGCCCAGACGCCTGTCCGCCGCTCACGGCACCGGAGCTGCAGCAACGGCTTGCGAAGCTGACCCTCCCCCCCGATGGGAACGAGCCGGCTCCCAATCTGGGCGGTGCCAGTGTCCAGTTGCTCGATCGGGGAAGCTCCGTGCTGCTGCGGCTGCCGGCCCTCAGCACCGAACAGGGCGCCGCGGTGATCACCGATCTGTCCATCGCGATCGGGCCCCTAGATGCGGCTGGCACCTCCATCAACACGATCGGGCCAACCCTGGGGGCCAAGTTGCTTCAGAGCAGCGTGATCTCCCTGGTTGTGAGCTTCGTTGCGATCGCCCTGTACATCACCTTCCGCTACGACCGCATCTTCGCGTTCCTCGCCCTCCTTTGCCTTGCCCACGATGTGTTGATCACCTGCGGGGTTTTCGCCTGGCTGGGGCTGATTGGGGGCATCGAGGTGGATTCCCTCTTCGCTGTCTCCCTTGTCACGGTTGCCGGCTATTCCGTCACCGACACCGTGGTGGTGTTCGACCGAATCCGCGAACAGAAAACCAGCCTCAGCAATCTCCCTGTCGCTGATCAGGTGGATGTGGCAGTCGATGCAACCCTCACCCGCTCCCTTTACACTTCAATTACCACCCTCCTGCCGCTCTTGGCCCTGATCTTTTTTGGTGGCAGCAGCCTATTCTGGTTTGCAGTGGCGCTGACGATCGGCATTGCCGTGGGCAGCTGGTCGAGCATCGGTGTAGCACCTACCCTCTTGCCGGTATTGAGCCGTCGCTGAGCCATTGCCCAATTCCTTCGGTTTGCGTCCTCGTCCCGGCGGCTTTTGGTATGGTGTGCCGTTGTTACTGGGTCTTTTGGCCCTGCTGGATCTGCGTGTTGAGTTGCAGCTACTGGCAGACCACTTCACTTTTGCGGCACTTGGGGCAGCAGTCCGCAGCCATCTGCTGGCGGTGGCGGTGCTACTGCTGTTACCGTCCCTGATAGTTCACTATCGCAGCAGCCAAGGTTGAGACAGAGCTTCCTGTGGTTTAAAGCAATCAGTTACTGAATCTCAATCATGCAGCGCTTTCGCGTGTTAATTCTGAATAACTATCCGTTGGATCGGGTAATTAAGGAAGTTGAACTCGGCGAAACACCTGACCAGGTCTTATTCGGGGTACATCGTTTGCAGGATTTTGGATTTGATCCAATTTTTTTGCCCTACCCCGCCATCGGCGTCTGGTCTAGATTCCAGCGGCTGCTTAGTAGGCTGCGCATCCCCTTAGAACTGGGTGATCTGCAGCAGCAAGTGATGGCAATTCGTCTATCCTCCCAGGCAGACTTAATCTATGCACCCTGCGGTTCCCAAACCCACTTTGTCCAGTATTTGCATGCCATTGGCTTATATAAGCAGCCGATCGTTACCTTAATGCACCATTCATTTCTCAAAGGAAAACTTGACTTCTTGCGTAACTGGCAAAGAAAATTGTTTCTTCAGGGGGCAGATAAATTACCCTGTTTAAGCAAGGCACTGGTTAAGGATTTGAAGGAATCAGGAGCAGACGGTTCAAAGGTTTTCTCGATGGAATGGGGTACGGATGTTTCTTTCTACGGGCCTTGGCAACCTCCCGGACTGGGTGTCATCGCTACAGGTCGTACTGGCCGTGATTTCAAGACTTTTGCAAGGGCCGTTCGTGAATCCCGTTGCTCTGCAACCATAATAGGGCTTAGCGGACAACTTGATGATCAAATATTTCACACTACGTCAAAACTGAAACTCATCGAGTCTCGCAATGAACAACCTGTTCCTGGACAAAATCGTGGCTGGCTAAAATATCCTGAATTATGTCAGCATATGCAAGCCCACGCAGCGATTGCCATCCCTTTGTTTGCCCAGCGCAATCTGGCTGGCCTTACAAGCCTTATGGATGTTCTTGGCCTGGGGAGAGCCGTTTTGATGACGCGTAACCGGCATATTGATATCGACATTGAAGCTGAAGGTATTGGTTTTTGGCTTGAACCCGGTGATGTGGATGGATGGGCTGACCGCCTAAACTGGATACAAGACAATCCAGACGAAGTTATCGCCATGGGCAAGCGGGCGAGAAGTATGGCGGAAGGTAAGTATGGATCTGCCGCTTTTACATTTCGTTTGGCCGAGCTCCTGAATAGTGTCATAAGGAAACCTCAAATAATTCGATCAGGCTCTCATTAGGTCAGCGAGAGCTTATTCTATAGATACTTTTGCATGTGCAGCCTTGGGGCAAAGAGGCTAAAAGGTTGGCAGCAGAAAGACATAAAATACTTAATAAGAAGTCCGTGTTCTAGCAACTCCTCAGGCGATCGATTGGCAATCATATCGCCTATTTTTAGAAATTCTGAAGTTTTAGCGATATTGGGTTAACTTTATATATGTCGAATAGTTTGAGGGATTTATAGATCATAATAGAAAGCACCCAACCGTGGTGCCACTTCTCTCGCCTTATTGCCCGGATCGGTTGGCCTCTCGGGTGGTCGAGCCTTCACCCTGCGCTTGGCAGGGGGGCATTTGTCCGATAGAATGGGACAGTTTATAATTAGGCTTTAATCAATTATTCTTCCAACAAGTTTTACTTGCAGGCCAAAAAATAGGCAACACCATTTAAAATTAAATAATCCTTTTTAAGATTACTACTCCCATTCGCATGACGCTTGAGCTGGCCTCGCGTTTCGATTTCGGGTATATGCAGAATATTTGTATATTTATTTCATTCTAAATTGCGCGATCAAAGCGTTATATTATTTAGTATGCCCCCAAGTGTACGGAATCAGCCTGGATTATTCAGGTACGTTGAGGAATGGTGGGGGCAGTGGGTCTGGCAGGAGCCTCGCTTGATAAATGCATAGGGTGCTATTTTTGATAAGTACTTTAGCTCAATCTTCCTTGAGTAGTGTGAAATTATTGTGAAACATGGATCTATCAGACGCTATGCCGTGATACCGGCCATTATCCATAACGGTTAAATGCTACCAATGCTTCCCGATCCTGGTAAATAAGATTATTTTAGTTAAGCAGATTCCGCCCATGCACGTGAACCTTGATGACTTATTGAACCTTGGTAGTAAATGTATCATCCTCGAAATGGCCAGCCGCAATCACCCGCTAAGCCAAGCAGCCCAAAAGGGCAACCGTGTTAAGCCAACATCTAGAATTTGTATTGAACATAATTTCTTTGCTTAATGACAAGTTGATAAGATTACTAGAAATATTCGACTTGATCGGAACAAGGCATGGTTGGGCCACAACAATCTGATATTCAATTTCCAGCGATATCTTCTTAGACTTAATAGTGCGTCTACGCTCGAATGAGGCATATTGGCTTGATGCAACAATTTCTCCTAATCTATTGTTATATTAAACTTTTAAGATTTGTTGGTAGGATAATGCCTTTTATGTATATAACTCAAAGCGAAAAATTCTCTCCCAATTCGAAAGCGCTTAGATCTGCCGCAACAGATTAGCAAAGCAGGTTAGATCGCTGATATCAACTGCTTTATCCAGCTCCTTGATGCTGAAGATTCAGAAGACTAGTTTGCCAAATACATGAATAATGCTAAAATAAAAGTATATCTTATATCTCCCTCTCGTCAAGATCAACGATCCAAGTGGACTCGCGAGACGTTCACTGCATTAGTCGCGAGCTACCACTTACTTGATTCTGGCTACGAGATAGTTGAAGATGCATCCTTATCGGATCTAATTATTTTTACTGACTCAGGATATCTCCCTCATGGCTATTCAGTCCTCCTAAACAGATTATTTAGAAAATATCATCATAAATACTTTGTTTATGATGAAAATGACTTCGCGAATAATTGGTACCGAGGTATTAACGTGAGTGGCTGTAAAAGTCAGTCCTCACATACGCTAACCTGTGGTGGAGCTTATGTGAGAGACATTTCTACAAGGTCAAACTCTTTAGATTTTCCAGAAAAAGAGCTCCACTTATTCTCCTTTGTTGGTGCTGCTGAAACTCACCCAGTTCGGGAGAGGCTTCGTGATCTATGTGTCGATTATGGATGTTTCTACGATGTTCCAAGATCAGTAACTGAATCTGTTTTTCAGGCCGGATCCGGAACTTCGAAGCAGAGGCTAATTAATAATATGGAGAACATTTGCCAATCTAGCCTTTTTGTACTTTGTCCTCGGGGTATGGGCGTATCTTCAATGAGGTTGTTTGAAGTTATGCGTATGGGGCGGTGCCCTGTGATAATTTCTGATGAGTGGATTGAGCCATTTGGACCAGACTGGGCTAGCTGCTCAATAAGGATACCCGAAAACCAGTTGAACAACATCCACTCTATTCTAAGTATTAAAAAGCCTTTTGCCCGTGAATTAGGAGAAAAAGCCCGTATGGAGTGGGAAACCTGGTTTGCGCCTAACCGTCACTTCAAAACAACGGTCCAAGCGAGTTTATATTTATATTCAATGCCAAATTCAAAAACAATGTCGTTACGTCGATTGCTTAGAACAGTTTTTTCAAAGAGTAATTTGCGGGTCTCTTTTCGGTATATTCGCCAGCGTTTGGAATTTAAAACTAACTTAGCCTAAGAGTATTTCCTAACGTATATCGCGCCCCTTAACTATAGAGAACTTCTCTTTATTGGGCATTTATCGCATCTTTTATGTATTACCGTGCTCTGCAGTCTCAACTGTTGTTAAATTCTACTTTACCATCCTTAGAAAACAATATAGAACTTTTGCCAAATCAAAATCCCGCATAAAATCGCCAAAGACAAGACTAATTTGAAAAGGTGCTGTCCATAAAAGTCTAACTCAAATATTCCTTGTATTCCCGAAACCAAGAGGCTAGTTTTGCCTGTGTATATGATACTTTTTCGGCCGGACCATCCCTACTTGAGGCGACATGAATAAGAACTGCCCAGACTGGCTCGTTGATTATCAATGTCAGCTACGAAAAAATAACTTAATTTCTACTCTGTGACCATTAAATAAGGTTACTTGCCCCTCGCATTGGTTTGCACGTTTAAATTAATCTTGTAGTTTCATTTAAAATGAGTACCAGAGTTTCAATAGTTATAGCAACGTACAGGTCGAAGCATGAGCATCTCATCGATGCTTTAGAAAGTGCACTAGGTCAGGCATTTAAGGATATTGAAGTTTTGGTTAATGACGATTCTCCAAGTGATGAGCTTAAGGAGCTTGTATTAAGTCGTAGAGATCAACGAATAATTTATCATCATAATAGCCCAGCTCTGGGGCCAGCAAAAAATCACTGGAATGCTTTCTCTAGGGCTAAAGGAGAATATATAGCGATTTTAAACCACGACGACCTACTCTCATCAGAGTTTGTTGAAAAACTCTTGTCTAAACTTGATGATAACCCTGATTGCGCATTAGCATTCTGTGATCACTGGATTATTGATACTGAAGGGAATAGGCAATTCAAACAGAGTGATGTGGCCAGTAAGTTCTACGGTAGATCAGTTCTACCAGCGGGTTTATGCCACTCCTTTGACAAATTAGTGCTATCGCAAACTATACCCATGGCTATGGGATCTCTTTTTAGACGATCCTCTTTGCCAAAAGAGCTCCCATCGGCAGGCCCGGCATACGACCTTTGGCTAACATACTTATTATCGCGAACTGGCAGTCCAGCTATTTATGTTCCTGAACGATTGAGTTCGTGGCGAAATCATGAGGATAATACCACCAGTGGAGGTGGTGTTCCATGGCTGGACGACTCCGCTAGATGTTGGCTAGCGGTTGCGAACGATCCATCTTTTTACTGCTTTCGAGAAGCCGCGCTGACAAAAAGTTCCCGTGCGTTATTAGCATGTTCAATGCGTCAATGGAAAGACCAATTTAAACTATCATCATTTAATTTTGCGTTGACTTCCCTGCGTTTGCACTTCAGCTTAAAAGCATTATTCTTATTATTAGTAGTATTGTGGTGCCCTTATAAGTTAGTTCAACTTAGAAGGCTGTAATTGACCTAGCATGATTAAGTTCGTTGAGTCCTTGACTGTCTAATTTGGCTCATTCAACTAACCACTGACTTCTCGCCAACGAGTTCGAAAGCCGTTGTAATGTCTTGGCCGCCCCTTGGCTGAACGTTTCTCCAGGGCCAACGAGACGATGCTGGAAGCAAAGGGATGACGAGCTGGCGATCGCCCCTTCCTGCCTCCCCACTGACGTAAGATCTGGACCACCAACTTGCTGCAGCGGCTCAACGTCGTACCTTTGTTGTTGGCATCTACCCCACAACGAAGCCATCACCAGCCTGCTGGAGCCTTGAATCTGGAGCAGTACGAATACTGGCAGCAGTAAGACCCAACCTCAGCACCAGTGACAGGCATCTCCCTAGCTCGAAGGGCTTCCGCTCGCGGTAGTCCACGGTTCAACGCTGGCTGTGGAACTTTTCAGTGCTGCCTCACCTGGAGAAGACTTTCAATTTGTCCTCTGACCGTTCCTTGTGGAGAAGCAGAGGGATAACGTCTGTCTCTATCTGAACCAACTGGACAAAGCGATGGTGTAATGCATGACTACATCCGCCACGACAACACTCCCCTGCTTGCAGAGCTCGATGTTGACACCGGAGAGGGGATCCCCAGTGCAAGCCCCGGAACGTGCAACAGGGATTCCTGGTTTCGCTGAGACAGATAGACAACTCCGTGCACGAGGAAATCTACATCCACCCGGTAGTGGACCGCTATTGGACCCAAATGCACCAGACCGAAGGTTTTCAGTGCAGCTGTAGAATATCTTTAGGCTGGTTTAGGCCCCCGCTTCCACTACAGGCCATCCTATGACTCCTGGCTTTATCAGGTTGAAAGCTGGTACTACCTAGAAGTTTTGCGGCTATGTGATTATCAGCAGGGTGCGATCCGACGCAGTAGTGTCTTATGTGTCTTGCCGCTGGCTTCCGCGCAGCTATAGGAACTGATCGCAAAATTCAAGCACTTGATTGCTTTTTATAACAATTATACGGAGTGACTGGACCACTACGTCGGGTCCTCTCCTGGAGAGGATTCATCGTGTTTACTCGAAAATCTCCTGGATGGTACGCCAGCTCTCTCCAGCGTTCGCAGGTCTCTTTTTTATTCTAGGCGTTTGTATTATTCTAAACTCACCGATTACCAGCCTTAATGCTGACCTATTAAATAACATTAATCATTTAACTTGCACATGCCTAGCACGTTGGCAGTCCGGCCGCCTTTAATGATTGATTCATTAATTGCGTTAGTTATGACCATGTCAATATAGGGCGTCGTCATGTATATCCTATTGTTGCTTTCTGCAAATTATTATTCATAAGCCAGATATTTTTTGGTTAGTTTTTTCAGGCTTTTTCGCTTGATATACTTTTTTGAACGTTATCGTTTATCTTCTAGAGTTAAATGTTTCTTGCCATCTTGCTTTTAAAGTTGATATTTACATCCAAGATTTCTCATTAGCTTTATGAATAACTTGCAAGTACCGTTTAATGGACTAATTCTTAGTATCTGTATTGTTTCATATAAACGTCCTGCATACCTTAGGCTTTGTCTTGATTCAATAGCTGTAAGCCTTCGACACTTAGAACCCAAAACTTATGAGGTGCTAGTTAGCGATGACTGCCCTAATCAAAGCGCTTTGCAAGTTGTTAACGACTACGATTTTACAAAGTGGATCCCAGGCCCCTGTCGCGGTGTCGCTGCCAATAGAAATAATGTTGTTAATGCAGCCACTGGCGAGTGGATCTTGTTTATAGACGATGATGAAATTGCAGATCAAGATTGGCTTCTGTTTTATAAACAGGCTATAATCTCAGGTAAGTACGATGTGCTAGAAGGGAGGGTCCAGCCTACTAATTTCCCTGATAGTATTTTATGGTACGCTCCTTCTATATCCAGTGGTGGCGCATATTGCACTGCCAATATGGCAATAAGACGATCGACTTTCCAAAAGCTTGGTGGTTTTGACGAGACGTTTAGTGTTTCGCATGAGGATGTTGATTTCGGGCTAAGAATTCGTAATGCCGGCTGCTGTAGCTTATATATACAGCAAGCTGTCGTTTTCCATCCTGCTCGTCGTTATACCTTTAAACAAGTTTGGAACCGGCTTCTTGATCTTCAGTGTCAGAGCTATTTTACTCATTTCAAGCCTCCATATAATTTTACATTCGTACATTTATTTCGACTTATTAGTTTTAGTATAAAGTATTGGTTTAGAATAACTCGATTTGAAATTTCTGGTCGACAGGGTCATCAATGGCGACGCCAACTTCAAGCTATGGTACTTCTTACTTTCTCATCACCAGTTGCAACCATCAGGTTATTCAATGCACACTTAGAGGGGTGATCGCTATCCAGGACTCCCTATTTATTTATATTTCAAAGGTTTTGTGATATTTCCTATTATTGTCTTTAAAATCCTCCTGTAATTCGTTTTCTTCAGCTACAAGTCAATAGGCTAATGACTTTTCCTAGCCAGTTGTCTTGCAGTTATTAAAAGTTAAGATTTTTACACTATCTTTTTTAATTTATGATTCTCCTTACGCATTTACTAAAATTCCTATGCTATATTTATATTTTAGAAAAATTGGCCAACAATCGATTGCTTGTCCTATAAGTTTTATGGTACCAGAAATAAGAAGATATTCTACGGATACCATTCCATGCAGCCTATGTCCTTTTCCGCCATATATTTACGAGCCGTTATCTCAACTTACAACTTCCTCTCTGTAAATTACTTTTAATTCTAATTTAGAGCTGAGTCTTTATCCTTCCCTCCACTAAAACCAATCCTCAGTAAATTTTTTGTAATAATATGATCAAGCCCCTGGTTAATTTTATAAAGCCTTTTGTTTCGCCCTTGGTTAATAAAGAGCCTGTAGCCAAGCTCATACGGGAAACAGCGCTGCAGCAGTGGCGCGTAGTATTGGTCAATATCCTCAGCAGCATTACTGAATCCTTAACAGAAGGGGCAACTCTTGGGCTAGTGTTCTTGGCCGTTGAGGTTATGTCTCAGCCAAGTTCAAAACTTGTTTGGTCAAAAGTTCCTGTATTAGGAGCTTCTCCAGCCTTGTCTAATTGGTTGACAAGTTTCCCATCGCCATCCCTGTTTTTACTTCTACTATTTTTCGCACTATGTGTTCAATTTTTACAGGGAGTCGCTCGTTTTACTAATTCGGTAAGTGTTTCTTTTCTATCTGCGCGTATACGCGTGCTTGTAACATCAAGAATCCACGCACAGATACTAAGTTTTTCTTTCCCTTGCGCTAGTAAATATAAGATTGGTGACCTTGTCGATTATGCAGGTACTGGACCCGATGCAGTTCGTATCCAGATCGAGCAAACAAGCAGTCTTTTAGTACTGATACCGCAATGTTTAACATATATTATCGTTTTACTTATAATCTCGCCTTGGATGCTTCTTGGTGTAATTGTTATTGGCTTCACAATTTATCAGCTGCAAAGAACCATGATTCCGAGGATTCGTGCAGGTTCTTGGTACGTCAGTAAAGAGGCTGTAAATGTAAGTGAGCGCATTACCGAAGACTTCCAGGGTTTGCGGCTTTTGCATACATCTGGACAACTAAGCTTCGCTTCCCACCGCCTATCCGATCGTCTCTCCGGTTTAGAAGTTCAACTGAAAAAGCAGGCACCCCGCCTAGCTGTCCTAAGTCCGATATCTACGTTTCTTCCTATTCTAGCTATTACTCTTGTCGCAGCTTTAAGCATATTTATTCTAGGCAATCGCTCTGGTGGTGTACTTCCCAGTTTGGTCACTTTTGTTTTGGCTTTGCAGAGGCTTACTATGAGAATTGCAATGATAGGATCCGCTACAAATGCTTTTGCCGAAAACTCCGGAAGGCTTGAACGTTTAAATTATATTCTTGCACCAAATGATAAGCAGTTCAGGCGACACGGTGGAGACGCCTTTTCTTCGTTCAACGATTCAATTGTCTTTGATTCGGTATTCCTTCAGTATCCCGATACATCGCATTATGCACTTAAGAATGTATCTTTTTCTATGAAGAAGGGCAAGACCGTCGCCTTAGTAGGTCCTAGTGGAGCTGGGAAAAGTAGTATTGCTGATATCCTTACTGGTCTTTATTTTCCGACTTCTGGTCTTGTTACCATTGATGATATACCAATGGTTAATTTTGACCTTTCTTCTTGGCAGCAAAGCTTGGGAGTTGTTAGTCAGGATACATTTTTATTTAACGCTTCGATAAGCGATAATATCTCATTCGGCATGTCTGATGTTTCACATGAATTAATAGTTAAGTCTTGCATGCTTGCCCAGGCACATGGTTTTATCCAGTCCCTCCCTAATGGTTATTCGACAATTGTTGGAGAGAGAGGCTACAGGTTAAGTGGTGGACAGCGTCAGCGTCTCTCACTGGCTCGAGCTTTAATTAGAAATCCTCAGTTATTAATTTTAGACGAAGCAACAAGTGCTTTAGATTCCCAGAATGAGATGCTAGTACACGATGCCATAAAACAACTCGACAATAATTATACCATCCTTGTAATTGCACACCGTCTGAGTACGATAGTAGGAGCCCATGAAATACTTGTTGTTGATTCTGGATCTATCGTCCAATCAGGTTCCCATCGTGATCTTTTAAATGTTCCGGGCCGATACCGTGACCTATGGCTTTTGCAATCTGGATCTTCAGACTAGTTCAACTTTATAACGTTAAAACTATTTAAAAATTTTTTATTCATTTATTTCTATTCGATTATATTTGCTACTATGCTTCTTATGATTTTCCTTAGTAAGCATCATTAAATTTTAGACTTTTATCGATCATTCCACTTTGATCGTTGTATGTTCTTTGCTTTTGTAGCTTTTCGAGTCAGGTCGCTGATGTTTTTCCAAGATTTAGTCTTCTGTGGCTCTATTTGATTTGGCTCTGTACTTGTTGCAGGTTGCATTGGCGTTCTCAACCCTGTCGCTCACTTCTTTGACACTTGCTATGCACCTCGGCGGATTGTCGGCTGCGTAAAGATCTGGTAGCCGAAAGCTTTTGTAGCAGTACCGCTGCTTCATCTGCTTTTCAGGTGGCCTGCATAACTATGGCAAAGATCAGCGGGGTGGTTCCGTGGCGGATCTAGTCATGCGTTTCGCAATCCGCTTAGCCTAGGTTCGTCGGCAAAAGTGGTTTAGTTCGATCCATGGCTCCTATCTCGGCCTTCTTCACGACGCAGATCACTATCGTCTTGTCGGGCCAATCAGATATATCCCTGACGATGTTGCGGTTCTTCTCAACGAAACCGGACCTTTTGGCATGTTACAGCCAAAAGCCTCCGCTTACCGGTAGTACTTGTACCGTTGTGGTTTGGCCGATAAGGTTGTAAGCCAACGTGAATCGCCCTTTCGAGATCCAACTCGCCTCCAAAAAATACAGAGCACTCTGTAGGTGCTGACACCGGGAGGCCTGTTTATGCCTTGTCGATCACCTCGCTCAACTTTTAGTCCTCGTCGTTTTTCGGCCTTTAAGGCTGCTGTATCCCCAGGAGGGCCTTCCAGCCCAGCTCCCGCTATCGCCTGCCCACGCAGGCCGTCACGAACTAGGTGTGATGCAACAATGAGTGAGGCATTGTTCGCGATTTGTCGAGAGCCTGTAGCTGCCGAAACACGTTGTTGCACATGACTATCAGTGGCCTAGACGCCCTGGTTTTATGTGACACCTTTGTCAAGGCTGATTCTAACTATCATCTCCGAGACAGCACATTAGCAATCTTCTAGACTACTCAATCATATGGTGTGCTGGTGCCTCCCCTATCCTTGTATGGATATTGCTTAGGGACCAATTTCTGCCTTTTAATTTATTTGTTTATTTCTTAGGATTGACTAATGCTTTCAGCCCGAAGAGCTTTGCAATCAATTCTTCGCCACTTGGGTTATGAGCTTATCCGCTATAGTCCAGCCGATAGAGGGATTAATGCGTATCACGACATGACTCATTATATTAAAATCCAAAATCCAGTAGTACTTGATGTTGGGGCTAACCTTGGAGAGTCTATAGAGAGCCTCTTGGGATCATATCCTTCCGCTCAAGTATTTAGTTTTGAACCTTCAGAAGAATCCTTTAAGGTACTAACAAAAAAGTACCAATATCATAGATCTATCAAGCTCTATTTCGAGGCATTAGGTAGTGGGAATTATACGAAATATTTTAATGATAATGAGCTCCCATTCATGTCCTCATTCCTGGAGCTCGGGACTTTCGGTTATGGTAATATAAAAGCAAAGCGCCTTCTGAAGATACGATCAGTTGATAACTTTGCCGATTCAGAGTTACTAAGTTGTATAGACATCTTAAAAATTGATGTACAAGGTTTCGAATTTGAAATTTTAAAGGGTTGCTCCAACCTCCTGAACGAGCAGAAAATCAAGGTTATTCTTGTCGAACTTACCTTCACTGATATGTACCATGGGATGCCTAACCTCGAGGAACTCTTCAAATATCTTTTTCAATACAACTTCATCCTTGGCGGTATTTATCGCCAACATTTTCAAAAAGGATGGTTGAGTTGGGCTGATGCTCTTTTTGTGCATCAATCCTTAGTTCATTGATTTTAGCAATCTTGCAGCCAGCAATATTTTAATAAATTCACTAGAGCTCCTTCCTAAATGACCATCTACCCAGTAAATTGCAAGAGTACACCTCTTTTCTCCATAATTATACCTACGTATAACTCTGGTAAGACTATAGTTGAATGTTTGAATAGTATAGCTTCGCAGACCCTGCAGGATTTTGAAGTTATCGTGCAAGACTGCTTGTCCTCGGATAATACCCTCCTCAATATATCTATTTTTAGCAGCAATCACCATTCCCTATCGCTTAGGGTCTTCGAAGAAGCCGATTTAGGTGTGTACGATGCCATGAATAAGGCACTGGTTCGCGCAAGAGGTATGTGGATTTATTTTCTTGGTAGTGATGATAAATTCTTTGAGCCTACAACGCTTGAATCCGTATCCAAAAGTATCGATGATAATGTTGATGTAATTTATGGAGATGTTTGTAGTCCGTACTTTGGAGGACGTTATGATGGCAGTTTTTCACCGTATATGCTCTATAAAAAAAATATTTGTCACCAGTCAATATTTTTTCGAAGCTTCATTTTCGAAAAACACGGACATTTTAACCTTTCGTTTAAAGTAGCCGCTGACTGGGAGCATAATCTGCGTTGGTATCTTGATCATACTATTAATGCTCTGTATATCGATCAAGTAATTGCATCTTTTGCGGATGGTGGTCTAAGTTCCACTACTGCTGATCCCTATTTTGACTCGCAAAAGCCATTCCTTTATGTTTATCATGGACGAAAAGTCTTGTCTTTACGTACTAAAGTTGGTTTGTTACTAAATAAGCTTTTTACTTCTTTGAAAAGACGAGACATGCGCGATATCCTGACAGCATTTAAGTTGTCTGTTTACCTCTTAGTGCCTTCTACAAGGTTAGTTCGCTGATAGTATCTATGAGTGCACGAAATTTTTTCAGCTGTGACTATTAGGGCGTCATTGATGACTTTGCTCAGCTGAAGCTGTCCGCTTCTCCAACGTATTTCTGTTGCATTGTAGCCACTTAGTTCGATACCCTCTCCAAAGTTCTTATATGTCAACGCAATTTGCTGGATAGCCCGCAAGCCAAAAGAAAGAATTGTTCTTAGATATACGCTCAAGACTTAGCTTCAGGTTTTACCGACATCAGGAGAATAATATAGAAGCGGTGATTCGTTTGATGGATATTCCAGCCTGCATGTGATGCCTTTTTTTCTTTATTTAACTATTCCGCCATGAATGTTATATAATAGATTTCCATGAGCATTAATTGCCTTATAATATATGCATCGTATTATTCTTATTTTGACGTATCATTCTTATTTTATCCCAAGCTAGTAGCCCTTGTTTGTGTTAGTCAATCAGCCATATGCAGGCCCTTGCTAAAACAGATTCAAAGCGTTACAATTAAGTGTTCTTTCCCTACGACGTGCAGGCTCGCTTATCACCAAAGCCGAATTCAACAGTGCCTTGGTGAACCACTCGATAATGCTGTAATGCTTGTATCTCCTATTAGCATCCTATTTTTTTATGTTAGATACTACCTTTCTCAAATTACCGAATGACTCCTTGTATCGAAAAAATACCAGATTTTGGTCGTCTTTTTCAACCGTACCAGTTTTGGCAATGGATTTTTCTTCCCAATTTGATCTAGATCTAAGTTACAGAGGGTTGCAAGACAGCCCTCTAGCAGTTCCTGGGGCGAGAGGAGTTTATGTGTTCTCAATTCGCAACGAATGAGCGGTAATAGTTTATAGACGAAGCCATAGGCGGTATCAGTGTTAACCGTTAGATCAAGCCACCTTAACAACCTGAACGGTGTTGTCTCGTCTAATTAACTGTTTCGGTATTAATACGTAGAAATTTTGTTTTCCCCGAAAAGCCCTATGGTATTTGGATGACCTTTACCCCATCCGTTTCTACTACTGCTTTAGCAGTTGCAGGCTTTTGCCCATTTCCGATTCCTCCCCTACCTGTTCGAGCAACGGCTCTAAGATCGGGCTTGACTCCGGTGCTAGTCATAGGAATTCCGCAATTGCCAGAGGAATGAGCCGCAGGGAACGACTACTCGGAAAGTGGCGTAAGCGCTACTGCGCTCCCGGTATGGATGGTCATCACTACGTGTCCCCTTGTGCAGCAACGATGATTGTTAATTGACCTTGTTGATTAACCTGATCCTGTAGATCAAATCTGTTTACTGAAGCATTCAGAGGAGCGCCCTCTTTTGCGGCAGCTACTGGGTTCTCCCTAGCCCGAAGGGCTCCTGCTCGCGGTAGAGCACCGCTCGCCGTCGCCAGCAGGCCCTCTCGGTCAGACGTACCTACAGAAGCATTACCGCTGCGCGGTAGCCTGGCAGCTATGAGTTCTCCACGGATCCATCCTTAGCCTAACTGATAGTTTGTCTCTGGAGCACTTGCCTACGCTGTGTGGGTTTATATCCGCTCGGAGTGAATTAAGCCTTCCAGTGCTCAATACCCACCCTGGTTCAACTGATCTCGACCTAATCAGCTACCTAAAGGCGATCCCCGGTGCCCGCATGAGGTTCGGTATTCGCATTCCACCCTGGTATTTGTTGTTGGTGCCGCTCCTGTGACATTGTGCAAATGAGAGAAACTGCGTAATCTAGATCGTTTCACCTTCCGCCGCAACGGCGTACGCTATGAAGCACTTTGCTCGGAGATAAGCAAGGCATCCTCCGATACGGTCTTCCGCTACACATTTGGCATATCGATCTGGCTGCGCTACCAGCTGGAATACCCGATTGAATACTTGCCCAGATTCCTGGATAAGCTGCGATCATCGACCGGCTAATATACACAAAGTGGCTTCCCGAGCGGCTGAAAAGTCCCTACGAGGTTTGACTAACCCACAGTACGGGAGTTCATATTCGATCATCCATCATCCATCATCAAGAGCTGCAGACATGTGTGCGCGGTGCATGCTTAATGTGCTTACCTGTTGCGCTGGTAGCTCAGCTATATTACCCGCTGCTTCTTGTCCCCCTAATGCCTAGAGTATCGTTTTGTTCTCATGATGCAGAGCCTGCCTAAAATCTTTCGTCCTTTTAGCTGTGCCAGTAGACTTGCAGTTGTCGCTTCAGTCCTAGCAGCTCTGCCCCGTATTCGCCCCTATCGCCTGGTCGTTATGTGATGTTAAATGTGTTGACTAAATTTACCTATATTAATACGGTAACCACCAGCTTATAGGCTACAATGAGCTTGAAAACTCATGCTATGTGGTTGACAGGAATACACACTCCTATCTCCTGAAGTCGGATACCATTAGATTCTTTTATTGTTCGCCATGATTAACTGACGAGTCCTATAAGCGATCCCCTTGTTACTTACATGCTCTTGCTATGGCAGGACCAGATTGACCAAAAACAGCTATTCTATTCAATTTTAAAACTAACTTTTGCCCCTGATTATTTTATCGGTGTCAATCAAACGAGCAGCAGAAGATAATATTTATTCTTTATAGCAACTATTCATATTTTGACCGTTTCCCTCTTATTGCTTCTCCTTCGAAGTTTGATATCCCCCTATGATGCTTAAAGTATTGTTCATATGTGGTTCGCTTGAGTACAGCAGAGATGGAGTAGGTGATTATGTACGTAAATTTTCACATAGTTTGCATAAATTTGGTTTTTTCTGTACCTGTGTTTCTATAAACGATAAATTCGTTAATCAAGGCGCTATTACGCATGAATCCGCTAATAGTTCAAGCAGCTTCAATTCTTACCGTATTTCTGCATCGATTTCGTGGAGAGAAAAGCTTAAAATTCTTAAAACTATTGTTGAAAAGGAACATCCTGTATTCATTAGTTTTCAATATGTCCCTTATGCCTATAGTTCAAGAGGTCTTCCTATCCGGTTGGTAAACTGGTTGCCAAAGTTACGCTATAAATGTTATTGGCACTTTATGATCCATGAGCTCTGGGTCGATCCCTCTCTAAAAATTGCTAATAAGCTTCTTTGCCCTGCACAAATTCTACTGTTAAAAGTCTTACTGAATCGCATAAAACCGAATATAATTAATACTACAAATACGTATTATGTCAGAGAACTTCAAAAATTTGGGGTTAATTCACAACAATTAGCGCTCTTTAGTAATATTAACTTCGTAAAATTTTCACCAAGTCCCCCCATTGCTGATACGTGGAGTTTCCTCTTTTTTGGCAGTATTCATCCACAGTGGAATCACGATCAGCTTCTTGATGCGATCGAATTAGCAAGAATTAAGAGTTCTATTAGCATTTGTGGATTTATACTGATTGGCCAAGCGGGTGATTATGGTGTAAATCTATGGAAAAGTTTAGCTAAAAGATATACTTCAAATTTTGTTTTTCACAACCTTGGTCAGCTCTCTGCAAATGATATATCTCATCAACTTCAAATTGCAGATTTCGGGATTACGACCACACCGTCCCACCTCATCGAAAAGAGCGGTACAGTTGCCGCAATGTTAGCTCATGGTCTACCTGTTATTATCCCCCGAGTATCCAATAAGCTCCCTGACTTTAATACTTATCTAGATTCTACCAACTCATTTATCCTATTTCATGAAGGTCAAGAGCTTGAGCTTGACCCTCTTAATCGACCGTCACCAGTTGATCATTTGAAATCTTCTACCAACCAGTTTATTGCTTCCCTACTTGCTTTCATTTAAATTAAATTTGCCTCTCTTTTACGTCTATCTCTTATCTTTGTTGAGTTACTTAAGGTGGCAACCATGAATAACTATATTGTTATTTCGACACAGCATTCTTTGGTACACATTAATTAATTTTACCAATTAGTTCCAAAAAGTCCCTTAGCGATGGCGTGTAATGTCCCTTACTAAAAGAATATGACTTCCGTGTCACCAAAAAAGAGTTTATTTTTTATAAAACAGATTTATTCTCTCTGCCTACATTATAGCTATTATGCCTGCTATATATACTAGTTAATATTAGTTAGTCCTGCGGCTTTATAAATTCTCTTGATTACCCAGCTCACTCCGTGCAGGGCGGCCTAGGCGCATAGACTAGTACGCATATATCAGTTAAGTCATGTCACGCATTGCCATCCAGTTCCAGAAAGGCCTCTCCCTGCCTGAGTTCCAGCGGCTCTACGGTTCCGATGCGCAATGTGAGGCTGCTCTGGAGATGGCCCGCTGGCCCGATGGGTTCCGGTGTCCGCGTTGCTATGGCCGCGAGCATGGGCTGGTCTATGGCCGGAGGCTCAGGCGCTATCAGTGCCGTACCTGCGGCCATCAGGCCACCCTCACGGCCGGCACGATCATGCAGGCCACCTAGCCCACAGGCTTCTGCGCAGCAGTAGCTGCCGCTGACAACCTGGTTCCTGGCCTTTTATCTGATCGGCCAGGCCAAAACTGGGATCTCCTCGCTGGAGCTCAGCCGCCACCTTGGCGTCAACTACGACACCGCCTGGATGCTGCACAACAAGATCCTGCGCGCAATGACTGAGCGGGAGGAGGCTTACCTGCTGCGGGGAAAGATCCAGATGGATGATGCCTACCTTGGCGGAGAACGACCGTGCGGCAAGGCGGGTCGGGGATCAGAGAACAAGATTCCGATCGTCGCAGCCGTCTCCTTGAACGAGGCTGGCCGTCCGATTCACGCCAGGATCACAGCCGTGAGCGGCTTCAGCTCAGAAGCGATCTCTGACTGGGCTAAACGCCACCTCGCGCCTGGCAGCCATGTTCTCCCCGATGGACTGGCCTGCTTCCGCGCCGTCACCACGGCCAACTGCCACCACAAGGTAGTCGTCACCGGCGGCAAGCACCCAAACGACCTGCCGCAGTTCCGGTGGATCAATACCCTGCTGGGCAACCTCAAGACCAGCTTCAGCGGTACCTTCCACGCCTTCAACTTTGACAAGTACGCCAGGCGCTACCTGGGCGGCTACTGCTTCCGCTTCAGCCGTCGATTCTCGTTGGCTGGGATGACCGAGCGGATCGCCAATGCGGTCTGCTGCTGCATGCCGCTCACAGAACGGGATCTCAGGGTCGCGGAGGTTTATGGGTAATTAAGTAAATTCTTATATTACTTTCTTAACCCGCCCTATTATTATTAATCCTTCTTCTTTCTGTGATTCTTCCTTTTCTACTGGCCTCTAATCGTTAATATAAGAGCCATTCGTACCTCTAATCAAATAACTATCAAGAGAGTCCTTCTCATTATAACCCAATTTCTAAGAGTTTAGTTACTTAAATCCAGTTTATTGTTGATTATTACTTAACAGATTATCCCAGAGTTTTATTCCTTTTAAGGTTTCTTTTTTTCTTATATTACTTTAAAAGTATAAAAACCTTTTCCCTTGCGGTTTTATGAGTCATATGACTTGATCGCTTTTGCCGGATATATGCATTTTTCTTAAAGTTCTATCAAAATTGTTTACATTCTTTACTGGAACTAATAAATCTGAAACCTATAGGTATTCTAATCTTAGATATCAATAACCTTCTGATTGTGTTCGTTGTTTGCTAAATTTATATATTTGTGAATTATCCGAAATCTTTTAAATTTGATTGTATTCCTTAATTTAAATTCTTTTATTAATTTTCATACTATACTTTGTTTATGGTGCGTAAATGAGTTTATGATTTATACACTGGTTGCTGCCCTCTAGGTGTTAGTACTAGTGCGGTCCCTTTTTTCAGGATTATTCTAATGCATTACGCATAAAGATCTTATTGTTTATTACTTAAATTCAACGTTAAACTACTTTATGAATAAGAACTATTTTCATGTCCCTTTCTTCCCCCCCTTTCCTCTTAAGAAGTAATTCGTTAGTCCGCGTATTTATTTGCTGGCTTATTTATTTTTAGAAGCCTTCCTATTTCTTCCAACCTAATATACCATTCTCGAGCCTAACAACCATTTCCTTACGCTTTCTGTTTTTATTCTGTCCTTTTTAAGGCTTCCAAATGCAACTAATGACTAAACCAAGTATATTAGTAGTTAACAATTATCTACCTGACAAGCAGACAAGTATGGTTAAGTTTGCTAACCTGCTGGTTGAAATCTATGCACCCTTTGCGAAAGTTCAACTTGTCTCGCCAGCAGCGATAGCAACACGATTCCCCTGCATCCCCTCCAAGATTCATAAGTATGTAGCATATATCGACAAGCTCCTTATATTTCCTTGTTGGCTTATTCTTAATTCTTATCGATACCAATTAATCCATATTGCTGATCATGGCAATGCCGTTTACTCCTTTTTTTGCCCCCATGCTCGAACTTTAGTAACTTGTCACGACCTTCTAGCAGTTAGAGGTGCAATGGGAGATCGGTCTGTCGTTTGCAACGCTTCTTCTTTTGGTCCATTGCTTCAGCGCTGCATTGTCTCAGGTCTTAGACACGCAGATTCAATTATATTTGTTTCAAATGCAACATACCGGGATTATTTAGCTCTGACCTCCCGCAAGCTAAGACAACGGTGTAAAGTAATTCCGAACACCTTGAATGCTCCATTCACCCATGACAGTTCGTCATTGGTTCTTAATTCTGACGAGTCATATTTAGTTCCGCAAAATCCTTATTTGCTTATGGTGGGTTCCTCATTACCTAGGAAAAATCGACACCTTGCTTTGCAAATTCTCATTCATCTGGGTGAAAACTCTCCCTACTCCTTGGTATTATCTGGTGCACCATTAACAGCAGACGAATCTCTTTTCCAAAACACAAATCTGTGTGGGAAAAAGGTGATTTCTATCCCCTCTCCTAGCCATAGGCTCTTAAATCTTCTTTACTGTAAAGCCCATGCTCTTCTTTTTCCATCCTACTCTGAAGGTTTTGGTTGGCCTCTCATAGAGGCCCAAGCATCTGGTTGTCCAATTATAGCAAGTAATACTACCTGTATTCCTGAGGTTGCCGGCTTAGGTGCACTTTATTCTGATCCTGACGATGTCCTTCAGTTTATTGCCCATATCAAATTATTTGAAATACCAGAACAACGCTTAAGAATTCAAAACTTGGGCTTAGAAAACATCAAGCGTTTTGATTTCAAGAAAATAGCTTCAGAATATCATAGTTTTTCTCGTCTATGACTTTCACATTAATCTCAAGAAATTTCTTAGTAAAGGTTTTCATTGTACTCTTGCCCTGGAAGCTTAAACGTTTCTTCTTAAGTAAACTTTTTGGGTACAATATTCACCAAACGGCTAATATAGGCTTGGCTTGGATTTATCCAAGACACCTTGTTATGCACGCCGGATCTACTATCGGAAGTTTTTCTGTTGCCGTCAATTTAGATCTTGTTAAATTAGATGTATGTGCGAGTATTGGTCGCAGCAATTGGATAACTGGCTTCCCTACTGGGACTAATTCACTACATTTTTTACACCAAACTGATCGCCATGCTGAACTTCATCTAGGTGACCATTCAGCCATTTCCAAATGTCATCATATCGATTGCACAAACGTAGTATCTATCGGCTCATACAGTACAATTGCTGGTTATCGTACGCAAATACTTACACACTCTATTGATATCCTTTCAAATCGTCAACATAGCGAACCTATTACAATCGGGGACTTTTCATTCGTAGGAACAAATTGTGTTTTGCTAGGTGGCTCTGCCCTTCCTAGTTGTTCTATCTTGGGTGCACTTTCTCTGCTTAATAAGTTACATTCAGACGAGTATACTTTATATGCAGGTCAGCCCGCAAGTAACATCAAAAAATTAGATAAAAATTCTGGCTATTTTTCTAGACCAGTTGGTTTTGTTTACTAAATTCTAGCTAATGCTCCTCCTCTCCCATCCTACAGGAAATACTTTTTTTAGGGCGACAGCTAGGGCACTATATCGAACTGAATTGTTGGCAGAACTTGCCAGCACCATTTGTTGGAATACCAATTCCCTTATTGCTAAAAGTATTCCGCAATCACTACGTCTCCAGCTTGATAGGCGATCTTTTAGTGATATTCCTCTCCAATTGCAACATAGCCACCCGTTACGTGAGTTTCTAAGACTATTCTCTTCCCAATTTAATATTCCCGTATTGCATGCTCATGAACGAGGTGCTCTTTCAATTGATATGGTGTACCGTAGATTCGATAAATATATTTCATTGCGGCTTGATAGGCTCCATAATCTTACTGGTGTATACGCTTATGAGGATTGTGCACTAGCAACCTTTGAGGCTGCTAAAAAGCGGAAGTTATGTTGCTTTTACGACCTCCCTATTGGCTATTGGCGGGCCGCTCAGTTGTTATTTTCCGAGGAAAGTGAGTTACAACCTCTTTGGGCTTCAACACTAACAGGTCTTAAGGATAGTGACCATAAGTTAAGCAGAAAAGATCAAGAGCTTGCACTAGCCGATGTAGTAATCGTGCCCAGTAATTTTGTTCGTAATACGCTCGAGACTTTTAATGCAAGTAGTGCTTTGATTAAGGTTATCCCCTTCGGATCGCCTCTTGTTCCAACTCTATCAAAAACATGTTCTCATGACGGCCCGCTCCGTGTTTTGTATGTAGGTTCCCTTGGTCAGCGCAAAGGTCTTTCTTATGCTCTTGATGCAATTGATATCCTAGGTTCACAGGTAAAGCTCACATTAATTGGCAAGAGACCCGTGCTAGATTGTGTCCCTTTAAATTTGGCACTAGATAAACATCATTGGATTGAAAGTCTCCCCCATGACCAGATTTTAGAGCAAATGGCTTGTCATGATATACTTCTTTTGCCTTCTTTGTTTGAAGGCTATGCTTTGGTTATAAGTGAGGCCCTTTCCAGGGGGTTGCCCGTGATTACCACTCCAAACAGTGGAGCGACTGAAACAGTTCGCGATGGTATAGAGGGATTTATTGTACCTATCCGTGATGTTGATGCTATTGCAGATCGTTTGCAGATTTTAATCGATGATCGTGCTCGACTTGCTCTCATGAGCCACTATTGCCTGCAAAGAGCGGCAGACCTTTCTTGGTCTATGTATGAAGATTCCATATCTACCATAGTGCAAGAGAATTTATGTTTAAGTGCATTATCTGAATGACTCCTAAAACTCTTAAGCTTGTTCGGCAACTATTATGGTTATATTTCTTTCTTCTTATATTTGAAGGCGCACTTCGTAAATGGTTCTTGCCTAGTTTATCTAGCCCACTCCTTTTAGCTCGTGAACCTGTTGCCTTGCTTGCACTCCTGTATGGCTGGCCACTTATTAGTAAGCAGCCATGGATCAGTTGGCTTCAGCCCTTATTACTAATTGGATATTTAGCTTTATTCTTTGCAATAGCCCTCGCTCACGGAGATCTTTTTGTAGCTCTTTATGGTGCAAGAACCTATCTTCTCCAGCTTCCACTCATATTTTTATTTGGAGCAGTTTTTAACAAAGATGATGTAATAAAGTTTTGCTGGATACTGCTCTTGCTGAGTGTCCCTATGTGTATATTAATAGTTTTACAGTCTAATCTTCCTGATACACATATTCTTAATGTGGCTCCCGGTGGTGAGGGCACCGCAATGTTTGATGGGGCCTTAGGTCGATCAAGGCCACCTGGTACCTTCTCCTTTATTACTGGCGTTGCATCCTTTTTTCCGCTAGGGCTTGCATCTCTTTTCATTCTCCTCTATACAACAAAAATTGACGTTCTTGCCCGTGTTTTGTGCACAATAGCTGGAATTTCATTAGTTGTTGCGATTCCAGTATCTATTAGCAGAACTCTGCTTGCTAACTATTTGATGGTGCTTGCTGCATTAGTCACTTCCCTCTTGATAGCTCGCACAAGGATTGTCCCTCTTATCACAGGTTTATTAGCTATGGCTGTAGCTGTTGCAATTGCAACAACAATACCAGCTTTTCAGGAGACATCTGAAGCTTTTACAGCTCGTTGGGAATCCGCTGGAGCAGTATCAGGATCGGTGAGGGAGGAAGTCGGCGATGTTGGAGTTGCATCAGATCAAATAACTAAACGAGTATTACCTGGTCTTTTGACCCCACTTAGTCACGTCGATAAGTTACCATTCTTTGGATATGGTTCTGGCTTTGGTTCAAATGTTGGAGCTCAAAGGCTCGGCAACCCTGGTTTCGTCGTAGGTGAAGGTGGCTGGGAGGTCAGTCTAGCCGAGCTCGGCTTACCCCTTGGCATATTTTTCCTTTTCTGGCGAATTGCATTTGGTTCTTGGTTGACCTCTCTTTCCATTAAAGCTGCTATTCGTGGAAATATATTTCCTCTCATTTTCTTAGGTACTTCCCTATTTGTTGTTGTTCAAGGTCAACTTAGTCAACCTACTGCATTAGGGTTTGTTGTATTATCAACTGGGCTAACCCTTGCCTCGCTTAAACCAGGCATTTCTTCTTAGCTTTCTTATTTCTATCTTTAGATGTTATCAGTTATGGTATAACTAGTTTAAATTTCTAATTTTAAGTTTTTACTTACTTCTTTTTCGTTGTTATAATCACTTAGTCTGTAACCCTTCATTTGTTCATTGTATCAAGGACAGCTTTCGTTATACAAATCATCCCACTTCGGGGTTTTTATTTATGCTCCCTTGCGAACAGATTAAGGGAACCTTAGATTAGTCTTGTATCCGCCCACATTCTCGCTTCGGTAACCACCCTAACCTTTTTGCCGCTCTAATTTAAACATGCAAAGATCCTTATTCCAAATTTTGGCCCTTTGCTTGATATTATCTAGAAACATAAGCCTTGATGCTTGTTTCTGTTCCTGAACTTTATATCCCTAAATCGCCCCATGCGACAGCTCCAAGGTTTTCTGCCTAATGAACTGCTTATGCCGTAAGTTCATTACCTACATTCACATGATAACATGTCCAGAGCTTAAATTTTAGCCTTATAATTTTACTGATAAAGCCTCTATATTCTATGATAAAAAATCTATTCTTATTCTTATTTATTGTATTTAAAGTGTCTTTCGACTTATAAGTCAACTCTCCCATTTTCGAACCTAGCCCGCACCCTTTACCCAATTATAAATTCATTGTAATTTTTTACTTTTCCGATACTCTGTTTATATCAGTTTTTTTTGATTCCCCTACTCCCCTTCTGGCATATCTAAGTTCCTTTATCTTAACTTCACTTTTCTTTTTGTTTATACTGGTTGTAAGCCTACCCCCTGACTATCCTACTTACTTACATAATCTTTAAATGAAAATTACCATCATCCAAGGCGCTTTTTATCCCGTTCCATCCCTTAAAGGAACCTCCGTAGAAAAGTTTTGGTATGAACTTGGCGCCGATTTAGTTGAGCGTGGACATCAAGTTGTTCATATCTCGCGGAGGCACCCCTCCTTGCCAAACATTGAATTTTCTCGCGGTGTAAAATATAAACGTATAAGGAGCTTTGATTCGCCTAAATTGCATGTAGTTCGAATTTTTCTTGACCTTCTATATTCCTGTAACGCTCTCTTTCAACTTCCTTCTGCTGACATTATCGTATCTAACACATTTTGGTTTCCTATACTTGCATTGATAAGATCTAGAAAAACTGGCAAGTTAATGGTATCTGTAGATCGGATGCCTCGAGGTCAGTTTAAGTTTTATCGGGCAGCGTCTTCCTTCCGAGTTCCAAGTATGGCAGTGCTAAATGCTATTATGAATGAATCCGTGGTTGCTGGCAGTAAGTGTAAGCTTATACCTAATCCCCTTCCATTTATTTCATCTCTACCCCCAAGTCCTGTTGATAAAAAAAATGTTATACTTTATGTTGGTCGTATTCACCCCGAAAAGGGTATTGAAACACTTTTAGCAGCATACCAGTTGGCTTGTAAGCGAGGCTTGTCCAATTGGAGTTTACGAATTATTGGTCCTTCAGATACTGCATTTGGCGGCGGGGGTCCTAAATGGCAAGCTTCTCTAGAAAATCTTTTTAGATCAACTGATTATCCTGTCGAATGGGTCGGACCAATTTACGATAATTCTAGTCTACAAAAACAATTTGCAGAATCATCCATTTTTGTCTATCCATCTTTGGTTGGAGCAGGCGAAGCTTTACCTGTTGCGCCTCTAGAGGCTATGGCCCAAGGTTCAGTACCAATTGTTAGTGGTCTAGATTGCTTCAAAGATTATATTACCGATGGCTTGAACGGTTTAATTTTTATGCATGGAGTTTCATCAGTAAATAATTTGTCCGATGCTATCTTTAAATTGGCTTCAGATAATGATTTACGCCAAAAAATGGCTCAAAAGGCACTTGAGGTAAGAGTTTCCCATAGTTCACCCCGTATTGCTAGCATGCTAGAAGCCGCTTTTCTAGAGCTTTTAAGTTAGTTCGGGTTACTTTGTTTTAATATTGTTTACCCCACTTGTTACTATGCACTTGTTCTTTTCTTCTAAATTACCCTCGTAGCCTTACCTTGTATACTTATCCACAGTCTCATCGAGGCAGCACTCCTTGGAGTTTAAAATACAGATTTAAGATGCTTCTATGGGAATATGTATGGCCCTTACTTTGTAGATGGACCCCAAAACCTTTTAACAGATGGAGGCTTTTTATTTTACGACTTAATGGGTGTAAAATAACTGGTACACCATTTGTACATCAACGTGCCCGAATCGATCATCCCTGGAACTTATCTCTTTGCCATTTGGCGAGTATTGGTGAACGCGCTCACCTTTATTGTTTAGCTGAGGTTATTGTTGAATATGGTGCAATAGTTGCTCAAGAAGTATATCTCTGTACTGGTACTCACGACTTCAATAATCCCGTTAGACCTTTGCAGACTGCCCCTATCAGAATTGGTTCCGATTCTTTTATAGGCGCACGTTCTTTCGTTTTACCAGGGATAACTATTGGTGAAGGTGCTGTAATAGGAGCCTGTAGCGTTGTTACTCGCTCTGTTGATTCCTCAATGTATGTTGCTGGTAATCCTGCAAAAATATTACGCCCAAAAAAGTTTACTTAACTATTCATAGTCATCAATTTAAAATTTTACTTATCATGATTATATCAGGCCTCTTTCGTAAATTTTTTACGAAGTACATTTTAGTTTTTATATTGCTTGGCTCATCTGTTTATTTAGTCATTAGATACCCTAAGTTTGATCTTTATCCTATTTTTTTTATTGCCTTGACGTACAGTATTTGTCGATCTTCTGTCTGGGTGTCATTTCTTGTTGTATTAGTTTCTTCATTTTACCCTTTAGTTTTTGTTTCTGTATATCAAGAACTCAGTGTTGAGCTCTTAATCTCTATTTGTCTTAGATTCCTGTTTCTTTTAATCTTTTTGCTTGTTATCACCAATTATTTGAGAATATTTCGTACCACCTATAAACGTCTATCTTACCTCCAAGCAATCATCCCCTATTGTCAACAATGTGGATCCTTACTGTGTGCGGACGGTCGATGGATAGAAATCGATAAGCTTATCCTCGTTCCTTCCTTGCTTGGTAGTTCACCTGTTCATGGTTGCAGTAGTAACGACAACTCCATTTAGTTCCATATAATGACTTTACGTATTCTTCACGTTAGCCAATCAATTAACCCTAAGCACGGAGGCCCGATCGAGGGTATTCGTCAACAAGCAAAGGAACACGCTCTTCAAGGTCATGTTGTTGAATTAGTTTGTCTTGACATTCCTAATAGCCCTCACCTTCCCCTACCTGGGATTAAGGTTTATCCCCTTATTGAAAATTCCTTTGACTATTTTTTCCCATTTAGTTTAGTCAAGTGGCTACGGTTATATCATCATAATTATGATGCTGTAATTATAAATGGGATTTGGGGTTTTCATATGTTAGCATGTTGGCTTGCCTTAAGGAATTGTAATACCCCCTATTTTGTATTTACACACGGCATGCTGGATCCGTGGTTTCGTAGAACGTACCCTTTTAAGCATTTCAAAAAGTGGCTTATTTGGCCGTGGGCTATCTATCCTGTATTGCGAGACGCAAGCTCTATTTTATTTACATGTGAACGTGAAAAAACCCTAGCCCGACACTCATTTTGGCTTTATGATTGTTTTGAAACAGTTATTGCTTACGGTACCGAGGGAATCCCTCACCCGATGGAGAATTCATATTCTAAGTTTTTAAGCGATCATCCTTATCTAAGCCATAAGCAATTAATTTTGTTCCTCGGTCGAGTACATCCCAAGAAGGGGGCTGACCTACTTGTGCGTGCAGTCCATGCCTTGAAAGGAGAGGGTATTTGGAATTCAGCCCAGGTGTGCTTAGTGATGGCCGGCCCTGCTGATAGCATTTATGCGAGAGAGCTCATTAAGCTTGCGGACGAAATAGGCGTATCTGATTCTATCTACTGGACTGGTATGATTTCTGGCCAGGAAAAGTGGGGAGCTTTTCAAGCTGCTGATGCCTTCATTCTGCCATCTCATCAAGAGAATTTCGGTATTGCAGTAGCCGAAGCACTTTCCTGTGGCACGCCCGTTCTGATTTCCTCTTCCGTTAATATTGCTCCAGAGATTGCTGCTGATGGCGCAGGATTTGTTGAATCTGACACTCTCCATGGAACTACTAAACTTATCCGTCGTTGGCTTTCCCTTGGTACGAAGGATAAGCTAGCCATGAGACTTCTAGCGAGATCCTCTTTTGTGAACCGATTTCACATCTCTAACACTACCAAATCTATCCAAAAGACTATTTTGCTTGCACTTTTGGAGCGGGCAGTCCATCAGCCTTCTCTCCATCTTTCACGCTAAGCCTCTTAACTGCATTTTCATAGAACTCAAACCAGTAGTAGTGTACTATGGCATGGTTTCGCATCCGGGAGTATCTTCTCAGGGTGTTATTTTCACCTTTTCTTTTTCTGCTAAGCATGGGAATTGTATTTTCTTTGCTTAGCTGGCAATTTCCGTTTACAAGAAAAACCCAGCTTCCCCTGTCCTTATTGGCAACTCTGCTTTCTAGTAGTATTTATAGTCCTGCTGCCACTAGTCTGTTTACATATTTTCTTGAGAAGCAACTGCCAGAGTCTATCGATTTGTGCACAAACATATCCCCTGTTTTAGTGCTTGTTGGTCGTGGACCCATTGTAGCCGCTGCCACCACTGAGACAGCAGCTCTCCTGCTCAACCAGCACCAGGTCCAGGCTATATATATATCTGGCGATCTGCCCCAAACTAGAGATATGCTCCTGCAGCTAGGTGTTCCGTCAGGATTAGTCACTTTAGATTCTTCTGCCACCACAACCTGGGAGAATGCCAGCTACACTTCCGCTTGGCTCTCTAGGCACTACCCCGGTGCACCAGTAATCCTTATCACTGATCCATGGCAATTAGCTCGAGCAGCTCGCGCTTTTAATTATCATGGTCTATCAGTGTATATGAAAGCCGCTATGCCGGAGATGTCAGAGAAATCACGTAATTATTTCGCATTGCGAGAAACTCTCGCCTACATCCTTTATTGGTTCCAGGCCAGAACGTAGGTATTGTCGTTGCTGTCAATATGCTTTATGAGTCCAGAGGCTTGTTATCGTACGAAGCATAATTGCTACGTCTAGGTCTAATTTCCATTCCCTTTGATAACGCAAATCCGCCTCAACCCGATTCGCCATCGATTCAAGGTCGCGCGTTTGTCCACGCCATCCTTCCACTTGGGCAAGGCCTGTGAGGCCTGGTTTAAAGGTATGACGCTGCATGTATCCTGGAATCAAGCGCCTGTAGCTTTCATTGTGGTCTACAGCATGTGGTCTAGGCCCCACAATACTCATTTCTCCTTTTAAAACGTTTATCAGTTGGGGCAATTCATCGATACTCCAGCGCCTGATAAATCTTCCTATTGGAGTGACCCTCGGATCATCTTTAGGGCACCTCGAAAAATACGATCAGCCCTTGCGTTGAGGCGGCAATAGCTTATAATTTGGATAGTTAATTGCATCCCTGGTATGGGCCAAAGAGGCTTCTGGGACGAGCAGCAGAGGGTTGACAAGCTCAAAACTA
>JAHLYQ010000021.1 GCA_025127975.1 Synechococcus sp. CS-1331 | reverse complement strand
GTGCCATCCGCTGCTGGAATCAACCGGCAGAAGTGTGGATAAACAAGCCGCCGGAAGAGCACGAACTGGCCCTGGAGTTACCATTGATTCAGGCCGCCTGAGTGGCAGCCCAGGAGTGACAACTTTCCTGAAAGTCACCGCAGGAGCATCAAAGTACGTCTACAGACTTAGTTCATCAATTGGTGGAGGTTGCCGATCAAGCCGGCCCATCGGGTTGGGCGCCTGCAGATTGCAAAAAAAGGGGGCCCGAAGGCCCCAAAGATGAACTGAATCAGGAGTTCTCAGTGATTTCAGATCAGCGACCGATCTGCGTCACTGCCTTCTTGGAGGCCTGGAGGATGCTGCCCTTGAGAGGCACGAAGTCGAGGCTGGAAGCCTGTCCTTGGGCCTTAGGGCTTAGCAAGAACATCATCGCCTGGCGAATCGCGGGGGCCTTGTCGCCGTTGCCGGTCTTGTAGGCCAGAATCCAGGTCAGGGTCGAGATCGGATAGCTGTTAGCACCGGCGGGATTGGGCTCCTCGCCAGCCAGCATCGAATCGAGCTTGATGTTATTGAGGGCAGCGGCACCGCTCTCTTCTGTGGGCATGACGAACTTGCCGGCCTTGTTTTGCAGGGCAGCGGCTTTGATAGCACCTTTGACGTAGCTCTGGTTGAGGTAGCCGATGGCACCGGGAGTGTTCTGCATCACGCCCGAGACGCCTTCGTTGCCCTTGCCCCCCACACCCACGGGCCACTTGACGTTCTTGCCCTCGCCCACCTTGCTCTTCCACTCGGAAGAAAAGGCCGAGAGGCTGTTGGTGAAGGCGAAGGTGGTGCCCGAACCGTCGGAGCGGTGGGCAACGATGATCTTGCCCTTGCCGCACTTGAGCTGATCCCAGGTGTTGATCTTGCCGAGGAAGATGTCGACAGCCTGCTTCTGGGTCAGCTTGAGATTCTTGCAATCGGCCTTGTTGTAGGCGATGGCGATGGTGCCGCCCACAGCGGGGAACTGGATCACACCACGCTTCACCTTGGCAGCTTCCTCGGCCTTGATCGGTTCATCGCTGGCCCCGAATTCAACGGTGCCGGCCACAAACTGACGCACGCCCGAGCCGGAACCAACCGACTGGTAATTGACGCGGACCTTGTTGGCTACACTAGCGAAGGCGCGCTGATAGAAAGCAGCAGGGAAGCTGGCTCCGGCACCACTGATGGTGGCCTGGGCAAGCGCAGGGATGACGGCAGAAGTTGTGCCTGCACCGATCGCAGCAACAGTACCGACAATCAGGGCCTTCTTGGCGAAGGTCATGGAAAAAGACTTTTGAGGTCTCTTAATTAATAGCAACCAGCCCACCCATGCGTCGTTATCGGCTGGTTAAGGAAGGACCAAAAAATTCCAATAAAAAGCCCCCATTGCTGGGGGCTTGATGGTGTGTGTGTGAGAAAGCAGTTGAGGCGTGGTGAGGAGTGGATTGTCTGCTAGGCAGAGATCAGAACTTGAAGGTGGTTTGGATTACGCCGCCCCAGGTACTGGAGCCCGCATTGAGGTCGTTGTAGTTGTTATCGATCCAGAAGATGGCAGGGGTGATGGAGATGTTGTTGCTAACCTGGTATTTGTAGTGAATTTGATACATGAATCCAGGAGTTTGCTCGCTAGCACTGGCACTGGAGCTAGCGACGTAAAGGGGTGAGCCAACTGCAAAGCCAGCTTGGTTGCCCTTGACAAACACATCTTTCCATTGCAAGCCGACCATCCATGAGTAAATATCAGCAGACGGCCTGGTAGCACCTTTTGTATAATTGGTGTAACTACCACCAGCCGAGATCGAGGGGAGCCATTTGACATCCATAGGCACCCAGTAGCCAGCCAATGAAACGCTGTTACTACTTTGACCGTCACCTAGGCGACGGAAGAAGCTACTGGAGGGGCTGTTGGGATCACGAAGCTGGGCATTTTCGGAGCCGTAGCGGTAGGCAACGGCCGCGCCCCAGTTTTGACCCTTCACGCCCAGCTGGGCGAGTACGTTTTGAGCGCTGTCTTCGGCAAATGCACCAGTATCTGATTGGGCGTAAAATTGCTCTGCGGCATCCTGAGATACCCAGTTAGCATCGAAGGTGGCATAGGGGTTGCCCTTTTTGACCTTCTGTTTCCAAGAGAAACCAGCACCGGCGCCGGTTGCCTTGTTGTAGGTGCCGGTGGCACCGGCAAGATTGAAGAAGTCGAGGATGCTTGAATTGAAAGCGCTGGGCAGGAACGAAAGCATTTCAGTGTTCCTAACAACCGCACCAGCAGTCAGCTTGACCTGATCGCCTACTGGGAAAGTGTAGAAAAGGCGATCGATGAATACAGACTGATCACCTTCTTCGGCCTTATCCAACTTGAAGACATTACCACTGCTGCCAAAGGGATCGGCCGAAAAATTACCACTGCGCAGGCGGGTGCGCAGCAAGTCTTTCCCGCTAAAGCTGGTGTCAAAACTCAGCCTGAGATCATAGTTGAAGGCAGTCTTATTGTAATTCGTCCTAGTAGTTTTATTCTTTATGGCTCCGGTCTCGAGATCTGCGGTCTGACCTGTTACTGAGCTGGCAAACCAATTATCCACACCGCCGATGATCATGCTCACCTCGCCCTTAAGCTTGGTGTATCCGTTCAGGGGGCGTGACAGCTCGCGGCGAACATCGGCCCTGCTGAACCCTTGACGGCAGTTTGATTTCCGGTTGCATCTCAGGTAGAGACCGCCTGTGATGAGCGCACTTCCTGCTGGAATTCCAGAAGCGGACT
>JAHLYQ010000020.1 GCA_025127975.1 Synechococcus sp. CS-1331 | reverse complement strand
CGACGGATGACGGACTGGCGTGTTGCCAATGCCGAACAGGTGGTGGGCATGCAGATGGAGGCATTCCAAGAGCAGGAAAACAACCAGCTCAACAGGAAAGAGGAGCCAAGGCAAAGGTGACAATTAAACGGGTAACAAAGTTCGCGAGGCAACGCGTGCAGCCAGGATGCTTATCTGTAGCTCTCCCGTTCCAAGGGGAACCAAATGGCTAGCCAAGTGACAAAACCGCCCTACGCACCTCCACCAAGGGAGCCTGGCTTCCCACCCCCAGCTCGGCCACCACGGCCAGATAGGCGAGGCACAGCTATACCATATTGGGCTGCCAATCCGTAGAATTGGAGAAACTTGCGGTTGGGATAGTGCCTATTGCTGCCAACCCATACGTCAGCTACTGACCACTGGATCAACGCCAATCACTAATTTCCAGTTGCAGCAGGTGTCGGTTGGGTGAACTCGAGAGTGCATGAATAGCGGGTGTAACCTCTCACGTCTATTTCCTGACAACGTTTAGCGGTAACGACCGCACCTGCGGGCATCTGCTCCTGGGCCCTTTCAATGGCGTTGTTTTTGTCCCAGATCGAGGATGCGGTGATGCTGCCTGCTTGTGCGGGCGCATTAAGCAACGGCAAGGCGGCAGCTATCGCCGCTGCGCCAATCAATACCTTGGGATGAATGCCTGGAACCGTTGGAGCAGCCATTGGGGGTAACTGATGAATTCAGGAAGAGATCAAATTCCCACCACGCCCAGAATCTCTTTGGCGCGCGCTGGATGGTAGGTCAGTTGCTACCTCTCATGCTAGTGGCCCATGGAGTGAACTGTTTCACCATTTCAAACGGTGACTTAGATCGCGATGAAGGTTTGTTCTTTGAGTGACAAGGCAAAATCCTCGGCCGCTGCATTGACGGTTCCCCAAGATGGCAGGCTACGCATGGTATTCATCCAGCGCGAGACGTTTGGGAAATCTGGGTATTCGCAGCGAATGAGATCGCCAAGTGAAATAATTTCAGCGCCCTGATAATCCGCAAGCGTAATGGTGTCGCCGCACAGGTAATTATTGTGCGGACCAATCAGGCGCTCGTCAAGAATCTTCAACCAATGCAGAGCTTTCTGCTTCCCCCACGAAATAGCACCAGCCTGTTGCGCATCATTGGCACGCTTGTGATGGGGGTAAAGCTGCGGATAGATAAAACCATAGCCAAAGTCCTTGTAAAAATTGGCATTAAACCAATCCATCATCTCGTTGACCTGCGCACGCGCCTGCAGGTCTGTTGGATAGGCTGCGGATCCACATTTCTCGGCAATATATTTTGCGATAGCCGAGGATTCGGTGAGAAAAAAATCACCGTCCTCGAGGACTGGTACCAATCGATTCGGATTCAACTTCTCGAAGTCGGGATGCTTATGCGCCCCTGTAAACAAGTCGACCAACTGGTATTCGAGGTCAATGCCTTGGTCCCGAACAAATAATTCAACAATTCGGCTGGTCGTCGAGGCGGGGTGGTAGTGAAGCTTCATGCTGCGTTCCCTTTTGTGAAGGCGCGTTGGTGAATTGTTTCGCCAGGCCCTGGCGAGGGTCCCCAGCATGCACGGTCAGGCACCAAAGTACCGAAGGAAGTGCGCTCCGGCGTCTCTGGTTGTGGCCCGGTGCCGCCCAACGCCCTCACGTGCCGCTAGGTAGATCACGCCGAGGGCGTCCTTTAGGAGCGGACGGTCCACACCGCCTTTGGTGGGGCGATCGCCTGCAATTGCCCCGGCGCCGATCGCATCGCCATGACTGCTCCTGAGGGTCTCTCGATTCATGAGGCGTTCGCTAGCACCCTGGCGCACGAGCAGATCCACTCCAACGCCAGCTCGTAAACTCAGTATTGCCACCAAAGTAGTGCCATAGGCAGCGCGGCCTATGCCAGGGAGGAGCTGGTTGCCTAGCGCGGCCCGGTGATCCTGTGATATCCCCTGCAGATCGGCTCCGATTTCCAGACCCACGCAGCCTCTCTCGCCCACTGGGCCGAGCACTTGAGGGCAGCGCCCGCGGACCTCACTCAGGTGCTCTCGTAGGCAAGGCAGGCGGCCAATCTGATCACATCAGAGGCCCTGGCGCCTCAGCCCAGCAGATCCGTTGCAAACCGGTGGGTATGTGTAGACACTGCCCCACCTCTTGCCTCTTTCTCCCCGAGGGAGGCACGCCCCACCGATGATGGTATTTTTTGATTCGAACCCCCGGACTACGGCAGGTTACACCTACCCATGGGACATCAATCTACCTCGAGCTGATTTTGCTAGAGACATCATCGTACCCCCCATAGCGCATTTCATAAAAAGAATAGATTGGACTCAAATTTAATAAAAGCACCCCTAGAGTTGATATTATTGCAATGAGTCAAGCACCATTTTCCCCTAGGTCAATGACTAATTTCCTCACCAAGTCATCAATCTACCGTTTTCCAGAGAGCTGAATTTTTTTCATCATCATCATTGTACGAGTCAGTCAATATTGTCAGTTCATAACCATGGACGCCCACATTCACCACAAGCGCCTTTGCTTGGCCGGCGGCAAGCGGCCACTCCTCCAAAGCCACCGCAGCAGCACCAAAAGCAGATTTAGTAAGGATGTCCACAGAGGCAAGCCCAGTTTATCTCCTGCTACCGAAATTGCAGGCTGATTACAGGGTGTTAAGCCAGCCATCATTTTCTAAACAGGATTCAGAGAGCAGCACGTTTTGGCTATTCAGAACTATGCAGATATTGCATAGTTACAACACTCGTACCTCGGGGATTGGCGCTAGTGGCCGAAAGGGTATGCATTAGATCCATACGCCTGCCCCACAAACTGTCGTGCGCGTCGTGATAAAACTGTGAGGTTTTGGATCTGATTGATTTCAGCCTGCAGGTGCTGGCTCAGGCGCAGGCGCTGGTGCAGGCCAGAATGCCTTAGGACAAGGTATGATCATATAAATACTCATACCCTCCTATGGCCCCAGCTCTCTCAGAGCGCGTCACGGTGACCATGCCGGCGGAGCTGGTGGCGGGGATTGATCGGGTGGAGCGCAATAGAAGCCGCTTCATTGCAGAAGCTGTGCGCCATGAGCTCAGGCGCAGGCAGCGGCAGGAGTTGCTGCGCTCGCTGGACGAGCCCCATCCCGACAGCCTCACCACCGCTGAATTGGGTCTGGAGGACTGGAGCCAGGGGCTACCGGCGGGTGATCTCAACCTGCTCGACCCCAGTGCCGGTGTGCCGGTGCAGTGGAGTGGGGAGCAGGGCTGGCAGGAGCCGGACGCATGAGCCTGGCTAGGGGCACGGTGGTGCTGGTGGATCTTGAGCCCACCCAGGGTCATGAGCAGCAGGGCACCAGGCCCTGTGTTGTGGTGAGCGATGAGGCTGTGAACAGCAATCAGCGCTTCCCCTTGATTGCGGTGGTTCCCGTGACGGGCACTCCTGCCCAGGGTGCCCTCTACCCAGATCTCGCACCAGGAGCCAGCGGGCTCACTAAGCCATCTACAGCTTTGGTGGACCAGGTGCGCTCGATCGACAAGCAGCGCATCCGTCGGCGTTACGGCCAAGTGTCGGCAGCGGAACTGGAGGCAATTAACAGGGGCCTCTGCCTATATCTGGGGCTGGACCCAGAGATGTGAGTCACAGGCCTAGAAGTCCGGCATAGGCTCTGGCGTGTCTAATCAGCCAAGGCCCGCGAGGAGCTTTGATCGAGCACATTCCCACAGAGCAAAGCGCTGGATGAGAAGGCGCGGACGCTCAGCGCCGCCGGGAGATGCACGCTTGTGCGGGGCCGGGATAACGAATCGGCTCCACATGTCCCATCCAGTCGATCGCGGAACTGTGCAGGTCGTAATAGCCCGCTACCACCGCCAAATGACCAGCGCGCACCCGATCGGTCAGCAGCACGCTGGAGTGCACCTCATGCCCCAGCACCACAACCAGCGATACATCTAGATGGCCCACCGCATATTCGAGGGAGGCGATCGCTGCAGTGGTACTCATCGTGCCGGCATTGCGCACCACAAACAGGTCGCCGAAACCTGAGTTAAAGAGCAGCTCCACCGGCACCCGCGAATCGGCGCAGCCGAGCACTGCCGCTAGGGGATGCTGCCCTTCCACCACAGCCCGCATGCGTTCTCTAGTGGTGTGAGGATGTATGGAGTGGCCATCTAGAAAACGTTCGTGGCCCTCCTTTAGCCAGCGCAGCACGGCGTCCGGTCGGACCAGGGGGGATGGGTCTTGATCCAGGAGCTGGTTTGGTTCAGGGGGAGCGCTTGATTCGGCCACGGAGAGCAACAAAACCAAGTGGCACTTTGAGTTCTTCCTAAATCGCACCCCCACAGTCTGCGCAAATGTTCAATACGAACAGCTTGTGTTAACTGACATGGGAAGCGCCAGCGGCATCTGGGGCTCCCAACATTTGTTATCCATGCTGAGCCCATCAGCAGATGGGCCTGTGCCCGGGGGCATGCAAGTCAGTCAGTCGGTTGGGTTCCCCTTGCGCTGGCGTCCTCTTCGATTCGGTAATATTCCCGATCGTCCGAGCAGCAGAGATCGGCGTAGTAGCGCTCGAGTTCTTGATGGGCCTCGTTGTAGCTGGCGTATAGCCGCTTGGTGATGGAATCGCTGACGCCGTCATCGCGTCGTATCCGGTACTGGGTCATGGTTTAGTAGTAACGGCTGGGGGATTTTCCCGGCAGATCGATATGCCGCAGCTGCACACCCGAGCACGTGATCATTCATATTTGCAGTGAAGTTTGCTTCAAAATAATCCACCCGTCCGCTGTCACGGCGTGCATGGTCCGTTGGCACTGATCACCACCTCATCGCCCAGCTTCACTGCCGAGAGTAGGGTCTGGAGTGAGGGCTCGGCTACATTCACGCAGCCGCCGGTCACCTTTTGGCCGATGCGTTGGTCGTTGTTGCTGCCGTGGATGGCGAAGCTGTACCAGCGGAATTTGCCTTCGTAAGTGTTGAAGGCGAACGGCTACTTGACGCTGCCCACCGGCGTCAGGCTCACGTAGCCGCTGCCGTATTCCCGAGTTTCACCATCTCCGTCAAAGTCGATGGCGTTCATGTTGCGGAAAAGGGTCCGGCGTAGCTCAGCTTCGCTCTTGCCCGATTGGGCGACCAGCGACGGCTCCATCTCGAAGCGATCGTGGCTGAGGATCCCATTCACCCGGAAGCGCCCCAGCGGCGTGTAGCCCTCCTCGAAGCGGCTGCCGGCACAGGTGATGCCGTTGCGGCCGAACCCCACCTTGAAGACCTTGCGTTCCTTGCCCCGGCTAAGAATTCCATAACTCCTCGACGGCGCCTTCTGGTCGAGCTCGATCCGGATCGGTTCCGTTACAGCGGATGCGGCCTCCCGGGAGGGGTTGCCGCCGCAGCCCGCCAAAGCCAGGCAGAACCCCGCAAGGGCCAGCGATGGGAGACGGTGCTTGGGGGGCCGCAAGCTCGCACCCATGTTGCCGCGCCCCCAGGGGCTCCCAGCCGCTCCTGGTCGACGATGCGTTGCCAAAGTTCCACGGCCATCCCACTCCAGCTGGCCTGTTTGCGGAACGAACAGGGCTGGGAGCCATCCGCCAGCTCTCCCGGAGCATCGCAGCGGCCTGCTCCCTCAGCCCACGAAGCGCCCGTAGAGCCAGCGCACGAAGCCACCCAGTAGCGGTACCGGCCCGAAGGTGGGGCCGACGAAATCGAAGTAGTCGCGGTGGTCGCAGATCCTGCCCTTGTCGTTGAACAGCAGCCGGGTGGTGCCCGGATACACAAACTCGATTCCCTTGATCTTCAGCCCCATCTCCCACTCCACGAAGGCGCTGTTGCCTTCGATCGCGATGGCGCCGGGGGTGAGATAGGTGTCGTCGCAGCGCTTGAGCAGGCTCTCCTGGGCGGCGATGTAGGCCGCGATGCCCTCGCGCTCCTGGGTGGGATCGCTGAAGTGCACATCCTCGGCGTAGAGCTCCCGCCACTGGGCCTCGCTCGGCCCGGGTGCTCCGTAGGGCTTGCTGAACAGGGCACGCAACTGGGCAGTGTCCACCACTGGGGCTATCGGGGGGGGGTCTGGCTCAGGATGGCACTCTCGCCTGGGGGCTGGCCTCTAGAGAAGAAGTGGTGTTTGGATTGGTCAGCAGGGCAACGCCATGAGAATTGCGATCAGTGGATCCCACAGCCTGGGCAAATCCACGCTGGTGCGGGATTTTCAGGCTGCACACCCAAACTTTCAGCTGTTTGATGAGCCCTACCGGGAGCTCGTCGCCCGCCAGGAGCGCATCCACTTCGGCGAGCGGGCCAGCCAGCGCTGCAACCGCTTGATGACCCAGCACGCCATTGATCGCATCAACCAGGCACGGCTGCAGATGCCCGAGACCCGGGTGATCTGCGACCGAACCTGCCTGGACTTCATCCCCTACTCCCTCTACGCCCGCGCCATGGGGAGCAACGAGGGCCTGCCCAGAGATGAACGTCTCCGCACGGTGGAGGTGCGTCCAGACATGCAGGAGAAAAACGATTTGCCCTTTCCGTCGGACATCAATGCCGCCTTCATCGAGCAGCTGTGGTCAATGATCCTCGAGAGTCAGGCCCTGACCAGTTATGACCTGATTGCCTTCCTGCCCCTCACGGGCGAGCCAGGCATCGACCCCTGCCTGGAGAACGACGGCATCCGCTCCGTGGAAGGGGCCTATCGCGCCTGGGTTGATGCCGCCTTCAAGCAGCTCTATCGCCATGACCTGCTAGCCCGCAGCCCCCAGCCCTGCCGGGTAGTGGAGATCAGCGGTGGCAGGCCTGAGCGGGTCAAATCGCTGGAAGAGGCGATCGGACTGGTCTGAATTTGACACCCCTGAATCTGACAGACCTACCAGGGCAGCACCTCGCCATTGGCGTGCCAGAACGTGCCGCTGGTCTCCAAGGTGAGGGCGTCAATGCGGGCCAGCAGACCTTGCACGGCCTGCTCGGGGCTGATGCCCTGGGGGTTGAAGTTGATCATCCGGGTACGCACCAGGCCCGGATGCAGTATTGCCACGGCAATGCCCCGGGGGCGCAGGTCGATCGCCAGCGATTTGCCCGCCATGTTCAGCGCCACCTTCGACATGCGGTAGCCGTAGGAACCGCCGGAGCCGTTGTCGTCGATTGAGCCCATGCGGCTGGTCATCAGTGCCAGCTTCGAGCCGCTGGAAAGGTTCGGCAGCAGGGCGCGAACCAGGCGCAGGGGTGCCAGAGCGTTCACTTCAAACTGGCGCCGCAGGCTGTCGGGGTCGAGCTCCTCCAGCGAGGTGCGCTCGAGGATGCCCGCATTGAGGATCAGCCCAGCCAGCACCAGCCCATCGAGCCGCTGCACCAGTTCGTCGATGGCGGCTCCAGCACTGAGCTCGATCCCCGCCTCGATGCGCACCCCCAGGGCCTCTAGCTCCGGCGAGGCCGTGCGGCATAACGCAATCACCTGCTCACCCCGGGCCTGCAGCTGGCTGCAGTACTCCAGGCCGATGCCGCGGTTGGTGCCGGTCACCAGGTAGGTCGCCATCAGTGGCCAGAACGCAGATAGCCCCATGCTGACGCCAAGGCCAGAGCCAACGACGGCCAGAACAGCCACCAGCCGACCAGCTGGGTCCAGCCAGCCCCTGCCCAGGGCCAGAGCAGCAGCAGCAAGCTGGTGAATTGCAGCACGGTTTTGGCCTTGCCGCTCCAGGAGGCGGGCCCGCCGCTGGTTTCGGCGGCGCGCCAGCCCGAGATCAGCAGTTCCCGAGCCAGCAGAAGCCAGATCGCCCAAAGGGGCACCATCCCCTTGGCTCCGAGCCAAAGCAGGGGCGCCGCGATCAAAATTTTGTCGGTGAGGGGGTCGAGACGGGCACCCCACACAGAGCCGCCGCCCGCCCGCCTGGCCAGCACCCCATCGACCCAGTCGCTCAAGCCGCCCAGCAGCAGCAGCAGCCAGGCAAGGCCGAGCTGGCCACCAGTTAGGGCCAGGATCAGCGGCAGCCCCAGGGCGGCCCGGCCAAGGGTGAGGCCATCGGCCAGTTGGCGGGTTCTAGATGGTCTGCTGCCTTTGTTTGTCATGCCCGCCGAGCTCGACCCCAGAATGGCTCCAGTCTTGTCTCTTCGCCCGTGGTGCAACAGCTGGTTTCTGCCGTGATGTCGGCCCCGGTGCTGAGCGTTGGCGCCGACAGCCCCCTGCAGGAGGCTGTGCAACTTATGAGTGAGCACCACATCAGCGGTCTGCCCGTGCTGGATCCAGCCGGGGCGCTGGTCGGCGAACTCACCGAACAGGACCTGATGGTGCGCGAAAGCGGCTTCCACAGCGGCCCCTACGTGATGCTGCTCGATGCGGTGATCTACCTGCGCAATCCGCTCAACTGGGACAAGGAGGTGCACCAGGTCTTGGGCAGCACCGTCGCTGAGGTGATGAACGCCAAGGTGCACACCTGCAGTGCCGACCTGCCCTTGCCGGATGCGGCCAAGCTGCTGCACGAGCGCAGCACCCAGCGCCTGTTTGTGATTGATGTCGCCAAAAAGCCAGTGGGCGTAATCACCCGGGGGGATGTGGTGCGGGCCTTGGCGGCGGCAGGCTGATCAGCGAGCGCCCTGCCACCTGCCGCTGGCAACCAGGGGAGAGTGGCGAACCTGGCGTGCCCGGCCCAGATAGACCCAGGCGAAGGGCCCTTGCCATAGCTCGAGCCAGTGGCGCTGGAACAGCCGGGGAGCCCCCTCGAATCGGTCCAGTCGCTCCAGCATCGGGCCGCTTACCCGGTAGAGCTCCCCGTACAGCAGGGGCGTCTCCCCGGGGCTGGGCACCGCCATCGGGAACGGCCCCAGGTCAAAAAGTTGGACGCAGGCCAGTTTGGCTTCGCCAAGCCAGGCTGCGCCGTCGAGCCAGGCATGGTTGGCCTGTTGGCGCTTGAGGCTGCCATAGACAAACATCTTGGTCGACCCAGCCCCGTCAGTGATAATTGGCTTGTTTACCCAGCCCTCATCCATGACTATCGCTTTGTTGGTCGCTCTGGCTGGTTCCTTGGTGCTGATGGCTGTGATCGTCAAGCGCCTGGAGCAGGCCTGAAACCTGAACCGACTTACCCGAGCTCCGCTTAGCTGCGTACATGGCGTTGTCTGCGGCTGATAAAAGCTGCTCGCGGCTCTCACCGTGGTCTGGGTAGCGGGCTATGCCCACGCTGGCCGAAATATTGATCGCCCGGTTCAGCTCCAAATAGGGGAGGCGACTTGCATCGACCAGCTTCCTGGCCATGGCCTCCAGTTCGGCGCAATTGCCTGCCTCCGGCACCAGCACCACAAATTCATCGCCACCCTGACGACAGAGCAGGTCGCCGTCGCGGATCACCTTGCTGAAGCGTTCGGCGACGATCTCGAGCACCTGGTCACCCACCTTGTGGCCAAATTTGTCATTGACCAACTTGAACCCATCCAGGTCAAGATAGAGCAGGCCCAGGGCGTGGCCGTGGCGCTTTGCTAGGGCGAGGTGGCGCTCCAATTGCTCCATCAACATTGAGCGATTTGCAAGGCCAGTGAGGGTGTCGTGCATGGCCATGTAACGCATGGACTGTTCGGCCTGATGGCGCTCGGTGACATCCTGATACATCCCCACGAAGTAACGGGGTTCAAGCTTTTCATCTCGCACGGTTGTGATGCTGAGGTGATGACAGCGAATTTCCCCATTGCGCAACTTATTCCACAAGTCCCCTTCCCAGTAGCTCTTTTGGTTGAGATCTTTGCGCATCTGTTCGTAAAAAGCTGCATCATGCCTGCCGGATTTGAGCAGGTTGGTGCGTTGCCCTTTGATTTCTGAGAGGCGAAAGCCGGTGAGTTGGCTAAAGCTGTTGTTTGCCATCAGGATCTGGCCGTCTGGATTTGTTACAACAATTCCCTGGCTACTCTCTTCAAACACCGTGCTGGCAAGGGCCCGCTCCTGGCTGGCTGCCTCACTGATTACCAGAGCTTGCCGGGTGGCCAGATGGTTGGCCACCAATATGTGGGTGACGAGGGCTGCCACGATGCTGGTGCTGCCCCCTAGGAGCAGGTTTATCCAATAGGCACTGGTGATTCCATTTGGCCCCACCAGCCGCGGTGAAAGCTGAACACCGACCAACCAGGTGCGGCCGCCTATGTGGAGCGGCTCATAGGAAGGATGGCTGAGTTGCTGGCGGGGGACCAGCTTGAGGTTGTCGTAGAGCAGTTGACTGGCAAAGGGCCGGTCGCCATCGAAAACCAGCACACCGGTGCCAGCCATATCGGTATTATCAATGCCTGCGATTGAGCTGTTCACCAAATCGTTCATACGCAGCGGCGAGTAAGCCCAACCCAGCAGCTTGCGGGTATTGGCTCCTGGCAATAGACCCCGGTCGGCATAAACGGGCAAATAGATCAGTACTCCACGCTGCATATCCTCCTGGGTTTCCTGCACCAGTTTCACCTTGCCGCTGAGGCTGGCGGCACCCGTCTGCCATGCCGCCTGCATGGCCTGGCGCCGAATTGGCTCGCTGTACATGTCAAAGCCGAAGGCCCGCTGATTGCGCCAGTCGAAGGGCTCGAGGAATTCGATTGAGCTATAGAGAGCCCTTGGCCCTGGCGGCCGGACATTGAAGTTGGCAAATCCTTCTGAGCGGATGCGCTGCTCATAAGCCTCAAGCAGGGGGGCCGGAATCAAGCGGGCAAAGCCAACCCCTTGAACACCTTTGAGCTGGCCAGTGTTGAGGGCTACGGTTTGATAATAGGTTGCGAAATTATCGCGGTTAACTTCAACTGATGAGTTAAACAAGCCCACCACCCCAGCCAACATGGAGATATTGATCTCCAGCTTGCTGCGCAAGGCATCGCTGACGTTATCGAGCAGGGTACTTTCAATGCGCAGGTGTTCCTGCTCCCCAAAGCGCCTGGTCTGCTCGCTCACCGCCCCGGTGCCGGCCAGCCCAATCGACAATACAACCCAAGGCAGCAGGGCAATGGTGCGTTGCCTGCCCCAGGAGTTGATTAGCCCCCCTATTAGTACCCGGGGAGCAACTCTCACATCAGGTGATCTAAAATCAAACATATTCTAGGCTGATACCAGCATCTGCTGGGGAATAGGCTCGGCGAGCACGGGGCGGCAGGGGGTGTACTACTGTGGATGGGTAGTGGGCTGTCGAGAGACGATAGATAAAAAGCATCACCGCTGAAGCTAGCTTATTTGTCCCCACGCAGGTTATAAGCAATGGTGCTTCAAGTTAGCAGAACCCATATCCAAATTAAGCCTGATCCTGCCCGGGTTTTTTTCAGGCCATTTGAATCAAGTAGCAAGGAACGTAGCCAAAGAATTGTGGCGCGCGTAACGGCCATGTCTCGCTTCGAGGCAGAGCAAGAAGCTGCCATCATGCTGGAGCGATTTGAGGGTCGCCATGAAAAGCTACAGGCTTTTCTGCTAAGTCGTTTCGAGCATGTACGCGAACATCTAATTAGCGATCAGCCACTAAATCGTTGCGAACGCCTGCTCATTGGTGCCTATTTCACGTTGGAATATTCCCTAGAAGCTGCTGCGCTCTTCAACCCATCAATCGTGCCCCATCCGGATCAGTCTGGGCTGGAGTCAGGCTGCCTGCGCTTTGTGCTCAGTCTGAGGGCTACGGGCGAGGGCCATATCTCCTCGATTGTTTTTAGAACTGGTGTGATCAGCCGCCAGATTGGTATCTCCCTAGATGAGCCCAGCCCCTTCGTGGCAGCTGCAGATGTGCATCCAAACCCAAGTTATGACAAACACCTATTCGAGCGTAAACTGCTCGAGTTAGGCTTACTTTCGGGATTGACCCAGCAACTGATGGATCAGCTGCCCGACCATTTTAGCTTCGAGCAGCTCACCCTGCTTTCCAGCCAAGCCCTGCGCCGCGATCGCCTGGGCAATGGAGATACCGTTCGCACTGTGGAGAGTGTGCTTTCACTGGCCAGGGCAAATTACGAGATCAGCTTTAACACTGGTGATGATTGCTCGGAGCGGGCCATCTTTCCCACCTCTCCCACGGAAAGAAGGGGTATCGAGGATGCTCGTTTCGTCGCCTTTGAGGATGGGGGGCAAACAACATATTATGCAACCTATAGTGCCTATGATGGTCAACTTGTATTCCCCCAGTTGCTTGAAACCAGGGATTTTACCAAGTTCAAAATAAGCACCCTCAATGGTCCAGAAGTGGAGAATAAGGGCATGGCCCTTTTCCCACGCAAGCTAGGAGATTGCTATGCGATGCTCTCGAGGCAAGATGGAGAGAATATTTACTTAATGTATTCTGACCAACTCCACTTCTGGCATGAGAAGAAAATCTTGATGCGGCCCACCTATCCATGGGAGTTCGTTCAGGTTGGCAATTGCGGCTCCCCGATATAAACCGATGCCGGCTGGCTTGTTTTAACCCATGGAGTCGGCCCAATGAGGCGCTATACAGTTGGAGCTATCCTTTTGGATCTAAATGATCCGGGTCAGTTGATCGGCCGTCTCAAGCAGCCACTACTAGAGCCAACTCAGGAGGAAAGGGAGGGATATGTGCCGAATGTTATCTATAGTTGTGGCTCACTTATTCATAACGGCACACTGATTATCCCCTACGCCATGAGCGACCAGTCAAGCAGCTTTGCCACCGTGCCAGTTGATCAGTTGCTGAATGAATTAATGAGCAACCCAGTGGAGCAATACTCATGAAGCCAAATCCGGTTCGCAAGATTGCAATTATTGGCGATTACCTGCCAAGGAAGTGTGGTATCGCCACCTTTTCCCATTCCGTTTATCGTGCCCTCAGCGAAGATACGGCCACTAATGAATGTTTCATTGTGGCGGTTAACGACGTGCCTGAGGGATATGCCTATCCACCTGAAGTTCGCTTCGAGATTGATGAGCAGGACCTAACGAGCTATCGCCGTGCTGCCGACTTCCTCAATCTCACGGACACAGACGTAATCTGCCTGCAGCACGAATTTGGTATCTACGGCGGGCCGGCTGGTAGCCATATCCTCACCTTGTTGCGCCATGTTCATATACCGGTTGTTACCCAGCTCCACACGGTACTGGAGGAACCCAGCGTTGAACAGCTGCAGGTGATGAAGGAGCTGGCTGCCCTCTCTGCCCGAATCATTGTGATGAGCGAGCGGGGGCGCCAAATCCTCGTGGATATCTATGGATTGAAGGCTGACCACCTAGATGTCATCCCCCATGGGGTGCCAGATATGCCCTTCGTTGATCCCAATTACTACAAGGATCAGTTTGGTGTCGAGGGGAAACAGGTTCTGCTCACCTTTGGGCTAATTTCGCCTGCAAAGGGCATTGAGAATGTTATCCGTGCCTTGCCCGAAGTTATCAAGATATTTCCAGAGATGGTTTATATCGTTCTGGGCGCCACCCATCCCCACCTTTTGCGCGAGCAGGGTGAAACCTATCGCCTAAGTCTCGAGCGTCTTGCCCAAGAGCTGGGAGTCAGGAAGCAGGTTGTTTTTTATAATCGATTCGTTGGTTCAGAAGAGCTAAAGGATTTTCTTGGTGTGGCTGATATTTATATCACCCCCTATCTTAATCGCGATCAGATCACCTCCGGCACCCTCTCCTATGCCTTTGGCTGCGGCAAAGCGGTAATTTCCACTCCCTACTGGCATGCGGAGGAACTGCTTGCTGATGGCCGCGGTGTGCTGGTGCCTTTTCGAGACAGTGGGGCAATTGGCGCGGCCTTAATTGGTTTGTTAACTGACGATGTGCGTCGTCATGCCATGCGCAAGCAGGCCTACCTCCTTGGTAGGGGCATGATCTGGAGCCAGGTGGCGGCTCTCTATGCCAGCTCCTTTGAACGCGCCCGTTTAAAGCGCGGCAATGGAGTGGTGATCCACTCCCCCCTCAAACCTTTGGAACAGGAGCCGCGGGAGCTCCCGGCCCTGAGGCTCGAGCACCTTAAACGGATCACAGATTCCACAGGTATCTACCAGCACGCCAAATATACCCTTCCCAATTTCAAGGAAGGATATTGCACCGATGACAATGTGCGTGCCTTGCAGCTGCTGGTCATGCTCGAAGAGTCGGGTGACGTTACCCCAGAGGTTCAGTCGCTGGCCACCTATTATGCATCGTTTATTAACTACGCTTATATCCCAGAAACCTGCCGTTTTCATAATTTTATGAGCTTCGAGCGCACCTGGCTCGATGACGATGGCTCCGATGATTGCCTGGGGCGCACCCTGCTGGCCCTTGCCGCCTGTGTGGGCCGCTCCCGCCGCGACGACCTGCGCCACTGGGCAGTGGATCTGTTCCAACTGGCCTTGCCTTCGGTCACCAAGACAACCAGCCCACGGGCCTGGGCCCTCGGACTCAAGGCCATCCATGAGTATTTGCGCAAACTCAGTGGCGATCGAGCCGTCGATTTGATGCGCGATACCCTCACCGAACAATTGCTGGCGGCCTTCCATCAAACCAGTGGCGATGAATGGCCATGGTTCGAGAACGTGCTCAGTTACGACAATGCTTCCCTGCCCCACGCCCTGATCCTCAGCGGCCGCTGGTCGAATCGAAGCGATGCCCTCGATGTGGGCCTGCGCAGCTTGCGCTGGTTGATGGCGGAGCAAACCGCCGAAGCAGGCCACTTCAGGCCAATTGGCTCCAATGGGTTCTACCGTCGCGGCCAGCATCGCGCCACTTTTGACCAGCAACCGCTGGAAGCGTGCGCCTCGGTATCGGCCTGTGTGGAGGCTTGGTCTGCTACGGGGGATGGATTTTGGCTCGGCGAGGCATGGCGAGCCTTTGCCTGGTTCCTCGGGGATAACGACCTGCACCTGCCTCTGTATGACGCCCGAACCGGTGGCTGTTTTGACGGTCTTCAAGACGACAGCGTCAATATGAACCAGGGCGCTGAGTCAACCCTGGCTTTCCTCCTTGCTCTGCAGGAGATGCGACTACTCGAACTCGCTCGCCATTCCATCCCCAAGCTATGAATAGAATCCGCATTGGTGCCATCGGAACAGGGGGCTTTGGCCTATTTGCCCTCCAGCAGTTTCTTCAGGTTGAGGGCGCTGAGCTTGTAGCCATGGCTGGCACCCACCGCGAGGCGGCCCTAGCGGTGGCCCGTCGCTTCGGTCTGTCCGAAAATATGGAGGTGGAGAGCCTGATCCAACTTGATCAGGTTGATCTTGTCTACATCGCCACCCCTCCCTTCCTCCATTACGCCCAGGTGCGAGCCGCCCTTGAGGCGGGTAAGCATGTGATCTGCGAAAAGCCGCTGGCGCTGAGCCTGGCCCAGGCCGATGAGTTGCTCCAGTTAGCCCGTGCCCGCGATCTGCTCTGCGTTGCCAATTTGATGCAGCGCTATAACCCGCTGTTTGAAGCGGTTAGCCAACTCATCAACTCAAATGTGATTGGTGAGTGCCTGCATGGCTGGTTTGACAATGCCGCTGGCGATGAGGGGCTTTCAGCCGACCACTGGTTTTGGGATCGGGCCAAAAGCGGCGGGATCTTCATAGAACATGGCGTGCACTTCTTTGACCTATTTGAAGGCTGGCTGGGCAAGGGGCAGGTTGTCTCTTCCCAGCGCAGCCTGCGACCCGGCTCCGGCCTCGAAGAGCAGGTGCAGTGCGTGGTGCGCTATGGAAATGGGGCCCTAATTAATTTCTATCACGGCTTCACCCAGCCGGCCCGGCTGGAGCGTCAGGAATTCAGGCTCCTGTTTGAGCGCGGTGAGTTGACCTTGGAGGAATGGGTTCCCACCCGGCTGCGGCTGCGGGCGGTGGTGGATGAGGAGCAGTCACGCAGATTGATGCAGATTTTCCCTGGGGCCAGGCTCGATGTTCTCGAGGCCTACTCCGGAGCCAAACGGCTGGCCCGCGGCCGCCACAAAGAATTTGACAATTACCAGAAGATCGATCTCCATGACGGCTTAGATGTTGAAAAGATGCGCCGTTACTGCGAGTTGCTACGGGCCCTGTTCGCCGACCAGGTCGCCTGGATTGCAGACCGTTCCCATCAGCGCCTGATCACTGAGGAAAACGGGCGCAACTCCCTGGCCATGGCATGCGCAGCGACCGAGCTGGCTGAGACCGGTAAGTGATCCCCCGCCTGTTCAGCAGCTGTCTGCTGACCCCGGCCCAACTCGCCCCATCCCAGCCGGATATGGGCGTGGTGGGCGCCTTCAACCCAGGAGCAGTCGCCACCGCCGATGGCGTCGTGCTGCTGATCAGGGTGGCCGAGGCCCCGCGCCAGATCCGGCCGGGCCTTGTCGGACTTCCCCGCTGGGACCTGGCGGCCGGGACCATCGTTATCGACTGGCTGCCAGAGCAGGAGCTGGTTGTTGTAGATGCCCGGGTAGTGAAGATCAGGAAGACGGGCCTGCTGCGGCTCACCTCCACCTCCCATCTAAGGGTGGTTAGAAGCACCGACCCTCGCCAGCTCGATCCCAGCCACCAGACCATCCTCAGGCCCAGCCTCGGCTGTGAGATATATGGCATCGAAGATCCCCGGATCACCCCAATCGATGGCCGTTTTTACATCACCTATGTGGCCGTATCCCCCCACGGGGCGGCTACAGCTTTGGCCTCCACCCTGGATTTCTGCTCCTTTCAATTCCATGGGCTGATCTTTTGCCCGGAAAATAAGGATGTGGTGCTATTCCCTGAGCGCATCGGTGGAAGCTATTTCGCCCTGCACCGACCCACCACTGCCCATGATTTCTGCCGGCCGGAGATTTGGCTGGCCTCATCCCCCGACCTGCTGCATTGGGGCAAGCACCAGCCCCTTCTCGGCTCCACTGCCAGCTGGGACCGGGGCCGCATCGGCGCCGGCACACCGCCGATCCGCACTGATGGGGGGTGGTTAGTTCTGTATCACGGCAACGACAGGGGGGAAGGGGAAGCTGGCATCGGCTCCTATGGGGCAGGCAAATTACTACTGGATCTCGACCAGCCCTGGCAGATCCGTAGCTCAGGGGAGCAGATCCTGGCGCCCGAGCTCGCTTACGAATGCCAGGGCTTTGTGCCCAATGTGGTGTTCCCCACCGGCATCATTCAGCAGGAGGGCTCCCTGTTGATCTACGCCGGAGCAGCAGACAGCTCCACCTGCGTGCTGGAACTTGAGCTGGCAGACCTGCTGCTCAGCGGCTCATCGCCAGCATCCGCTCAATCGGTGCCAGGGCCTTGAGCCGCAGCTCCTCATCCATGCTGATTTCGGGCTCCATCCGCTCGAGGCACTGCCAGAGCTTCTCAAGGGTGTTCAGCCGCATGTAGGGACAGGCGTTGCAGCTGCAGCCGTCGGCGCCGGGCACCTCAAAAAACTCCTTGTTGGGCACCTTTAGCCGCATCTGGTGCAGGATGCCCGGCTCGGTGAGCACGATGAAACTCTGCGCGGTGCTCGCCTCTGCGCGGCGCAGCAGGCCGCTAGTTGAGCCGATGAAGTCGGCCAGATCGAGCAGGTGCTGCTGACATTCGGGGTGGGCTAGCACTTCGGCCCTTGGATGTTCCAGTTTGAGCTGCAACAGGGCCTGCTCACTAAAGGCCACATGCACCTGGCAGCTGCCGGGCCAGATGGTGAGCTCCCTGCCGCTCTGGGCCTGCACCCAGCGACCCAGGTTTTGATCGGGGGCAAACAGGATCGGGCGGTCTTGCGGCAGCTGCCGCACCAGGTCCACGGCGTTGCTACTGGTGCAGATCAGGTCGCTCTGGGCCTTCACCGCCGCCGAGCAATTGATGTAGCTCACCACGATGTGGTCCGGGTGCTCGGCACGGAAGCTGGCAAACGCATCGGCGGGGCAGGCGTCAGCTAACGAGCAGCCCGCCTCCAGATCCGGCAGCAGCACCCTTTTACCCGGATTGAGGATCTTGGCCGTTTCGGCCATGAAATGCACTCCGCAGAACACGATCACATCGGCGGAGGTGGCAGCGGCCTTGCGCGCCAACTCAAGGGAATCGCCGATGAAGTCGGCGATGTCCTGGATGGCGTCTTCCTGGTAATAGTGGGCCAGGATCACGGCGTTGCGCTGGCGCTTCAGCTCGGTGATCGTCCTCACCAGGTCGGCGCTTGATCTGGTTTGGGAAGCAAATACCAATAGGAGGCCCCCAGCTGATGCAGGATGGCACGAGCCTAGGCAGCGGAGATGGCGGTAACCGGCGGGGTGAAAACGCTCCGCATCGCCATTGCCGGTGACCTGCATGGGGCCTGGGACCACAGCGACCATGCCTTGCTGGAGCTGCTGAAGCCCGATGCCCTGCTCGTTGTGGGTGACCTCAGCGACGGCCAACAGCGCATCCCAGCCCTCTTGCGCCAGCTGCCCCTCCCCGTGGCCTGCGTTCTGGGTAACCACGACGCCGGCAAGGACGACTCCGGCCGCACCCTTCAACGCCAGATCGACCTGCTGGGGGAATTGCACTGCGGTTGGTCCCTGCGTCGCCTCGACCAGCCCGAACTTGCCGTGGTGGGTGGCAGGCCCGGCACCGCCGGTGGTGGTTTCCACCTGTCCCGGGCGGCCCAGGCAGCCTTCGGACCGGTGAGCCTCCAGGAGTCGGCTGATCGGATCACTGTCGCCGCCGCTGCCGCTCCAGCCCACTGGCCCCTGGTGCTGGTGGCTCACAGTGGTCCATCCGGGCTCGGCAGCGACTCCGGCTCCCCCTGCGGCCGCGACTGGAAGCCCCCCGCCTGTGACTGGGGTGACCTCGATCTTGCCCTGGCAATCCAGCAGATCCGTCGCCAGCGCCCTGTGCCCCTGGTGGTATTTGGCCACATGCACCACGCCCTGCGCCGCGGCCAGGGGGAGCGCCAGAGCTTCTGCCGTGATCGGGCGGGAACCGCTTACCTCAATACCGCCTGCGTGCCCCGCCATGGCACCGATGGGGCGGGCCAGGCCCTGCGTCACTTCAGCTGGGTGGAGCTGGCGGGTATGGAACTGGTCAGTGCCAGCCATCGCTGGTATGGACTCGGAGCCGAACTCCTCTATGAAGAGCGGCTCTGGGCTGCCCCCAGCCCCGCTACCCACCTGGCACCTTGCTGATCTACGCCTGCGTCAGTGCCCATGGCTTCGGCCATGGCTCCCGAACCGCCGCCGTGCTCACGGCCCTCCATCAGCGCAATCCCACATGGCGTCTGGTGCTCTCTACCACCCTGCCAGAAGCCTTCCTGCGCCTTGCCCTGGGGCCAATCCCTTTTGAGTACCGCCCCTGCCGCTGGGATGTGGGGGTGCTACAGGCAGATGCCCTAGGCGCTGATGCCGATGCCACCCTCGCGGCCCTGGTGGCGCTTGAGGCGTGCCTCCCTGCCCTGTGGGCCGGGGAGCAGGCCTGGCTGGCAGAGCAGGGGTGCCCGCTGCTGGTGCTGGCCGATGTACCGCCAGCAGCCGCTGAACTGGCCAGGCGGCTTGATTGTCCCTTGGTGTGGCTGGCCAACTTTGGCTGGGATGCGATCTACGCAGCGATGGGACCGGAATTTCGCCCCTGGGCCCGCCAGTGCCACGACGCCTACCGCCAGGGTGATTTCCTGCTGCACTGTCCTTTGGCCATGCCCATGGACTGGGGTCTGCCCGAGCTGCGGCTGGGCCTGACCGCAGGCAGCCCTCGCCTCGATGCCACCAAGCTTGCCGACCAGCTCAAGTTGCCGGCCGAGCGGGAACGCTGCGTGCTGGTTGGCTTTGGTGGGTTGGGCCTCAGCCTGGATCCTGGGGTTTTGGCGCGCTGGCCGGATCACGTATTCATCTGCGCCGATCCCCAGCTGGCCGTTGCTGCCAATGCCCGGCTCCTGCCTGCGGGGGTGCGCCCCTTGGAGGTGCTCCCACTGTGCGGGCGCATGGTCACCAAACCTGGCTACAGCTCCTTTTGTGAGGCCCTGACCATGGGGGTCGGAATCCACCTGGTGCATCGCGAGGGCTTTGCCGAGGCTCCGGTGCTGGAAGCGGCCCTTGTGCGTCACGGCTGGCATTACCTGCTCAGCAGGGCCCAGGCCCTGGCGGGGGATTGGCGCCTGGACCAACCCCTCACCCCACCCAGTGATCCGCCACTGCCAGCTGATGGCTGCATGGCCGCCGCCGGAGCAATTGAATATGTGGCTGCAAATCGGGTGGTCCACACTGATCTGAACCGTTCAGCGTGATTGTTCATACCGATGGACACTTCTGAGATTGGCACTAACACCATCGTGGTTCGGGAGATTCGTAGCCAAATTGAGCCGAACAAATATTTTCTTCGCTTTTCCATATTCGGCCGCCTGCAGGCGGTTTTGCCGTTTGATTCGCTCCGGTATGACATTGCCCAGCATCAACTCCCGATTCTTCTCCCTGCTCGCCATCACCAGCTTTGTAGCTGGCGCCCCCCTACTGAGTGCCCCATCGGCCCGGGCCCAGCAGGTTGAGGCTCACTCTCCAGAAGCTCACACTCCTGAGGCTCAGCCTCTTGAAGCCCCCCGGCCTTTCGCGGCAACTGTTTCAGCATCCATATCCCTGCCGCCCCCTTCGCAGCGCATCTTCGCGATCACGCCTGAGCGCCGGGCCCTGCTCAACACGATCCGTTTTGCCGAGGGCACCTGGGCTGGTGGGGAAGACGTCGGTTACCGCATCATGTTTGGTGGTGGCCTGATGCCATCGCTGGACCGTCACCCCGATCGGGTCGTTCGCACCGCCCGCTACGCAAGTGCAGCAGCAGGCGCTTACCAGTTCATGCCATTCACCTGGGATCTGGTCACCCGCTCCCTTGGGGTTGCCCAATTTGGCCCCCATGTGCAGGACCAGGGAGCCCTCTTCCTGATCCAGCGTCGTGGTGCCCTGGCTCTGGCCGATCAAGGATTGTTTACGCCCCTGCTGGCGGCCAAATTGGCACCGGAATGGGCCAGCTTTCCCACCTTGGCCGGCCGCAGCTACTACGGCCAGCCGGTGAAGCGCTATCACGACCTCAGGCGCTTCTACGAGGACAACCTGTCGCAGCTCCGCGGCCAACTCAGTGCCGACCAAGCGGCCGCCAACCTGGCCTCAGCCAAACCTGCCTGTATGCCGGCCGATTCCCTGCGTTGCAAGCTAGAAGCCCTCAAGGGCCTGGGCCCTCGGGCGAGCGGGAATTCAATCTGAATCCTGGGCGCGGGGTTTGCCGACCGTTGCCCCCGCTGTCAGGTAAGCGCCAAGGGCTGCACCCAGAAAGGCCAGGCTGTTGCGGGCAACTGGCAGCAGGTCGCTGGTGCGGGTAACGATGGGACCCAGGCCGAGGGCGCCAAACAGGATCAGCCAGAGGGGGGAGAGCAGCAGCACCCAGGCCCACTCCACCTTGCGCCCCTCCTTGCGGGGGTAGCCGGCGAAGCCGGCCACCAGGCCGCCCAGAACGGAGGTGGAAAGGGTGAGCAGCCATTGCTCCTGGGGCAGTCCTGGCACCACTTGGCAACCACCCCGCTCCAAGCAAATTTCCACCGCTGCAAGGGCATCGACAATGGCGGCGTCCTGGCCGTTGTCGCGAACGTAGTACTGGTTGCCGAAGCGGGTCTGCAGCTCCACCCAGTAGGTGCGGGGCATCAGGGCAAACAGAGCATCGCCCACGTTGAAATTGAGCAGGTTGCCGCCGCGCTCATCGGCCACCAGCAGCAGGCTGCGTTCGTCCAGGTTCCAGAAGTCCTTCACCGCCTGGCCGGGAGTGCGGTCGTACTGGGTGAGCACCCGCAGTTTCCAGCCCGTATCGACCTCGAAGCGGGTGAGATTCTCTTCCAGGCTGATGCGCTGAGCATCTGTGAGGGCCTTGGCCAGGTCGATCACCGGCGTGGGGTGGTCGGGTAGCAGGTCGGGGTTGTCGTAGGCGTGGGCCGGAGCGATGCCCGCGCCTAGCCAGCAGGTCAACACCAGCAACAAGGTCGCTAAGACCGTTGTCATGGCAGTCAGAACGCGACCCATCCACCGGCCTCAGGGAAGATGCATTCTCCCTGAACAACCGTCTAAGCGTGACCCTGCCCCCTAGCGGTGCTTTGCCCGCCTGGCTTTTAGAGCGCCTGCAGGCAGCCGGCGGGGCGGTGCCCTTTCGCACCTATATGGAGTGGGTGTTGCACGATCCAGCGCACGGCGCCTACGGCTCCGGCCGGCTGGGCATCGGTCCGGCAGGGGATTTCGCCACCGCCCCCTCCCTGGGGCCCGACTTCGCCGCCCTGCTGGCCCCCCAGCTGGCCGACTGGCTCACTGCCCTGGCGGCCGGTCCCGGCCCCCTGGCCCTGGTTGAGGCAGGGCCTGGCGAGGGCAGCTTGGCCCTGCAGCTGGCCGAGGCCCTGGTGGCGGGTTGGCCCCAGCTGGCCCAGCGCCTGGAGCTGGTGCTGGTGGAGCCCAACGAGGGCATGGCGGCCCGTCAGCGAGCCCTGCTGCAGGACTGCCCCTTGCCCTGTCGCTGGGCCAGCTTCGCGGAGCTGGCGGCCTCACCGCTGCGCGGTGTGGTGCTCGCCCATGAGGTGCTCGATGCCCTGGCGGTGGAGCGGATCGAGTGGGACGGGGTGCTCTGGCGCCAGCAGCTGGTGGCACTGCACGAGGGCCCTGGGGCGGAGCTCTCGCTGCGGCTGGAGCCCGGCGCGCCCCTGGAGCCGGCAGCGGCCGCCCAACTCGAGCCCCTCGGACTCCTAGCCCCCTCGCCCCAGCGCCCGCCCGGCTGGTGCAGCGAGCTGCATCCGGGCCTGGCCCCCTGGCTTGGCGAGTGCGCCGCGGCCGTGGCCGAGGGCCAGCTGCTGGTGATCGACTACGCCTTAGAGGCCTGGCGCTACTACGCCCCCCAGCGCTCTGGCGGCACCTTGATGGCTTACCGGGGCCAGCAGGCCAGCGGTGATCCGCTGCTGGAGCCAGGAGCCTGGGATCTCACCGCCCATCTATGTATTGAGAGCGTGGAGGCAGGGGCCGCCGCCAGCGGCTGGCAGGCCTTGGGCCAGTGCCGCCAGGGCCAGGCCCTGCTGGCCCTGGGCTTGGCCGAGCGTCTGCACGGCCTGCAGCAGCAGCCCCCAGCTGAGCTCGCGACCGTGTTGGCACGGCGTGAGGCCCTGCTGCGCTTAGTTGATCCCGGGGCCCTGGGGGATTTCCGCTGGCTGGCCTACGGCCGGGGGGGGACTCCGGCAGTCCCGAGGTTTCTCAGGGAACCAGCTGGCGGGCCAACCAGCCGGCCAGCGGCTGGGGCTCCTGGTTCGCGCTGCTGGTGATCTCGATAATCTTGCCGATCGCCGCCGGCGTCTCGAGAGCATCCAGACAGGCCCGGGCCACCAGCAGGCGGGGCAGGCTGCTGCTCTCCTGCTGGTCGGCTCCGGAATACACCACGCCCTCCGATGCGGCGCGGCTGTCGTCTTCACTGAGTCCGCCGGGGCGGATCACCGTCCAGTCGAGCCCGCTCTGCTCCAGCCAGTTTTCGCCCAGCCGCTTCCACACCAGAATCAAGCCGAACAGGTTGAGCGGATGCAACCAGCGACCAGCGCAGAGGGAGCTCACCAGCACCACCCGCTTCAAGCCCACCGCCTGGCAGGCCGTGATCTGGTCGCGCACGCCAATCGCATCCACCTGCAGGGGGCCAGCCAGGTTCACCGATGGCCGCGCGCCGGTGGCGATCACAAGGGAATCGCAGCCCCTCAGGGCGCTTTGCAAAGCTTCGGTGGCACTGAGATCGAGGCGTCGCACTTCGAGCCGCCCCTGTTGCTCCGCTTCGGCCAGGGCCGCTGGCAGCACCGAGCCAGGTCGCAGGATCGCCCGCACCGCCAGGCCGCGATGCAGGGCTTGATCCACCACCCGCCAACCGGTTTTGCCGGAGGCACCTGTCACTGCCACCAGGGTCATCGCCACTCCCTCAACGTCCAACCATGCTGGTACCCAGCCGCTAGAACCGCGGCCCGGGTTTGGCTGACTGTGGCAGCTGGGACATGACGATCATTCAGGCCAGAAATCTCAGCAAGAGCTACCGAATCAGCGAGAAGCAGCCCGGGCTGGCGGGCAGTCTGCGCCACCTGGTGCGGCGGGTGCACAGGGATGTGGTGGCCGTCGACCAGATCAGTTTCAGCATCGAGCCCGGCGAATTTGTGGGCTTCCTCGGCCCGAATGGGGCCGGCAAGACCACCACCTTGAAGATGCTCACCGGCCTGATCCACCCCAGTGGCGGCGAGCTCGAGGTGGCGGGTCACCAGCCCTGGCGGCGTCAGGCCCGCTTTCTGCGCCAGATCACCCTGGTGATGGGCAACCGCCAGCAGCTGATCTGGGATCTGCCAGCCCTGGATTCCCTCCAGGTGAATGCGGCGGTGTACGGGCTGGAGCCCGTCGCAGCGGCTAGGCGCATCCGGGAGCTCGCCGAGATGCTGGAGCTGGGGCCAGAGCTGCAACGGCCGGTGCGCAAGCTCTCCCTCGGCCAGCGCATGAAGGCCGAGTTGCTGGCGGCCCTGCTGCACAGCCCCTCCGTGCTGTTCCTCGATGAACCCACCCTGGGGCTGGATGTGAATGCCCGTGTCCGGGTAAGGGATTTTCTTGCCGACTACAACCGCCAGACCGGCGCAACCGTCCTGCTCACTAGCCATGACATGGGCGACATCACTGCCCTCTGTCCGCGGGTGTTGCTGATCCACGAGGGCCAGCTTTTTCACGACGGTTCCTTGGCCCTGCTGACCCAGCGGCTTGCCCCCTGCCGCCAGGTGCGCTTAGAGCTCGCCGATCTCCACCCGAGCGAGGCGTTTGCGGGCTTTGGCCAGATCGAGGAGCACCACGGCCATCTGCTGCGGTTGCTGGTGCCGCGCGACCAGCTCACCGAGCGGGTTGCGGCCCTGCTCGAACGCTTTTCGGTGTTGGATCTGGAGGTGGGGGATCCACCGATCGAGGATTTGATCGGCGTCCTGTTTCGCAGCAGAGATGCAGCGGCCAGGGGAGATTCGCCGTGAGGGTCCGCCACGGCTGGCGTGTGGCGCGGGCGTTGCTGGTCAGCCAGTACGCCCTGATGCTCGAATACCGTGCCGAGATCGTGCTGTGGGCTCTCTCCGGTGTGTTGCCCCTGATTATGCTCGGCGTGTGGAGCGGCTCCGGGGCCGGCGCTGGAGCAGGGCTATCACCGCAGCAAATCAGCCGCTACTTCCTCTCGGCCTTTTTGGTGCGCCAGTTCACCGTGGTGTGGCTGATCCACGTGTTTGAGGAGGATGCCCTGCAGGGTCGGCTCTCTCCCTTTTTGTTGCAGCCGCTGGCCCCCCTCTGGCGCTATCTGGCGGCCCACTTCAGTGAGCAGGCCTCCCGGGTGCCAATCGTGGCGGTCATGCTTTTGGCCCTGGGCCTGGTGGCGCCGGGGCTGCTCTGGCTGCCATCGGCGCGCTCCCTGCTGCTTGGGTTGGTGGCGATCCAGGCAGCCTTCCTGCTCCGTTTCCTGCTCCAGGTGGTGGTCACAACCCTCTGTTTCTGGAGTGAGCGAGCGGCGGCGCTGGATCGGCTGCTGCTGATTCCCTATCTGTTTCTATCTGGCCTGGTGGCACCACTTGAGACCTTTCCCCCGGCTGTTCGCCGCCTGGCGATGGCCACCCCTTTTCCCTGGATGGTGGATTTTCCGGCCCGCCTGCTGGCCGGCGAGGAGGTGAATGCAACCCTGGGCTTCGCAGCCATCGCGGCCTGGTGCCTGCTGCTGCTGCCGATTGGCCGCTGGCTGTGGCTAGCCGGCCTGCGCCGCTATTCAGCGATGGGGGCCTGAGCCATGGCCAGCTGGCGCCACTACGGACGCAGCTTGCGCAGCTTTTGGAGCACGTCCCTGGCCGCCGAGCTGGAGTATCCCCTCAACGCCGTCATTGAGCTGGTGTCGGTGTTCGGCAACTTGGCCGGCAGCCTGTTTGTGCTGCAGCTGCTCTTCGCAGGGGGTTCCAGCCTGGGGGGCTGGAGCTGGAATGGGGCCCTGGTGGTGCTGGGGCTCTACACCCTGCTGGATGGGATCACCACCTGCTTGCTGCAGCCCAACCTGAGCCGGATCGTCAACCACGTGCAGACCGGCACCCTCGACTACGTGTTGCTCAAGCCGATCGACAGCCAGTTCTGGCTTTCAACCCGCACCGTTTCACCCTGGGGGCTGCCGGCGATTGGGGCCGCCCTGGGCCTGATTGCCTGGGCTTCGAGCCGGGCCGGAGTGCCCTCCCCAGCGCTGCTATTGCTTGCCCTGGCCCTGGTGCTGGCCTCCCTCGTGATCCTCTATAGCCTTTGGTTCGTGCTGGCGGCCCTGAGCATCTGGTTCGTCAAGGTCTGGAATGCCACAGAGGTGCTGCGCCAGACCCTGGTGGCCGGTCGCTATCCGGTGAGTGCCTATCCGCCGGCGCTGCGGTTGGTGTTTACCTTCGTTTTGCCAGTTGCCTTCCTCACCACGGTGCCCGCCGAAGCGCTGCTCGGCAGGGGATCATTGGCCTGGGCAGGCGGCTCACTGCTGGCTGCCATTCTCTGTTTTGGCGGAAGCCGGTTGCTCTGGCTCCATGCCCAGCGCTTCTACACCTCAGCCTCGAGTTAGGTCCCATGGTTGCTTCCATTCCCCCCATTGCAGGCCTGAACCCTGGACCCAACAGCGAGCTAGACGCCTCGGCCCAGCAACGCTGGCGGGAGCACTGGCAGCAGCGCTGGTATCCGGTGGCCTACCTGCAGGATCTAGACCCGCTGCGACCCACCCCGTTCACCCTGCTTGGCCAGGATCTCGTTCTTTGGTGGGACGCCGAGGCGAGCCAGTGGCGAGCCTTCGCCGACATCTGCCCCCACCGCCAGGTGCCCCTCAGCGAGGGCCGCATCAACGAACGGGGTGAGCTGGAGTGCCCCTACCACGGTTGGAGTTTTAACGGCGAGGGCCATTGCACCACCATTCCCCAGGCGGAACCGGAGGCCGCCGCCAGCGCCTGCCGCAATCCCCGCAGTGCCTGCCGCTCCCATGCCACTGCCACGGCCCAGGGCCTGCTGTTTGTTTTCGCCGGCCAGGGCGAGCAGGCCGATCTGGCTGACCTGCCTCGGGTGCCCCTGCTGGATGACCCCCTCTGGCTGGTGCAGGACACCTTCCGGGACCTGCCGATGGATGCCCTCACCCTGCTGGAGAACGTGCTCGATGTGAGCCATGTGCCCTTCACCCACCACCGCACGGTGGGTAAGCGCCAGAACGCCGCACCGGTGCTGGCCGAGCTCACAGCCACTGATGCGGCGGGCTTCAGCGTCTCCTGGCCGGAGGGTCCACGCCGGGGAAAACTAGGCAGCCAATTCACCACCTTTGTCGCCCCGGCTCTGATGTGGCACGACCTCACGGCCAAGGGGTTCGCCCGCTTTCTCACCGTGGTGTACGCCACTCCCATTCGGCCGGGCGAATGTCGCCTGTTTGCCCGCTTCCCATTCCAGTTCAGCTCCTTGCTGCCGCGCCTGCTGCTGCGGGCCAGACCCCAGTGGCTGCAGCACCTGGGCAACCATGTCGTGCTGGAAGACGACCAGGTTTTCCTCCATTGGCAGGAAAGGGCCCAGGGCAAGAGCTACCTGCCCACCAGCGCCGATGTTTACGTAAGGGCCCTCAAAGACTGGGTGGCTGGCGTAGCCGGCCCCCCATTTCCAGCCGCCACCCTGCTGCCGCGCCAGGGCCCTGCCCAGTTGATGGAGCGCTACGAGAGCCATACCCGCCATTGCCGCGCCTGCTCAGGAGCCCTGCGGGGGATGCGTCGCTGGCGGCCGGTGCTGCTTGGGGCCCTGGCGGTAGAGCTACTGCTGGCTGCCTGGCTGCCTGGCTTGGCCGCCCGGGTCACCCTGGTGTTGCTGCTTGGCCTGGGCGCCCTGCTGCTGCGCCAGCTAAACCGCTGGGAGGTGCTGCTGCTGCGGGGAGATGGCCAGCCGCCGCGCAATCGGCTCTAGCGGTTCGGCCAGCTTCAGCCCAGGCGCTGCTCAAGGGGCTGGGCCCGGCAGTCCAGCTGGCGGGCGCGCTGCAGGTCTACCCGGGTGATCCGGTAACCCAGTCGCCGGGCGGCGAGCACCAGCTCCTGCTGGGTGCGGCAGTGCTTCAGGGCCCGCTGCAGGCTCGTTTCGGCCTCCGCCTCCTCCACCAGCCGCTCCAGTTCGCTCCAGCTCATCGGCTGACCCATTGGTTTTTTACACCATGCCCAACCGCTGCCTTGGGCACAAGCTGGCAGTGCCTCGGCCCGGCGAAACTTCACGAATTGCGGCCTTACTGCAGCAGCACCTGTCGGATGGTGGATTCGGCCACATCGCTGCGGATCTCCACGGAGCCGATTGCATTGGGCAGGACAAACCGCACCCGGCCATCCCGGACTTTCTTATCGCCCTGCAGGCAGGCGATCACCGCTCCAACATCCAGGCTGGGCCAGTCGTGGGGCAGTCCGGCGGCGGCGATGACGGCCCTTTGCCGCTGCTGGTCCGCAGCGTGCCAAAGGCCCATGGTCAGTGCGATCTCACCGGCCGCCACCATGCCGATCGCCACCGCCTCGCCGTGCAGCCAGGTGCCATAGCCACAGAGCGTTTCCACCACGTGGCCAAGGGTGTGGCCGTAGTTGAGGATGGCCCTCAGGCCCCCCTCCCTTTCATCGGCAGCCACCACCTGCGCCTTGGCTGCAGCGGAGCGCTCCAGAATCTTCTGCAGCAATGGCCCTCCCACGGCTGCCATGCTGCTGAGTCCGCCGCTGGCCTCCAACTCGCTAAACAGCGTCCGGTCGCCGATCACCCCGTACTTGATCACTTCGGCCATGCCGGCCCGAAACTCACGCTCCGGCAGGGTGCTCAAGGTGCTGGGATCCACCAACACCAACCTGGGCTGGTGGAAGGCGCCGATCAGGTTCTTACCGCCGGGATGGTTGACACCGGTCTTGCCGCCGATGGCCGCATCCACCATGGCCAGCAAGGTGGTGGGCACCTGCACCACTGCAATTCCCCGCAGCCAGGTGGCGGCTGCAAACCCGGCCATGTCGCCGACGACGCCGCCACCGATGGCAACGAGCAGCGAGCCGCGCTCCAGCCTGCGGGCGAAGGCGGCGTCGTGGATCTGGGCCACGGTGGCTGGGGTCTTCTGGTCTTCACCGGCGTCGATCACCAGGGTGGTGGCCTCAAAGCCGGCGGCCTGGAGGCTGGCCAGGGCCGTGGCGCCGTAGTGCTCCTGCACCACAGGGTTGGTGACCATCAGCACCTTGGTGCCTTCCTTGCTGCCGCGGGCACGGATCTGCTCCCCCAGGCTGGCCAAGGCACCGGTGCCAATTACCACCGGATAGGGGTTGGCGCTGAGCGCCACCTCGATGGTGCGAATGGCGGTGGGCGCAGCGGTCATGGGAGCGGGCGGGTGGGCTTGCTGGTGTCTGCAGTGGCAGGTCTGGAGTGGCGGGTCTGCAGCACCTGCCCCCACAATGATGGGACCCGGTGTCGTGCATGTCTCTCTCTGCCCCCCGCACCGCCACGGCCTGGGGTTTTCTGCTGCCAGCCCTAGCGCTGATCGGCCTTTCGGTGCTGATCCCGGCCGCGATGGCCCTGGTGATGAGCTTCAGCCAGGCTGGCCTGGATGTGAGCGAACCACTGCGATTTGTGGGCCTGGCCAACGTGCGGCGGCTCCTGGGCGATCCGATGTTTTTCCGGGTCACCGGCACCACTTTTCTTTATCTGGTGGGAGTGGTGCCCCCGATCGTGCTCGGGGCGCTGGCACTGGCAGTGCTGGTCAACAGCCAGCTGCCCGGGATCCACTGGTTCCGCGGTGCCCTGTATGCGCCCGTGCTGGTGTCGATCGTGGTGGCCGCAATCGCCTTTCGTTGGATCTACGCCGAGAACGGCCTGGTCAATGGCTGGCTTGGAGCCCTGCTGGGTCCAGCCTTTGAGCCCATCGGCTTTCTCAGCTCCCCGGTGCTCGCCCTGCCCTCGGTAATGCTGGTAACCCTCTGGAAGGGCCTTGGTTACTACATGGTGATCTTCCTGGCTGGTCTCCAGGGCATCTCCCCCGACCTCTACGAGGCAGCCGCCCTCGATGGCAGTGAGGGCTTGCGCAAGCACCTCGACATCACCCTGCCCCTGCTCCGCCCATACATCACATTGGTTGCCGTGATTTCGGCCATCGCCGCCACCAAGGTGTTTGAGGAGGTCTACCTGATGACCCAGGGGGGGCCCGCCGATTCCACCCGGACCCTGGTTTATTACGTCTACGACCAGGCCTTTGCGGAGCTGGAGATCAGCTACGCCTGCACCATCGGCCTGGCCCTGTTCCTGATCGTGCTGTTGCTCAGCCTGGTGCGCTTCCTTTTTGCTGCCGACAAGGGGCTGGCCTGACCGCTGGCCCCTTAGCCTGTCGGATTGGCAATAACTGGGTGATGGCTGATCCGGTGTCAGCACTGGCAGGCTCGGCCGTCGGGGTTGTAGGGGGCGGCCAGCTGGCCATGCTGCTGGCGGCAGCGGCCCGCAGGCTCGAGGTGCCGCTCCATATCCAAACCCCATCGGCCCAAGATCCAGCCGCGGCCCTAGCCACATCGGTGGTTTTGGCCAATCTCGACGACATCTCCGCCACCCGCGAGCTGGCCCGACGCAGCGGTGCGATCACCTTTGAAAATGAGTGGCTTGACCTGCCCGCCCTGGCCCCATTGGGTTTTGAAGGGGTGGTTTTCCTGCCGAGCCTTGAGGCCCTGTCTCCCCTGGTATGCAAACGCCGTCAGCGTCAGTTGCTGCAGGGTCTGGGCCTGCCCACCCCCCGGTGGTGTGAACTGCCCACTGATGGGGTTTTGCCCGCCGACTTTGCCTATCCCCTGATGGCGAAGCTCGCCAGTGGCGGCTACGACGGCAAGGGTACGGTTGTGCTTGGGGGGCCAGGGGAGCTGGCTTCCCTTCAGGCCAGGGTGCCCCAGGGCGACTGGATCCTGGAGGAGATGGTGCCGTTTGAACTGGAGCTCTCCCAACTGGCCTGCCGCGACAGGGATGGCAACCTGCAGTGCTACCCCCTGGTGGAGACCCACCAGCACCAACAGGTTTGTGACTGGGTGCTTGCCCCAGCCCATGTGCCCCAGGCGGTGCAGGCCTATGCCCGCAACATCGCCGCGTCCCTGATCACGGCTATCAACTACGTGGGGGTGCTCACGATCGAGTTTTTCTACGGCCCCGGCGGATTGCAGGTCAATGAAATTGCCCCCCGTACCCACAATTCTGGTCACCTCACCATCGAGGCCTCCCACACCAGCCAGTTTGAGCAGCAGGTGCGCATCGTCAGCGGTCTGCCGATGGGTTCGGTAGCCCTGCGGGTTCCTGGCGCCTTGATGGTTAATCTGCTCGGTTTCGAGAGTTCTGCCAACGACTACCCAAGCCAGCGAGAGGCCCTGGCTGCCCTACCCGACGCCAGCGTGCACTGGTATGGCAAACAGGGCTCCAACGCCGGCCGCAAACTGGGCCACATCACCCTGTTGCTTAGCGGCGCCAGCCCCCAGGAGCGGGCGCTGGAAGCAGAGCAGCTGCTGGCTCGGGTGCGCAGCATCTGGCCATTGCCAGGCGCCTAGGATGGAAGCGGACTGCTTTGTTGGTGACTGCCTTTTACAGTTTTCTGATCTGACTCCCTTTTCGACATGGGGGTCTGCAGCGGAAGCAACGTAAGCCGGCCTTGCAGCCGGAAACGGCGCCCCGTCCTTGACCCCCCTTCTGGTAACACCAGGTCGAACGCTGGGGCAAAACGGCACGGTGGTCCACCCCCCCCCTTTTTAAAACCCTTAAAACCCATTTAAGACCCTCCTAAGACCCTTAGCGCAGCTCAATCAACTCGCTGGCGGGGTAACGCACCTTGGCTTCGCTGGCGTACTTGTCAGCGGGGTCCCGATAGCCCGCTGCGCACACCACAGAGCTGCGGTATGGGGAATCCTCCAGTTGCAGGATCCGGTCATAGGCCGCCGGGTCGAATCCCTCGATCGCACAGGTGTCCACCTCCAGCAAAGCTGCGGCCGTCATGAAGGTGCCCAGGGCGATGTACACCTGGTTGCTGGTCCAACGCCCAATCTGCTGGCTGCGGGGGCCCTCGATCAGGTCCACCTCGATCATGCGCCGATAGGTGGCCAGGGCCCCAGCATCGAGGCCCCGGCTGCTGGCCATTGCGCTCAGCAGCCGATCAGCTTGTTCTGCCCCGATCTGGCGTTCGGCCAGAAATACCAACAGGTGGGAGGCATCGGTGATCTGGCTCTGGTTCCATGATTCAGGTCGCAGCTGCTGGCGCAGGGCAGGATCGCCGATCACCAGAAATTTCCAGGGCTGCAAGCCATAGCTCGAGGGGCTCTGCACCAGGGCATTCTCCAGTGCAGACCAGGTTTCTGCATCGATGCGGCGACTCGGATCAAACAGCTTGGTGGCATACCGCCAGGCCATGGCCTGCTTGAGCTGGTCCGGGGTGATCGGCATCGGGAAGCTGGAAGGGGGGTGGGCCAGGCGCCATTCTGGGGGCCATCGAACCTGCTGCCCGATGTGCAGCCCTCAGCCGATGAACAGCTTTGATCAGGCTTTTAATTCCCTGCTCTCAATGGCGCCGGGGCCCCTGTTCCCCCGAGCCAGGCAGCTCTACCTGCGCAAATACTCGCTGGAGGGGCCGGCTGGGCCCCAGCGTTTCCGCACCTATCTCTATCAAGAGCAGGTCGAGGAGGAGCCAGAGGGGCTTGTCAGGGTCCGGGCCCTGGCCTTCGCCGTGGTGCACTGGCAGGCACCCCAGACCACCCCAGACGACTACGCCACCTATCTGCAGCAACGCTGGCAGCTCGAACCCTCCAGCCTGGGCCTGGAACTGGAAGATGGCAGTTGGTTTCGCGGTGGTGGTGCCTTTGCCCGCTTTCAGGCGAGGG
>JAHLYQ010000019.1 GCA_025127975.1 Synechococcus sp. CS-1331 | reverse complement strand
TTGAGCAACCGTGGCGCTGTCTGTAGCGGTGATTGTGGTGGCGCCATTACCAACTGTTGAGGCTGCAGCAGCCAGATTGACAGACGTATCACTGAGGCTATAGCTGTTGGTACCAGTGTTGGTGGCAGAATCGATTGTGGTAGCTTGAGCCACTGTGGCTGCAGTTGTGGCGGTGATATTCACCGCTTCATTCAGCGCAGTGGCGCTTGCGACAGCTACCGCCGTTGCCGTATCGCTAATGCTGTAGGTAACTGCCTTGGTAAAACCACCAATGGTTGTGGCTTGGGAAGCAGTGGCGTCGTCGCTGGCTGTAACCGTTCCGGCCAGCGTGAGAACTTCATTGCTGCTGGCAGCGATATTCGCTGAGGTGTCGATGATGCTGGAAAGACTCAGCGTTGCGACAATGGTGGTGTCAAGGCTATTGGCTTGAGCAACCGTGACGGGATCGCTAATCGAAACTGTGCCAGCACCGGTGATGGTGTAACTGGAAGCTTGCGCGGCAGTGAGAGTAAATGTTCCTGCGGTGACCTCAACACCACCACTCAGTGCAGCTATGGCTGCACTGGAATCATTGGAAGGAGAGCCGGAGCTACTGCCATTACCAGACCCTAAACTGCTGTAATAAAAAATAGCCATCAGCCCACCCCTCCCTGAGCCGTCGGCGCTTCACCGAGCCCATTGCCGGTGGTGGAGCCAAAGGCGAAGTTGCTCTTATTGAGCGTGCCGCCGGCCACATTCACCGTGCCGAGGCTGATGGAGCCTTGGCCCCAGTTGCCGTCGGCGTCAAACATCAGCTGGCGTGTGTCGGTGGCGTAACCGATGGAAGGTGAACCCATGCCCAGGCGTTGGATGTCGGCGAGGGTGCCCACAACAACTCCAACACGGTTGGTGCCGTCGGCGCTGGCCTCCTGCACGGTGAGATTGCCGGTGGAGTTAACACCAAAGATGGCACCCTTCTGCAACCAGAGCTCTTCGGTGATGCTGGCCAGAGAATTGCTGATCTCGAGCACATCGCCACCGTTGCCGGCTTGGAAGTTGCGGATCGTGTCGACGCTGCCGAGCAGCTGAGTGCCATCCGTGCTGAGCAAGCGGCCCGAATCCCAGAGGTTGTCTTTCTGGGTTTGAGAGAGGCTGGCCCAGAGCGGCTGATCGGCCAGTTCATCGCTCAGGCTGGTTCTTGAAGCGGCCTGCAGGGCCGCGCCACCTTCCGAGAAGATAAAGCGATCAATGCCCGTGCCGCCGGTGGTGATGTCCTGCCCGTAACCGCCATCGAGCACCGAGCCATCGCCGGAGCCCACCTGGAGAATGTCGTTGCCGAGGCCGCCCCAGAGCACGTTGTCTTGTGAGGGGCCGCCACTGCCAGCGGCACCACCGATGCGCAGCAGATCGTTGCCGATGCCACCCCAGAGCGAACTGGCCATGGCGCGATCAAGATCGATCGAATCGTTGCCTATCGAGGTGTAGAGATGGCTGCCATTGCTAGAGCCAGCAATCAGATCATTGCCGATACCGGTGTTGACCGTGGAGTTGCGGATGCCATCAAAACCGCCAATGCTGCCGTCTTTGGCAGAGCGGTCGAGGAACACCGATTCGTCGAGGCTGCCGTCGCCATCGGCGTCGAAATCGGCCTCTACTTCATTAAGGATCTTGCCGAAGATGATGTCATCGCCCAAACCGGTGTACATGCCGGTGGCGTCTATGCCGGCTGTATCGCTGCTGCCGGCGGCAGCTAGGGAAAGCTGGGGCGCGGCGATGCCGCCAAAGCCACGGATAACGTCATTGCCCTGGTTTGTGAATAGCAAACTGCCGCTGATACCAATGCCCTGCAGTTGCTGCAGGTCCATTTGGCCGGTCTGCAGATTGGAGCCCGTGGCTATATCGAGCGTGGCAAGACCACGGCCGGTGATGGTGGTGGCGAGGGTGGGGGCGCCATAGATCAACGAGGAATCAATACCAACGGCATTGCCATTGAGCGAAATAGGCTCATCGCCGGCGCGAACGCTGCCATCCACCAGCAGGCTGGCGGAGGCAATACCAGAGATCGAGGCCGTGCCATCGCCATTGCCGAAGGGAACTGCCTTGATCAAATAGCGATCTATACCTTTGGCATCGGCGGTTGCAGAACCCTGCAGGCTGGTGCCATCGGTGGATAGCAATTGAGCCTGGGCTGCAACAACAGCATTCGGCTGACCGTAAAACGTGTAAGCCGGCAGGATTACGGGTGTGGGCGTAGGTGCAAAGCTGCCTACGCGAACGCCGAGATCGTTGTTGTCTGGTTCTGAGGGTGACTTACGTAATGGATCAGTGAGCAGCAGATCTTCAATTGCAAAACTGGACTGACCAGTGCTGAGGAAATGCGCAATCGCATCCTTATTGGCAGCTGGATAAGCAAATAACGTATATGGATTTCCGGAAGCCGGTGCCACTCGGGCAAAGGGAACAAGCAGACTGGTTTCATCAATAGAAACCTTGAACTCGGCGGTTTGTTGCCCCGCCGGCACCTGCAAGCCCTGCAACTCACTAACCAGATTATCTGGCCGCAATGCTTCTTGTTCGTAATCAGGCGCACCCGGCCGCAACACGCGACCATCAGCTGCAGCTACGGCACCATTTACATCCAGAACCCGGTAATAACCGAGCACGGAGTCATAACTGGCTTCACGCTGCAGGGTGAAGGTTGTGGTGTAAGCACCATCGGAATCACGAAAATCAAGCAGCGGCAAGGGCTGCCGGCTTGCCTGGTTGATGCTTGCAGTGAGGTCGTTGTAGTCGGGCTCTTGACCAGCAAATGGAGGCCGCAGATCCTCAATGGCAAGCGTGTTGCCGCTGAGGGCTAGGAAGTGATCAAAAGCGGACGCATCGTTGAAACCAAATACCTGCACCCCATCGGGGCCGCCAGTCGTACGCAAGGTAGCAAAAGGTGCCAGCAGGCCAGTTTCATCGACAAATACAGCCCTGCTACTGCTGCCGTCTTTTGACAGTGACAGATTCTGTAATTCGGTGACCAGATTGCCTGGCGCTAAGGCGGCAGTGGCATAGCCAGGCTCGCCGGGCTTGATTATCTGGCCCGTGGCAGTGCGTACCCTGCCTTCAGTATCGATGACGCGGTAAAAACCAAGCGTATTGGTAGCACTGGCGCTGCGGGACAACTCCAAGTTGGCAGTTGCCAGGCCACCACTATCGCTGAAATCAAATAGTGGCGTATTACCACTACCTGTAACCAGCAACGGTTGCTGTAGTGGGCCAGGCGCCGCCTGAGCCCCGAGGATTGCATCGGTATCCAGCCGCTGGCCGTCCGGTCTTAGTGGCTGGCGGTTGGAGAGCTCGCCACTGCCTTCAAGGCCGCGCACCCGCGCGGTGGCATTAAGGGTGCTGGTGGGCGAGCTGCCGGCAACGGGGCCGAGGACCGAACCCGATCCAGCAGTGGCTGAAGCGCTGAAGGGGCTGGCGCTGCTGCCGATCAGCAGGGCATCGCCGTAGCGATCGAGATAGCTGAGGTTGGCCAGGCCGATGTTGGTGGCAAGCGCATCAGCGCTGGTGTCACCGCGGCCGCTGGCGAAGGCACTAGCGACGGCATTGCCGTCGATTTGACCACCACCGGAGGCGATCGAAAGATTTTTGCTATTGAAGAAGGACTCGTCAACGAGACCTTCGTAATACCGGGAATAACCAGCGCCGATACCGCGAGCCGTGGCGTTGGCGGCGGTGAGCTCGGTACCCTCGATTGTGCGCGCGGTGGCGCTGGCCGAAGGGCTGGTTGTAAGACGCAGAAAACTGCCCGCCAGCAGATCACTATCGGGCTCGAAACGCAGGGCTACCGAGCGGGATGCGGCTGTGGTGGGCAGCAATTCAGCCATGAACAGTTAGTGGTGTCGGGAAGACCGAAGGGCAGTGGGGAGAAGAAGGACCCCCGCAAGGAAAAAAGGAGACCAGGCCGGTGGTGGCTTGGTCTCCCGAGAAGGGCGCCAGACGGCGCCCCGAACCTGATCAGGCGCCGGCGCTGCCTACCACGGAGCTGGCGAAGGAACGTGAATCGGAGTTGGCCGAAGCGTTCAGCGAACCACTGCCAATGATCGAGACGCTGTAACCAGAGAGGCCGACAGCGTCACTGCTGGCGTTGGCAATAGCGTTACCGGCAACAGTGGTGGCGGTGACGGTGTTGCTCAGCTGGGCGATGGCGGAGATGCCACCGTTGACACTGATGCTGCCGTTGTTTGTTGCATCGAAGATGCCGTAGGCATCTGCGTTGCTGGTGCCCGTTGCATCACCGCCAACGGAGGTGGCGGTGACATCAAAGTCACCCAAGGACGTGCCCTTCACCAGGTTGGTGCCGAACTGACCCGCGATGATGTCCGCATTCTTGATACCGAAAATCTCAGAAAGCGTGTTGGTCGCGATTGCTGTATCAGTGGTGGCATTGCCGGTGTTGGAAGCCACCACACTGCCGCCGGCAATCACCTGGCCGGAGATATCACCATCGCTGGGGCCAGCGGTGAGCACGGTGCCACTATCGAAACCAATGATGCCGGCGCCGTCGAAGTTGCCGTTGGCCAGAGTTGTGCCATCGGTGGTAGCGGCGGTCACGGTCACCTGGTTGCCCAGGGTGCCATTGGCGAGGGTGCCGATCACTGCCAGGCCAGAGATGCTGCCAGCACCGTTGATGGTGATGTCGGTTGCTGCATCGCCGGTGAGATCGATACCTTGCACCTGCACATCGCCATCGGCTGCGGCATTGCCGACGGTGGTCTGGGCGGTGGCGGAACCGGAGGCAAAGCCATTACCGGTCACATTGCCCGTATCGCCGATCACGATCGAGTCGGCGGCTCCCTGATCGATACCGCTGGAGAGCAGATCAAGGTTGGCGGTGGCGTTTGCTCCAACCGTGGTGGCGGCGGCGGTGCCCACCAGGGTGGTTTGGCCGGTGACGTTGCCGTCGTTGCCGATGGCGATCAGGCTGTTCAGGATGCCGTCGCCGGTCTGGAAGGCATCGGCGGTAGCAGTACCAATAGTGGAGCTGGCGGTGGCGTTCAGCGTGGAGGCCGCTACGGCAGTGGTGTTGGCGCTGCCGCCGATGGTGAGATCGGAGCTATTGATGCCGATCACCGAAGCGTTGGTGTCACCCGCGTCAGCATCCGCAGCACCAGCCACGCCGGTGGCGGTGGCGGTGAGGTTGCTGATCGCATCGGAGCGGATGCCAGCTGTGGCACTACCACCCAGGTTGAGCGGGCTGGCGTCGATACCGATGACATCGGAGCCCAAACCGCTCGCAGCGGTGCTGGCCCCAGTGGCGTTGACGTTGCTGGCCGTGGCCGCGGCGGTCAACTGGGCGCCGACGCTGAGCTTGGTGAGGTCACCCCCCACGTTGAGGGTGGTGGAATCCAGGCCGGTGACGGCATCGGTTGCGCCGACAGTGGCGGTGACCGTGGAGGTGTCGCCGGTGAGATCGCCGACGTTGCTGGCGGTGGCCGTCTGGCCGCTCACGGCAGTGGCGGTGACCGCAGCGTTTGCGCCGGTGGTGATCGTTGTGAGATCGATACCGGAAACCAGGTCGTTGTTGACCGTTGCCGCTACGGCGGTGTCGGCATCCGTGGCAGCAGCGGTGGCGCTGCTGGTGCTGGAGGCGGTACCCGTGATCGTGCCGTTGGCGCCGGTGGTCACCGTGCCGGTGCCATCACCAAGACCAGCCGTGAGGTTGACGTTGGTGTTGGCGGTGGCATTGCCGTCGGTGGTGAGTGCCGACGAGGTGGTGGTGCCTGTGGCGGTACCGGAGACGGTGCCCGCGGCGCCGACGCTCAGAGTTTGGCCGGAGAGATCGATACCGAGGTTGTTATCGATCAGCGTTTCGGCAGTGGCATCAGCCTTGGTACCGCTGGCAGCGGCGCTGGCCGACAGGGTGGCCGCACCAGTGACCGTGCCGCCGGCACCGATGGTGGTGCCAGCGATATCGGCCAGAAAGGCGATGTTGTCGCTGGTGCTTCCTGTTTCGCCAGCACGGGCAGTTGCAATATCAGCAGCGCTGTTATCACCCGTGGTGGCAGCTGTGGCCTGCAGGGTGAGGCCGGCCGTGGTGGCGATCGTGCCGGCGGCACCCACATTCACAGCCGCATCAGCTTCGAAGCCGATGTTCTGAGCCACTTCGGATGTGGCGGTGGCGACATCGTCGACGCTGGTGGCGGCGGCTTTACCGGTGAGGGTGGCGCTGGCGTTGATCGTGCCAGCGGCTCCAATCGTGACAGCCTCACTCAGCAAACCTTCCGACTGGCCCGCATCCACCGTGGCCACAGCCGCGTTGGTGACGGTGCCAGCGGTGGCGTTGAGGGTGCTGTTGGCGGTGGCATTCAAGGTGCCGGCGGCACCGATCGAGAGCAGACCAGCCCCGTCGGTGGTGATGCCGAAGACGTCCAGAGCTTGTGTGCCGTCGCCGCCGGCGATGGCGGTTGCATCGGCTTCAACGGAGGTGGCGGTGGCATCGGCAGCGACGGTGGCGCCACCGGTGATCGTGCCGGCGTCACCGATGGTGAGGGTGCTGGCAGCGCCCACCATCTCGAAGCCGACAACCTTGTCGGCACCGGCTAGGGCATTGGCATCGTCGGTGGTGCCTGTTGCAGCAGTGGTCCCGACGTTGGAGGCAGTGGCGTCGAGATTGACGTTGCCGGTGGCCAGGATCGTGCCGCCGGCACCGATCGTGCTGGCACCCGATTCATTCAGGCTGACGCCTGTGGCAGCAACTGTTGAGGTGCTGATGGCCTCAGCGCCGCCATCGACGGCCGTAGCGGTGGCGGCCGAGGTGAGCGCGGAAGTACCGGCCAGGCTCAGGTTGGCGCCGGCCGTCAGAGCATTGTCAGCTGTGGTTGCGTCTCCATCACCGATCTGCACACCAATCAGGCTGCCGCTGGTGCCGGTGGCCTTGGCCTCCTCCAAAGTGCCATCGCCGGAGGTGGCGGCCGTGGTGGTGAGGTTGGCGCTAGCAGCACCGATCACCCCGTAGCTGCCGGTGGCGGTGGCCGAATCGCCGATCGTCAGGGCGTCGAGCTGGATGGCCCGGCTGTCGGTGAGCGTGTTGCTGGCGGTGGCGTCCACATCCGTGGAGGTGGCCGACGTGGTCGACAAGGTGTCGGCGTAGGCCTTGATCGAGGCGTCATCGCCCACCAGGAAGGTGTCGGCCTGGATGCCGTCAACAGCACCGAGGGTGGTGGTGGCGCTGGCGTCGCCATCAACACTCACCGCAGCGGCGGTGGAACCCACATAGGCGCGGGCCGTGATCGTGGCGTCGCCGCCGGCGCTCAAGACGTTGCTGACTACGGCGTCAGATCCGGTGGCAGCCGTGATGCCGGAGATCGCCGTGCTGTCGACAGTCGCCGTGGCATCGCCGGTTGCATCACCGCCCACCGTGGTGGCGCTGGCACTGAGGGTTACGCGATCCGCGAGGGTGCCGGCGTTGGCGGTGATGGTGGCGCTGTCGCCGAAGGCGAAGTCGGATGTGGCCGCTGTGGTGCCATCACCCAGGCCACTGATCGAAGCGATGTTGGTGGCATCGGTATCCGCGATAGCAGCAGCAGGTGTGGCTGCTGAGCCTGTGGTGGTCGCGGTCGAAGCCACATCGGCATCGACATTCGCCGTCAGCGTACCGCTACCACCGACGCTGACCCCGATGTCCTGCAGGCCGTAGGTCTCGGTGATCAGGCCCTGGGCGTAGGCACCACCGTCGGTGTTGAGCGCCGTGGAGGTAACAGTGTTGCCGACCTGAACGTCAAGCGCGGAGCCAGCGCCGGCGGTGAAGTCAACGTCCGTGGCACTTTTGGAGTCGATGAAACCGCCGGTTTCACCTGTGAATCCACTGTAAGAAGAAGCGGCTGGAAGAGAATTGGTAGCAACCGCAAATTCGGCAGACAGGTCAGTTGTTATTGTCGTTCCGCCGGGAGATGCAGAAAGAGTAAACGTGGTTGGGGTTAAGAAGTTAACAAAATAATTACCAGCATTTGCTCCAGTTGCAACAACGAAAAGAGCACCGGAAGCAATGGTTGGCGTTGTTGTTGTGGTGTAGACGCCTGCAGCAGGAGCACCTGGCGTTCCAAAGGCAGCTGCGGTTGGCGCGACATTGACCTTATTAACCGTCGTCGCCGAGGCGGTCGATACGCCGGTTTCGGTGATAGCGAGGGTGGCGTCGCCACCAACGATCACGCTGGAATCCAGGATGCCGACGTCTTCGGTGACGGTGGCACCAGCACTGGCTGCGCCATTCACAGAGGTGGCGATCGACTCCGCCGTGGCGCTGGCTAGTGCTGTTGAGGTCAGGTCATCACCAAGGGTGACAACGCTGGTATCAACGGCGACTGATTGGGCGGTGTTGGCCATGAAGGGGAAAGCTTGTGAGGGGGAGGGTTGACTTAATGAAAAAGCGACCCCCAATGGGAGGTGAATCAACTATCGCCCCTCACCTCCCCTTAAGAACACGAATTACGCCTACTCCCAGGCACTACTCTGCGCAAACTTGCGGATCATCATTGTAAAGAATGCGCTTTGTCGCCGAAGCGCCAGCGTCCCGATGCGCATCGGCGTGTGAGCTGAAAAAATCGCTGCCCGCCCAGCTTCGATCAATCAACTTGGTTGGCTAAGCCTGCGCCTCATGTCCTGGGATCACGGCTACTTCAGCTCCAGCTCCTACACCTCAGGCGTTTATCGCGAGCTGGCGCCGGCCTGGCTGGATTTTGCTGCCCTGCTCCAGGGTCACCAGCCACCGCGCAGCCACGAAGGTGAGGCCTTTAGCTACCTAGAGCTCGGCAGCGGCATGGGGTTGGGCCTCTGCCTGCTCGCCGCCGCCTACCCGGAAGGTCGCTTCACCGGCATCGACTTCCAGCCCGATCACATCGTGCACAGCCGGCGCCTAGCCCAGCAGCTGGGGCTGGCCAACATCAATTTCCAGGAGGCCGACTTCCTCAGCCTCGCCGCCAACCCCGGCCCCCTGGCGGCGGCCCATCACTACGTGGTGGCCCATGGCATCGCCACCTGGATCACAGCGCCGATCCAGCAGGCGCTGCTGCAGCTAGCCGGCGCAGCCCTCAATCCGGGCGGCATCTTCTACTGCTCCTACAACACCTTTCCCGGCTGGCTCGGCGCCAGCGCCTTCCAGCACCTCGGTGAGCTAACCCGCCAACGCCAGGCTGAAGCCAGCGCCGCCCAGGCGTTTCAGCAGGCCGCCGCCAGCCTCACCAGCCTGCTCGGCAGCGAAGAGAGTCCATCGGCGCTGGCCCTGGCCCAGCCGGCCCTGCGCCGCCGGCTGGCCCAGATTCCTAATCAAAACTCCGCCTATCTCCTGCAGGAATACGCCAATCAGGGCTGGCAGCCCCTTTATGTGGCCGAGCTGCATCAACGCTGCGCCGCCCACAAGTTGCGCTTCCACTCCAGCGCCACCCTGCCGGAAAACTTCCTGGAGCTCCTGCCCGCCAATGTGCGTCCGGCGGTGCTGGCCGCCAGCGATCCAGCCCTGCGCCAGAGCCTGCAGGATCTGGCGATCAACCAGTCGTTTCGCCGCGATCTCTTCCTGCGCGGCGTTGCCACCAGCACCGACAGCGAATTGCGCCAGCGCCTCAACCAGATCATGCTGCGGCTGCAGGAGGCTCCCGCCACCGACAGCTACCGCTTCGAGACCAGCTTTGGCCAGGTGAGCGGTGTGGCCGAGCGCTATCAGCAGCTGGAGGCCTACCTGGCCCATGGGCCGCGCAGCTTTGGCCAGCTACTAGAAGACACCCAGCTGCAGCTGGCGGAGCTAGCCAAGCTCCTGGCCTTGCTGCTGCACGCCGGCCGCATCGGCTTCGATCGCTGCGCCTGCGCTGATTTCGAGCGGGCCCACCAGGTCAATGAGCAGCTGCTGGAGTTGATCCGCAGCGGCCGCTCCTATGCCCATCTGGTTGCCCCGGCCAGTGGCGGCGGGGTTGGCTTTTCGCTGGTGGAAGCCCTGCTGCTCGACGGTCAGCGCCGCCAGCTGGGCGGCCAGGAGCTGGAGCAGCACCTGCTGGAGAGCCTCAAGGCCACGGGCCGCAGCATCAAAGGCGAAGCGGCGCCGCTACTGGCGGCCTTCGCCGAACGCCAGCCGCGCCTGCAGGCCCTAGGCGTGCTGCCATAGGAACCGCCGCCACTCACCCACGCTTGGCCGTTTTTGCCGCGCTGCTGTTTTCCCTGCTAGGCCTGGCGGCCCTGTGGGGCCTGCTGCGCGCCGGCTTAGCGCTCTACCTGCTGCTGATGGAGCGCTGGAGCCAAAACTGCCGCGATGCCATCACCAGTGAGAGGCTGCACGAGCAGAGCCAGCGCCAGCAGCAGGCCCTCAACCAGCAGCGCCGTCGCCGCCGCGGCTGGTCGCTGGTGGATCTCGATGGCCGCACCCTGGCCCTGGAAGCCAGTGAGCTCGAGCCCTTTGCCAGGCGTTGCCGCGCCGAACTCGGGCTCAGCGGCCCCTGCAGCGTCAGCGAGCTGCGCCGTCACTGGCGCCGCAGCTCGCTGCGCTGGCATCCAGATCAAGGCGGCGACAACGCGGCCTGGCTCAGGCGCCTGCGGGCCTATGAAGCCCTGCGCCAGCTAGGCCGTGATGCCAGCGCCCGCCAGCTGGTGCAGGCGCTACCGCCGCCCCTGCCCGCCGTGAGCCGCCGCTGGCGTTGGTTTTGATGCTGGCGCTGGGGCTCGTAGTGCAACCACCAGAAGGCCTAACTTCTCTGGGCCTGTTGGCATCGATGTTCAATGCCGCTCCTGCTGCTTGAGGGCAATTATGAGAGCTACCAAAATTTCCTGAGCTCCGCGCCCAAGGCCACCCTCGTTGACGTTTCCGAAGACTTTTACTTCCGGATCAAAACCATCGAAGCGCCGGCGCTGCAGTTGCGTCATGTGAGCACCCACGGCCAAGCCACAAACCATGGCGAGCTATCGGATGCCTTTATCGCCCTGATGCTCAGCTTCCGGCCCGGTAGCTACAGCAGCACTAGCCCCCTAGGCGAAGCCAATCTGGTGAGCGAAACCGGCCAAGATGCCAAGGCGCCAACTCTGCACTGGCATTTCGCCAATCGAAGCTGCGTCAACCATCACCGCAACTCGAAGGTCACCTACCTGCGCCTGGAAAGCGCCGCCCTGCTGCGCGAGCTCAGCGCCCAGGCGATTGCCGTATCCAAGCTCGCCGACCTACAGGGCGCAGCGGCACCTGCAAGCCTGGTGCGACTGATCGAAGACCTGGGCCTGCAACTCGCCAACGCTGAAGTTCAGCAGCAGCTGCAGCTCACGGAGGCATTTTTCAACCGGTTAGCTCAGGAGCTACGACTGCTGCTGGGCCCGCCCCCAGCCAGTGACGCCAACGCCGCCGGCCACGTCTGCCTGGCTATCGAGTGGATGCGGCACCGGCTGAGCGAGCCGATCAGCCTGCAGCAGCTCGCCGACGCGCTGGGCCTGACCCCCCGCAGCGTGCAGGCCTGCTTCAAAAGCGTGCCGGCCATTACGCCGATGCGCTGGTTGAAATTGGCCCGCATCGGCAAGTTGCGGCAATTGCTCTGGTGTAGCGATATGGCGCGCTTCTCAATTCAACAGCTAATGGGCCGCTGCGGCCGCAGTGACACCAACCTTAATCGCCAGCATTACAAAAATGCCTATGGGGTGAGCCCCAAGGAAGAACGGCGTCAAGCTGAAGCCATAAAAAGAGAATATGGCACTGTAAAAAACGATTCGCAATATTACCAATTCGACAACATGCAAGCCGCTATTCAATATCTGGAAAAATTAAACAATTTAAATAGCGATGCAAATCAAAACTGCCGAGTAGCAATCGTATTCAGCTCTTCCAGCCAGAATCCCTGAGCTCTTGGCGGATCAACCTGGCCATCAAGGCCGAGAGCGTCGTGTCTTGATCAAGCGCATGCAAGCGAAATTGACGGCAGAGGCTGCGAGGCAGGCTGACGGTGATACGAGCAAGCGGATCGAGGCTCTCAGAGCTCTCTGGGCTTTCAGAAGGATGAGGCTTAGAGGCTGAATTAGGGCTGATCATGCTCAATTGATCAACGTTTGCGTCGTAATGTTACAAACCTGGAAACCAACCCGTGGCAAAAAAGCAAGAATTTTCGCAATCCAGCAGCTTGCTTCGCTTTAGGATTAGCGCTCAGGCCGAAAGGTATCTACCGATACGTTTTCATTGGCACTGCCGAGCGGGGGTGGCGGCGCAGCACAATCGATTGACCCAGGTTTTCGCTTTCTAGCAGGCGGCTGCGATGGACCTCACAAGCCGAATCAAGGAATTTCGTGGCCGCCAGAACAATCTGCGCAGCGGGTTTTTGACTTCGATGCTGCCTCAGGGCATCGTTTTGACAGGCGGCAACAGACTGTCTTTGCTGTTGATAGGCCAATTGATTCTGCGGCAAGGTCGCCCTTTTAGCGCCATCACCACCGAAGCAGAAGCCCTGGGCGCCCTTAAGGACCTTCAGCCAGGCTTGCTGATTGTGGCCTCGCCCCTTGAAGAGGGCGACGCGATCAGCCTCTGCCGCAAGGCCCGGCAGCAACAAGCCAAGCTCAAGATCCTGCTGATATTGGACGGTCTGGATAGCCGCTCAGCCTTCCAGGAGATCGATGCCCAGGTGGATGCGGTGCTGCACACCCTCGATATCGGCGGTGATGACTACCCGTTAGTGAGCGCCTTCATGGCGATCCTGCGCGATGGCCGCTACCGCAGCCCATCGCTGCGCCAGCCACCTCAACAGGAGGTTACGGACCCGCCAGCACTTGAGCAGCGCGGCAGGGAGCCCCAGCTAACGGCGCGGGAGCAGGAGGTGCTGGAGCTAATCGGCCGGGGCCTGAGCGATCGCCAGATCGCCACCAGCCTGGGGCTCAGCTACGAAACCGCGCGCACCTACGTCAAGACTGTCCGACGCAAGCTGGGCAGCAACAACCGCCTGGCTGCTGCTGCCTGGTCTTGGCGGCGTCGCCCTGGCTCTTAACCCTCCCCAGATGGGGGGGGGGCAGGGGCCAGAGAGTGCAAATTTGAGGCTGATACGTTTTAATTGTGTAGGTGATTTTCATCCAAGTGGAGCTGCTCGAAAATTCGTCCAAAAATGGGCGTTCCGCCTCCTCTCCCGGACTTCCTTCATGAAGGATTCTGGAAAATCGGTCAAAAAGCTCTCAGTGCTGTTGCCAGCAGAGCTGCACCTGCGCTCCAAGCGTCAGGCGCTGCTGAATGATCAAACGCTCACCGTTCTGATCGTCTCCCTGTTAACCAATTACCTCGATTCGGTTGATACGGCCGTCCAAGAAAAATCCCTCCGGAATGGCGGAGGGAATTAGGGCTTGCTGAACTGGTGCTGAGCCAATCCAGAAGCATCAGCATTCAGTCCTGGATCGTCAGCTTGTTGATACGGCTGCCAGTTTTGAGCGCCAGCACCACATCCATGTTGCCTGTGAGGCCAAACACGGTGTGGACGCCGTCAAGGTGGGGCTGGGCTCCGTGGCAGATATAAAACTGGGAGCCGCCGGTGTTTTTGCCGGCATGGGCCATGGCCAGGGTGCCCGCCTGGTGCTTCTGGCCATTGATCTCGCAGTCGATCTGGTAGCCCGGGCCGCCGGTGCCGGCGGTGCCACGGGCACCTTCACGGCTATTGGGGCAGCCACCCTGGGCCATGAAACCGGGAATTACCCGATGGAAGGCCAGGCCGTCGTAGAAGCCCTCTTTGGCGAGCTTGGTGAAGTTGGCCACGGTTTTTGGCGCATCAACCTCAAACAGTTCGAGTTCGATGCTGCCGGCATCGGTTTCCATCAGGGCTTTGGTCACGAGAAATGGGGGTAAACAGCGACTTTATGGGGTCGGCGGAAGCGGTTGCCACCACCCCCATGTTGAGAATGGGAGCCGATGACCGCTTTGCCGATGACCGTCTTGCCGACGACCAGCTCCAGCCCCGTCCCCCGCGCTGGCATCGATCTCAGCCGGGCTCGGATGGGAATCCTGGGGGGCAGCGGGCTGTACGGCATGGACGGCCTCGAGAACGTCCAGGAGTTGCGGATCGAGACCCCCTACGGCGATCCCTCGGCTGACCTGCTGCTGGGGCGTATCGGCGAGCTGGAGGTGGTTTTCCTGGCCCGCCATGGTCGCCACCACAGCCTCAGCCCCACTGAGGTGCCCTATCGGGCCAACCTCTGGGCCCTGCGTTCCCTCGGGGTGCGCTGGATTCTCTCCCTCTCGGCGGTGGGTTCACTGCAGGGGCAAATCCGGCCCCTGGACATGCTGGTGCCGGACCAATTCATTGACCGCACCCAGCAGCGGCCCACGACCCTGTTCGGGGATGGGCTGGTGGCCCACGTGGGATTCGGGGATCCCTTCTGCCCGGCCCTGGCACGCCTGCTGGCCGACGTGGGCGAGAGCCTGATGCCAAAGGGGCACCAGCTGCATCGAGGTGGCACCTACCTCTGCATGGAGGGGCCCGCCTTTTCAACCCGGGCCGAATCGGAGCTCTACCGCTCCTGGGGATGTGCGGTGATCGGCATGACCAACCACACCGAAGCCCGCCTGGCCCGGGAGGCTGAAATCGCCTATGCCACCTTGGCGATGGTCACCGACTACGACTGCTGGCACCAGGACCATGCCTCGGTGACGATGGAGATGGTGATCGAGAATCTGGGCACCAATGCCGCGTTGGCCCAGCAGATCGTGAGGGTGGCGGCCGAGCGGGTGGCGGCCCAGCGGCCTACCAGCAGCGCCCATCACGCCCTGCGCAATGCCCTGATCACCCCGCCAGACCAGGTGCCTGCTGCCAGCCGCCGCAAGTTTGATCTGTTCACTGCGCCCTACTGGGGACCCTTCAACTGAGCAGCGCAGGCCTCCAGAACCTGCCTCAGACTGGGCCCATGCCGTTCCAGCAGGGTGGCGGCCCCATCCACTTCCAACCCCGATGCGGCCATCAGCAGGGCCAATTTGACCGAACCCTGGCTCTGCTGCAACAGGGCCACCCCTTCCTCCCGGCTGACACCGGCTAGGTCGCGCAGGATGCGCAGGGCCCGATCCTCCAGTTTGATGTTGCTGACGGCCACATCCACCATCCGGTTGCCGTACACCTTGCCCAGCCGCACCATCACGCCGGTGGAGATCAGGTTGAGGGCCATCTTGGTGGCGGTGCCTGCCTTGAGCCGGGTAGATCCGGCCAGCAACTCCGGCCCCGTGAGCAGGCGGATATCGATCTCACAGGGCATTGGCACCTGCTCTGCCGGCACGCAGGCCATGGCGATCGCCAGGGCCCCAATCGCCTGGGCGTGGGCCAGCCCGCCCAACACGTAGGGCGTGGTGCCACCTGCCGCAATCCCCACCAGGCAGTCGCCGGCGCCGAAGCCCCGCTGCTCCAGATCATGGCGACCGGCTTCGGCCAGGTCTTCTAGCCCCTCCGAGCTGCGCAGCAGGGCAGCTGCCCCACCTGCAAGAACTCCCTGAACGAGCTCTGGTGGGCTGCAGAAGGTGGGCGGACACTCCGCCGCATCAAGCACCCCAAGTCGGCCTGAGGTGCCTGCTCCGAGATAGAAGAGGCGACCACCCTGGGCCAGCCGGCTGGCGATGGCATCCACTGCCCGGGTGAGGGCTGGGGCCGCCTCTGCCACGGCCCTCTGGGGCTCCAGGTCGTTGGCACAGAAGAGGGCTACCAGCTCGGCGGTGGAGAGCTGGTCGAGCTTCTCACTGAGGGGATTGGCCTGTTCGGTGAGCAGATGGCCCCGGTCGGTTGCGGGCACAGGCAGGCTCACAGCAGCCCCTCCAGCTGACGCCGAATCGCCTCCAGGCTGCCATCGCCAGCCTCCGGCTGCTCCTCCTGCCACTGGGTCACATCCATGTTGCGCTCCGGTGGCGCGATCAGCAGTCGATCTTCCGGGCTCTGGGGCAGGAAGCCGGCTGGCACCAGGCGAGCTTCGTAGCCGGCCTGGCTGCAGAACAGCTCCATCTCCTCCCTGTCGAGGGGCTCGACCGTCGGCACGGGAAAATCCTGGGCCTCTAGCAGTCCCGCATAGCGCTCGGCGTCGTCCCGGTCTTCAAACAGCAGCACGACAGTGCGGCCACTGACCTCCAGGGAATGGATGCCTTCCTGGTCGCTTCCGGCATCAAATAACAGCACATGCACCGGCATGGATCTCGGCAGGGGAGCATCGCCCTTCAGTGTGTCACCGGCTGCCGCCATCGGGGTCATCGGCCAATTGTTGAAGCCGTCTGTAGAGGGCCGCCTCATCGTCAGCCAGCACATCCGGCACAACGATGCGTACCTCCACCAGCTGGTCGCCCCGTTGCTCGCCCCACTCCTGGCCACGGGCCCGCAGCCGCAGCAGTCGGCCGCTGGAGGAGCCCGGTGGCACCCTCAACTTGACCGGCCCCCGCAGGGTCGGCACCACCACCTGACAGCCCAGGGCCGCCTCGGCTGGGCTGAGTTCCAGGGGGTAGAGAACCCGCAGGCCATCGATGCGCAGGCCCTCATCCGTACGCACCCGCAGTTGGAGAAAGTGGTCACCACCCCCCGGTGTCACCCCAACAAGCCGCAGCCGCCAACCGTCGCCGGCAAAGGGGGGAGTCCAGACCTCCACCGCTGTGCCATCGGGGAGCACCAACTCCACCCGCTCGCCCTGCAGAGCCTGCTCCGGGCTGAGTTCCACCAGACTTTCCTGGTCACTGCTGGCCTGCACCGGGGGGGGAGGGGCGGGAGAGGAGGTCACCGAGCCGGCAGATTCGGCCTCGTTCTCGTTCTCTGTCTCGTTCTCGGTCTCGGCGGCGTATTCCCGCTCCACAGGCGGCCCTTGCTCCTGGGCCGGCCGGCGGCGCTCGCCCAACAGGGCGTCGAGGTAGTCGTCAAAGTCTGGAAATCCCGTGGCAAAGGGATCACCTGCGCCTGAGCCACCCGGCCCTGCCGAAGGGCCCCCGGCCTCCCACGCCTGGCGGCGCCGGGGATCGGAGAGCACCGCATAGGCCTCGTTGACCCGCTTGAAGCGCTCCTCTGCGAGGGGGTCGTTGCCGTTTAGATCCGGATGCCAGCGGCGGGCCTGGGCCCGGAAGGCCGCCTTGAGGCTGGGGGCATCGGCACCGGGCTCCAGACCCAGCACTGACCAGTAGTCGGGCTGGGCGCCAGGACTATGGGTCACCGGTAGGAGCCATCCCCCCAGGGGTCCTCATCTGGCCGCAGGGGACGGTCGCGACCGATCGGTTCAGGTTCCCGGTAGCTGGGTTGCCTGTAGGTGGGTTCCCCATAGCTGTTTTCCCGGTTGTAGCGGGGCGGGGCCATGGCCCAGGGGTCGCTGCCTGGGCGGTTCCAGTCATCCCAGTCATCATCGGCAAACAGCTCATCCTTGAGCGAACCCAGGGTGTTCTTGAGGCCCTGGAGGGGCCCCTGCTCGGCCTTGCGTTCACTCAACAGGCGTCGATTGAGGCCAAACAGTGCCTCCTGGAGCTGGCTGACCGCCAGTTCCAGCTCCACCAGGTCGTCGGCGGCGAGCAGGTCCTGCACATCGCGCAGGGCCATCTCCACCGAGCGCTGCTGGCGCTCGGCGCCATAGGGCCCCAGCTCCAGGGAGGCATCGCGGAGTCGGCGCTCCGCCTGGGCCACCATGGTCTGGGCCCGGTTGCGACGGTCAATCTCTGAGCGCTTGCGCCGATCTTCACCGGCCTTCAGCTCTGCCTCCTCGATCAGGGTTTTGATCTCCTCCTCGCTGAGATTGGATCCCCCTTGGATGCTCACGCTCTGTTGACGGCCCGTGGTGCGGTCAGTGGCCGACACCTGCAGCAGACCATTGGCATCGATGTCGAAGGACACCTGTACCTGGGGGACCCCGCGGGGAGCAGGCGGAATACCGGAGAGGCGGAAGCGCCCGAGACTTTTATTGCCCTCGGCCATCTGTCGCTCGCCCTGCAGCACATGGATCTCCACAGAGCTCTGGTTTGACTCGGAGGTGCTGAATAGGTCGCTTTTGCGTACTGGGATCGGTGTATTGCGCGGGATCAAGACCTTCATCACCCCTCCGATCGTCTCGAGACCAAGCGACAGGGGCGTGACGTCGTTGAGCATCAGATCGCGCAGCTCACCGGTGAGGATGCCCGCCTGCACGGCAGCCCCAATCGCCACCACCTCATCGGGATTAACCGACTGGCATGGCTCCAGGGGGATGAGGGTACGCACCATTTCCTGCACCATCGGCATGCGACTGGAGCCCCCTACCAAAACCACATCGTCGATGTCATCCGCTGCCAGGCCTGAATCCCTCAGGGCCCCCTGCACGGGCCGGAGCAGGCGGTCAAGCAGATCGGGACAAAGCCCCTCAAAGACCCTGCGCTCGAGGGTCGTTTCAACGTGCAGGGGCCCATCCGGGCCCGTGGAGATGAAAGGAAGAGAAATCGGGGTACTGGGCACGCCGCTCAACTCGATCTTGGCCTTTTCCGCCGCCTCGGTGAGCCGCTGCAGGGCCTGGCGGTCGCGGCGCAGATCGACTCCGTGCTCGCTTTGGAAGCCATCTGCCAGCCAGTCGACGATGCGGCGATCCCAGTCATTCCCGCCCAGCTGGGTGTCGCCGCTGGTGGCCTTGACATCGAAGACCCCCTGGGCAATCCGCAGCACCGAAACGTCAAAGGTGCCGCCCCCCAGGTCGAATACCAGCACCCGTTTGACGGTGCTGCGATCAAAGCCGTAGGCCAGGGCCGCAGCTGTGGGTTCGTTGAGGATTCGCTCCACACTGATCCCGGCGAGCCGCCCCGCATCGCGGGTGGCCTGACGCTGGGCGTCGTCGAAGTAGGCCGGCACGGTGATCACCGCAGCCTCCACCGGCTCGCCCAGGTAGGTGGCGGCATCATCCACGAGCTTGCGCAGGATGCTGGCCACCAACTCTTCCGGGGCGTATTCACGCTGGGTAGCCGGGCAGACAACCCGCACGCTGCCCTGGTCGTTGGCCCGCACCGTGTAGGGCACCGTCAGGCTGCCCTCCTCCAATTCGTCCCACTGGCGGCCCACAAACCGCTTGAGGTTGGCGAAGGTATTGCGGGGGTTGAGCACCAGCTGGCGCCGGGCCAACTGCCCCACCAACAGCTCCTGATCGCGGCTGAAGCCCACCACAGAGGGTGTCGTGCGGCCGCCTTCAACGCTGGCGATCACCTGGGGACGGCCACCTTCGAGAACAGCCACCACCGAATTGGTGGTGCCCAAGTCGATACCAACTATCCGTGACATGACCGGGCGCCATGGGATTTGGGGAGCGATGAAGCCTGTCGACCCATGAAAGCGGCTGGCGCGGCCCCGCGCGATGGAGCCCCAAAACTACCGGGCGACAAGACGTTAATCACCGCTTAAACGCCCATGCGAGGGGCGCTTCGTAGATTTTGGCTGGATAGGCCGCCCCCGGGCTGACCGATGCAAAGCCATTCCCCCCCATGCTGACGGACCTCAGAGCTACGGATCCCAGCCCATCCCCGCGGGATGCCTTCACCTTGAGGCGACGGCCCCCAAGCGAAAGGTTCGTCGACCTGGGCTTTCGGCAACTGACCCTGGTGCTCGCCTCCATGGTGGCCATTGTGCTGCTGGGAATTTTCCTGACGGTGTTTCAGGGGGCCCGCGAAGCGATTGCCCAGTTTGGTCTGAATTTCCTCACCACCTCCGGCTGGGATCCCGTCAACGAAGACTACGGAGCCTTCATCGCCATCTACGGCACCCTGGTGTCCTCGATTCTTTCTTTGTTGATTGCCGTGCCCCTCGGGGTAGGTACGGCAATTTTCATCACCGAAGATCTGATGCCTACGGTGGTTCGAGATGCCATCGGCCTGATGGTCGAACTGCTGGCTGCAATCCCTTCGGTCGTACTTGGCCTCTGGGCAATTTTTGTGATGGAGCCTGCGATTAGGCCAGCCCTAAGCCTCGTGCACAGCTTGCTGGGCTGGAGCCCGTTTTTCAATACCATTCCCCAGGGTCCGGGCATGGCCCCGGCAATTTTGATTCTGGTGGTGATGATTCTACCGATTATCACCGCAATCTCTAGGGATGCGCTCAATCAAGTACCGATTGAATTGCGCCAGGGAGCTTACGGGGTAGGCACTACCCGCTGGGGGGCCATCTTCAGTGTCATCTTGCCGGCAGCTATTTCTGCAATCACTGGGGGCGTGATGCTCGCCTTAGGAAGGGCCATGGGGGAAACGATGGCTGTCACAATGATTATTGGCAATTCCCTCAACTTTGACCTTTCCCTGCTTGCACCCGGCAATACGATTGCCTCGATGTTGGCGAATCAATTTGGTGAAGCCGATGGCATTCAGGTGTCGGCCCTGATGTATGCGGCTTTGATATTGATGGTGCTTACCTTCTTGGTAAATATGGCTGCTCAGGTAATTGTGAAGCGATTGAGCCTTCGTTACTGAGATAACCCACCCATGGCAACCCAGATGACGAAACCATCCCCTATCAGCTACTCGAACAGCTCTCTGTTTGATCGCAGGCCCCTTCATTTTGATCCCAGCCTCAAGCGCAATCGGCTCAACCAGCTCTTCACCACAGTTGCGGGCCTTTTTGCCTCAATCGCGGTGCTGCCCCTCTTCCTAGTGCTGATCTATGTGCTGATCCAGGGAGGTAAACTTATCTCCCTTAACATGTTCACCGAACTCCCCCCGCCCCCTGGTCTTGAGGGTGGTGGTATCGGTAATGCCGTTCTCGGCACGATCCTAGTTACGGCGATTGCGGCACTGATTGCGATTCCTGTTGGAGTTGGCGGAGGCATCTATCTCAGTGAATATTCCAGCCGGGGCTGGTTTGCCCAGTTTGTCAGTTTTGGCAATGATGTGCTTGCAGGTGTTCCCTCGATCATCAGTGGCGTCTTCGTCTACGGAATCGTTGTTTCGACCCGCTTCTTCTTTGATCAGAGCTATAGCGCCATGGCTGGGGGCATTGCCCTTTCAGTTCTGATGCTACCCACTGTTATCAAAACCACAGATGAAGGTCTCAAACTAGTACCCCAGGAATTGCGCATGGGCGCCTACGGAGTGGGTGCCTCCAAATTTGTCACTATTACCCGGGTGACGCTGCCTTCTGCATTCACCCCCATAGCCACCGGGGTGGTTCTGGCGATTGCCAGGGCAGCCGGTGAAACGGCCCCTCTCATCTTCACAGCCCTTTTTTCTCCCTTCTGGCCGGAGGGTGTTTTCAACCCAATAGCCACCATGTCTGTTTTGATCTTCAATTTCGCGATCATGCCTTACGAAGCTCAAAACGAACTTGCATGGGCCGCCTCCTTTGTTCTCGTCATGATGATTTTTGCGGCAAATATTTTGGCTCGCTGGATCAGCCGTATGGCCAAGGTCTGACCCCAAGCTCTCTCCCCGAACCTACCCCCTTAGAACCATGACAAGCAGCTACGCCAAACCAACCAGTGCTGATGCCAGCAAGATGGATGTCTGCATGTCACTGCAGAATGTCACCATTTCCTACGGGAAATTTGAGGCGGTGAAAAATGTCTATATGGATTTACCAAAAGGCAAGGTAACAGCCTTCATTGGCCCCTCCGGTTGTGGCAAGTCCACCGTGCTGCGGGCTCTCAACCGCATGAACGACTTGATCCCGGGCTGCAAACTGAAGGGTAGGGTTGTGTTTGACAACAACGACCTCTACGACCCCCGCGTTGATCCGGTAGAGGTGCGCCGGCGTATCGGCATGGTTTTCCAGAAACCCAATCCCTTTCCTAAAACGATCTACGAAAACATCGCCTTCGGCGCCCGCATCAATGGCTTCAAAGGCGATATGGATGAGCTGGTGGAGCGCTCACTCCGCAAGGCTGCGGTATGGGATGAGTGCAAGGACAAATTGCGGGATAGCGGCCTGGCCCTCTCCGGCGGTCAGCAGCAGCGTCTCTGCATCGCCAGGGCCATCGCCACGGAACCTGAAGTCATCCTGATGGATGAACCTTGCTCAGCCCTTGATCCGATCTCCACCTTGAAGATCGAGGAAACGATGCACCAACTCAAGCGTAGTTACACGATCATTATCGTGACCCACAACATGCAGCAAGCCGTGCGTGTTGCCGATCAAACAGCTTTCTTTAACGCCGAAGCGGTGGAGGGGGGCAGTGGCAAGGTGGGCTACCTGGTTGAATTCAATGACACCGAAAGAATATTTAACGCCCCCGGCCAGCAGGCAACCCAGGACTACGTAAGCGGCCGCTTTGGCTAAATGCTCAAGTGATCTGCCTGTGCAAGCCAGCGTGCCTAAGGCAGCTATGCCCAAAACTTAATGGGAAAAAGCCGGCTCAAAGGCCGGCTTGTTTATACGGAGAGGGAGGGATTCGAACCCTCGATAGAGTTGCCCCTATACAGCATTTCCAGTGCTGCGCCTTCGACCACTCGGCCACCTCTCCAGGGGCAAAATGGGGCAACCAGATGGCAATATAGCAGCATGAGTAGCAGCCCCATCGTCAGCCATCCAATAACCGTGCACTGGCGCCAAAGCGGACGCTCGATTCGCCATGAGGTGGTCGAGGGCGACTACATCCTTGCCAGTTTCGAGCGCCAGGGTGATCCCCTGCCTTTTAGTTGCCGCAATGGATGCTGCACGGCCTGTGCCGTGAGAGTGCTTCACGGTGAAATTGACCAGCGGGAAGCCCTTGGCCTTTCCCACGACCTGCGTAAACGCGGCTACGGCTTGCTCTGCGTGGCTCGCGCCACCGGACCACTGGAGGTGGAAACCCAGGACGAGGATGAAGTTTACGAACTCCAATTTGGTCGCCATTTCGGCCGAGGAACGGTGCGTGCGGCCCTGCCGTTGGAGGAGGAATGAGCGCCTGTCCCAACAGTGTCAGCGAGCAGGCCTGGCGGGATTCGGGGCTGGCGGTGTGGGAAATAGAGCGCTTTGCGGAGGTGGCTCGCCAGGCGGCGACGGCTGGATCTCGCGTGTTGCTGCACCACTTCGGCCGGCTGGAGCGCATCCAGGAAAAGGGTTCTGCTGGAAATCTGGTCACCGAGGCCGATTTCGCCGCTGAAGAGGCCGTGCTGGCCGTGCTGGCTGAGGCCACACCCGAGCTTGGCGTTCTGGCTGAGGAAAGTGGACGCCGCCTCGGCCAGAGTTCACCCCTTGAATGGTGCGTTGATCCCCTCGACGGCACCACCAACTACGCCCATCGCTATCCATTTTTTGGCACCTCGGTGGGTCTTACCTGGAATGGTCGCCCCCTGCTGGGAGCCCTGGCGGCTCCTGCCCTCCAGCAGTTCTATTGGGCCGCACCGGGACTGGGGGCCTGGAATAACGACAGTCCGATCCGGGTCAGTGATTGCCAGGAGCTGGCCAGCTCCCTTTTGGTCACGGGCTTTGCCTACGACCGCATTACCCGCCTGGATAACAACTATGCCGAGTTCGCCTGGTTCACCCACCGAACCAGGGGCGTCAGGCGGGCGGGCGCTGCTGCGGTGGATCTGGCCTTCGTGGCCGAGGGCCGTGTAGACGGCTACTGGGAAAGGGGCCTCTCCCCATGGGACCTGGCGGCTGGTATCCCCCTGGTGGAGCAGGCCGGCGGGGTTGTTTGCTCCTATGACGGCAGCCCGGTGGATCTGGCCAGCGGTTGCCTGATCGCCTGTACCCCTGCCCTCCGCCAGGCGCTAGTGGCTGGCCTGGCTGCCTGCCTCCCCCTCAGGGGTGCCAGCTATGGCGCTCCTGAGCTGGATGGGGGTTGCCAGATGCCAACTCCATAGGATCGACGTTTCTTTTGCCTCCGGCGCTCCATGGCCCTGCAACCCGCCCCTGGCGCCCGGGATCTGAACCCCAGGGAGGTGGAGAGCAACCGCTGGCTCTGTGAGCAGCTGGCCCAGGTCTACCGCCTCTGGGGTTACGCCGAAGTGGCTCCCCCCGCCGTGGAGCGGCTGGAGACCCTGGCGGCCGGCGGTGGCATCAACCAGCTGGAGTTGGTGCGACTGGCCGCAGCCGAACCCCTGGGGCTGCGGCCAGAGATGACTGCCTCAATTGCCAGGGCTGCCTGCACCCGCCTGGCCGCTCGGCCGCGTCCGCTGCGGCTGTGGAGCAGTGGGGTGGTCTTCCGTTGTGCCAGCGGTGATGGGGGCCAGCACCGGCTCGAGGAGAGGTTGCAGAGTGGTGTCGAGCTGCTGGGGGCCGCAGGTCCGGGGTCCAGCGCCGGCGATGTGGAACTGCTTGCCCTGTTGCTGGCCTGCCTACAGCAACTCAAGATTGCCGCAGCCCAGCGCCCCCGCCTGCTGCTCGGCCACCACGGCCTGCTTTCGGCCCTGCTTGACCAGGTGCCCGACAGGCAGCGCACAGCCACTCGAAAAGCCCTGACCAGCTTTGACCCCGTGGCCCTGGGCCGGCTGCAGTTGCCTGGCTACCAGGGCCAGGCGCTCCAACAATTGATGCGGTTACGGGGCGAGCCTGAGCAGGTGCTCTACCAACTGGAGCAGCAGTTGGGCCCCTCGCCAGTGCTGAACGAACTGGCCGCCACCATCACGGTGATCGCGCCGTTGGCTAGGCGCCACGGTATTGCCCTGCAGCTGGATCCCAGTTTTCAGCCCCACTACGACCTCTATGACGGCCTGGTGCTGCAGCTTGTCTGTCAGGGTGCCGATGCTCCGGTAGCCATCGCCAGCGGCGGGCGTTACGACGCTCTGGTGGGGCGCTTCGGCGGCGAGCCCGGCGGGATGGGCTTCAGTTTTGAGGTTGGGGCCATCCGGGAGCTCTTGGGCACTGAAGTCACCGCCCCGAACCGGCCCGACACAACCCTGGTGAGCTTCCAGGAGCCCTCCCAGCTCGAGGCTGCCCTGGCTGCTTTGCAGGAGTTCCATCAGCGGGGCGAACGGGCCGAGCTTCTGCACCAGCCCTGTGCCACCAGGAGCGGGGCTGAGGCCGTTGCGATCCAACGGGGCTGCACTGCGACCCGCTGGCTCGGGCCCACTCCCTAGGATTCGACCTGCCCGATTTGCTGGTCTACATGGCCCACACGATCGTCACGGCCGTATGCGAGGGCGTCGCCGACTGCGTGGATGCCTGCCCGGTGGCCTGCATCCATCCCGGTAAGGGCGCCAACATCAAGGGCACCCCCTACTACTGGATTGATTTCGACACCTGCATTGACTGCGGCATCTGCCTGCAGGTGTGCCCGGTGGCAGGGGCAATTCTGGCCGAGGAAAAACCCGAACTGCAACAGGGCGGGTGAAGGACGCCAATCCCCATGCCTCCGCGGTGCTGGTTTTCGATGGCGGCTGCCCCTTCTGCCGCCATTTCGCCGAGCTCAGTGAGCTGCGCAGCGGAATTGCCGGCTTGGAAATTCGCGATGGCCGCGCCGATGCGGAGCTGCGCCGGCGGCTGCAGCAGGGCGGCCTCCACCTGCGGGATGGGGCGTTTCTGATCGTCGGTGAGCAGCAGCTCCACGGTGCGGCGGCGATCCAGTGGCTCTGTGCCCGCATGAACCCGAGCGCCAGCCTGTTGCAGCTGCTCGCCCCCCTACTGGCTAGCCCGGCGCGAGCGCGGCGGCTCTATCCCCTGCTGCTGCTCGCCCGTCGTGTTGCCCTGGGGCTGGGGGGCCTACCGGCGGATCCAGACCAGCTGGCCCCCCGGCCCGACGCAGGCGCCTGATCACCCCCCATGGCGGTTGAGCAGCTCATGGCAGGCGGATAGCCAGGCCCCACTGGCGTCGTAGTAACGAACCAGACGCTCCAGCCGATCGGGCCCGCTGAGCCAGCCGGCCTCGACGCTGAAGGCCTCGCGGTGACTCACCTGATCTGGACGGCGGCTATAGCCACCATCGGGCAACAGTTGCGCAGCTTCCAGGTCGCTGCCAGCAAAACTGGTGCTGCACTCGCTTAGCTCGGGTTCGGCCCAGTCGGCTGAAACCGTGGCCCGAACTCCCCGCCAGTGGCCAAGGAGTTGTTCGGCTTCAAGGGGCGGCCGCTCACTGGCCCCGCTACCGGCTCGAAATTCCCGAATCAGCACCAGGCTGCTGGGGCGGCCGGCGACGTCATACAGCTGCACCAGGCGATGGCGGCGGTTGGCGTCGATGAAGCCGTATTCAGCTGCGAATGGGGTTTGGGGTGCCAGTTGCAGTGAGCCCTTGCAGAAGGTCCCGCTGGCAAAGAACACGGCCTGGCGTCCAAGGCTGCGGTAGTCCTGCTGGTGATCACTGATCGGCTCAGCGCCTTTGCCTTCAGGACCAAAGCGGCGCAAGCGAAAGCGAACCAGCCGATCTTCTTCTGCGCTCTCGAGCGAGAGCACCGAGGCAGATTCCTTCTCGATTTCCCCAGCCAGGTTGATGGTGGCGAAGGATCCGTGCCACTCCCCCTGGTTGCGCAGAAAATTCTGCCATTGGCTGGTCATCACGATGACTGCTTGGGAGGCATAGAGCGTAGGCAGCGTCCAGGGGCGCCAGCCAGGGGGGCGGTTTCCTGCCCATCGCCCCCCCTTGGCGGCAGGGCCCGAATCGTTGGAATCTGGGGTATCTCCATCAAGTTGGATCGTGTTGCAGGCAGAACAGGGTCAGATCCAGATCCACACCGAAAACATTTTCCCGATCATCAAGAAGGCCGTCTACAGCGGCCACGAGGTTTTCCTGAGGGAACTCGTGAGCAATGGGGTCGATGCGATCAGTAAGCGACGCATGGCCGCCATGGCCGGCGACTGCAGCGAGGGCCCGGAAGCCAGGATTGCGATTCGTATTGATCGCGAGAAGAGCACCCTCACCATTTCAGACAACGGCATCGGCATGAGCGCCGATGAGGTCAAGCGCTACATCAACCAAGTGGCTTTTTCAAGCGCGGAAGATTTCCTTGAGAAATACAAGGGGGAAAACGACGCAATCATTGGCCATTTCGGCCTGGGTTTCTATTCCAGCTTCATGGTGGCCAAGCAGGTGGAGCTGGTGACCCTCTCCGCCCGTGGGGACTCCGAGGCGGTGCGCTGGAGCTGTGATGGCTCCCCCAACTTCAGTCTGGAGGCGGCCGAGCGCAGTGAGCCGGGCACCGATGTGATTTTGCACCTGATGGAGGAGGAGCTTGAATACATCGAGCCTTCCAGAATCCGCACTCTGATCACCACCTATTGCGACTTCCTGCCGGTGGAGGTCCAACTCGAGGGTGAAACAGTCAACAAGCGTCAAGCCCCCTGGCGGCAGAGCGCCCGTGAGCTCAGCGACAACGACTACATCGAGCTCTATCGCTACCTCTACCCTTTCCAGGGTGACCCCCTGCTCTGGGTGCACCTCAATACCGACTACCCCTACAACCTGCAGGGCATCCTCTATTTCCCAAAATCAAGCGGTCGGGCCGACTGGGAAAAGGGTGAGATCAAGCTCTACTGCAACAACGTCTTCGTTAGCGACTCAATCAAGGAGGTGGTGCCCCGCTACCTCCTGCCCCTGCGTGGTGTGATCGATTCCCCCGACATTCCGCTGAACGTGAGCCGCTCGGCCCTACAGACCGATCGGCGGGTGCGTTCAATCGGCGGCTTCGTGGCCAAGAAGGTGGGTGATCGCCTCAAGGAGCTGTATCGAGATGACCCCAAGCGCTACGCCGAGATCTGGGAGTCGGTGGCGCCTTTCATCAAAATCGGTGCCATGGAGGATGACAAATTTGCCGACCAGGTGGCCGAACTGGTGCTCTATGGCACGAGCGCTGCGGCTGCAGAAGGCGAAAACCCCGATCCGATTCCAGGGGAGGGGGGCAAGGCATACACCACCCTGGCGGGCTACCGCAGCCGTCTCGAGGGCGCCAACGCCAAGCGCATTCTTTACTGCACCGATGAGGCCGGCCAGGCAGGTGCCCTCGCCCTGTGGAAAAGCCAAGGAGCCGAGGTGTTACTTGCTGACACTTTCATCGATACCCAGTTCATTCCCTGGCTCGAATATCGCCACGAAGACCTCAAGTTCCAGCGGGTGGACAGTGAACTTGATGAGTCCCTGCAGGAAAAGGAGGGTGAACTGGCCGATGCGGACGGCAAGGACAACTCCGAGAAACTGCGCGACCTGTTCAAGGCTGCCCTGGCCAACGACAAGGTGACCATCCAGGTGCAGGCCCTCAAGGGAGACAACGCCCCTGCGGCCCTGATCCTGTTGCCGGAGCAGATGCGACGCCTTAACGACATGGGTGCCCTGATGGAGCAGCGACTGCCAGGCCTGCCCGACCACCATGTGCTGCTGGTAAATCGCAAACACGCCCTGGTGGAGGGCCTGCTCAAGCTCTCGGCCGGCGCGGTGATCACCGGCGCGGGGGGGGGCAGCTCGCCCAGCCAGCAACTGGCCGATGACCTGGGTCGTCACCTCTACGAAATGGCACGCCTGGCGGTGGGGGGCCTGGAGCCAAACCAGCTGGCCGGCTTCCAGCAGCGCAGTGCGGACCTGATGGGCCGACTGATGCAGCGAGGCATGTAGGCCACAGGCCGGGGTCTAAAAACTGATCCAGCCCTTTGCCAGGGCAAATTGGACTCCGGCCGTACCGATCAGGGCACCTACTAAGCCACCGGCGAAGGCCAGAAATCCCAGCGGAGCCCCCATCGCCTCACTGACGGTCGAGGGCTCCAGCAGGCTCAGGCGCTCATCGGCAGCGGATTGATGCTTCTGCTGACGACGGACAAGGGCTTCGAAATCAGGCATTCGATCTCCTGGGCAACGGATAGGTAAGCCGACCAGCCGGCCATGCGGCGGGGGTCTGAGCGACCCCGGTCGTCGGCCGCATCAAATACAGCCACGCCAAGGCTTTCAGCCTTGTCAAAGGCTGCCAGTAGGGGAATTTCACTGCTCATCACCGACAGGCCAAAGGTCTGCAGTGCGGCTCTGGCTTCATCGGCTGCGCGCTGCTGACGCGTATCCACCTTCACCAACAAAACCGCATGGGGTACCTTCACGATCTGCAGCAGCCTGGCCAGTTCCACGGTCAGCTCCACGGCCCTGGCCTTGGGAGAGGTGGGAAGCAGCACCAGATCCGATCCGACCGCCAGATGGCGTAATTCCTCTTCATCGCTGCTGGCCTGGCCGTCTGTGATGACCACATCAGCTGAGCGAGTGGCTTTGGCGGCCGCCTCTACAGGCACCACCGAGAAGGGCAGTTCGCCGCGGATGGCATAGGCCAGGGCTGAGCGGTTGCGATCGGCATCGACAACGCATACAGATAGCCCCTTGGCGGCCCACACACTGGCGAGGTGAATGCTGGTGCAGGTTTTGGCTACCCCACCCTTCTGGCCAGAAACGGTGATGAACACCGCAAACCGTCAACTTGTCGGAACATAACCTGAACCAACCGTTTTTTCGGTAAGCACGGCCACCTGACGGGCACCCGTTTGGTAGGGTTGGGTCAATTCAGATAGATGTCATGTCCCGCGTCTGTGAGCTCACTGGCAAGCGAGCCAACAACGGCATGGCCGTATCGCACTCCCATGTGCGCACCAAGAAGCTCCAACAGGTGAACCTGCAGGAGCGCAGGCTTTGGTGGGCCGAGGGCAACCGGTTTGTCAAGTTGCGCGTTTGTACCCGCGCCCTCAAAACCATCCAGAAAAAAGGTCTGGGTGCCTACGCCAAGGAACTCGGCGTGAACCTCGCCAAAATCTGAGCCGACCATGCGGCGCCGGGCACTGCTGAAGGCATTGGCGGCCCTTGCCCCCCTCTCCGCAGGTGGTGTCGGCTTGATGTCGTTCGCCCGTCGGGCTGACGCCATCGGTGGAACCTTGCCGCTATTGAACCAGCCTGCGCCAGATTTCAGCCTGGCTGGCATCGCACCAGCTGGCAAGGGGGAGGCCGTGGAGACCAGGCTGCAATTGGCTGATTTTGGTGGCAGCTGGCTGGTGCTCTACTTTTACCCCCGGGATTTCACCGGTGGTTGCACCCTCGAGGCCCGTGGCTTCCAGCGCGATCTTGCTGCCTTCAAGGCCGCTGGGGCAGCGGTTGTAGGTGTCAGTGCCGATGACGCCGACTCCCATGCTGAGTTCTGCAGCAGTGAGGGCCTGGCCTTCCCCCTGCTCTCGGATCCTGCCGGCACAGTCAGTAGGGCCTATGGCAGCTGGATAGCGCCCTTCTCCCAACGCCACACATTTTTGATCGATCCGGCCGGGGTGTTGCGGGCCAACTGGCTGGCCGTGCGGCCCAGTGGCCACAGCGCCGAGGTACTAGCAACCCTGCAGGGGCTCCAGGCCGGCTGAGCGGTCAAACCCCGACAGCTCGCTAGCGACCGGCAATTTGGTTTGCCAGGTCTTGCAGTAGTTGGCGATGGACCTCCGTTTGTTGGCGCAGGGCGGCCAGTCGGGCCGCCGCAGGCGGGCTGTCGAGTGCGCCGCTCCAGGCCGCCAGCAGCTCGGCCGGAGCCGCCATCGCATCGAGGCTGTGGCAGGGGCAGCCCAGGCCGTCTGCGGCAGCTTGCACCTTGGGGTCGTAGCTGAGGGCAGCACAGGGTGCTCCGGCGAGGGCAGCCAAGATGAGGCCGTGGAGCCGCATGGCCACCACCAGCCCGGCGCCGCTGGCCACCGCCATCGCCTCGCTGGGCCGCTCTGCCCGCACCTCCCGGCTGCGGGCAGCCAGGCCCGCAGGCAGCAGCTGCTGCTGGTCAAGCTGCTCCAGTAGGCCCCTGTCCTGGGCGGCGTGAAAGGGGAGCCAGATCACCTCCCGGTCCTGAAGGCCGGCCAGTTGGTCGAGGGCCTGGAGATAGGGGTGCCAGGCCGCTCCCTGCAGCTCTTTGGTGGGGCGTAGGCAGAGCACCAGGGGGCCTCCGCTGCCACGCCACGGCTGGGCCGGTAGGGCCCAGACCGGATCGCTGCCCACCGGGCCATCACGACCAAGCTTTCTGGCCAGAGCCGCCGACTCCTGGTCGCGCCAACTCACCGCCGTGACCAGGCCGAGCAGGCGCCCAACCAGGATCCGGCTGGGCCGCCGCCGCAGGGGCCCCAATCCCTGGCCCCAGAGCAAGACGGGCTTGGTCTCGAGTCGGGCGGCAAAGATCAGGGCCGCGTAGTAGAGCAGGCTGCGGAAGCTGGTGGAATCCTGCAGCAGGCTGCCGCCACCCAATACCAGCCCATCGCAGTGACGGAGGGCCTTCAGCACCTGGGCCAGGCTGCGGCGCTGCACCGTATCCACCCGGAAGCGTTGCCGCACCAGGTCGGTGTCATAGGCGGTGACCGTCGCCGTAAACCCCGCTGGCATGTGGCCGAGCAGCACTTCCAGCAGGGCGTCATCACCGAGGTTGTGCTCGCCGTAGTAGCCAACCAGCAAGAGCTGCCGCCTGGCCTTTTCCCCCTTCTGTCTGGTCTCGCGCACGAGCCGATCGACTCCTACCTTTCAGCTTCGCACCCTGAGAAGATCGAGCCCATGCATGCGCTCTCCCTGCCCACCTGGTGGATCCACATCACCTCCGTACTGGAGTGGGTAGTCGCCATGCTGGCTGTGCAGCGGCTCGGGGTGCAAAGGCGGGAGGGGGGCTGGCGCTGGCTGAGCCTGGCCATGCTGCCTGCCCTGGTCAGCGCCATGGCTGCCTGCACCTGGCACCTGTTCGACAACAGCCCCGAGCTCTACGGGCTGGTGGTTTTCCAGGCGGGTCTCACCGCCATCGGCAACGCTGCCCTGGCCCTGGCCGCCTGGAACCTGCTGCGCCAACAGCGCCAGGTCAATTCATGAGCGGCATGGGTGGCATGCTCAGCGCTCTGGCCAAGATCGATCCCAGCCCCCTATTCGTGCTGTCGCTGCTTCCCTACTTGGCCTTCCTCTGGTGGGCGAGCCAGGTGGAGGGATTTCCAAAGTTGGCCCTGCGGGGTTTCCAGTGCACCCTCCTGTTTGTGGCCGTGACGATTGGGGCGGCCATCGTTGCCCAACTGCGCTACGGCGAATTGCTGGCCAACGTCGATGCCCTCCATGGCGGTGCCGAATCCCTGCTCACCGTCTCCAACCTGCTGGTGGTGCTCGGCTTCAGTGGCTTTGGTGCCGCGCTGGGCCGGAGGCAATGAACAAGTCTTAAGCAGGGGGGGCGCAATGCGATCGGCCCCGGAAGATGGGGCGTTGCCATTCGCTCCATGCTTACTCCCCTTCTAGCTTTGGCCCCTGCTTCCATCTCCTGGTCGCCCAAGGTGGCGTTGGTGATGATCGTCTGCAACGTGATCGCCATTGCCATTGGCAAGGCCACCATCAAGCAACCCAACGTGGGTCTGCAGCTACCCAGCCCGACCCTGTTTGGTGGTTTCAGTCACGGCGCCATGCTCGGCACCCTCAGCCTCGGTCACATCCTCGGCATGGGCGCCATCCTTGGCCTGGCCTCCCGCGGGGTGGTCTGAGCCACCAGGAGCCAGGGGGCGTCAGGCGGCTACAGGCTGGCTGGCGCCCGCCAGATTCGAAGCCAGGGGAGAGCCGTAGCGCTGCAAGATGCGTTCGGCCATCTGGGGTGGGGTAAGGCCAAGGCTCTGCTTGCTTTGATCTGGGCTGGCGTGGTCAACCAACACGTCGGCAATGCCGATGCGCAGCACCGGCACAAGAACGTTGTGGTCAACGAGCGCTTCGACCACCGCGGAGCCAAAGCCTCCGGCCAAGGCCGCTTCCTCCATGGTCACCACCCGGCCGATACGTTGGGCCATCGGCAGAATCAGGGCCTCGTCTAGGGGCCGCAGGAAACGGGCGTTGATCACCGCTGCCCGCATCCCCTTTTCCTGCAGCAGCCCGGCGGTGGCCATGGCCGGACTCACCATGGCCCCGTAGGCCACGATCAGCAGGTCATCGCCATCGGTAAGCAGCTCGCCGCGACCGATCTCCAGGGGTAGAAAGCCCTCTTCGGCCAGGGGGACCCCCTCGCCCTCCCCGCGGGGAATGCGCAGGGCACAGGGGCCGCTGTGGTGGATAGAGGTCACCAGCATCCGCTGCAGCTCGGCCTCGTCCTTGGGGGCCATCACGGTGAAATTGGGGATGGCGCGGAAATAGCTGATGTCGTATTGGCCTTGGTGGGTGGGGCCATCTGCCCCGACAATGCCAGCCCGATCCAAAACAAAGGTGACCGGCAGATTCTGAATGCCCACGTCGTGAATCAGCTGGTCAAAGGCCCGCTGCAGGAAGGTGCTGTAGATCGCCACCACGGGCTTGAGGCCCTCACAGGCCATGCCGGCTGCCATGGTGACGGCGTGCTGTTCGGCGATGCCAACGTCGAAATACTGATCGGGTAGGGCCTTCTCGAGCAGGTCGAGGCCGGTGCCGGTGGCCATGGCGGCGGTGATGCCCACAACGGTCGGGTCCTGCTCACAGAGCTTGACCAGGGTCTGGCCAAATACCTTGCTGTAGCCAGGCGGTTTTGGTTTGCTGGAGGGGTAGGCCTTGCCGGTGGCCAGGTCGAAGGCGCTTTGGGCGTGGTAGCCCACCTGATCGGCCTCCGCATAGGCGTAACCCTTGCCCTTGGTGGTTGCCACATGCACCAGTACGGGACCTTCAGTGCGATGGGCCTGCTCAAAGGTGCGCACCATCCCGGCGATGTCATGGCCATCGATCGGGCCGATGTAGGTGAAGCCCAACTCCTCGAACACGGCTCCCACCTTGGGAACCGCCAGGCGCTTCATGCTCTCTTTGAGAGTTTTGAGTTCATTGGGCAGCTCGCCGTGCAGGAAGGGCAGGTGCTTGATCGCCTCCTCCGCATTGCCCTGCAGGAACTGCAGGGGCGGACTCAGCCGCATCCGGTTCAGGTAGGTGGAGAGGGCCCCCACCGGCGGGCTGATCGACATGTCGTTGTCGTTGAGCACCACGACCAGCTTGGTTTTCGGCAGGTGGCCGGCATGGTTGATCGCCTCGAGGGCCATGCCACCGGTGAGGGCGCCATCGCCGATCACGGCTACGCACTTGAAATCCTCGCCGCGGCGATCCCTGGCCAGGGCCATCCCCAGGGCAGCCGAGATGGAGGTGCTGGCATGGCCGGCGCCGAAATGGTCAAAGCGGCTCTCACTCCGCTTTAGATAGCCCGCCACCCCATTCTTCTGGCGCAGGCTGTCAAAATTTTTGTATCGCCCAGTCACCAACTTGTGGGGATAGGCCTGGTGACCCACATCCCAAACCACCTTGTCGCGCTCAAGGTCGAGGGTTTGGTAAAGGGCGAGGGTCAGCTCCACCACCCCCAGCCCTGGGCCGAGATGGCCGCCGCTGGTGCTCACCACCTCCAGATGGCGCTCCCGGATCTGGCGGGCAATCGCTTCGAGCTCAGCCGTGCTCAGGCCGTGCAGCTGATTCGGATGACTGAGCTCGCTGAGATGCATGCACAGCCCTGGAGGTGCAGTGCAATCTAGGCCTTGGCTTCCACTGGCAGGTGCGAATTGCGACACTGGTGCCATGAGCGCCGATCCCCAGACCTACCTCCAGCGAATCCTGCGGGCCCGGGTCTACGACGTGGCCATTGAGTCGCCGCTGGATCCCGCGCCGAATCTCTCAGCCCGCTTGCACAACCGGGTATTGCTTAAGCGGGAGGACCTGCAGCCGGTCTTCAGCTTCAAGCTGCGGGGTGCCTACAACAAGATGGTGGGGCTGAGTGCGGCCGAGCTGGAGCGGGGCGTGATTGCCGCCAGCGCCGGCAACCATGCCCAGGGGGTTGCCCTGGGGGCCCAGAAGCTGGGCTGCCGGGCCGTGATCGTGATGCCTGTCACCACGCCTGAGATGAAGGTCAGGGCTGTTGCCGCCCGGGGGGCCGAGGTGGTGCTGCACGGCGATAACTACGACGCTGCCTGCGCCGAGGCAACTCGCCTGGGCCAGGAGCGGGGCCTCAGTTTCATCCATCCTTTCGATGATCCCGACGTGATTGCCGGCCAGGGCACGATTGGGCTCGAGATCCTGCGCCAGTGTTCCTCACCACCTGATGTGATCTACGTGGCCGTGGGTGGTGGCGGCCTGATTGCCGGCATCGCTGTGTACGTAAAGACCCTCTGGCCCCAGGTGCAGATCGTGGGCGTTGAGCCCGAGGACGCGGACGCCATGACCCGTTCCCTTGCCGCCGGCGAACGGGTGGAGCTGGAGCAAGTGGGTCTATTTGCCGACGGAGTGGCCGTGCGCAGGGTGGGGGAGCACACCTTTGCCCTGGCCCAGCAGACGGTGGATCGGATGGTGACGGTGAACACCGACGCCATCTGCGCCGCCATCAAGGACGTGTTTGAAGACACCCGCTCGATCCTGGAGCCGGCCGGGGCCCTGGCGGTGGCGGGGATGAAGCGCGACGTGGCGCAGCAGGGATTACATGGCAAGACCCTGGTGGCGGTGGCCTGCGGCGCCAACATGAACTTTGATCGCCTGCGCTTCGTGGCCGAACGCACGGAGATCGGCGAAGACCGTGAGGCGATGTTGGCGGTGGAAATTCCCGAGCAAACCGGCAGCCTGAGGCGCTTCTGTGGCGTTCTGGGCCAGCGCAACCTCACCGAATTCAGCTACCGCCTGGCCGATCCCCGGGTGGCCCATATTTTCGTTGGGGTGCAGACCAGCGGCACGGCCGATGAACAGGACCTGATCCACGACGTGCGCCGGGCGGGGTTCCCCTGCCTCGACCTCTCCAACGACGAACTTGCCAAACTGCACTTGCGCCACATGGTGGGTGGACGCCTACCCGCCAGTGCTGGGGCCGCCCTCGAGCTGGGTGAGGAGCTGCTCTACCGCTTCGAATTCCCGGAAAAACCGGGCGCCCTGATGGCCTTCGTCAACGCCCTGCATGCCAGCTGGAATATCAGCATTTTTCACTACCGCAATCACGGAGCTGACGTGGGCCGGATCGTGGTGGGCGTGCAGGTGCCCCGTAGCGAGAGGCCGCAGTGGCAGGACTTCCTTGCCGGCCTGGGCTACCAGCACTGGGACGAAACCGACAATCCTGCCTACCGCCTGTTCCTCGGCCCCAGCACCAGCCCCCTACCGGCCCTGGCGTGAACTGGCCTGGGCCAGGCAGGTTGGGGTACCCTGCGCCCATGCAGACAGGTGCCCCAGCTGAGGCGATTGAGAATCTCTCCTTACCTGCTCGGATTGAGGCGATTCTCTATCTAAAAGGCAGGCCCCTGACCCTGGCCGAACTGGCCGCCATTGCCATGGTCAGCCGTGAGGAGGCTGAGCTCGGCCTGATCACCCTGATCACCGACTACGCCCACCGCGACACCGCCCTGGAGGTGCGCCAGGAGGGCAAGTGCTACAGCCTGCAGTTGCGGGAGGGCCTGGGCGATCTGGTCCAGAACCTCTTGCCCGTCGATCTCTCCACCGCCGCCCTGCGCACCCTGGCCACAATCGCCCTCAAAAAGCGCATCCTCCAATCTGAATTGGTGGAGCTGCGTGGCTCTGGGGCCTACGACCACATCAAGGAGCTGCTTGCCCAGAACTTCATCGAGCGCAAGCGCCAGAGCGACGGCCGTTCCTACTGGCTCACCCTTGGCGAAAAATTCCATCGCACCTTCGCCATCAGGGCCGAAGACCTGCAAGCTCGAACCCCCACCACATCGAAAGGCTGGCAAACCGCTGCCTAGAGTTCACCCAATTGAAGGTTTGCTCCATCCATGGAAGCTCTGAGTTTCTTGTTGCAGGTGCTGGCCCAGACCCTGAGCATCTACACCTTGGTGCTGTTGGTGCGGGTGCTGCTCAGCTGGTTCCCCAACCTTGACTGGAGCAATCCGCTGCTTTCGACGGTGAGCTCGATCACAGACCCCTACCTAAACGCCTTCCGGGGCCTGATTCCGCCCCTAGGCGGCCTCGACCTCTCGGCGATTCTCGCCTTTTTGGCCCTGCAGTTGGTCCAGAGCCTGCTCCAGGGTGCCAGCGTTTCGGTGCTCGGCGCCGGCTACTGAACCACTTGTGAGCGAATAGTGAACCACTAGTAAACAACTACTGAACCAGGGTTCGCTCCGCCAGCTCCTGTTCAAGGGGCAGGAGTTCATCATCGCTGCCGGCTCTGGTGCGCACGGGTGCGCTGAAGCCGCGGGCCTTGACATTGCGGAAGCCCAAGGGGCCTGGGGTTCCCGCCGGAACGGCCAGGCGCAGGCCAAAGGTCGAAGAACCTGGCGGCACGTCACCGATGCTGCCTACCCGGGTGCGGTTTTGCAGCACCGGCTCACCGCTCGAATCCAGGATCAAGGCAAAGACATCCGTATCCACCACGGGTTTTTGGCCCGTGTTGATCACCGTGCCGCGCAGGGCATAGCAGCTGGCGCCGGCGGGCCGCCCCAGCTCCGGCTGGGCGCCTATGTCTTCGGCGGGGCAGGGCTCGAGGCTGACCTCGGAGACCTGGAGCCCGCTGGCCCAGGCGGGGGCAGCCACCAGCCACAGGGCCAGCAATATTGGGGCAAATACTGCTGTCAGCCAGGGCCTGCCTCTGTTCACCGGCTGTCTCCACTGCCTGAGATCACGTTACGGGCAGAGCGGCTTGCCAATTTGTCCAGGTTGGCCTGGGCAACCTGATCGAGCTCCAGGCCCAGTTCGGTGGCCAGCTGGGCGACGTACCAGAGCACATCCCCCAGCTCCAGCTGCAGCGCTGCGATCACCTCGGCCGAAAACTCACCGCCTTGATCGCGCAGCACCTTTTTGACCTTATCGGCCACCTCGCCGGCCTCGCCGCAGAGTCCGAGGGTGGGATAGATGGGGTTTGCGCCCGCATCCGGGTAGCAGGCGGTGGCCCGGGATCGCTGTTGATAGGTGTGAAAATCCAACTAAGGCAGCCCGTTGCAGGCCTGGATGGTAGTTTCCAGCTGTCTGTTGGCGCCTGCATGCCCCAGCCCGATCTCATGCGACGCACCAAGATCGTGGCCACCATCGGGCCCGCCACGGAATCCCCAGAGCGGTTGCGGGAGCTGATAGCCGCTGGCGCCACTACATTTCGTCTCAATTTTTCCCACGGCGACCACAGCGACCATGCGGTTCGCATCGCCACCATCCGCCAGGTCGCAACCGAGCTGGGCATCGAGATCGGCATTCTTCAGGATCTTCAGGGGCCCAAAATCCGCTTGGGCCGCTTTGCTGATGGACCCATAACTCTGGCCAAGGGAGATCGCTTCGAACTCACCTCCCGGGATGTGGCCTGCAACGTGACGATGGCAAGCGTCACCTACGCCAAATTGGCCGACGAAGTGGTGCCCGGCAGCCGCATCCTGCTCGATGACGGCAGGGTGGAGATGCTGGTTGAACAGGTTGACAAGGGCCAGCAGACCCTCCACTGCAGCGTCACCGTTGGCGGGGTGCTCTCCAACAACAAGGGGGTCAACTTCCCCGATGTGCAGCTTTCGATCCGGGCTCTGACCGACAAGGATCGGGCCGATCTCGCCTTTGGTCTGCAGCAGGGGGTCGACTGGGTGGCCCTCAGCTTCGTGCGCAATCCGTCTGACATGGTCGAGATCCGCGAGTTGATCCGCAGCCACGGCTACCAGACCCCAGTGGTGGCGAAGATCGAGAAATTTGAGGCGATCGACCAGATCGACGACATCCTGCCCCTCTGTGACGGGGTGATGGTGGCAAGGGGCGACCTCGGCGTCGAAATGCCTGCCGAGGAAGTGCCCCTGCTGCAGAAGGAGCTGATCCGCAAGGCCAACAGCCTCGGTATCCCGGTTATCACCGCCACCCAGATGCTCGATTCGATGGTGAGTTGCCCCAGGCCCACCAGGGCCGAAGTAAGCGATGTGGCCAATGCCATCCTCGACGGCACAGATGCGGTGATGCTCTCCAATGAGAGTGCGGTCGGCGACTTCCCGGTAGAGGCCGTAGCCACGATGGCCACCATTGCCAGGCGGATCGAGCGCGACTACCCCCAGCGCCTCCATGACAGCAACATGGCGCCCACGATTGGCAATGCGATCTGCCAGGCGGTCAGCAGCATCGCCCGCCAGCTCAACGCCGCTGCGATCCTGCCTCTTACGAAGGGGGGCTCCACGGCCCGCAACGTCAGCAAGTTCCGGCCCAGCACGCCGATCCTGGCCATCACCAGTGAGGTGCAGGTGGCGCGCCAGTTGCAGCTCTGCTGGGGTGTAAATCCCCTTCTGGTGCCGGAGCAGAGCTCTTCCACCAGCACTTTCAGCCTCGCCATGGGCAAGGCCAGGGAGCTTGGCTTCCTCAAGGATGGCGATCTGGTGGTACAAACGGCCGGCACCCTGTCCGGAGTGAGTGGCTCCACCGACTTCATCAAGGTTGGCACCGTCTCGGCCGTGCTCTCCAAGGGGGTCGGCATCGGCAACGGCTCGGTGAGCGGCCGGGTCAGGCTTGTGGATAGTCCGGCGGCGGCAGCCGCCATCCAGACCGGTGAGATCCTGGTGGTTCGGGAGACGACGGTTGAGTATGTGGAGGCGATCCGCAAGGCAAAGGCGGTCATCGCTGAAATCGGCGGCATGGAGAGCCACGCTGCCGTGATCGCCCAGAGCACCGGGATCCCAACGATTGTGGGGGTCGCCAATGCCATCGCCAGCCTGCTTCAAGGCGAAATCGTCACCCTCGATCTGCAGCGGGGAGAGGTGCATCGAGGCGCCCGCAGCCACAACAGTGACCCCAACGGCGCCATCGTCTAAGCACTGCAGAGCTGGTTCCGGCAGCCATGACATCCAAACTCCCAGTGCGCGAATCGGTGGGGATGGCCCTCTCCACCCTGCGCGCCAACAAGCTGCGCAGCCTGCTCACCATGCTCGGCATTGTGATCGGCAATGCTTCGGTGATAACCCTGGTGGGGGTTGGCAAGGGCGCCCAGAACCTGGCTGAGGGTCAGCTGAGCAACCTGGGCGCAAATGTGCTTTTTGTTGTGCCAGGCAACAACGACACCCGCCGCCAGGGCATTGATTTTCCCAAGACCCTGGTGTTCGAAGACGCCCAGGCCATCGCTGAGCAGGTGCCCAGCGTCAAGCGGGTTGCCCCCCAGATCACCCTGAGTGAGGTTCTCCAGGCCGGTTCGGTCAGTGGCACCGCCTCGGTTTCTGGGGTGACCCCTGAATTTCTGCCCGTGCGTCAATTTGAAATGGCCCAGGGGCGTTTTTTTACTGCCAGCGATCTCAATGCGGCCCGCAATGTGCTGGTGGTCGGGCCTGACCTGGGCAGCAAGATGTTCCCGGGCAAGGCCGCTGTGGGTCGCCAGCTGCGCATCCGCAACCAGCTGTTTGAAGTAATCGGCGTGCTCGAGCCGAAGGGAGCCGTATTCGGCCAGAACCAGGATGAAAACGGCTACATCCCCCTCACCACGATGGTGAGCAAACTTTCAGGTCGGGATCCCACCTACGGCGTCAACCTCAACTTCATCAGTGTCGAAGCCCGCGATGAGCAGAGCACTGGGGCGGCCAGCTTCCAGATCACCAACCTGCTGCGCCAGCGGCACCGAATCCTGCGGGAAGACGACTTTGCCGTGCGCTCCCAGAAGGATGCCCTCACCATCGTGAGCACCATCACCGGCGGGCTCACCTTGATGCTGGGCGCCATTGGAGCCGTATCCCTGCTCGTGGGTGGTATCGGCATCATGAACATCATGTTGGTGTCAGTGAGCGAGCGCACCGAGGAAATCGGCTTGCGCAAAGCTCTAGGGGCCCGCAGTGGCGATGTGCTGCTGCAGTTTCTGGTGGAGTCCCTGGTGCTGGCCAGCCTGGGCGGCTTGATCGGCAGTGCGGTGGGCATCGGCACCGTGGCCTTGGTCGCCCTGGTGACCCCCCTGCCCGCGGCTATCGGCGCCAGCACCGTGCTGGGAACGGTGGTCCTTTCGGGCTCCATCGGCCTCTTCTTCGGAGTGGTGCCAGCGCGCCGGGCCGCCCAACTCGATCCCATCGTCGCCCTGCGCAGCCTCTGACAAACCGAAACAAATATAAAGAGCACAAAAGGGTGCCCTTGGTCACCAAAACTCCAAATAAGCAGTGGCTTGATGGGGCTGTTATCCGGCATCGATTTTGACTGTCCTGGCTTGCAGCTACAGAAACAGCAGTAGCCGCATGGTGATCATGCGTTGCGTTGGCCCCAACGAGTTTTTTCTGGAGCGGGTTGTCTTTCCCTTCGAGCTGCTCAGTTTTGAGTGCCCCCCCACCAGCGAAGTGAAGGTCTGGACCCATGGGCTGGGCGGGCCGGAACTGCTGGAGACACTCCAGGCTGAAGAGCTCGGCATCGATATCCCAGCCGCTTCGCCCCAGGTTGACCTGGTCCAATCCGCCAGCCCATGGGAGTTCAGCTGGTCTGACGCTGTCTGAAGCGCCCTGGGCGGGTCAGCGATCGGGGACCCCAGCGCCGTTACACTCGGTAAGAAAGCGGGTCAGTTATGAATCAGCGGTGGCGTCTAATTGCTCTCTGGCTGCTGCCTTTGGCCGTGGTGGCCTTCCTCGGCTGGCAGCTGCTTGGTAACGGCGGTACGCCCCGCTTCAACCCAAATACTGCGAACGAGGCTCCTCGCAATGCGGCGGTAGCCCGCATGAGTTACGGCCGATTCCTCGATTACGTCGATGCCGGCCGGGTGACCGCAGTTGACATCTATGACGGCGGCCGCACGGCTGTGATCGAGGCGGTGGATCCCGACCTGGACAACAGGGTGCAGCGGCTGCGGGTAGATCTGCCCGGGGTTGCCCCCGAGCTGGTCAACAACCTCAAGGAGCAGGGGATCAGTTTTGACATTCACCCGCCCAAGAGCGCACCGCCGGTGCTCGGCCTGCTCGGCAACCTGCTGTTCCCCCTGCTGCTGATCGGCTCGCTGGTGTTCCTGGCCCGCAGGGGCAGCGGGATGCCCGGTGGCCCTGGCCAGGCAATGCAGTTTGGTAAGACCAAGGCCCGCTTCGCCATGGAGGCTGAGACGGGCGTCAAGTTTGACGACGTGGCTGGGGTGGAGGAGGCCAAGCAGGACCTGCAGGAAGTGGTGACCTTCCTCAAGACTCCGGAGAGATTCACCTCCGTCGGCGCCAAAATCCCCAAGGGTGTGCTGCTGGTTGGTCCCCCTGGCACCGGCAAAACACTGCTGGCAAAAGCGATCGCAGGGGAAGCAGGAGTGCCCTTTTTCTCGCTCTCCGGATCTGAATTCGTTGAGATGTTTGTGGGCGTCGGCGCCAGCCGGGTGCGGGACCTGTTCAAACGGGCCAAGGAGAACAGCCCCTGCTTGATCTTCATCGATGAGATCGATGCGGTCGGCCGTCAACGCGGTGCCGGGGTGGGCGGTGGAAACGACGAGCGGGAGCAGACCCTCAACCAGCTCCTCACCGAGATGGATGGCTTTGAAGGCAACAGCGGCATCATCATCATTGCGGCCACGAACCGGGCCGATGTGCTGGATTCCGCCCTGCTGAGGCCGGGTCGCTTCGATCGCCAGGTGCAGGTTGACGTGCCGGATATCAAGGGCCGGCTTTCAGTGCTGAAGGTGCACAGCCGCAACAAGGTTTTGGCGGCAGATGTGAGCCTCGAGGCAATTGCCCGCCGAACCCCAGGATTTTCCGGTGCGGATCTGGCCAACTTGCTTAATGAGGCGGCAATTCTCACAGCCCGTCGTCGCAAGGAGGCCACCGGCTTGGCCGAAATCGACGATGCCGTCGACAGGGTCATCGCCGGCATGGAGGGCAAACCCCTCACCGACGGACGCAGTAAGCGTCTGATCGCCTATCACGAGGTGGGCCATGCCCTGGTGGGCACCCTGGTGCAGGCCCACGATCCGGTCCAGAAGGTCACCCTGATTCCCCGCGGCCAGGCCCAAGGCCTCACCTGGTTTGCACCTGATGAAGAGCAGATGCTCGTCAGCAGAGCCCAGCTCAGGGCCCGAATTATGGGAGCCCTGGGTGGTAGGGCGGCTGAAGAGGTTGTCTTCGGCCATGCAGAAGTCACAACCGGTGCCGGCGGGGACATCCAGCAGGTGGCCTCGATCGCCCGCCAGATGGTGACTCGCTTCGGCATGAGTGACCTGGGCCAGGTGTCCTTTGAGGCCGGCAACCAGGAGGTATTCCTGGGGCGGGACCTGATGACCCGCAGCGATGGCTCTGATCGGCTGGCCAGCAAAATTGATGATGCCGTGCGGCAAATCGTTCAATCTTGTTATATCGATACCGTGAAGCTTGTTGCCGCCCAGCGCAGCTGCATGGATCGGATGGTTGAGTTGCTTATCGAAAAGGAAACCCTCGATGGCGATGAATTTCGCACCATCGTGGCTGAATTTGCCCAAATTCCTGAAAAGGAACGCTATTCGCCCCTACTCGCAGACATCAGCCCAGCCGTCCCGGTGGTAGAACCAGCCCAGGCCTGAGCCTGGGCCTTAGGGAGATCAGAGCTCTTCCTCGACGTCGGGCGTGATCGTGCAATCAGCCAGGGGGTAGCTCACGCACAAAAGTGCGTAGCCGGCGCCGATTTGGTCGTCATCTAGGAAACTCTGATCGCTCTGATCTACGGCGCCTGAGCTCACCTTGCCTGCACAGGTGCTGCAGGCCCCAGCCCGGCAGGAGAAGGCCAGGTCAATGCCCTGCTCCTCAGCCGCATCGAGAATGTAGGTGTCATCGGCGCAGGGAAAGCTGGCGCCGGTGCTCAGCGTGATCGTGTAGCTCGCCATGGGAAGGTCAAATTCAAACCTCAATTCCAGACGGATCGCCGCCGAATTTGGGTGATCCTCGCTACCGAGGCAGGGTTGATGTTCAAATTCAGATCCCAGCTGCTCCCTAGCCTGGCATTGCTCGGTTTCAGACCGGGCGAACTGGGCGCTTCTCGATCACCTTGTCGATCAGCCCGTAACTGACGGCCTCGGCCGGTGACATGAAAAAGTCCCGGTCGGTATCCTCCTCGATGCGGCTCAGGGGTTGGTCGGTGCGGTCGGCCAGCTCCTGGTTGAGCTTCTTTTTGAGGTAGAGGATTTCGTCGGCCTGGATGCGGATGTCGCTGGCCTGGCCGCGGGCGCCGCCAAGGGGCTGGTGAATCATGATCCGCGAATGGGTAAGGCTGCTGCGCTTGCCCTTGCTGCCGGCACAGAGCAAGAAGGCACCCATGGAGGCGGCTAGGCCAACACAAACTGTTTGCACATCGGGCTTGATATGCTGCATTGTATCAAATATTCCGAGGCCATCATATACAGAGCCACCGGGGGAGTTGATGTACATAAATATGTCCTTGTCGGGATCTTCGGCCTCTAGAAATAGAAGCTGGGCCACCACCCTGTTCGCCGATTCAGAAGTTACGGGCTCCCCCAAAAAAATAATGCGCTCCCGCAGTAGCCGGGAATAGATGTCGAATGCCCGTTCTCCCCGGCCCGACTCTTCAATCACGATCGGGATCATGGAGCAGCTGCTCAAACAGGGTTCGATCCTACTGAGCCTGGGCAGCTAGGGTCGATCCACCCCGAGCCTGATTTCGCGTGAGCGCAGCCCTCACCGTTGCCGACAGCAAGCGCGCCTTCCACAGCGCCTTCCCCTACGTGATCGCGCCCCTCTACAGGCGGATGGTGGATGAGCTGCTGGTCGAACTCCACCTGCTCAGTCGCCAGGCTGGCTTCCGCAGCGATCCCCTCTTTGCCGCAGGGCTGGTGCAGGTTTTTGACGGGTTTTCGAAGGGCTATCGCCCGGATGCCCACCGGGAGCTCCTGCTCAGCGCCATCTGCAGCGCCTCAGGTTTTGACTCCCAGTCCATGCGCCAGCAGCGCGATGCGGCCATTGCTGCCATGGGCAGTCACAGCGTTGAGGAGGTGCAGCAATGGATCGAGCAGGCCGGTGCCGGAGCTCCCGAGCCTGTGGCGGCAGCCTTAGCAGGTATCCGCCGCCCAGACTTCCACTATTCACGGCTGATGGCCGTGGGCTTGCTGAGCCTGCTGGAGCAAGCCCAGGGAGCCGATGCCATGGATCCCTCCGCACTGCGCAGCTATGCCCACGACCTAGGTAGTGCCCTGGGCCTGCTCAAGGATCGTCTCGACAAAGATCTCAGTCTCTATGCCGCAAATCTGGAAAAGATGGTCCAGGCGGTGGAGCTGATGGAAGAAACCGTTGCCGCCGAGCGTCGCAAACGGGAGCGGCAACAACAGCCCTCCCCCGGCGATGGGGCCCCTAGCGAGCCGGCGGGCGAGCCTGCTGCAGCTGAAGCCGCCCCATCAGCTGGCTGAGGGGAGAGGCCAGGGCGCGGCCTCGGCCGGCCGCCTGAAAAGCCACCAGATCGAGCTGGCCCGATTGCTGCAGCGGCAACGGCAGCTCCGTTGGCAGCAGACCAAGCCGAGCCAGCGCCTGGGGCCGGGCCCGCAGCACCATCGCAGCAGCCATTTCTGGACTGGTCAGGGTCGGGCTTGTCAGGGCTGGGCCGCTCTGGGACACCTTGGGCAAGGGTTGGGCCAGAAGCGGAGGTTGGGGCCCCAGAAACAGCAGCAAGCGGGGTGGACCGCTGGAGGGCAGCAGCCAGCGCCAGCCCCCCACCACCTGGCCGTCCTGGCGTCGCCAGGTTGTGGCGGGCAGGGTGGGTGAACCCGAGGAAGCAGCTTCCAGCCCCTGGGTTTGGATCGCCGGCACCAGGGTGCTCAGCAGCCGGGTCCAGGGCTTGCGCTCTGCCCCAACTTGAAGTTCGAGCTCCAGGCTCGCCTGGAAGGGCCCCTTGGACACCGGGCGAAGCCGCAGGGCAAAAGGAGCTGAACCAAGCAGGGCCAACTGACCTTCGCCGATCCCGTAGCGGGCGGCCAACGGTTCCCGAATTAACTGACGGCTGAGCAGACCCTGCAAAACTCCCTCCAGGGCCGGCCCCCGCCACTCCAACAGCAGGTCCGCCGGCAGCGGCTCCAGCCCAGGCAGGGGAGCAAGCCTTCCCGGCCGGGCCAGGATGCCGCTGGTCGAGCTCGCCTCACCCTCCATGGCGAGATTCGAGCCCTGGAGACTGAGGCTCAAGCACCCCTCCTGGAACCGTTGCAGCAAGGGGGCCATGGGCCCAGCCAGCAAACCCAGGCCCAGGGGCGACCAGAACACCGCCTGTTCCTGCTGGAGGCGCTGCAGGCAGCGCTGCTCCAGGCCCCGGGGCTGGCGTCCGGACAACTTGAGCTGGTCCTGCAGCAGTCGCTGGGAAAGGGGGTCTGGCGCCACCACCACCAGATCGTCTACCCGCAGGCCAAGGGGGGGCAGGGGCTGGGAGCTGGGGGCGGCAAAGGCCAGGTAGGGGCCACCATCCCCATCGCGCCCCCAAAACTGCCACCAGATTCGGCGCTGCTGGCGCCAGATCCTCTCCGCCAAGGGGCTGCCGAGCCTTTGGCTCCACAGGACGGGAATGGCTCGCTGGGGCGATGCGGGAAAACTCTGCAACAGGGCTGTCTGGGGCAGCAGCCTCGCCAAACCCAGGGCCCGGGGGCGGGGCCACCGCCACAGCAGCAGACCAGGAACCAGCACCAGCAGGGCCGTCAGAGCTGCGGTGCGCCTCATGGCCCCACCCCATAGAGCGTGGTGCGCCGGCGCACGGGACGGCCCAGGCTGCAGGCAGCGGCCTCCAGGGCCTGCGGCGACTGGAATGTGCCGCCGGTGGCGCCCGCCATGGTGGTGATGTGCTCCTCCATCAGGGTGCCGCCCAGGTCATTGCAGCCCCAGCGCAGGGCCTCGGTGGCCCCAGCCAGGGTCAGCTTCACCCAGCTGGGCTGGTGGTTGCGGAACCATGGCCCTAAAAGGATCCTGGCCTGGGCAGTCAGCCGCAACATCGCCGCTCGCTCTGGCTGGTCCCGGCAGACCCGGGCCCGCAGGGCGGCCGGTGCCGCCGCACCGACGAAGGGAAGCAGTACAAATTCACTGAACCCGGCCTGTTGATTTTGCCAGGCATGGCGTTGCAGGGCCACCAGGGTGAGCAGGTGGGCGACGAGATCGGCGGGCGACTCGATGTGTCCCGCCATCAGGGTGCTGGTGGCGGCTAAACCGCACCGATGCACTTGCAGCATCACGGCAACCCAGGCGCGAGCCGAGAGCTTCTCGGGGCAAAGGACCCGCCGCACGGGCTCGCTGAGCACCTCGGCCGCCGTGCCCGGAATGGAAGCCAACCCCACTGCCTGTAGTCGCTTGAGCACCACATCGAGCTCCAGCCCATCCTCTTGGGCGAAGTAGAGGAGCTCCTGGGGTGAGAAGGCATGCAGGTGAATGCCCGGAGCTGCCCGCTGCAGTATCTCCAGCAGGCGCTCGGCATAGGCCAGCTGGCTGCCATTGAGCGTCGCGGCGGGGTTGAGCCCCCCCTGGATGCATAGCTCCGTGGCTCCCAGCTGTTGGGCTTCCGCTGCCCGCGCTTCGAGCTCGGCCTCGCTGAGCCAGTAGGCCCCTTGGTCGCCGGCATCGCGGCGAAAAGCGCAGAAGCTGCAGTGCTTGACGCAGTGGTTGGAGACGTTGAGATTGCGGTTCACCACATAGGTGACCGTGTCGCCAGCAATTTCAGCGCGGAGGGCATCGGCAGCCAGGCGCAACTGTTCGTCATCCCCCGCCGTAGGCAAGCGGCCCAAAAGGGCCAAGCCAAGGGGGGCCAGGTCATGGGGGGCATAACCATTGGGAGCCAGCCCGTCGGCATGGGCTGCCCCAATAGCTTCGAGCAGGTGGGCCAAGTCAGGGGTGCGCCCAGGGCTGTTGCTGGGGCAAGGGGCTTCCGGGGGAGGCACCAACAGATGGGCGGCCAGCTGCCAGGCCCATGGAGCCAGCCCGGCGGGCAAGGGCTCAGTCATCTAGGGCGCTTGGCTTGCAGCGCTCTGCGGCGGCGGCGATCACGCCATTCGACCGTGGAGAGGTAGATCACCCCCCCACTGACGAAAAGCAGGAGCAGGACTGCGATTGCAGAGAGCAGCTGGGAGGGGATGGGCAGCTCAGGCACCGAAGGTCGCCAGCTTGGTATCAGAATTTGATGCTGTTGTCGCCATGACGGCCCCAGACAACCATGGCAATCGAGAAACTGAACAGGGCCGCCAGCGAAGCCCAGCCAAAGCTAATCAACATGGCACTGCCATTCGGTGTTGTCGCCAGTTTACCTAGGCTTGGGGCCATCCGCTCCTGATAAGTTTTGGTTGTGGCAACGATCTCCCCAGGCGCCGTTCAGGAGCGACAGCGGGTTCGCCAGAGCTACCCGAGCTTCAAGGTGGTGGTGCTCGACGACGATGTGAACACCTTTCAGCATGTGGTGGAGTGCCTCGTGCGCTACATCCCCGCCATGCAGCCAAATCAGGCCTGGGAGCTGGCCCACCGCATTGATGGCGAGGGCTCCGCGGTGGTCTGGTGCGGCCCCCAGGAGCAGGCTGAGCTCTACCACCAGCAACTCGGCGCCGAGGGCCTGACCCTGGCACCTTTGGAGCAGGGCTGATGGGCCGGGTGGTGATCACCCACAGCACCTACATCGAGGGCCTGATCCCCCTGCTTCAGCGGCTGGCGAGTTTGCCGGGAATTGCCACTGTCACCCCCGCGGTGATCTCCCGGGTGCGGGGGCGCAGCCCCCAGCTGCGCTTGCGGGTGTCCACCGCGATCACCGGTGGCCACAAGTTGGTGGCGCGCCGGGGCAGCAGCGTCCAGGAGGTGTTTGTGGTGACCAACTGGAGCAAAGAACAGCTCCAGCAGGCGCTGGACCACCTACTCGATCAGGACCCATCCAGCAGCAGTGCACCCGAGGGCCGGCGCTCGTAGAGCG
>JAHLYQ010000018.1 GCA_025127975.1 Synechococcus sp. CS-1331 | reverse complement strand
GACCGAGCTGGCCGAAGCGGTGGAGCTGCCGGAGGAGGAGGTCAAAGACCTGCTCTGCCGGGCACGCCAACCGGTGAGCCTGGAGACCAAGGTGGGCGACGGCGATGACACCGAACTGATCGACCTGCTGGCAGGCGATGGTGAACTGCCCGAGGAGCGGGTGGATGGGGAATGCCTCAAGGGCGACCTGCGGGCCCTGCTGGAGCAGCTGCCAGAACTGCAGGGCCGCGTTCTGAAGATGCGCTACGGCATCCCCTGCGCCGACAATCCCGAGGGCGGCAACAGCGAACCGATGAGCCTGAGCACGATCGCCAAGGTGCTGGGCATGAGCCGCGACAAAACCCGCAATCTGGAGCGCAAGGCCCTTGATGGGGTGCGCGCCAATTCACCAATGCTGGAGGGCTACCTAGTCGCCTGAGCTGGGTAGCCCGTCAACTGGTCAACCGATCAACTGGTGGCGCTCACGGAGCGGGCGATCAGCACGGTGAGCATCAGAATTGCCAGCAACACCTGCAATGACATCACTAATTTGGCCGTCCGTGACATCACCGCTTCGGAGGTGGGGCCATAGGTGGAGTTGACATTCAACGAGATAAACAGGTAATCAATGATGTGGGGCTCGGGTGGAGCCTGCCCCTCCCGGCTCGGCCAAACGAAGGCCCCGCCTGGGGTACTCACGTCGAGGAAGATATACACAAACATAAACACCAGCACACTGGCCACATACACGGCTGCCACATCCCAAAGCCCGCCCAGGCCGCCTCCCTGGTGTTGATCTGCACTCGCCACCATCGATAACACGTTGGTTATCACCTGAACCATGGAAAACAGCAGGTAAACCAGGGCCCAGCGAAACAATTCGCGCTTCTGGCCGCGAAACAGGCTGATCGCCAGCCCCAGGGTAATGGCGACGAAGGCAATTGTGGCTGCTAAATCGACTGTGTGCACCAGATTATCCAGATCTGGGCTGATCAGTTTTCGGTTCTTCAGGTGGACCACCAGCAGCAGATCCACCATCCAAACGCCTGTGGTGGCTGCGATAACCGCTAGCCGGCCCCACCCACGGGTGAGTCGATCGCGCAGTAGATCAGCTGGCCCCCCAGCTGCTTTTTGAGGCTCCAGGGAGCCCATTGGGTCACCCTTGGTCATCGGGCTAAACCTGCAATGGGTTTCAGAAGAACTGATCGAAGTTATCGAAGTCCACTGCACTGAAGGTGCCATCCTCCACCTGGCCCATCAGCCGCTCCAGCTGCACCCACAGGGCTCCGGCGGTAGCGATTGAGAGCACAAACGACACCAGCAAGGCCACGCCGGCGGAGAAGCCGAACACCTGCAGGCTGCCACCGATGAACAGGGTGGTGCCAATCACCACCCCGAAGTAGGGCAGGGTGATGGTGTAGCTGCCCAGGGGTAGCAGGGCCAGCCGATCCTGTTTCCAGCCTTCAAGCTTGTTTTCCACCAATTTGGCGAAGGTGAGGCCGCAGAGCACACTGATTGCGAAGCCCACCCCTGCCACCAGGTAGGGGGGCTGCATCACCACGGCGTATTCCAGCAGGTATTCGGCCGCATCCAGGTCGCCGTAGTCGCCCTGAGCCAGATCCAGGGCGGCCTCGCTGAGGTTGATCGGCGCGGGCATCAACGCAGCGAACACGGCGGCAGGAAAACAGCTGGGGAGACCCTAGCGGCGCTGCCCTCTCAGGGTCCCCAGCGCTGGGACCCCAGGAAGGTGAGCTCCACCAGATCGCTGGCCTGGTTGTCGCCAGGCTTGAGCCGCAGCCTGAAGCCGCCCAGGTCGAGGTTCGGGAGGCTCCTGAAGGCCGCCGCCACCCTGGCGCGGCTGGGGTTGGGGCCCGCCTTCTCCAGGGCGGCGGTGAGCCAGCGGGCCGCCAGGAACCCCTCCAGGCTCGAGTAGCCATAGCGGGCCTCCTTCTGCTGCCGCTGCATCATCCGCTGGTATTGGGCCACCACCGGCACCCTCCGGTTCCAGGGGAAGGGAACCACCTGGGAGATGCCGATGCCATTGGCCTGGCCACCGGGCAGGGCATCCTGCAGACCCTCGATGCCGACCGGCGAGAGGTTCATCAGCTGGGCCCTGCTGCCGAGTCGGGAAAGGTCGCGGCTTAGGGAGGCGGAGCTGGTGAAGGTGGCGATCACCAGCACGGCATTGGCATTTGCAGCGACAACCTGCCGGACGGCGGAGGCGGTGTTGGTGGAGTTGCGCTTTACGCCGGCAATGGCCACGGGCCGCAGGTTGTGGCGAGCAAGGGCGGCCTGGCTGGAACGCAGCCCATCTTCCCCGTAGGCATCCTGGATATGCACCACCGCCACCTGGTGGCGGTGGTGCATATCCAGGTGGTCGATCACCTGATCGATCTCCGCCTGGTAGCTGGCCCGCATGTTGAACACCATGGGGCGAAAGGGTTTCAGCAAGGCCCTCGCCCCGGTTCGCGGAGCCACAAAGGGAATCCCAACCTTCTCCACCAGGGGAAGGATTGCCTTGGAGTTCGCCGTGCCGAAAATGCCGATCAGGGCGATGGCCTGCTGCTGCTCAACCAGCCGGCGCGTATTGCGCAGGGTGAGCTGGGGGTCGTAGCTGTCATCCAGGCTCACCAGGCGCAACCGCCGGCCATGGATGCCGCCGCGCCGGTTTACCTCGGCAAACCAGGCGAGCAGGCCTTGCTGGTAATCCTTGGCCGTCTGGGCAGAGGGCCCGCTGAAGGGGGCCGACTGGCCGACCACCAGCTCCCTGGGGCCGCTGGGAGGCACCCGCGGAGCCGGGGCCGAGCGCACCAGCAGGGGTACGAGCAGGGGTAGCAGCAGCAGGGCAAGTCTGCGTCTTGCGCGTAGGGTCGACGCCATCTGCCTCCTGAAACCGGTGCGGAAGCAGCGGCGCTGGAATCTGCTCGCCACTCTGGCGCTTCTACTGGCGGTGATTCTGGCCTTTGTTGCGATCACCCGCATCGACATCACCCCGGTGCAGACCCGTGATTCACTGCGGCTTTCCACCTCAGCGCGATCCCTCACCGTCGACCCTCGCCAGCTGCCCCCCAGTGGCTGGACCACCCTGCGCGGTGAGCTGCTCAATGCCGGCGAAGCCAGGGTGGATCAGGATGCGCTGGAGGCGGCGCCCTTGCACGCCCAACTCGGGGTGTACGCCAACACCACCTCCGAGCTCGCTCTGAGCGTGCCGAGCTATGCCGCCAGCGGTTACATCTGGATGGTCTGGGATGGGGCCCTGCAGGCCTATCTCGAGGAGGCCGGCATCTCGATTGACGAGCGCATCACCCTGCTCAATACCCTGATCACCGACGCCCCGCCGGAACTCGATCCGGTCGGGGATGGGCCCGAACGACTAGCAGATGGGGGCTACTACCAGCTGTTTACCTACCGGGGCCGCTACCTGCTCGATCAGGCCAGCTTTCGCCATTACCCCTTCATGAGCGTCAGCCTGCCGCTGCTGATTGAGGCGAATGATCTCGATGGCAGCCTCAGCTACGAGCAGCTGCGGCTCGAGCCCGACATCCGCAACAGCGGCATGGGCTTCAACGCCCGCATCCTCGGCTGGCTCAACCAGGGCTGGTCAATCGCCGAATACCGCCACCAGTACGCCACCAATTTCGGCCAGGGTGGCAGCGAAAGCGATTACAGCCTGGTGCTGTTTGAAATCTCCTTCGGCACCTCAGCCTGGGCCTCGGTGTGGCGCCTGCTGCTGCCGCTGGCGGTGCTGATGGCGATGGTGCTGCTGGTGTTCAAAGTGCGCCCCGATGAGCAGGATGCCCGCGCCAGCATTCCGGTGACCGTGCTGCTCACCCTGGTGTTCCTGCAGCAGACCTACCGCGGTGATTTGCCCCTCCTGCCCTTTCTCACCTTCCTGGACCAGGTGTATGTGGTGGCCTATGTGGTCACCCTGGTGGCCTTCGTGCTGGTGATCTGGATCGGCCGCCGCTACGCCGACATGGAGGTGATGGAGGATCCCGAGATGAAGGCACTGGTGAGGGACCGGCTAGAGCAACTCGATAACAGCTGGCCCGTAGTGGTGGTGATCTTCAGCAGCCTGGCGATCGCCGTGGCCTGGTTCACGATTCCGCCCGGAGCCTGAGCAGCTCAGGCCGCCAACGGGCTGGCCGGCTGGATGGCTCGACCCACCAGTCGCTGGATCAGGCGTTGGGCCAGGCGCTGGGGACCGAAGGTGCGCTGCAGCAATCTCAGCAGGCTGCGCAGGTCTTCGGTGTTGAGCCGGTCATCGCGCACCAGGGTGAGCAGCAGCCGTTGGCGCAGGCTGCCGCCCTCCTGCCCCAGTAGCAGCTTGAGGCCGGCTCCCGCCACCGGCAGCAGGGCCGTGCCGCCGCTCTGGTCAGCCTCAACCACTGCCAGCAGGTTTTCCAGCCGTTCAATCCGCAGCCGCCCCTTGGGGTCAAACAGCACTTCGAGCAGCTTCTCGCGCATCTCACTGGTGTCGCCCGCCAGCAGCCGCCGGGCCACATAGGGATAGGCCACGTTGATGATCTTGAAGCCGGGGTCGAGGCGCAGGGCCAGGCCCTCCTGGCTCACCACGGCCCGGATGATCAAAGCGAAGCGGGCCGGCACCCGGAAGGGGTAGTCGTACATCAGCTCCGAGAAGCGGTCGGTGATCGCCTTGAAGTTGAAGCTGCCCACATTTTCACCGAGGGCCCCGCCCAGAACATCCTCCAGGGCAGGGATGATCGGCTCCAGGTCAGCCTTGGGATTGAGGAAACCCAGGCAGATGAAATCGTGGGCCAGGGCACGGAAGTCGCGGTTGATCAGGTGAACCACCGCACTGGTGAGGGTGAGGCGGTCGCTGTCACTGATCGAATCCATCATCCCGAAATCCACGTAGGCCACATGGCCGAGGGCTCCGGTTTTTCCCGTCAGAGCAAAGAGGTTGCCCGGGTGGGGATCGGCATGGAAGTAGCCAAATTCGAGCAGTTGCTGCAGGCCGGCGATCACGCCGGTGCGGATCAGGGCCGCCGGGTCGAGATTGCGGGCCTCAAGGGCCTGGCGTTCCTGCAGCTTGGTGCCATTGATCCACTGGGTGGTGAGCACATGTTCGGAGGAGAGGAGCCGCTCCACGCGGGGCACGGTCACCTCGCTCTGGTTGGCAAAGAGGTCGGCGAACCTTTCGGCGTTGTTGGCCTCAAGCCTGTAGTCGATCTCCTCGAACAGGGTGGAGCCGAATTCATCGATGATGTCCCCGAGTCCGAATCCGAGGTTCAGGGGCAGCAGCGGGGCCGTCAGCACAGCCAGCAGCCGGATGATCACCAGATCCCGCCGCAGGATCCAGGGCAGGTTGGGGCGCTGCACCTTCACCGCAACCCAGTGCCCATCGCTGAGCTGGGCCTTGTAGACCTGACCAAGGCTGGCGGCGGCCACGGGGAAATCGGGAAACTGCTCAAACAACTGGTCGGCCGGAGCCCCCAGCTCCCGCTCGATCGTCGCCAGGGCTATGGCGTGGGGGAAGGGGGGCAGGTTGTCCTGGAGCTGGGTGAGCTGGTCCAGCCAATCGCGTCGCACCAGGTCTGGCCGGGTGGAGAGGGCCTGGCCCACCTTGATGAAGCAGGGGCCCAGGGCAGTGAGGGTATGGAGAATCCTGCGGCCCAACTGCTTCTGCACCTCGGAATCACTGCTGTTGCCCTGCACCACCAGCACCAGCCCCAGGCTGGACAGTTGCCAGGCCACAACCAGCAGCCGGCTCACCAGCAGCCAGGGACGCAGCAGTAACCAGCGCAGGTCCCTGGCCGGATCGTAGGCAGGGTCTGGGCTCTTTCCAGAGGTTTTCCCAGGGCTTTTTACGGGGCTGGTTTCGGCGCTCTTCACAGGCACGGCAGCCGTTCGCTCGTCAGACTCTAGAAACGCGATCCGCCCACCCATGGGTCTGCCGCTGCACCTACCGGCCCACGGCCGCGGCAGGGGTCTCTCACCGGCCCTGGCGGCCCTGCTGCGCCAGCGGCCAGGCAGCTGGGACCTGCCGGAATTGCCCCAGTTCGGCGGTCCCCTGGTCGATGGCGGCGCCGTGGCCGCGGCCCAGCGGCGCTGCGCCCGCCAGCTCGGGGCCGATGGGGTGTGGTTTGGGGTCAACGGGGCCACCGGCCTGCTACAGGCTGGGTTGCTGGCCCTGGCCCCCCCGGGCAGCCGGGTACTGCTGCCCCGCAACCTGCACCGCTCCCTGCTGCATGCCTGCGTGCTGGGTCAGCTGAGGCCCCTGCTATTCAACCTGCCCTTCGATCCGGCAACCGGCCTCTGGCTGCCCCCCAGCCCGACCCACCTGGCCCAGGTGCTGGACGCCGCCGCAGTCGCTGGCCCGGTGGCTGCCCTGGTGCTGGTTTCGCCCAGCTATCAGGGCCAACGGGCCGATCTGCCCGCCCTGGTGGCCCTGGCCCAGCAGCGCGGCCTACCGGTGCTGGTTGACCAGGCCCATGGCCGCGCTGAGGCCCTCTCTGCCGGGGCCGATCTGGTGGTGCTCTCCAGCCAGAAGGCCGCGGGCGGTCTGGCCCAGAGTGCGGCCCTGTTGCTGCAGGGGCAGCGGGTGGACCGCCAGGCCCTGGCCAGGGCCCTGCTATGGCTGCAGACCTCCAGCCCGAGCGCCCTACTGCTGGCCTCCGCCGAGGCGGCCCTCACCGAGCTCACCAGCCCGGCGGGGCTTGGCCGCTGGCGGCGGGCCTGCCGGGTGGGGGAGCGGCTGCAGCGCCACTGCCGGGCGGCCGGGCTGACCCTGGTCGCCAACGACGATCCCCTGCGGCTGGTGCTCAACACCGCGGCCCTGGGCATCAACGGTCTCGACGCCGATGCCTGGCTGCTGGAAAGGCAGGTGATCGCCGAGTTACCCGAGCCGGGGGCGCTCACCTTCTGCCTGGGGCTGGCGCCGCCAGCAGGGCTGGTTTGGCGCCTACCCCGCCAGCTGGAGCGGCTGCGGCATGCCCTGGGTGGCGATCCCCTGCCGCCCTTCAGCGCGCCACCCCTGCCCCTGGTTGGGGAGCCAGAGCTGCCGCTGGGCCTGGCCTGGCGGGCCTCCTGCGAGGTCGTGACCCTGGCGGCGGCGGTCGGTCGCATCGCCGCCGAGCCCCTCTGCCCCTATCCCCCTGGCATTCCGCTGCTGGTGCCGGGCGAGCGGATCGATCCCGCTCGCGCCGCCTGGCTCCAGAGGCAGGCCAGCCTTTGGCCCGGCCAGATCGCTGATACGGTGAAGGTTGTGGCCGCATAGGGGCCCGGTGATGGACCTGCGCGCACCTGCCGATTCCTACCAGTGGGATTTCGTCACTCCCGGCCTGCCGGATAGCTCCTTTGTGGACGCCCCCGGCTTCAGCCCCACCCCGATGGAGCTGCGGGTGATGCTGCTGGCCCATCTGCGCCCACGGCCCGACTCCCTGGTTTGGGATGTGGGCGGAGGCACCGGTGCCCTGGCCCTGGAGATTGCCCGCCTGATGCCCAAGGGAGTCGTGCACACCCTCGAGCGCGACCCTGAAGCAATCGAGCTGCTGGAGCAGAACCGGCGCCGCTTTGGGATCACCAACCTGCACATCCACGCCGGTGCCGCCCCCGACGACCTGGCCCAGCTCCCGGCCCACCCAGACCGGGTGCTGCTGGAGGTGGGGCGCCCCCTTGGCGGGGTACTGCTGGCGGTATGGAAGGCCCTGGTTCCCCAGGGGCGTCTGGTGATCAGCACCGCCAGCCTCGAGGGGCTGGTGGATGCCACCGATACCCTCAGCCAGCTGGCAGCCACGGATGTGCAGGTGGTGCAGGCCACCGTGCACCGCATGCAACGGCGCGGCAGCCAGGCCAAGCTGGCTGCGGCAGAGCCCCTCTTTCTGATCGCAGCTGAGCGCCCATCCCCTGGCGCGCCCTGCTGATTGCCGTTGCTGAATCCCGCTTGATTCCCACCCCTCGCACGGCCACCTCCCTGCCCCGACTGCTCAGCGGCTGGGCCGCCGGAGCCTTCGGTTTCGTGGTGGTGATGCTGGGGGGATGGTGGTTCACGGTGGCCCTGGGCCTGATCGTGCACCTGGGGCTGCTGGAGTTCTTCCGGATGGCCCAGTTCAAGGGAATCCGGCCGGCCATCAAAACCACCCTGGTCGCCGTCCAGCTGCTGCTGATCACCACCCAGCTAGCCAGCGGCAGCGCCCTTTTGGGTGGTGATTGGTTTGCCGGCGATGTGGCGGCGGCGGTGCTGCCTGCCTCCGGCGCCGTGATCTGCGGCTGGCTGTTGTTGCAGCCGGTAACCGGCACGATTGCCGACATCGCCGCCTCAATCTTCGGGCTCTTCTACCTGGGCTTCCTGCCCAGCTACTGGATCCGCCTGCGGGAGCTGGAGGGGGCCGGCCTGGCCCTCACCCTGCTGGCCTGCTTCCTAATCGTCGCCACCGACATCGGCTCCTACGTGATCGGGCGCCGCCTGGGCCGCCGTCCCCTCTCTCCCATATCACCGGGCAAAACCATCGAGGGGGCCCTGGGCGGGGTTGGCTGCGCCATGGCGGTCGGCGCCCTGGGCGGAACCTGGATCGGCTGGAGCTGGGGCTGGCTGATCGGCGCGGTGCTGGGTGCGGTGGTGGCCCTCTTCGCCCTGGTGGGGGATCTCACCGAATCGATGATGAAACGGGATGCGGGCCTGAAGGACTCCGGCGATGCAATCCCCGGCCACGGCGGCGTCCTCGATCGGATCGACAGCTACCTGTTCGTGCCGGCGGTGGTCTACTCCCTAGTCACCTTGGTGCTGCCCCTGGTGCAGCGCTAAGCGCTGACCCGGGCGTCGCCCAGCAGTTGCAGCATGCCCGCCTCCAGGCGGGCAGCGCCGATGGTGATGCCGGGATCCATCGGCAGCAGGTAGCTGGGGCTGCCCGCCACACAGCGAATCTCCACACTGCCGCCGACGGAGGAAACGGTGGTCTCCTGTTCGATCGGATCGGGGCGGCCCTGGGCCAGGGCCGTCAGCACCAGCTTGTCGTGGTGGATGCGCACCCCCCCCAGGGGCACGATTCCCAGCAGGGTTTCGCCCAGGCTGTCGGCCAGGGAGCGCCAGCGGGGGTCGCCCAGGGAGCGGGTCAGGCCAGCAGGGGTGAAACTCACCTGGCCCTGGATCTGAAAAGCCTGCTCCAGCTGAAGGGGCTGGCCCCTAAGCAGGTTGCCGACATGCACCTGTATCGGACCACTGGCCAACTCCACCAGCTCCAGGTGGAATTGCTGATACACCACACGCCTGGCCAGCAGCCGCACCCCAGCCAGCCGGCCCCGCAGCAGCTGCAGGGGCGAGCCCTCCAAGCGGATCTCGAGACTGTCTATCGACTGACACTGCTGGCGAACCCAAAGCTGCAAGCCCCGGGCCAGCAGCTGCATCACCGGCCGGGAGGGATTGGCATTCGGGGTGTCGCCTGAAATTTCGCCTGGACTGCTCATGGCCGGGGGGGTGGGGTTAGCCAGCTGGTCACCACGCTGGCGGCTTGGTCGAGGTGGGGCAGGTGGCCGCAGTTCTCCAGTTCACTCACCCGCTCTCCTAACAGGGCCAGGGCGGCCCGTTTCAGCGGAGGCCGCAGGATGCGATCGTCCGCTCCCCAGAGCACGCTGATCGGCTGCGGGGGTAGAGGTGCTCCGCAGCCGGCAAAGCCGCCCGAGCGGGCGAAGCGTCGCAGGGCCTCGGCCCAGCCGGGGCTCTGCAGGTGCAGGGAGGCGATTTCCAATTCCGCCGGGCCCACGGCGCTGTCGGGGTCGGCAAAGGCAGCGCGACAAAGGCCCCGGCGCACCCCAGACAGGGCCAAAAAGCGCACCCCCAGACCATCGAGCAGGGGCGGCAGCGGCATGGGCCGCCCCGTGAGGCCGGCGGGCGCAAGCAACAGCAGCCGCTCCACCTGCAGGGGTAGGCGCCGGGCCAGCTCCACCGCCACCGCACCGCCCATGGATGCCCCGATCAAGCCCAAGGGAGCTGGGTTGCGCTGGCCAATTGCCCGCACAAGTAGCTCCAGGTGGCGCAGCACGCCGCTGGGGCCGTAGTCAGCAGCGGCGGGTCGGGGACAGAAACCGAAGCCAAACAGGTCGGGGATGAACAGCTGGGCTCCGCTGGCAGCCAGCAGCGGGGCCAGCCGCCGGAATTCCAGAAAGGAACTGTCGAAGCCGTGCAGCAACAGCACCGGTGGCCCTTCGCCCAGCACGGCCACGGGCCAGGAGCCCCAATCGCTGGGGCCCAGGCCTGGCAGCTGCCACCACTCCACCTGGGCCGCCAGGGCCCGGCCCTGGGGATCGAGCAGGCTGCGCGCCGCTTCGCGCACCAGCTCCTGCTCGGGGGCAGCCAGGGTGTTCAAGCTGGCTGGCGCTCACTGCTGCAGGTGCTCACCAAGGCGGCCAGCAGATCCGAGGAGCCCACCGCAAAGGGCAGGTGGTGCAGGTCGGAATCGGCACGACAGGCAAAAGCGCAGGCCTGCTCGAGCTCCTGCAGGCTCTCCCCCGCCAGGCCCAGCTGCTCCAGGTTGACGGGCAGCCCCAGCCGGCGGAACAGGGGCAGCAGCTGGCGGCGGGCCTGGGCTGCGAGCTGGTTTCCGCCCAGCACCTCTTCCAGACGCAGTTGCACCAGGACCCCGAAACCCACCTTCTCGCCATGCAGATGGCCATGGCTGGCCGGAAGCTGGGTAAGGCCGTTGTGCACAGCATGGGCAGCCACGGTGCGGCAGCGGGCCCCGCCAATGCCACCGATCAGCCCGGCTGTCAAACCACAGGCCTCGACCACCCGCTCCCAGGCGGCGCCATGGGGATCGTGCAGGGCTGCTTCAGCTTCCAACATCAGCTGATCGCGCAGCACCCGGGCCATCTGCACCGTCTGCTGCACCAGGCCATCGCCGCTGGAACCGCTGCTCACCGAGGCCTCATACCACTTGGCCATGGCGTCGGCGATGCCGCTGGCCAGGGTGCGGGGTGGGGCTAAGCGCACCAGGCTGTGGTCAAAGATCAGCAGGTCGGGGCAGCGGGCCAGGGCGACATCGCCCAGAAAGGCGCCCTCGGGGGTGTAGACGTTGGCCAGGGCCGTCCAGCCGGCACAGGTGGCCGCACTGGTGGGCACCGTGATGCAGCTCAGGCCGTGGCGGTGGGCGAGCAGTTTGCCGGCGTCCAGCACCTTGCCGCCGCCCATGGCGATCACCGCATCAGAGCGGTGCAGCTCCAGTTCAGCGGCGAGCCGGGTGAGGTCGGCTTCGCAGCAGTCGTAGCGGAGCTCGGCTGTGGAAACGTCCAAACCGGCGGCCTCCAGATCGGCCCTGCGGCTCTGGCGCAGACCAGCGGTGGCGGCACTGCGGCCAAGCAGCAGGGGACGCTGGGCCAGGGCCGCGATGGGCCCTAGGGCCTGGTCCCACGCTCCCGGGCCGCGCAGCACCTGGGCCGGCGCGATCGAGTGGTGATTAACGGGGTTGATCATCCCGGCCCGATCACTTTCAGACGCCAGCACCAGCAAGCTCGAGCTCGGCCGGCAGGGCTGTCTGCTTGCGTATCACCACCTGCTTGTCATCGTTGACGTCCACCAGGGCTGAATCGCCATCGCCAATCCGGCCGCTGAGGAATTCCTCGGCCAGGGAGTCTTCGAGCAGGCGCATCACGGCGCGGCGCAGCGGGCGGGCCCCGTAGGAGGGGTTGTAGCCCTCTTCCACCAGGCGCTCCTTGAAGGCCTCAGTGACAGATAGGGCGATACCTTTCTCCAACATGCGGCCGAAGACCTCCTTGAGCATGATCTCGGCGATGATCTTGACCTCGTCACGGGTGAGTTGACGGAAGACGATGATCTCGTCGAGACGGTTGAGGAATTCGGGGCGGAAGTACTGCTTGAGCTCCTCATTTACAAGGGAACGGATCCGGTTGTAGTTGGTTTCATCCGCATCCCCACCGCCGAATTCAAAGCCAAGGCCACCGCCGCCCTTTTCGATCACCTTCGAACCGATGTTCGAGGTCATGATGATCAGGGTGTTCTTGAAGTCGACCGTGCGGCCCTTGGAATCGGTCAGGCGACCGTCTTCGAGCAGCTGCAGCAGCAGGTTGAACACATCGGGATGGGCTTTCTCGATCTCATCGAAGAGCACCACGGTGTAGGGGCGACGCCGCACCGCTTCGGTGAGCTGGCCACCTTCGTTGAAGCCCACATATCCGGGGGGAGAGCCGATCAGCTTGCTGACCGTGTGGCGCTCCATGAATTCGGACATGTCGAGGCGGATCATTGAGTCCTCGCTGCCGAAGAAGTAAGCCGCCAGGGATTTGGTCAGCTCGGTTTTACCCACGCCGGTTGGGCCGGAGAAGATGAAACTGGCGATGGGGCGGTTGGGGTTCTTGAGGCCGACCCTGGCCCGGCGGATCGCCCGGGAGACGGCCTTGACCGCCTCGTCCTGGCCAATCAGACGCTGGTGGAGGGTGTCCTCCATGTTCAGCAACTTGGCCGATTCGCTCTCGGTGAGCTTCTGCACCGGCACGCCGGTCCAGGAAGCCACGATGTGGGCGATGTCCTCTTCGGTGACCATCGGCGTGCGCACGAGATCGACGGGGGCATCGGTCAGGGCGACGTCAACAGCTTCGCTGCTGCCAGCGGGCTCTTCATCCTTGCGGGCCTGCAAGATCGAGCGGATCTGATCGCGCAGCTCCACCTCCTTGTCGCGCAGTTCACCGGCCTTGGTGAAGTCCTGCTCGCGCACGGCATCTTCCTTGTCCTTCTGGACAGAGCGCAACTGCTTATCCACCTCCTTAGCGGCCGGGGGCAGCTTCGAATTCATCAACCTGACCCGGCTACCGGCCTCATCGACCAGGTCAATCGCCTTATCCGGCAGGAAGCGGTCGGAGATGTAGCGGTCACCCAGGGTGGCCGCAGCAATCAGGGCCTCATCGGCGATCTTGAGCCGGTGGTGGGTCTCATAGCGCTCCTTGAGGCCGCGCAGAATTTCGATCGTTTCATCGACGGAGGGTTCGCCCACCATCACCGGCTGGAAGCGGCGTTCGAGGGCGGCATCGCGCTCGATGTGTTTGCGGTATTCATCCAAGGTGGTGGCGCCGATGCACTGCAGCTCACCTCGCGCCAAGGCTGGTTTGAGGATGTTGGCGGCATCGATGGCACCCTCGGCGGCCCCCGCCCCGATCAGGGTGTGCACCTCGTCGATCACCAGGATCACGTTGCCGGCGCTGCGAATCTCCTCCATGATTTTTTTGAGCCGCTCCTCGAATTCACCGCGGTACTTGGTACCGGCTACCAGGAGTCCGATGTCCAGGGTGAGAACGCGCTTCTCTTCGAGGATGTCCGGGATATCGCCGGAGTTGATGCGCTGGGCCAGGCCCTCGGCGATGGCGGTCTTACCGACGCCGGGCTCGCCGATCAGCACGGGGTTGTTCTTGGTGCGGCGACCCAGGATCTGGATCACCCGCTCAATTTCGTTTTGGCGGCCCACCACCGGGTCGAGCTTGCCGTCGGCGGCCTGCTGGGTGAGGTTGGTGCCGAATTCGTCGAGGGTGGGGGTTTTGGTGGAACCCTTGCCGCCCCCACCGCCTGCGCTCACCTCAGCGGTTTCGCCGAGCATGCGGATCACCTGGGTGCGCACCTTGGCCAGGTCGACGCCGAGGTTCTCGAGCACCCGGGCAGCGACCCCTTCGCCCTCGCGGATCAGACCCAGAAGCAGGTGCTCGGTGCCGATGTAGTTGTGGCCCAGCTGGCGAGCCTCCTCGAGGGAGAGCTCGAGCACCCGCTTGGCCCGGGGGGTGAAGGGAATCTCGACGGCCACGAAGCCGGAGCCCCGGCCGATGATCTTCTCAACTTCGACGCGGGCATCCTTGAGGTTGACGCCCATCGACTTGAGCACCTTGGCCGCCACGCCGGTACCCTCGCCGATCAGACCCAGCAGAATCTGTTCAGTGCCCACAAAGTTGTGGCCAAGGCGGCGGGCCTCTTCCTGGGCCAGCATGATCACCTTGATAGCTTTCTCGGTAAACCGCTCGAACATGGGCCGGGGCCTGGTACAAGTTGATCCAAGCTACCAGGGTTATCGGGTGCGGTGTGGTTTAGGTTCGCTGAAAGCCAGATCCGTTGCTGCTACAGGCAGTCAGCGGGCATTTGCAAACAACTTGGGCCGCTGATGTAGCGGTTTTCAGCAATAAGAAAAGCCGGTTATCCACACCCTGGCTCTTCATCTTTGCTTGCCGTTAGCTGCAGCCATTGGATCAGGGCATCGTCCCCATTGCGGTAGTAACCGCGACGCAGCCCCCCATCCCGGAAGCCGCAACGGCGATAGAGGGCCACCGCGGCGCCGTTGCCAGGGGCAACCTCCAGGGTTGCGTGCAGGGCTCCGCTGGCCCGGGCGATCTCCAGCAGGGCCTCCAGCACCCTGCCGCCCAAGCCCAGGCGTCTCTGCTCTGGAGCAACCGCCACCAGGGTGATGTGCAGTTCATCGAGCACCAGCCAGCCGCAGGCCATGGCCAGCAGGTGCTCCCCCCGCCAGAGCCCCACCCCTGACCGGCCCTGATCCTCCAACTCAATCTGCCATTGGCTGGCGCTCCAGAGGCCCCCCAGGCTGGCCCTGTCGAGGTCGAGACAGGCCCGCCAATCGTCGGGTATCAGCAGGGACTGGCGCAGCGGCGCCAAGGGCTTCCGTACATTCATGTTCCCTAGACCCCGCGCGGCCCCAGCCATGGTGACCTCCCGTGAGCCCCTCGCGCCTTCACGGCCGTTTGAGGTTGACCAAGACCTATCCAGCCCCAACCGCAACCTCACCCCCCTGACCACCCGGCTGGATGGGGAGGGACGCCTGAGCCTGGGGGACTGCACCCTCAGCGACCTGGCCCGCCGTTACGGCACTCCCCTCTACGTGCTCGACGAGACCACCCTGCGGGCCACCTGCCGCGCCTATCGCGAAGCCCTGGCCCGGCACTATCCGGGCGAAGCTCTGGCCATATACGCCTCCAAGGCCAACAGCTCCCTGGCGATCACGGCCCTGGTGGCCGCCGAGGGATTGGGCCTCGATGCGGTCTCGGCCGGAGAACTGCTGACCGCTTTCCAGGGCGGCATGGCCGGCGAGCGGATCGTGCTGCACGGAAACAACAAGAGTCGCGAGGAGCTGGCCCTGGCCGTGGCCCACGGGGTCACCGTGGTGGCGGACAACTGGCGGGACCTGGAGCTGCTGGCTGAGCTGGCACCTAGCTTCCCTGGGCCGGCGCGACTGATGCTGCGCTTTACGCCCGGCATCGAGTGTCACACCCATGAGTACATCCGCACCGGCCACCTCGACAGCAAGTTTGGCTTCGATCCCGACCAGCTCGAGGCGGTGCTGCGGCACCTGACGACCTGCCCCTGGGCCCGTCTCACCGGGCTGCATGCCCACATCGGCTCCCAGATCTTCGAACTCCAGCCCCACCGCGATCTGGCTGCGGTGCTGGCCGACGCCCTGGCCCTGGCCCGATCCCTCGGCCATCCCGTGGAGGATCTCAACGTGGGCGGGGGCCTCGGGATCCGCTACGTGGCCAGCGACGATCCCCCTTCAATCGATGCCTGGGTGCGCACGGTGGCCGAAGCGGTGGTGGAGGCCTGCCGGGAGAGGGGGCTCGTTCTGCCGCGGCTGCTCTGCGAACCCGGCCGCTCCCTGGTGGCGACGGCGGGGGTCACCCTCTACGAGGTGGGCAGCCGCAAACCCATCCCGGGCCTGCGTACCTATCTCTCCGTAGATGGCGGCATGAGTGACAACCCCAGGCCGATCACCTACCAGTCCCAGTACACAGCCCTGTTGGCCGATCGCCCCATGGCCGAGCCCAACGAAACCGTCACCGTGGCCGGCAAGCACTGCGAATCCGGCGACGTGCTGCTCAAGGATCTGGCCCTGCCCCCTGCCACCGCTGGGGATGTGCTGGTGGTATTCGCCACCGGTGCCTACAACGCCTCGATGGGCTCCAACTACAACCGCATCCCCCGGCCAGCGACCGTGCTGGTTGCGGAGGGATCTGCCGAACTGGTGCAGCGTCGCGAGCAGCCGGAAGACCTACTGCGCTACGACGTTCTGCCATCCCGACTCCGCTACCTAGGCTGAACTGAGTGTCAGGAGGGGCTGTGGTCGGGCCGCAACTTGGGGGGTTGCTTCGCCTCATCGATCCGCGCCTGCTCCTGGATCTGCTGTTTGCGACCAGCCTGGGGGTCTTGGTGCTGGGCCGGATCACCGAAGCCCGCACCCTCTGGCTGCTGCGCGGCTATCTGCTGCTGGTGGCCCTGGCCTGGGTCGTGCAGAGATACGCCAATCTGCCCCTCACCAGTAAATTGGTGGATGCGCTGGTGCTGGCCTGCAGCCTGGCTCTAGCGATTCTCTGGCAGGGGGAGTTGCGGCGCTTGATGGAGCTGCTCGGCACCGGCAGGCTCGGGGTGCTGTTTGACAACCGCAGCAGCGACCAGCTGGGCTCAGGTTCGGTGGCCATACTCAGCGAGGCGGCCGGGCGCCTTTCCCAGGCCCGCCGCGGCGGCCTGATCGTGGTGGACCTGGGCTGTGATCTGCGGCCCGAGGATTTTCTCAACCCCGGCATTGATCTCGATGCCAAGTTGACCGTGGACCTGCTGCTGAACCTGTTTGCCGCCGACACGCCGCTCCACGATGGGGCCGTGCTGGTGAAGGCCAACCGGATCGTGGCCGCCGGAGTGATCCTGCCCCTCTCGCGCCAGGGGATCAATCGCTACGGCACTCGCCACCTGGCGGCCCTGGGGCTTACCGAGCGCTTCGACCAGTGTCTGGCCATCGTGGTGTCCGAGGAAACGGGCACCCTTTCCCTGGCGAGCCAGGGCCGGCTGGAGAGGCCCATCACCAGCAGTCGCCTCCACGATCTGCTCAGCAAGGCCCTGGCCTTGCCTGCGGGTCGTACCGTGACCAAGGACACGCCGGAATCCCGCGGATGAGTCGCGCCTTGGCGACCGACACTGTGACTGCCGCCCAGGCCGGGTTGTCGGACCTGGATAGGGCCAGGCTGCCGCGCCACGTGGCCGTGATCATGGACGGCAACGGGCGCTGGGCCAAGCAGCGCAACCTGCCCAGGGTGATGGGCCACCGCGAGGGCGTCGAGGCACTTAAGCGCACCCTGCGGCTCTGCAGCGACCTGGGCATCGGTGCCCTCACCGCCTACGCCTTCTCCACCGAAAACTGGAGCCGCCCGGGAGAGGAGGTGAGCTTCCTGATGACCCTGTTTGAGCGGGTCCTTGCCAGGGAGCTGCACGCCCTTGAACAGGAGCAGGTGCGCATTCGTTTTCTCGGTGATCTCGAGCCCCTACCCCCAGGCTTGCAGCGTCTGATCGCCGATGCCACCGAGCGCACCGCCGCCAACTCCGGCATCCACTTCAACGTCTGCACCAATTACGGCGGCAGGGCCGAATTGGTAAGAGCTGCCAGACGGCTGGCCCAGCGCTGCGCCGCGGGCGACCTCGATCCGGCCGCCATCGACGAGCAGGCCTTCACCGCTGAGCTCCACACCGCCGGCGAACGGGATCCCGACCTGCTGATTCGCACCAGCGGCGAGCTGCGCATCAGCAACTTCCTGCTCTGGCAGCTGGCCTACGCCGAAATCCACATCACCGATGTGCTCTGGCCGGATTTTGACGAGGCGGCCCTGTTGGGCGCCCTGCTCGACTACCAGGGCCGCCAGCGCCGCTTCGGCGGAGTGGATGCCTGTTGAGCCTGCCGAACCTGCTGAACCTTCCTTGATCACACGTCACGACTGGTGTCGTTCCGAAATCCTGGCCCTGCTTGAGCTGCCCCTGGTGGATCTGCTCTGGCAGGCCCAGCAGGTGCACCGGGAGGCCAACCCCGGCTACCACGTGCAGCTGGCCTCGCTGCTGAGCGTCAAGACCGGCGGCTGCGAAGAAGACTGCGCCTATTGCCCCCAGTCGCTGCACAACAGCAGCGACCTGAGCGGCCGACCGGAACTGGAGGTGGAGCCGGTGCTGGCTCGGGCCCGCACCGCCAAGCAGGCCGGGGCCGATCGTTTCTGCATGGGCTGGGCCTGGCGCGAGATCCGTGATGGGGCGCCCTTTGAGGCCATGCTGGCGATGGTGCGGGGCGTGCGCGGGCTGGGTCTGGAGGCCTGCGTCACCGCCGGCATGCTCAGCGATTCCCAGGCAGCACGACTGGCGGAGGCAGGGCTCAGCGCCTACAACCACAACCTCGACACCAGCCCCGAGCACTACGGGCAGATCATCACCACCCGCACCTACCAGGAGCGACTGGAGACGCTGCAGCGGGTGCGAACCGCTGGGATATCGATCTGCTGCGGCGGCATCATCGGCATGGGCGAAACCCAGACCGACCGGGCCGGCCTGCTCGAGGTGCTGGCCAACCTGGATCCCCATCCCGAGAGCGTGCCGATCAATGCCCTGGTGGCGGTGGAGGGCACCCCCCTGGAGGAGCTGCCGCCGGTGGACCCCCTGGAGCTGGTGCGGATGGTGGCCACGGCCAGGATCCTGATGCCCTCCGCCCGGGTGCGGCTCAGCGCCGGCCGGGAGCAGCTGGGTCGGGAGGCCCAGATCCTCTGCCTGCTGGCGGGGGCCGATTCGATCTTCTATGGCGATACCCTGCTGACCACCTCCAATCCGGCGGTGGAGGCAGACCGGCAACTGCTGGCGGCCGCCGGGGTGCGGGTGGGGGGATGAGCCTGCTGGTGGCGGCTTTCTATCGCTTCGCCGCGCTTGAAAACCTGCCGGCCCTGCGGGGCGAACTGCTGCAGCTGGCGGAAGCTCAGGGGGTAAGCGGCACCATCCTGCTGGCGGCTGAGGGGGTCAATGGCACGATCGCCGGAGCAGATGCTGGCGTGCAGGCGCTGCTGGATCGGCTGCGGCAGGTGGCAGGCCTGGAGCGGTTGGAAGCCAAGTTCAGTCGCTCCGGCATTCAGGCGTTCCACCGGCTCAAAGTGCGGCTCAAGCGCGAGATCGTGACCATGGGTGAGCCCCAGGTGAGTCCCTATCTGGCATCTGAGGTGGGTACCCACGTGCCCCCTGGCCAGTGGGATGCCCTGATCGCCCGCCCCGACACCCTGGTGATTGATACCCGCAACGCCTACGAGGTGGCGATCGGCAGCTTTGAGGGGGCGATTGATCCCGGCACCGCAACTTTTAGCGAGTTTCCCCAGTGGGTGGAGCAAAGCTTGCGGCCGCTGGTGGCCGAGCGCCAGCCCAAGGCAATCGCCATGTTCTGCACAGGTGGCATCCGCTGCGAGAAGGCCACCGCCTATCTGCAGCAGCAGGGCTTTGAGGGGGTGCACCACCTTGAGGGCGGCATCCTCCGCTATCTCGAAGAGGTCCCGGCCCTGGGCAGCAGCTGGTGGGGCGAGTGTTTCGTGTTTGACCAGCGGGTGGCGGTGAACCACCAGCTCGAGCCCGGGGAGCACAGCCTCTGCTTCGCCTGCGGCCTGCCGCTGGCGCCTGCCGATCGCCAGCTACCCAGCTACCGCGTCGGGGTGAGCTGCCGCCACTGCATCGAGCGTTTCAGCGATTCCGATCGGGCCCGCTTCGCCGAACGCCAGCGCCAGATCGAGCATGCCCGGGCCAGTGGCTGACCTCCGGCCGATCCTCTACAGCTTCCGCCGCTGCCCCTACGCGATCCGGGCACGACTGGCGCTGGCGGCGGCTGGCTTGCGGCCGGGGGTGACTCTGGAGCTGCGGGAGGTACACCTGCAGGCCAAGCCCCCCGAGCTGCTGGAGGCCTCGGCCAAGGGCACGGTGCCGGTGCTGGTTCTGCCCGATGGGCGGGTGCTCGACGAGAGCCTGGGGATCATGCACTGGGCTTTGGCGCGCAGCGATCCCCACCGCTGGCTGGGGGGCTGGGAGCCGGCCAAGGTGGCGGCGATGGAGGCGCTGATCAACGCAAACGACGGCCCCTTCAAGCACCACCTCGATCGCTTCAAATACCCCGATCGCTACCCGGGCGAGGCCTTCGAGGCCCATCGCCAGGCCGGCCTGGCCATCCTGCGCAGCTGGAGCCCACGGCTGGAACCTGGGGGCTGGTTGCTCGGCCGCCGGCCGTCGCTCGCCGACTGGGCCCTGCTGCCCTTCGTGCGCCAGTTCCGCCTGGTGGATCCGGCGGGCTTCGATGCAGAGCCCCAAATCGAGGCGCTCCAGGCCTGGCTGGGTAGGTTTCTGGCCGGGCCAGAGCTGGCGACTGCACTCGAGCAGCCCTGGGCGGCACGGGCTACCTGGCGCGCTCCTGGCTGGCTCTATCACCTAGCGCTGGGGCCCGAGTGGCAGGCGGCCCGGGCCGATGGCATGTATCGCCGCTCCACCCGGGGGCGCTCCCTGGAGGAGGTGGGCTTCATCCACCTGAGCAACGCCCACCAGGTGGAGGCCACCGCGGCCCTCTTCTATGGCGACCTGCCCGCCGGTGCGGTGTTGCTGCTGACAATTGATCCCCAGCGCCTGGCGGCTGCCGGTTTGGAGCTGCGCTTTGAACAGGCCGCCGGCGGGGAGCCCTTCCCCCACCTGTATGGGCCCTTGCCCCTGGGGGCCGTGCTGCGCGCCGAGCCCTGGCTGCGCTGACGATATTTGGTGTATCTCAATACAATTTGACGGGCCTTAAGTTGGATTCAGCCAAGTGCCTTCATGGATCGCCTCCGAGAACTTTTCGCCCTGGTTGAAGTCAACGGCACCACCACGGCCAAAGCCATTCAGGCTCGCATTGCAAGCAGCGGCATCTGCCTAGACGACTTTCGCCTGGCCTCCACCATGGCCAAGCTGAAGGCGCTGGGCAAAAGAAAGATCGATTTCGCTGGCTTCTCAGCCCTGGTGGGAGAAGAGCTCTTGATGCTGAGCCGCGCCTTTAAGCGCCAGCTAGTGATCCCCGACTGGCAGGAGTTCTGCACCGACATTGAGACGGTGTTTAAGCATGTGGCCCCCGACCGCAGCGGCAGCAATGCCGATTACATCCCGATCCTGCGGGATGCCGATCCAGAGAAATGGGGGGTGGCAATCTGCAGTGTCGATGGCCAGCGCATGGGCCTGGGTGATGTGGATGTTTACCACTCCATTCAGTCAGTTTCCAAGCCGCTCACCTATGCCTTTGGCCTCGCCCGGGAAGGCGTGGAGTTCATCAACCAGTTCGTGGGGGTGGAGCCCTCCGGCCGCCCTTTCAACTCCCTAGAGCTGCTACCCGATCAACGGCCATTCAACCCCTGCGTGAATGCTGGCGCAATCATGATGGCCGGCCTGGTGGCCTCGGGAACCCCGGAGCTGGACGCCCGGCAGATCACCCAGACGATCATGGATCTGTGGGCAAATCTCAGCGGCGGGATCGCCCCGGTGCGCTTCAGCGAAGAGACCATGCTCTCGGAGCGGGAAACCGCACACAACAATTTTGCGATTGCCTACCTGCTGCGCGGCGGCCGGGGCCTACCCCGCGACGTTGATCTACACAAGATGATGGACGTTTACCTCTCGTGCTGCAGCATCGAGATGAACGCCCAGATGCTCTCGATAGCGGCGGCCACCCTGGCCAATGGCGGCGTCTGCCCGATCACCGGCCAGCAGGTGCTCAGCACAGATGTGGTCAAGAAAACCCTCTCGGTGATGCAGGCCTCGGGGCTCTACGACAACGCCGGCACTTTCACCCTGGAGGTGGGCCTGCCGGCCAAATCGGGGGTTGCAGGTGCAGTGATGGTGGTGATCCCCAACCTGATGGGTTTTGCCACCTTCTCGCCGCGCCTCGATGCCTACGGCAACTCGGTGCGCGGGGTGAGCTTCTGCGCGCAGCTGGTGGATCGCTTCACCTTCCACATCTATGACAGCCTCTCTGGCGGCCGCAGCGGCTGCAAGCGAGACCCCCGCGCCTCCCAGCACAGCCGCAAGCAGCGGGATCTCACCGATCTGCGCTGGGCCGTATCCCATGGCGACCGCTACGCCACCAAGGTGCGCGATCTGATGCTCGACTGCATGGTGGCGATAACCCTGGCCGACGGCGAGATCGAGGCGCCGGAAATCGCCAGCATGGCCGAGGCCTACGCCGAGATCATGGGCGAGCGGCCAGATCCCCAAGACCTACAGGCCCTGGCCGAAGCCACCCAGGCCCAGGGAGCCGAAGCCCCCTTCGATGCCCTGCTGGAGCGGCTGCGCCAGGAGCTGCCCCTGCTTGATGACAACGGCCGCGAGCTGATCCTGGAATCCGCCTTCCGGGTGGCCTGCGCCGATGGCGAAATCGAGCCGGAGGAAGATCTGCAACTGCGGGCCATTGCCCGTGCACTGGCCATCAATGAGGGGGTACTGGAGCTGGAGATCGCCCGCTTCCAGAGACGGCTGACGCGTCCTTCCTGATCACGGGAACGGGGCTTAAAGCTGGTTCGTGGCGATCTGCATGTCTTCTTTTATCTCGGCAGGCTTGGTGTTGGCGCAGTACGTGGAGGGCGCGACGCCGGAGCAACTGGAGCGGTGGCAGCCATAGGGGAAATGGCCACCAGCAAGCAGATACCGATGACGGCTGCTGCCTCTGCAGCGCTAAAGCTCCCCTGCTCGGGACAACAACACAGGCATCAGTCCCTCACGGATCTGCGACATCACCACCGGCAGCGGCACCTCGGCGAGCTCGTTGCGCTGCAGGAAGGCCCGCCACTGCGCCTGCTTGCCCGAGTCCTCCGCAAATTCACTGCTCAGCCCCAGGGGCACCTGCCGCGGCAACGGCGTGGAGCGCACGGCGAAGGTGCGCCGCACGGCTTCCGCCAGCACCTGCTCATCAAGCGCCTCTCGCGTCAGCAGAACCTGCAGGTCGAAGTAGTCCTTCAGACGGCTGTTCACCATGCCCAGGCTGACGATCGCCTGCAGTTTCTCGGCGATCACCGTGTACACGGGATAGGCCCCCAGCCGCGGAGGGTTCAGGTCCTCCAGCAGCACCGGGTAGACGATCTGCTCGGCGGCAGGCGTCACCGGATCCCCGAAGCCGATGTCGACCTGCAGGGGAATGCGGACCTGCTCCAGGGTGGCCAGCAACGTGACCCTGGCACCGGCGTAATGGGCCTCCTTGCGGATCTCTTCAGCCGTGATGATTTCGGGGAAGGCCAGTCCGTCATCCACCGGCTGCTGGGCGATCTCCCGGAAGACCCGCTCCAGCACAAACAGGTCTCCCGCCCCGAAACCCAGCAGGTCCATATCCCGCGTGGGCCGGTGCGGCATGTCGTACCAGAGGGCGAAGAGCATCGCCCCCTTGAGAAGGAACCGGTCGCGGTACTCCGAGATCCCGATCCGATACAGCAGCCGCTCCCTGCCAAAGCGGTTCAGCACCGCATCGAAGGTCTCCTGCTCCTGCCTGGCGCGGTTGAGCAACCGCTGGCGGATGGAAGCGGCCCGGTTCGTTGTCACAGCAGGGCTTCCAGGTAAGGAGTCATCACCCGCTGCATGCGCTGCGCCTGGGCTTGGCGCCAGAGCTCATCGACGTTCAGCCGCCGCTGATTGATCGCATCCTTGAGGGCCTCCAGCACCGCCTCCATGCCAAGCCGGCGGCGATGGCGGAAGCAGTCGACCAGGGTTTTCTCCACCCCGTAGACCTTCAGGCCGATCGGGCCGGAGTGCATGGTCTCCACCTGGAGCCGATGCAGCTCCGGCTGCACCTGGATCACCTCCAGTAGCGGGAACTGGAAGGTAGGTCGACACACGCCCCGCGGCAGGGCGATCCAGACCCGGCGGGGCTGCTGCGTCCCCAGACCATGTAGCCGCAGGGCGGTGAGCAGGCAGAACCTCGCCTGGGGCACCCGCTTAGCCACGATCTCCAGATCAATGTGCTCACGAACAGCCGCGGCCGGCAGGCCATAAACCCCCCACTCCAGCCGCTCCAGCAGACCGCTCTGGCACAGACGCGCCAGGGTCGAGCGATCAACGCCAGCTGCAACAGCCTCCTGCGTCCGGAGCAGCCCCTTGCTGCGCGCCAGCTTCAGGGCCGTCTCTCGCCTGTTGAGCACAGAGGTCATGCCCCCATGATGCGACAAAACCTGCACATCTGAACCCACCTGTGCCATATTCGTTGCATCTCCACTCCTCTGTCCCCATATCAGAAAGGCGGAAATACCTCTCTCTTCCCTTGTCAGGAAGGGGGGGGCTGAGCACTCGCCACCCCCAATCACTGAAATTCGGGAGTGCTTCAGAAGCTGTCACGCTCCATGAGTGTGTTCAAGCTTGGCAGTGCCCGCAGGCTCGGGCTGTCTCCAGCGATCGGTGGGAAGAGCAGAACGAGACCGGCATACAGCCCTGTCAGAGCCGGTCCCGCGCCAGCGATGAGCAAGCCGGTGACAGCTGGGGGGGGGGCGACATCGCACCGCCGCTCTTGCGCCAGATCGCTACGGGCATCGAGTATCTGCTGGTGGGAGCCACGCTGGCGGACCAGCTCAAAGCCCAGCTTCCTAAGGATGTCGGCTACCTCCGATGGCTTGAGAACAGGCGTTGACCCCACGCTCAAGCCGGTTCGCCGACCTCCATGCGCGGCGACAATTAGGTAGGCGGGCGCCTACGTAGTTGACACCGGGCCGACCTCCAAGAGCATCGCAATCACCTCTAAAAACGTGTGCATGGTGGTGGAATCCGTTAAGCCACTCTGCTGCCGGCAGCCCATGCCTGAGAAAAAGGGGCCCCCAGCCCTAAGAGGGGCAGCAGCGCCTCCAGCTCTGGATTCAGCGGCGGGCAATGACGGAGGCAATAGCAATCGCTTTGCGGAAGCGTTCCGCTACGGCCAGGGGCAGGTGCTCCAACACAAGGCTTAGCGGGCCCTGAGGGAAGATCGGCTGGGGGTTTGGGACTGCTGAGCCACAACCGGCTACGGCTGTGCAGCCACCAGTGGCTCGATCCGCTCAATCTCTTCGGCCAGCTCAGCGCTGGCCACCTCGGTGTCATGGGCGGCCTGGGCGCGCAGCCAGTAGCCAGGGCTCAAGCCCAAAAAACGGCAGAGACGCAGATCCGTGTCGGCGCTGATGGCGCGCCGACCCGCAACGATCTCGCTGATGCGAGAAGCAGACACATCGATCGCCTTGGCCAGGCGGTACTGACTCACGAAAAGGGGCTGCAGAAACTCCTGATCGAGCAGCTCGCCAGGGGTAATGGGTTTGAGGCGGTCCATAAAGTTCATCAGTGGTAGTCAACGATTTCAACGGCTTCAGGGCCAGCGGCCGACCAGAGAAAGCACAGGCGGAACTGGTCGTTGATCCGGATGCTGTGCTGAGGTGCTCGATCACCTCGCAGGGCTTCCAGCCGGTTGCCTGGGGGGACCCGCAGGTCGTCGAGGCAGCCAGCAATCTCCAGTTGCCTGAGCTTGCGGCGGGCCACTCGCTCGAATGACTGGAACCGTGGCACTGCCCAGCCCTGGGCCAATCGCTCGGTGTCTGGACATCGGAACGAGCGAATCATCAACCCAGCATAGTTCTGCCATGCGGAATGGTTGCGCTCCTTGTCGCACGCCTTGCGTTCCGGTGGCGACCTGCCACCCCTTTTCGCATCGCTGCTGGCTGGTTCTGAGCAGAAGCCCCAGATTGGAGGCATCCCGCTCAACGCCGATGAGCACAGCCACCGCCCAACGACTCACGGCGATCCTTCACCGCGAGGAGGATGTGTACGTAGCCGAGTGCCCGGAAGTGGGCACCGTGAGCCAAGGCGACTCAGTGGAAGAAGCTCTGGCCAACCTGCGGAAGGCCACCGAGTTGTTCCTGGAGGAGTGCCCCCAGCCGGCGTTGGTGCCCAGGCTGCTCACTACCTTTGAGGTGAGCGTTGCCTAAGCTCCCGCGTCTTCCTGCCGCTGCTGTGGTGGCGGCCCTGAAGCGTTTGGGATTTGAAGAGCTGCGCCAGAAAGGGAGCCACCTAGTGCTTCGTAGAACCACGACAAATGCCGAGGGCAGTTCAGCTGCCGTGATCTGCGTTGTTACTCTCCACCGGCAGGAGCTGGCCGTAGGCACTCTCGCCAGCGTTCTGCGGCAAGCCGGAGTGGACAGCGACACCTTCATCCAGGCTCTTTGACACAGCCCCAGCGCCATGAAAATCCGCTACTTCCCGGATACCGACACCCCCTACATCGTGCTGGCCGATCGGTTGAGCAGCAGCTCAGCGGCGGTGAGCGACGGTCAGAGAAGAAGCCCATCACTGCTGGAGGAGAAGTGGAGCCGGCTGGCGGCATGGAGGTGAATAGAGGCAGAAACCAGACCGGGCTGATGCTCAGAGCACCTGCGCCCAGGCTTGAGACCTAAGCACCCGCAGGAGCTGGCGAACGACTGCGCCGTCAAGCCGGGGCAGCCCCGACCTCAGGTCGATTCAGACGGCCCAGTCCACCAGCTGCAGCCCCTCCACCCGGCTGAATTCACTGACGTTGTGGCTCACCACGGTGGCGCCGATGGCCAGCGCATGACAGGCGATCCAGAGGTCGTTGGCGCAGATCGGTGTGGCACGGCGCTTCAGGGCGGTGGCCTGAACGGCGTAGTGCGCGCAAATCCCCGGTCCCTGTGGATAGAGCACCGGCACCAGCCGGCTCAGGTGATGAACGACATGGCAATGGAGTCGTCATCGCCGAGGGCATCGATGCGCTGGGCTACCTGAGGCGGACGGTTCTTGCTCAGATAGATGAGGATGTTGGTGTCGAGCAGATAGATCACAGGGCTTCCCGTTCCTGCACCGGCAGCTTGTTTTGCTGCTCTTGCTCCAGTGCCTCCACAAAGTCAGCATCAAAGCTGCTGAGGGCCTGCAGCAGGGCCTGGCCCCGCTGGCTTGGACAGGGGTGAATGAGCAGATCGCCTTCTGGGGTGCGGCTGATCTGCACCCGATCGCTGCTGAGGCGAAACTCGGCGGGGATGCGCACAGCCTGGCTGTTGCCGTTCATAAACACGCGGCTGGGCAGCACATCCATGGGACCAGTCCTGGTGTGTGTACGGCTCAGTGTAGACATCTTTCGCCTGCTGTCTCAATGCCCCCAGGCGTAGCAGTGCCCAGCGGATCAGAAGACCCCCAGCAGGGCAATGCGGAATCACCACCGCGGGGTAGCACTGCCCTTGCTCTTGTGGATCGTGCAGGCGTAGGCCGGCACCAGGTGATCGAGCTCCCCCCAGCCATAGACCACCGCCCGGCTCCCTACTGCAGCGGCATTGCCACCGGCCTCGCTGCTGCGGAACAGCACACTCAGCTCGCTGTCGTCAGCGTCGATGGCATCAATGGTGCCGACATACCTGGCCGGGACCCACCGAGGGCAGCTGGTCCACATCGCCCACCAGCAGGTCGCACTCCAGCAGGAGCACGGCGCCACTCCGGAAGCCATAGCTGGCCAGCACTTCAGTGCGCTGGGCTGTGGGGTCCGGCATCCAGGCGGTGCCACCGGGCCATGCTTACAGGCTGTTGCAGTGCCCACTTCAGCAACAGAGGCCTTGCAGGCAACATGGGAGCGTGGCCCGTCGCCATGCGAGCCGCATCTGAATGGCAAGCACCCATGGGGGATGGCTGATGCTCGACGATGACTCTGATTACGAGATCAAGTGTCAACAAATACGCAAGGAGAATGCGGCTCTTCTTGATGAATTCAGCAGATGGCTAGAGGAGGCGGGTCTCGCAGCGGCGACGGCCAGAAGCCATCTGAGCAACCTGGACTTTTATTTGAATCACTTCCTTCTCTACGCAGACACGTTGACGCCTGCCGAAGGGGTTTGTTATGTCGGCGAGTTTCTTGGCGACTGGTTTATTCACAAGGCCATGTGGTCCAACAAGACAACAGTCAAGTCCAATGCCGCCAGCCTGAAGAAGTTCTATGCCTTCATGGCCGAACGAGAGCTGATCAAGCCCGAGGAGTTCGCCTCGCTCAAGCAGCAGATCAAAGAAGAGCTCCCGGACTGGCTTGGCGCTGTTGAGAGATACAACGACCCGGATGTTGACCTCCTTGAGGATGGCTGGCCGATCTGAAATGGAGCGCGACCTGCAGCCACAGACTATTTCGCAGAAACGCCTCAATCCAGTTGTGGTGGCACTTCTGGTTGATCCGATCGGCGATCGTTGCTGCCTCCTCAGGGCGGTGGGATGGAGAAGCGTTTCCGGAAGCATTGGGTGAGGCCTTCATTCTGGCCGGCAATAGCGGCTCAGCCAGGACACACAACACCAACGAGAACCAGTCAACCAATCCCCGCAAGCGCTTAGCCCATCCATGGTGATCGGCTGGAAGCCAGCCTGAGGAAGAGCTGAGCAGCTACTTCTGTGCGGCAGCCAGGGACCGGAACCACACAAACTCCTCGGCCATGGCGAAGAGCTGCGGTGAACTCGGTTTGAGAGTCAGCTCAGGCTGATGAATGCAGCAGAAATAACAGCACAGCCACTCAGGCACTGCACTCCAGGCTTCAGCCATGCAGAACCGTTCCGTGATCGAGGGCTTCACGGATGATCGGATCCCCGCCCAAGTAGCGCTCGGCGATCTCATCGGGCCGCCGCACCAGCAGGTCGAGGGGGAAGCCCGCATGGCAAGACTTTCGAATTGCGCGGATCTGAGCCAGATGCCTTCCCTGGAATGGCATTACCACGAGGATGTCTGCATCTGAATCCCAGCGCCCCTCACCGCGGGCATGGGAACCGTAGCCGAAGGCTTCTCCGAAGGAGTACAGGATTACTTTCTCCGGGGCAAACCGCTCCACCAGCTCCTGCGTGAAGGCTTGGAGCGCCTCACGGGTGACGAGCGGAACTGGGGTAACCATGACCATTTCCCCATTCTGGCCCGCAATGCATCCCGGCTAATACCGCTACGCACGCCTGGGGTGCGGGCAGAGATTTAAAGGCCATGGATTGCGCGGCCGCCAACGGTTGAGACTGGCCCTGGCCCAGGCGGTTGTGGATGTCCAGCTCTTCCCCCGAGGCACCTACCTGCCCCAACCCCAGCCTGGAGCAGCTGGAGCAGGAGGCCAGTACCCGGGGCCTGTTGCTGCGCCTGCAGGTGAGCCGGCCGGCGGGGCTGGCCTGGGGGCTGCGGGTAGGGGTGGCGCGGCGGGATGGGGAGAGGCTGCTGCTGCTGGGCGAGCTCAAGGGCTGGGCCCTGCCGAGCACAAGGGGCCTGCGGCTCGACACGATGCGGGTGCAGGCTGGGGACGACACGGCAGCTTTGGGTCCGCTGATCTGGGCGGCCACCTTTGCCTGGGCCCTGGAAGCCACCCCCTGCCGCCAGGCCACGATCCTGGCGATCCGCGACAGCGACGTCCAGCACCGCCGCCTGGTGCGCTATTTCCGCGCCCTGGGCTTTGGGCCCCTGCGGGAGCTCGCTGCGGGGCCCGCCGATCTGGCTCCCCGCTTGCTCTGGGGTGGCTCGGGCCTGTTGATGCGGGCGGACTGCGCCGAGGTGCTGCGGCGCAGCGTCCGCCGCCTGGGTGGGCTGGATGGGCTTTGATCCCCGCCGCTGGCGGCCAGCGCCGGGCAGCCCGCCGGTCACCAGCAACGTCGATGCCCTGCTGGCCGAAAATGATGCCCTGCGCCGCGAAGTGCAGACCCTGCGCCGCCGGCTGGAGCAACTTTCGGCGCGGGCCCCCCAGCCTGGCCCAGATGGCCCCACGGGTGGCCCGACCTATGGCCATGGCCTCAGCCCAGATCAGCTGGAGCGCTGGGGTCAGGCGATGGCCGCCCACCCCCAGTGGCAAGCGCTGCGGATCGGTCCACCGGGCGGATTGCGGGGGGTGGTCGAGGAGCTGCGACGCCACTGGTCGAACCCGGCGCTCAGCCTGGAGCAGGAGCTCGAGCGCCGCTCCCCTGGCCTGGGCACCGCACTGGCCGAAGCGCTCCGGGGTCCCCACAGTCGGGCCCGCTGGGCCGTGCGGGCGGCCTTTGCCCTCTATGGCCCCCGGGCGCCGGAGTGGCTCACTGAAGCGCCGCTCCAGGTGGTGGTGGAGTTGGGGCGCCGCCAAGCCCAACTCGGCCAGCGCCGCCGCGGCACCCGCACCGAAAACCACTCCCGGGGCCCGACCACCTCCCAGAACTCCTCCCAGAGCTGGGCCCAGAGCTCGGCCCCAGACCCCCGCGGCGAGGCCCTGCGGGAGCTGGGGCTAGAGGCCGGGGCGAGCCCGCAGATGGTGAAGCGGGCCTATCGGCGCTTGGCCAAGGCCCACCACCCCGATCTGGGCGGCGATCCCCAGGCCTTTCACCGGCTGGAGGCGGCCTATCGGTTGCTGATGGACTAATTCACACGGACTGATTCAGAACTGCAGCTGTAGTTGCAGGCCGGCGGCCACGATGTCATCGACCTGGCCCGATCCACCCGGGTTGAGCACCCACTGCAGCACCGGTTGCAGCGACAAGTTGGCAGTCAGGTTGAAGCTGTAGTTCAGCTCCAGCACGGCTTCGGCTGTCAGGCCTGGGTTCAGCTGGCTGTTGAAGCTGCTGCGGCCGTAGCCCAGGGCCAGCACATCTAGGGGGCGGCCGGGCAACAGCCCCTGGCCCAGCCAGCCGCCAGCCAGAAACAGGGGCACGGGGTTGGTGTCTCCGCTCACCGCAGTTTTGACACCGAGCCAGAAGCGGTTGTCGAGGCCCAGCGGCAGGGGGGACGCCATCGTGATCGTGCCGTAAAGGGACCCATTGGACTTGCCCGAGCTGTCCTTGGTCAAATAGATCCCGCCCAGCTGAACCTGGGGGGAAGGAAGCTGGCGGGAGATGGTCTGACCCTGCCGCCGGATCGGTGCCGCCAGGGCGCTGGCTCCGGGCAGCTGGGTGAAGGTCCACTGCAGAAGGTGAAGGCTGCCCTCGCTTGAGCTCAGGTCGGGATTGACCCCGAACAGGCCCGCCAGGGCGACTTGGGAATCGAGCCAAAAGGCGCCATAGCGCCATTCGCCATAGCGACCCTGGGGACCGGGGGTCCAGCTCAGCTGCAGCCCTGGGGCCACGTAGGGGTTGATCGGCACGCCATCGATTTCGGAGTTGAGGGTGTCATTGAGGGCGGAGTGCACGTATTGATCGAGCACCGGCGTCCTCACAAAGCCCGGATTGAGGGAGAACACCCCAGCTTTCAGCGCCAGTTCCCCCGAGCCGGCCCGGCGCTCAATGGTCGCCTCCGTGAGCCACAGGCCAGTCGGATGGGCCGCGTTTTGGAGGGGATAGGCGGCTCCGATCGCTTCGTTGAGCTGGGGATCACCGCTGAACAGCATCAATTTCAGGTTGGCCCGCCAGTGGTCGCCTTCGTGCCACTGGTCGGCGGGCTTGGCCAGGCCACTGCTGAACGCTGCCCCCAGGGTGAGCTGCTGCATCCAGCTGGCGCTCTGCTCGGTTCCGCCGCTCGGGTTGGCCAGGGGCTGGGCCTGCAGGTTGAGGTTTAGGTCGATCCAGCCAGGAACATTCAACAGCCGGTTGAGGCTGGGGGGATCGGACTCGGCCTGGACGGCCGGGGTGAATCCTCCGGCTCCCAACACCAACAGGACCCTGAGCAGGGGAATCAGCAGTCCGCTGGGACGCAACACGATTGGCAACCGTTTGAGCCCTGCAGAACAGGATCCCTGGCGTGGGGAGCCAGCACTCGCGGCAAGTATTGCTGGCTGCAGCGGCGAAGACAATCGCAGGGACGGCTGGTCAGGTAAGCAGGTCTGCGCCGTAGTGACGAGGCCAAGGGAACAATGGCCCTGGGCAGGGCGAAGTCAAAAACCGCAAAATAATAGGCTTATTGCACCTCCAGGGCTGATAGCCATGCTCAAGAATGGCAAAGGTGTCCCATAAAATGGGAAGCTAAATCAGAGCTGGGTCAGCGCTTCCTTAACTCTGGCTGAGCAATGTTTGCAGCAGCCCTGATAGTTCCTCCAATTCTTCTCGATCGAGGATCCAATCACCATTTTGAAGTTTCGTCACGTGCTCGGATTGAAGCATCCAGCCGTCTTCGAGCTGGGCTGCCACGAAATGGGGGGTGTTGTATTGGCTCATGGGGTGGTGTTGGTCAGGTGGGCTTCAGGAGGCAGCCGTCATGCTGCCTCGGCGTGATAGCTGCTGCGCACCAGCGGCCCGCTGCGCACCTGTTGAAAGCCCAGCTCCCTGGCGATGACGCCCAGCTCCTCGAATTCTGCCGGAGTCCAGTAGCGGGCAACCGGGATGTGGGCGAGGGATGGGCGCAAGTATTGCCCCAGGGTGAGGCGCTGACAATCAACGCTGCGCAGGTCCTGCAGCGTCTGCACCACCTCCTCCTGGGTTTCACCCAGCCCCAGCATCAGGCCACTCTTGGTGGGGATCTGGGGTGCCAGCTGGCGGGCTGCGGCCAACAGGGCCAGGGAGCGGCGGTAGGTGGCGCCGCGGCGCACCTCCCCCTGCAGGCGTTCAACGGTTTCCAGGTTGTGGTTGAAGCACACCGGTTCGGCGGCCAGCACTGCGGCCAGCCGCTGCCGTTGGGCCGCCAAGCCGTCCGCTTCGTCGCGATGGCCGCCCCAGAAGTCGGGTGTGAGCACCTCGATCGCCGTCCCCGGGCGGCTGCGGCGAATGGCGGCCATGGTGGCTGTGAACAGGCAGGCGCCGTGGTCGGCCAGATCGTCACGGGCCACGGCCGTGAGCACCACATAGGAGAGCTGGAGGCTGGCCACCGCCGCGGCCACCCGCTCCGCCTCAGCGGCGTCGAGCGGAGCAGGGGCCTGGCCCTTGTCCACCTGGCAGAAGGCGCAGCTGCGGGTGCAGATAGGCCCCCCCAAAAGGAAGGTGGCCGTGCCGGCGGCGTAGCACTCGGCCCGGTTGGGGCAGCGGCCCTCCTCGCAGATCGTATGCAGCCGCTGTTGTTTGACCACCCCCTGCACGGCCTCCAGCTGGGAAGCAGTCCCGACGGGACGGCGCAGCCAGGGCGGCAACCGCTGTTCGGGGGCAATGGCGCTGTAGCGAGATGGGGAGCTCATTCGACGGCTCGACGCCCCTCAAAGGCGCGGGCCAGGGTGACTTCGTCGGCATATTCCAGCTCACTGCCCACCGGTAGGCCATAGGCGATGCGGCTCACCATCGTGAAGGGCTTGAGCAGGCGGGCCAGGTAGAGACTGGTGGTATCCCCCTCCACACTCGGGGTGAGAGCCAGGATCACCTCGCTGATCTGCTCGGCATCCACCCGGCGCACCAGGGGCTGGATCTGGAGCAGTTCGGGGCCAATGCCATCCATTGGCGAGATCAAGCCGCAGAGCACGTGGTAGTGCCCCTTGAATTCCCGGGTGCGCTCCATCGCCAGCAGGTCGCGGGAATCTGCCACCACACACAGCTGGCCGTTGCTGCGCTCGTCGTTGCGGCAGATCTCACAGAACGGCTCGGCCGAGAGATGGAAGCAGCGCTGGCACTGGCCCACCTGGCTGCGGGCGGCCAGCAGGGCGTCAGCGAAGCTGCGAATCTGCTCCTCCGGCTGGCGCAACAGGTGCAGGGCAAGCCGCTGGGCTGTACGGGGGCCGATGCCCGGCAGTCGCTCGAACTGGTCAATCAGCCGGGCCAACGGGCGCGTGAAGCCGCTCAGCGATTCGCCGCAAGTGGGCTGAATTTAGGCAGGTTTGTCCCGCCTAGGTCGGCGCCCTCCAGGATCGCGTTGCGCAGGATGGCGTGCCGCAGGTCGGCACCACGCAGATCGGCGCCGCGCAGGTTGGTGCCCGTGAGGTCGGTGCCGGCCAGGTTGGCGTTGCGCAAAACGCTTTGCTCCAGGTTGACCTGATGCCAGTGGCCCCCGGGGGCATGCAGGTTGTGCAGGTCAAAGCCAGCCAGATTTTGGCCGTCGAGGGGCAGGCCGGCGCGGTTGAGGATCTCCAGCGCTTGGATGCGCCCGATCAGCCAGCGGGCACCCGACTCATTGCAGGTTTTCAGCAGCTCATAGGCCTCAATATTTTCCCGCTGTTTGCGCTTTTGGCCCTCGAGCACATAGAGGAAAGCGGCCGTCACGATGCTCAGTGACTCCACATTGCCCACACTGATCAGGGCTTCCGCATCCCGCCAGAAGCAGCCTTTGGCCCATTGGTTGTTGCGGCAGGTGGCGTAGCTGTTCACCACCAGCAGCAGGGTCAGGGCGCCGGCGGCCGAGAGGGCCAGGCGGAAGAGAAAGGAGTTATCCAGCAGCTGGAAAAAGGGGGAGTCGTGGCGACGTTGTTGCCGGTCGACCCAGGTAGGCCTGCGGGGCATCGGAACTGGGGGCGATCGGGCCCATGCTGGCGGCCCAGCAGAATGGCGCCAAGCATTTGCCGTCGCCATGGCTGAAACCCGCAAAGGGGCCGGTCTTCCCTCCCCCCTGCCCCGCCTGGTTGCCCTGCTGCTGGCGGGGCTGCTGACCGGGCTGCTGACGGCCTGCAGCGCCTCAGCCGCCGGATTGAACAGCTTTCAGAGCCCCGATGGCCGCTATGCCTTCCTCTATCCCACCGGCTGGACCCGGGTGCAGGTGAGCGGCGGTCCCCAGGTGGTGTTCCACGACCTGATCAACAGTGATGAGACCCTCAGCCTGGTGATCTCCGAGGTCAACCCCACCAACGACCTGGAGAAACTGGGCAGCGCCGTTGCCGTAGGCGAACAGCTGCGCCGCACCGTGATCGCCCCTGAAGGCAGCGGCCGGGCGGCGGAACTGGTGGAGGCCTCCGAGCGCCAGGAGGGGCCCCGCACCTTCTACGACCTCGAATACGCCGTGCACCTCGAAGACCGCGACCGCCACGAGCTGGCCACGGTGGTGCTCGATCGCGGCCGGCTCTACACCTTTGCGGCCAGCACCAACGAAATCCGCTGGAGCAAGGTGAAGGACATGTTCCACCTGGTGGTTTCCTCCTTCACCCTGTTGGTGTGACGGTTGCGGCCCCTGCCGATGTGGTGATTGTTGGCGGTGGCTTGGCAGGGTGTCTGTTGGCTCTGGAGTTGCGGAACCTAGGGGCCTCGGTGAGCCTCATCGATGCCCCGGGCCCCGCAGGGGCGGATTCGGCTACGGGGATCAGCTATGGCGCCCTGCCGGGCTGGCCCCTGGCGGCCACCCCCCTGGCCCGGCTGGCGGCGGGGGCTTCCAAACATTGGCGCCGCCTGCAAGAACGTCATGGTGACCTGGGCTGGCGACCCTGCCGCTTGCGGGTGCAGGCTGGCGGCACCGGCTTGGGGGCGCTGAGTGCCTGGTGGCCGCTGCCATTCGCCCAGGTGGACACCGCCGTGCTGGTGGCGCGCCTGCCGCTGCTGCTGGCGGCCGCGGGGGTGAGGTGCCGCCCGGCCCGGCTGGAACGCCTGGAGCGCCAGTCGCCGCAAGGTTGGCAGCTGCACCTCAGCGATGGCAGCGACCTGCAGGCCCCCCAGCTGGTGCTGGCCGCTGGCGCCCACTGCCGCCAGCTCTGGCCGGCCCTGCCCTCCCGCCTGCGCAGTAGCTGGGCAGCAGTGCTGGAGCTACCCGCCTACCCGCCAAGCCTGGGCCGCGCCGCCGCCTGGCTGCCGCCCAGCTTTGGGCGGGTCGCGCTGGAGCGCCGCGCCGCCTGCCTGGACCAACCGGAGTGGCTGGTGGATGGGGGCCTGGTGCCCTGGGGCCCTGGGGCCCTGCTGGGCCAGCACACCCTGGTGCGACCGGAGCTGGAGCTGAGGGCAGCGCCACCGCCTGAAGAAGTGGAGGGGCACCTGCGCCAAGAGCTGGCGGCCCAAGCCTGGGGGGCGCCGCTGGCGGCCCTGCCCGGCCATCTGCGCCAGGCGCCCGTGGCCTTCTGCAGTGAGGGCTTGCCCCTGGTGGGACCGCTGGCAGGGGCACCTGGGTTGTGGCTGTTCACCGGCTTTAGTGCGGGCTTTAGCCAGGTGCCGGTGCTGGCGCCCCTACTGGCCCAGGCCCTGGCCTTGGAGGGCGCGCCGGCAGCTGCGGCAACGCGGCGCCTGCAACAGCTGGGCCTGACAGCTGCCTTTTAATCCTGCAAAATAGGTGCCATGACCCAGGCCAGCCCCACCGCCGCGGCGCCCAGCCATCGCGGCCCGTTTCAGCGCTTGCAGGCCCGCTGGCAGGGGCTGAGCGATCACAACCAGGTGGGCGTGAGCCTGTCGGGGGTGGGCGGTGTGTTGGTGCTCTGGGCCCTGTTCTGGCCCGTGCCCACCGAGGTGGAAGGCATGGGCGTGCTGATCTACCCCAACAACGCCGGCATCCTCAACGCCCGTGCCGGCGGCCAGGTGCGGGAGGTGTTTGTGAAGGAGGGTGAGTCGGTGGCGCGCGGCCAGGTGCTGATGCAGCTGTATCTGCCGGTGCTGGAGCGCCAGCTCGACCAGCAGCGCGGCAACCTGCGCCAGCTGCAGCGGCACAACGCCCAGCTCGATGAGCGCGATGCCTTGCGCTTGCTCACCGAGAAGCGGGCCCTAGATACATCTCTGGCCAAGTATTCCGAAGATCGCCGTCGCTACGGCGAACTGCAGTCGACCTACTCCAGAAAATTGCGCAACCTCGATTGGCTGGCCAAGCGCGAGGTGGTGGCGCCGCTCTCGACCGAGGTGGTGTCAGCGGAGCAGGGGCTCACCAGCACCAGCGTCAATCTCGATGACGTGAAGATCAACGAGAAGAACGTGGTGACCAACTACCAGCAGGTGAAGCTCAGCATCGAAACCCAGGCCCTGCAGCGCCGCTATCAGATCGACGATCTCAAGCGTGAGATCCAGGTGACCGAAGCCAAGATCAGCTACGACGGCAAGGTGCATGCCGACCGGGACGGCACGGTGTTGGATCTGCAGGTGATCGGGGGCCAAACCGTGGGCACCGGCCAGCGGCTGGGCACGATTGGCCGGCCTGAGCAACCCAGCGCCAAGGACCGCCCGCTGCGGGTGGTGGCCTACTTCGCACCCGCCGATGCCCGCCGCCTGCCCCTGGGGCTGCCGGTGGAGGTGGTGCCGCAGTGGAACCAGCGCGGCCGCTTCGGCGGCATCGTGGGCAAGGTGACCCAGGTGCTGACCCTGCCCGCAACCGCAGACGACATCTCCACCACCACCGGCAACGCGCAGCTGGCCCAGGAACTCACCAAGAGCGGCCCGGTGATGCGCAGCGAAATCGAGCTGGAGCGGGATCCCACCAGCGTGGATGGCTACCGCTGGACTCTCTCGGGGGGCAGCGGTGTGTTCCCGATCCGCGACGGCCTCACGGTGTCGACCCACGCCTATGTGGAGTGGCGCTCGCCGATCAGCTACGTGATTCCAGGCCTGCGCTCCCTCACCGGTGGCTTCCGCACTCCCTGGATCGACCTGCGCTGGAACCTGCCTTCCCTGCGTCAGCCCAATACTGTTTCGTGACCCGCCCCGTGGACGCCAAGCCCCGTTTCCAGATCCGCAACCCCCTGCTGCGGCAGGAGTTCCCCTGGCTGGTGAGCGAGGTGGTGCTGCTGCTGATCCTGTTCAATGCCAACCCGCCGGAGCTGTGGTTTTGGCTGGTGGTGCTGCTGGTGGTGCTCCTCTATCGCGTGGAGCGCTGGTGGTCGTCGCGGCCCAACGCCTGAGTTCTCAGCTCACAAGCTCTCGCCATTGGCGTTCGGTGCTCTCCATGGTGTGATCCATGCGGTTGAGCACCATCAACTGAGCGGCCACCCGTTGCAGTTGCTCTGGACTTAGCCGCGTGTACGCAGCATTGGATTCGGGCGACTGCAGGGCCTCTAAGGACAGCGCCGAACGCGGTTGGCTCGGCGGTGGCTGTAGCTGGGTTGAATCGCTCAGTTGCTGTCGCCAGCTCAGCAAACGCTCGACCACACCCTGCACAAAAGCCAGGCCTGCGTCGTAGTCGACCTGTAGACCCCAGCCCAGCCAGTCGGCATTCGGCAGGCGCCGCAGCTCGTCGAGATCCAGGATCAGGGCTTCGCTGGCCTGGTCCAGCAGTGCCCACATCCGTGCAACAGGATGCTCGCTCGCCAGTGTTCCCAGTTCCAGCAGGGCGCCCTGGCGTTGGTCGCGCAGGCCTTGCAGGCTTGTGCGCAGGCTACGGATCTGCTGCCCTAGCTGGCGGCGACGTTGCGCCTGGGATTGGATAGCTTCCGGCGGGTTCTGCACCACCTGCAGCAGGGTGTGTCCCAGATCCACCAGCAGCTGCAGCAGCCCCTCGCGCTGATGGATCCGGGCTCTAGACGGCCAGAAAAGGCGCAGGCTGAGCAGGGCCATCAGGATGCCGAACGCGGTCCAGAGCAAGCGCAGCGGGATCCAGCTGTCGAGCTGCTGGTCGTGCGTCAGCCAGCCCATCACCACCACAAAGCAGCAGACCGCATAGCCCACCGTGAGCCGCAACGAGCCGGCGATCAGCCGGGCTAGTAGCAAGGCCAGCGGCAGCGCCACCACCAGCGGCAGATGCCCCCAGGCCCGGTAGCCGAAGAACACCACCATGGCGCCAATTGCGGTGCCAACCAAGCGCTGACGGCCGAGTTCGAGGGTGTTGCCGTAGTTGCCTACGCTGACGCTCAGCACCGCCAGGGAGGCGTAGAGCGCAAAGGGCAGGCCGGTGAGATTGGCGAAGCCGTTCACCACCGTCACAGTGGCAGCGAGGCGCAGGGTGTCCCGCAGGGCAGGGCGGGTCATCCCTGCGAGGCCGAGAGCTGGGCCAGGCCCACGCTGAGCAGTGCCCGGCTGTGGAGCAGCTGTTTCAACACTTGGCACTGCTGGCCGATGGCCAGCAGTAGGGGCTGGGGGGCAACCAGACGCCCAGCTTCTTCCAGCCAATCTTGAGCTGGGCTTGAGAGGATTGGCGCTGGAGCGGCGGTGGGCTGGGTTTTTAAGGTCCCGGCGAGGCTGGCGAGCGCGCTGCGGAGCAGGGGCTGGGGGCTGTCTGCCGGCAGGGGTGTGTCCAGCTGCCGTAGCAGGGGCTCCAGCAGCAGCCACTGGCGTAACACCTGTCGCCAGATGCTGCCGGCCTGGGCCCAGCGCGACAGCTGGTGTTGGGTGTGGGCGGGCATGGGAAGGCCCTGGTTTTGGTCGCGGAGCTGTTGCAAAAGCTGAATGCTGGGCAGCAGATCCTGGGAGCGCAGGGCAGCTGGGGGCTCACCGCCGCTATCCAGCCACTGCTGCATGGCCAGGATTTGCGCCTCGAGCTGACTGGCGATCCGGGCTTCCAGGGCAGGGAGCTGTTGCAGGGGGCGGCGCGGCCAGAGGGCCCAGGTGGCGATCTGCGCCATCAAGATGCCCACCACCGCCGCGAAGGCCAGGTTAAAAATCATCGCCCAGTTGAACTGGTTGCCGCGGTGCATCAGTTCCACGGCCCAGCAGCTCAAATACCCCGTACTCAGGCCTTTGAGCAGCCCCAGGCTGCGCACCAGCACACCGGTGATAAGGATTGCCAGGCCCAGCACCACCCAGCTGGTGGATATCTCGTGCAGCACGATGGCCGTGAGGATGCCGATTAAGGCTCCGGCCACCAGCTGGCCAATGCTGCGGGCGGGGGTGAGGTCGTTCTCATTCACGAACAACACAGCCATCACCAGAGCCAGCCCCAGCAGGTGGTTGCGCCCAGACCAAAACAGGATCCCGATCGTCAGGGTGCTGGCCAGCCAGATGCGCAGACTGTTGCGCCAAATAGGGCTCAGGGAGGGCAGGGCGGCAGCCATTGGGTGTCGCCCGTTCAAGGTTGGGTGGCGGGGCTGCTGCTGAGCTGCAGCTGGGGCTGGATCGGCAGATTGGGATCCCGGGGCATCGGCAGCAGCTCCTTCAGCAACTTCGCGTAGGTGATGTTCACGTTCACCGTGGCGTTGATCCGCCGCACCAGGCTGTTGATCAGGCGGTCTTGGGTATTGGAGAGATTGAGCTCGCTGTCGAGGCCGGTTAGATAGCGCAGCCGCACGTCACGGAAGGCCTCCAAGGCGGCCGCCACGCCTCGGCGAGCTGAACTCAGCTTGGCCAGGCTGGCTTCGTGGTTGAAGAAGGCCTGCTCGATCCGCAGGCGGATGTCGTTGCGACTGGCGGCGTATTGCTGGGCCGTGGCCGCAGCCTGTTTGGTAAGGGCCCGGGCCTGGCCAGCGGTGGTGCCGGCATCAAACAGCAGCCAGGTGAAGGTCAAACCCACCGACCAGTCCCAGCCGTTGGTGGTGCTCAGGGGCAAGGCGGTGGAACCGCAGCAGCCGCCGCCGCCAAGATCGAAGTTGGACAGGCTGGTTTGGGAGCTGCTGCCGCCGCCGCTGGCAAACAGCGAGAGTTTCGGCAGCAGACCTGCCGCGGTCGCCTGGCTCTGCTGGGCCAGGGCCGTGCGGGTGGCCAGGATCGCCTCCAGTTCGGGGTTGCCCCGGTAGGCCGCCAGGAGGCTGGCCTCCAGATCGAGGGGCCAGCGCGGCTGCACCACGATCGGATCACTGGCGTTGGGGGTCACCTGGGGCGGCAGGTTGAGCAGCAACGCCAATTGCCTGCGGGCCACTGCCCGATCGGCCAGAGACTGGATAAGGGTCTCTTCGTCGGCTGCCTGAATGGCGCGCCGCCGCAGCACATCGAGCCTGGGCACCAGGCCCGCCTGCTTGAGGTCGAGGGTGTCCTGCAGGATCACCAGGTCGTTGCGCAGGTTGGCGTCGTAGACGCGCACCTGCTGCTCGTCCTCCTGGAGCTGGTAGTAGGCCTCACTCACCTGCAGCTGCAGGGAGCGCAGCTGGTTGGCATAGGTGTTGCGCTGCTGCTCCAGGCTGGCGCGGGCCGCTTTCACCGTGGGCGTGCGGGCGAAGTCGAGCAGGGCGTAGTTGAGCTGCAGGCCCCCCTCAACGCCCCATTCCCCGGAGGTGGCCGCCACGGAACCGCCGTTGGGCACATAAAAGGGGCCTGCGGTGGGTTTTCCGGCGGAGTCGAGCAGCCCTGCAGGGTTAAACAGCGGGCCAAAGCCCAGGTTGTCGTTGGGCTTGTTGGAGGTGGTGGTGCTGCGAGCGCCCTCGTAGCCGCCGTTGGCAAAGGCGCTGATGGTGGGCCAGTAGCTGCCCATGGCGGCCTGGAGGCTGGCCAGGGCGGCGGCCACCTGCTCGCGCTGGGCCTGCAGGGTGGCGCTGTTGGCAAAGGCGATGGCCAGGGCCTGCTCCAGGCTGAGGCTGGCAACGCCGCCAGCCTGAAGCTGCTGGGGGGTGGGCAGATCCAGGGGCGGACTGGCCACCGTGTCGGCGGGTTGAATCGGACCGGTGGCGGGTTGGTTGGCCCGGATCAGGTTGGCGGGCAGCTCCGGTGTGCTGAGCACGTCGCCCACCGGGGGCTCGGGCTCGTTAGGCAGCAGCCGATCGAGCGCCCGAAGCTCCGCATCCAGCCGCTGCCAGCTGCGCTCGATCAGTTCGGTGCTTTGGGTTGGCCGCTGCTGGCTTGGAAGTGGTGCAGCTAGCGCAGCCGGGGCAAGTTGGGCCGGGATCAGCCCTAGCCACAACAGGGCCAGAACGCGGTTGCGCATTGCCACGGTGATGCAGATCAGCGCCTCGGTCTGCGCAGTTTGATTTGCGCAGCAGCTCTTTGGCCCCGGGTGTGTTCAGCTTCAGGGGCGGCAGCGGGTTGACTCGGCGTGTCCACCGCCTTCTGATTTCCCAGCACCCCGGCAATCAGAATGGCCACATAGAGCTGGCCCACGATCGTGATCCCCACGCTGGCGGTGAGGCTGGTGAGGCTGCCACTTTTCAGTACCGGGCTGCCGATGGTGGTGAGGCTGGCGAAGGCGGCGCCCAGCATGGCCGGCGCATGGCCGATGCCATCGGGTAGGGCATGGCCATGCGCCGGCAGGTTGAAGGCCGCCGGATCGAGCACCAGCAGCGAATTGAGCACGATGCCGCCGGTGAAGCCCACCAGCAGATACCCGGCGGCTGCCCCCATCAGCAGGTCGCCGTTGAACACCGGTTCTTCGACCAGGGCCTTCACCAGGCCCCAGAGCACCACCAGCATCAGGCTGAGCCACACCACCAGATGGAGCACGCTCAACTGCACGGCCATGCTGGGATTGATCTCCAGTGCGGCCTGCCAGAGCAGTTCTACAGCCAGGGCCACGATCCAGAAGCTCACCAGGCGCTGCCGGCGCAGCAGCACCCTCTGCACCCGGCGTCCGAGGGCGCTGGGCATCGCCTGCGTGGCCGAGGGATCCAGGCGGTTCTTGCGAAGCAGCGGAGAGTCCGTCAGCACGGCCACAGCGGAGATCACCAGATACACCACGCTCACCAGCCGTGGTGCCTGCTGGAGGCCGCGCAGGCCCACCAGGGCCATGACTTCCACCGCCAGAATGGTTCGGTAGAGGGCATGCCGCTGTTGCAGCAGGCGGCTGACAAGGCCCATCGTCATCGGCGTAATGCGGTCATCGTCGTGATTCAGGCCCGGGCCAGAATTCCCGCCCAGTTTGCTTCCGCAGTGCTGATGGCCTGCTCGGCCTGGCGGCAAAGCATCAGCAGGCTGGCGATCCGCTTTAGCCGCTCCAGGGAGGCCGAGTTGGCGGTGGGATTGTTGAGCTCCTGGCTCAGCTGCTGCCAGCTGCGCGGCAGCTGAAGCTCGCTTTCGGGTGGCTTGGGCAGCCCCCAGCGGCCACGGATCTGCCGTTCCCATTGGCCCAGATGCCCTGCCAGGGCCTGCAGCAGCTCCGCTTCGGCCCGGTGCAGCGGCACCACCAGCTGGGGATACTGGAGGGTGGGGGGCTCGCGCACCAGGGTGATCAGGCGGGAGGCGGTGGCCCCGAAGTTAACCATCAGCAGTTTCGCCGGATGGCGCTCCAGCAGCGGCGCGGCTGCGGATTGCCACGGTGGTTCCGATTAACCCCTGATATCGGTGAGTCTGCAGAACGGAATGCCGTCTTGCCTAGGGGGGGGTCACTCTCCCGCAAGGCAGCTCAGGGCACCGCAGCCCAGGCGGCCTCGAAGCCTCGGGTCGCTTCGACCAGTTGATGGCAGGTGATCGCCCGGCGTCCGCCGCTGCTGCCCAGCAACACCGCTGTGGCAAGCGGATCCTGGAACGCTGATTGTTCAGCCAGCTCCAGCCGCTCCAGGTCTGGCCCGGCGGCGGCGTAGGCCCCCAGGATTGGGGCATCGGGCCAGTGCTGGGCCCAGCCGTCGAGCTGGTCGGCCAGATCCTGCAGGAGGGCATGTTCCGCCTCCATCAGGGCTTTCAGGCTGGGACTGGTCAACGGCACCACCGGCAGGCGCAGCAAGGTTCGGTAGTTGCCGATCACGGCGCTGAGCCATTGCTCCTGCAGGTCCCAGAGGCGCTGCATCCGTTCTCCCAGGCGGTCGTAGCCCAGCTCCTGGCTGGCCTCCTGGCGCTGGTTCTGGAGTTGGAGAGTGGCGTTCACCAGCTGGTTGCGCCGCTGCAGACGGGCGCTGGCCTCCAGTTCCCGTTCCTCCAGCAACAGGCTGGCCCGTTCCCGCAGCAGGGTGGCGATGTCGGCGAACAGTCGCCGGGAGTGGGCCTGGTGCTGGGCCAGGGCGCGGCTGGGCCAGATCCAGCTCACCGCCAGCCACGCTGCCAACACGCCGATCAGGGTCACCACCAGACGGCTGGGGATCCAGCTGGCCAGGTTGGTGTGGTGCACGGTCCAGCCCATGGCCACCACGAGCCCGGCCACCTTGTAACCGGACCGCAGGCCGAGGGACCCTCCGAAGATGCGCGTCAGGCCCAGGGCCACCGCCACTCCCAGGGGCAGGGGCAGGGCCTGGCCCATGGTGTTGAACCCAATCGCCACGATCACTCCCCCAAGCAGGGTGCCCAACACCCGTTGGGTGCCGAGCACCCGGGTGGCGCCCACCGTGCCTCCCAGGGCCGCTCCCACAGCTAAAGGGGCGTAGAAAGGATCGGGAAGGCCGAGCATGATCACGAATCCAGCCGAGAGCCCGGCGGTGAGGGCCATCCGCAGGTCGGTTCGTGTGATCAGGGGTGAGGCGTTCATGGCCGGCCCCCATCCCCTCGGCTGGCCAGGGCCAGGCTCTGGGCACTGCGGGTGAGCCGTTGCAGCTCATCGTCGAGGGCCAGCAACAGCAGGGGGGGAAGTCCCTGAGCCTGGGCGAGGTCCGGGAGGCGTTGCCGTTCCGGCAGACCCAGGACCTCGGGCGTCGGGTTTGGGCCGAGCAGTGCCGGCAGCCGCTCTAGCCAAGGTGTCGCGGCCGACGCCAGGGCCCCCTGGGGGAGCAGCTGCCCGAGACGCTGGAGCTGCAGGCTGTGGTGGTTGATGCGCTCCCAGAGCAGGCTGCGCTGGCGCCAGTGCTGCCGCTGGGCGGCGCCCCCTGGGTTGCTGCGCAACTCGTCGTTCACCAGCTGGTTGAGTTGCTGGCAGAGGCGACTGCCCACGATCGGCTGGCTGGCCCGCCATTCACCGGCCACCGGATCTTTGAGCTGGCGGCGGATCGTCTCCAGGCGGTGGCCCAGAACGCTGCGCAGCTGCCTGTCCAGCTGGCCCATCTCCGCCAGCCGGTTGATGGGCCAGAAGAGGGCATTCACCAGCAGGGTGGCCACCACACCCACCAGGGTGTCGGCCGTGCGGTTCAGCACATAGATCCAGTTGAGCTCTGCGTAATCGGCCACCAGGAACAGCATCGAGCACATCACGATTCCCGTGGCCAGGCCGGCCTGCCAGCGCATCAGCCGCAGCAGGGGCACAACCACCAGCAACGACACCGTCAGTCCCACCCAGCCATCCAGCAGGGTGTGTACCAGAAAACTGACCACGCCGGCGCCGATCGTGCCCAGCACCCGGCCCCGGGCCGCGGCCATCACCCGGGTATCGGTCTCGTCCATGCACATCACCACCGCCAACAGCGGGTACCAGATGAAGCGCACGTCGCGGAAGCTGAGCGCCCAGGCGCCGGCGAGGGCGGCGGCGAGGCCGATCTTGATGGCTGCGCGCAGGGCGGGGTGGCTCAGCACGCGGGAGTGGGGTCACAGCCTTGTGGTGATTCTGGCGTTCCTGTCCAGCGCGATCGATGATGGGGGTGGTTAGACCCGGATCGTTGCCCTTCACCCCGGACTTGCAGATTCTGCTGCGCCTGGGCCTGGCGGTTCTGTGCGGCTTGGCTGTGGGCATCAACCGCGCCCACCACGGCAATACCAGCCATCCCAACCGCCTGCGGGTGCATGTGCTGGTGGGCCTCAGTGCCTGCCTGATGGTGCTGGCGGCTGGTGACGACCCCCAGGCCCGCAGCCGGGTGATTCAGGGGGTCGCCACCGGCATTGGCTTCCTTGGGGCGGGCGAGATCCTGGTGCCCCCTGCTGCTGACAAGAGGGGCCTGCCTGAGGTGCGCGGACTCACCAGTGCGGCTTCGATCTGGTTTACGGCTGCCCTCGGGGTGACCGTGGCCGCCTCCACCCCCTTACTTGCCGGGGTGGCCCTGGTTCTGGCCCTGATCACCTTGTCCCAGCGCAGCAACGGCGAACCTGGTCAAGATGGCGATCAAAACAGGAAGCGATAGCGACCATTCTCGCCACCATCCTCACCACCGTTCTCGGCGGAGCCGTCTGGAGCGGGCTGGGGCCACTCGGCGTCCCAGTAGCTGATGTCATTGCGATAGAAGGGGCGACCACCCAGCCGCTTGGTCTCCAGCTGGGTCGTGCCCATGGCGGTGATCAGGCCGCCAAGCTCCATCGGGCCCAGATCGGTTTTAAGGTTTTTTCCCGCGGCGGCCAGCAGCACCGGCAACCGCACCAGATGCTCGGGTCGGGTGAGTTTGCGAAACAGGGCCTGCAGGGCCAGCTGCTGGCGCTCCAGCCGACCAATATCACCCATCTCATCATGTCTAAACCGCAGGAAGCCCTCTAGGTCGCGGCCCTTGAGGGTCTGGGGCCCTGGTTGCAGATCGATGTAGAGCCCCTGGCTGTGATCGCTGTAGACCATCCGTTTAGGCACGTGCACCTCGATGCCGCCCAGGGCATCGGCCATAGACCTGATCGCCGACAAATTCACCACCACGTGGTGGGTGATCGGTCGTCCCAATTTGCGGGAGAGTTCTCCCTTGAGCAGATCTGTTCCCCCGAGGCTGTAGAGGGCATTGATCTTGTGGGGGCCATACCCCTCCGCTTCGATATAGGTGTCCCTGGGCACCTGGGTGATCCGGGTGATGCCGCCATCGACGCGCAGGCTGGCAATCACATCGGTGTTCCCGCCCCCCACATCCGTGCCGAGCAGCAGGATGTCCTGGTTGGTGATGCCGCTCCAGGCCGCAAACGGATTGGTGATGGCGGGGTTCCGGCCCGAGCCCGCATCCGAGAGCAGCTGGGAGAGCGGTGCGGCCAGCAGCAGGCCCCCGCCCAGCCCAATTCCGATCGCCACCAACAGGGAAGCTCGCCTACCCCTTCTGCGGGGTCGATGGTTCTGGGTGGGTCTCATCCCCCAAAAGCTATTTCACGATCAGGGCCCTACGGGCCCAGGGGCTCACCGCTGCGCAGGCCGGCCTGCACGCGCCAGAGATTGGCATAGGGGCCGGCCAGGGCGACCAGCTCTTCGTGGCGACCGCTTTCAACGATTCGGCCCCGATCCATCACCACAATCCGATCGGCATAGCGCACGCTGGAAAGGCGGTGGGCGATCACCAGGGTGGTGCGCCCGGCGGTGATTGTCTCGAGGGAGCGCTGGATCGCTGCTTCGGTTTCATTGTCAACTGCGGCGGTGGCCTCATCGAGGATCAACACCGGGGGATTCCTGAGGATGGCGCGAGCCAGGGCGATGCGCTGCCTCTGGCCGCCGGAGAGGCGCTGGCCCCGCTCCCCCACCACGGTGTCGTAGCCCTGGGGCAGGGCCTCAATGAAGGCGGCGGCCTCGGCCAGCAGCGCTGCCCGCTCAATGGCTGGCCGCCCTGCGTCAAAACTGCCATAGGCGATGTTCTCGGCCACGGTCCCAGGGAACAGAAACACCTCCTGGCTCACAAGCGCAATGGCGCGGCGCAGGTGGTCGAGGCGCAGCTCTTGAATTGGGATCCCATCGAGACAGATCCTGCCTGCCTGGATCTCGTAGAGCCTCAGCACCAGCTTCACCAGGGTGCTCTTGCCCGACCCCGTGGCCCCGACGATGCCGAGCGTGCTTCCAGCCGGCACCTCCAGGCAGAAGTTGGTGAGCAGGCCTTCCCGGTCCCGATAGGCAAAGTCCACCCCCGCAAAGCTCAGTGCCCCTTGCACCTCTGCCAGGGGTAGTGACCGCTCGCCGCTGGGGATCGCAATCGGGGTATCGAGCAGGCCCAGCACCCGGTTGGTGGAGGCCATGGCCCGCTGGTAGTCGTCGAGGGTGCGGCCCAAGGTGGTGATCGGCCAGAGCAGGCGCTGGGTGATGAACACCAGGAAGGCGTAGCTGCCCGTGGCGATCTCACCGCGCCAGGCCTGCAGACCACCAATCACCAAAATGGCGATGAAGGCAAACAAAATGGCGTAGCGGATCAGGGGCACAAAGGCGGCCGAAAGACGAATGGCGCGGCGGTTGGCCTGGCGATAGGCCTCACTTAGCCGCTCCAGCCGAGCCAGCTCCCAGCGCTCGGCCGAATAGCTCTTGATCGTCAACATGCCGCCGAGATTGTTGCCCAACTGGCTGGCCAGATCGGCGGCCTGCGCCCGCACTGCCGCATAGAGGGGGGCCAGCCGCCGCTGGAAATGCAGGGAACCCCAGAAGATCAATGGAATCGGAATGAACGCCACCCCGGCAACGTCAGGCGAGAGCAGCACCATCGCGGCACCCACCACAACCACGGTGGTGATCAGCTGCAGGATCTCGTTGGCGCCATGGTCGAGGAAGCGCTCCAGTTGGTTGATGTCGTCGTTCAGCACGGCCATCAGCCGGCCACTGCTGCCCAGCTCAAAAAAGCCCATCTCCAGCTGCTGGAGGTGGTCGTAGGCCTCAAGTCGCAGCTGGTGCTGCAGCCTCTGGGCCAGGTTGCGCCAGAGCAACCCTTGCAGGTATTCGAAGCTCGACTCGGCGCTCCAGATCACAAAGGAGAGCACCGCCAGCAGCCCCAGCTGGCTGGGCACGGTGGTGGTGCCAAAGCGGGCCAGCCAGGAGGTGTCCTTTTGGACCACCACATCCACCGCCAGGCCGATCAGCACCGGAGGCGCCAGATCGAAGAGCTTGTTCAAAACAGAGCAGCCCGTCGCCAGAACCAGCCGGAGGCGATAGGGCCGCAGGGCTTTGATCAGCCGGCCCAGGGCTGGGCGAGGGGGCAGGGGGCTTACCAGCGGTTACCGCCGCCGCCATAGCCGCCACCACCGCCTCCGCCGCCCCCACCACCTCGGTTACCGCCACCGCCACCGCCGCCTTCCCTGGGGGTGGCTTTATTGACGCGGATCATGCGGCCCATCCACTCGACATCCTGGAGATCGTCGATGGCCTTTTGTTCGGCTGCGTCATCGGCCAGCTCAACAAAGGCAAAGCCGCGCTTGCGGCCGGTTTCCCGGTCGAGGGGCAGGCTGCACTGGCGCACCTCTCCGTATTGGCCGAAGAGATCAAGCAGGTCCTCGCGCTCAGCTTGAAACGAGAGGTTGCCAACGTAAATGGTCATTAACGGAGCAAATTCCTGGAACTGATTCGGGAGATGCTGCGGTTCTCGGGGTGCGCCAGTGGTTGCTGGACGCGCCTGATCGAGGCCAAACGCTCTGCGAATCATCTCTATTTTACCGACTGGCGGCTCAACTAGGCCCGCCGGAGCCAGGCTTCATGGAGATTTATGAAGCGCTTCTGAAGAGACCATTTAGCCAGCCGACCAAGGACCCGATCGTGCTCCATTGTCAGCGAATCCTGATTCAGTGGGAGCCCCAAAATGCACGCCCCTGTCCCCTGGAGCCTCGCCTGGCGCGAAGATGGCGAATTGGCAATCCAGGATCGCTTTGACCTGCTGCAGAGTTTGGTTAGCAGTGAAAGTGCTTCCACCCAGTGCTCTTTGATCGCCGCCGTCGAACGGCTACCCATGGCCGAGCTCTCCAGCCTTGGCCTTGGCAGCGTCACCAGGCTCTGCGCTTAGTTGATGGGCCCTGGACCTGGTTGCGGTGAGGACGTCCTCACCGAGCGCAGGTCCGGCGGACGCCCGCAGGCCTCGTTGGCGTCTTCCACGTCACTTCCCTGGGCAACCCTTCCGCCCACACAGTCGCAGGTGCGATCGATCAGGGCCAGCGAAAGGGCTTTTCCCTGTTGCTTGAGATCGGCCTGATAGGCAGAGAGACAAAAGGCCTTCACCACCTCAGCCAGGCTGGCGGCCCGACTCTCGCTCCCACTGGCGACCAGCCCCAGCAGGAGCAAGCCAAGGGGGGCCAATCGCAGCAGGGGAAGACGCATGGTGGGTGGAATGGTGGGAGCAGCTCCGACCTTGCCCTTAGCCCTGCAGTCGCGAGAGTTGCAGCGGTTTGTTCATGACCCGCAGCTGGCGCAGGCCTTGGAACACGTCTTCGGGCATTCCCTTGGGCAGGTCGACGGTGCTGTGGGTGTCGAAGATCTGAATTCGGCCGATCGAACGACCATTCAGACCCGCTTCATTGGCGATGGCACCCACGATGTTGCCTGGCTTGATCCGGTCTCGCCAGCCCACCTCGACGCGAAAGCGCTCCATGTGATCTTCCGGCGGACCCGAAGGTCGCTCGCCACGCCCGCGGTCACGCCCCCCTTCACGGCCAACCCCCAGATCCCGGCCGCCATCGCGGCCACCATCACGGCTCGGCCCGTTCTGGCGCACCTGATGGAAGTTTTCCTCACCCTGGAGCAGCAGGGGTTTGCCGGCCAGGGCCAGCTCCAGGGCCGCCAGGGCCAACTGCTCGGGGCTGGAACCCTGCTCCTGGGCCACCCGCTGCAGAATTTCGCTCAACAGGGCCCTTTCCTGCTCACTGCTCTCGGGGGTCTGGAGGCAACCGGTGAGCTTGGCCCGCATGCGATCAAGCCTGTTCTGGTTGATGGTGGCGTTGCTGGGCACCTCCATCTCTGCGATCGGTTTGGCCACGACCCGCTCCAGCCCACCCAGAAAGCGACGCTCCCGCGGGGTAAGAAACAGGATGGCGTCCCCGGTGCGGCCGGCCCGGCCGGTACGGCCGATGCGGTGCACGTAGGCCTCCGCATCGAAGGGGATGTCGTAGTTGATCACCAGGCCAATGCGCTCGACATCGAGCCCGCGGGCCGCCACATCTGTGGCCACCAGCACATCCACCTGGCCGCTTTTGAGCCGTTCGATCGTGCGTTCCCGCTGGGCCTGGGGCACATCGCCATTGAGCACTGCCACGTCGTAGCCGTGCTGCTCTAGGGATTCAGCCACGGTGATGGTGATCGCCTTGGTGCGGGCAAAGACAATGACGCCTTCACTGGTTTCGGCTTCGAGTACGCGCTCCAGGGCGGCCAGCTTGTGGGGCGCATGCACCATCAAAAAGCGCTGACGGATGAGGCTGGCATCGGCAGCTTTCTGCCTGATTGTGACCTCGGCCGGGCTGTTGAGGTACTTCTGAGATATGCGCCTGATTTCGGCAGGCATGGTGGCCGAGAACAGCACAACCTGGCGTTTTTCAGGCAATTGTTCCAGCACCCATTCGACATCGTCGATGAAGCCCATGCGCAACATCTCATCGGCCTCATCGAGCACCAGGGCCCGCAGATTGGAGAGGTCCAGGGTGCCCTGGCGCATGTGATCCATCACCCGGCCAGGGGTACCCACCACGATCTGCACACCGCGCTTGAGCTGGTGAATCTGGTCGCGGAAATCGGCGCCGCCGTAAATCGCCAGAGTGCGAACCCCATTCAGCTGGGAGGCGTAGCTGTTGAAGGCATCGGCCACCTGCAGGGCCAGTTCCCGGGTTGGGGCAAGCACCAGCACCTGGGGCTTGCGCTCGGCTGGATCGAGGCGGGCCAACATGGGCAGGGCAAAGGCCGCCGTCTTGCCAGTGCCGGTCTGGGCCTGACCCACCAGGTCGCGGCCGAGCATCAGCTCGGGAATGGCGGCCTTCTGGATCGGCGAGGGCTCCCGGTAGCCGATGGCCTCTAGGGCCTGGAGGAGTTCGGAGCCAAAACCAAAGCTGCCAAAGCCCTGGTCTGCAGGGGGATTGACGGCTGCGGCTGGGTTGGCAGCCGCGTCAAGGTCTGCGGGGCAGGGTGAACTGCTGCCGCTGGAATTTTCAGTCACTGGATTTAATTGGGCCTGGTGAAGCAGGGCTTGGGAAAGCTCTGACTGGGAAGATCCTTCAACGCAGGCCGGCAGAAACCCAACGAAGGCAACGATTACTGAGCTGATAATCCCGAGATGGCGCGCACGCGGCTAGCCAACTTGTTCAAACCTTTCAGCGTTACTTGCCCGCAATTAAATTAATAAAACTGCCCTGCCCTTGAAAAAGGCTGGATCCATACTTTATCACCATCCCCGTCCCCTGTCGCCGTCCCCTGTCCCCGTCCTCTGACCGTCCAGCAGATCAGATCCGCCCAAAATCGTCGGCCAGCCTTTCGATGTCGTTTTCGCTGAGCAACTCGCCCCGCTGCACCTCGACGATCTCCAAATCCCCATGGCCGCCACTGGCCCGGTGCAGGGCCCCCTGGGGGATGAAGACGCTGGTGCCCGCGGCAGCGGCGATCAGTTCATCGGCCACCTGCAGCTGGCCATCGCCTGCCACTACGACCCAGTGCTCGCAGCGGTGCTGGTGTCGCTGCAAGCTGAGCCGCTGGCCGCGGCGAATCAGGAGCCGTTTGACCAGATAGTGCTCGCCGCTGGCCAGGGATTCATACCAACCCCAGGGGCGCTCGACCCTTTCAGCTGGGCTAGGGATTTCGATTGTGCTCACAAGATAACTCTGGCGGGGCGGGGCGGCTATTTAAAGGGGGTGGTAACCGGCGTGATCAGGGTCGCCTGCTGCCTTGCCCTGGTGAGGGCCGTGTAGAGCAGGCGTTGCTGGGGCCGGCCGGTGGCGGGCATCAGCACCCACACCTCCTCAGCCTCACTGCCCTGGGCCTTGTGCACCGTGAGGGCCAGGGCGGGCTCGGCATCCGGTAGCTGGGCCGGGTGGATCCAGAGGGGCTCGGCTCTGCCCGGGTTCGCAAACAGCAGCCGGCGCTCGCCGCCATGCTCCACCACCAGGCCCACATCGCCGTTGGCCAGGCCAAGGTCCACCAGGTTGTGGCGGCAGAGCACCGGTGTGCCGAGGGGCCAGTGCTGGGGCGATCGGGTGGCGGCTTCCCCCAGCAGGGCCTGGTGGATGGCCCCGACCCCCCAGCGACCGCGGCGCAGCGGAGACATCACCAGGCAGCGATCGAGGACGCCCAGCAGGGAGCTGGTGGCAGAGGAATCATCTGTGGCCCAGTGGCGGCAGAGCTGCTCGAGATCCAACTGGTGGCGCCGCATCCGCTCCAGCAGGGCTGCTGGCAAGCAGTGGGAGGGCGCCTGCAGCCACTGGAGATTTGAGTCGGCTGGCGCCGGGTCCAGCATGCGGGCCAGCAGGGGCTCGAGCGGCTGCTCCCCCTCCCGGAGCGCCGCCGCTACGGCGGCGATACTGCCGTTGTTGCGGTAGGTAGTGCGCAGCTCAATGGCAGCACTGCCCAGGGCGAGGCGACGGGCGGGCTCCTGCAGGTCGAGCAGCACCGAACCGGGACCCACCGGCGGCAGCTGGGCCCCATCGCCCACCAACACGAGCCGGCAGCTGGCTGGCAGGGCATCCAGCAGGGCCTGCATCAGCGGCAGATCCACCATCGACACCTCATCCACCACCAGCAGGTCGAGGGCCAGGGGGTTGTGGCGATTGCGGCCGAAGCGATCGCCCCGGCTCTCCAGGAGCCGGTGCAGGGTGCTGCAGGGGAGATGCAGATCTGTGCCCGCCAGAGCGGCGCGCAACCGGGCAGCGGCCTTGCCGGTGGGGGCGGCCAGCTGGAGGCGACTGGCCGGCTGTTGGGCCACCAGCGCCACCAACATGCGCGCCACGGTGCTCGTCTTGCCGGTACCCGGGCCGCCTTCCAGCAGCACGAGGCCCTGCTCCAGCACTGCCCTGACGGCCCGTTGCTGATCAGGGTCGAGACCCTCCAGTTGGGCTGCGGGAGCTGCCCCGCCACCGGCCTCCAGGGGCCGCTGGGCCCGCTCGATCAGCTGCTGCAGCACCCCTTCCCGCTGGCGTTGCCAGCGGCGCCACTGCAATCGCCCATCCGTCATCACCAGCGGGCCATCGGGCTCGGCGGCCAGCGGCGATCTGGCCAGGGCCTGTTGATGGGGGGCACTGGGCACGGCAATCTCCAGCTGACCCTCGGCCAGGGCCGTGACCAGGGCCCCGATCAGTTCAGCCACCAGGGGATCGGGGTTGCAGCCGTGCAGCCGCGGCAGGGCTTCCCCCAGGGCAGCGGCCAGGGCCTGCAGCCAGCGCGGTTGCTCCTGGGCTGGGGCCGAGCTGCTCATGCTGGCCCCCCCAGGTTTCGGTCTAGCTGCAGCAGCCGCGCCAGGGGCGGGCGCTCCAGAAACACTCCCGGCACCGCCCCCGTCCCAGCCCCCGTCCCAGCCCCCGCCTCGGTGGCACCGGGAACCCCGCGCAGGAACACATAGGCGTAGCCGCCGAGGTGGCGCTGGGGGCTGTATCCCGGCAGACGCCAGCGCAGGTAGCGGTGCAGGGCCACCAGATAGAGGTGGGCCTGCAGGGGGTAGTGGTTGGTGGCCATCAACGCGGCCATGGCGGCGGCGCCGTAGTGGCGCGGACCGCAGTGGAGGGGCTGGCCCTGGCCATCTCGCTCGCCCAGCCAGTTGCTCTTCCAGTCGGCCACCCACCAGCGCTCGCCGTGGCGAAACACCAGGTCGATCGAGCCGGTGAGGAAGCCCTGGCTGGCCAGCTCCAGCCGGGCCAGCTGCTCGGCGTAGGCGCCCCCAAACCAACCCTGGGGGTGGGCGGCGAATGGACTCGCCAGGGAGCTGGCCCGCACCAGGGTGATGGGCAGGTCGAAATTCATCTCGTTGAGGCGTTCGGCCTGGGCCAGCTGGGCCAGCTGGAAACCCCCCAGCTCCCCGCCAAAGGGCGTGGCCAGCAACTGCTCAAGGCCGAGCAGCACCGCTTCGTTATGAAGCGCGGCGATGCCGGCCCGCTGGAGCTCCCTGGCACAAACTTCGCTCTGGTGGGCCACGCTCTGGCGGAAATCGATCTGCTCGAGGATTCGGTGCAGGCAATCCCCGGCCTGGGCGCCCCTGGGGAAGCTGGCCAAAGGGCCGTCTTCTGGCCAGGCCAGGGGGCCCGGGTCATCTCCGGGCTGGACTTCGAGCTCCCTGGCCAGGGCATCGGTTTCCCGGCCCTCTTCGAGGGCTTCGGGGGCTGCGCTGTGGCTTGCCTGGGTCCAGCTGGTGTAACTGCTACGCCCCCAGGTGGTGTCGAAAGGCGCCAAGGGCACCGGGCCCCGCTGCAGCGGCTCGGCCGCTTCAGGGGCGCAGGCCTGCAGGGGGGCGCCGCTGGCGGCGGGGGGATCCACCAGGGTGAGCTGCAGCTGGCGGCGGACGATCTCCTGTTCCAGCAGTTCTCGCCACTCGCCATCGCCGCGGCCCCCGTAGGGATCCTGGTGGGCAGAGGGGGGATCGTCCTGGTCAAAGAGCCAGGGGTGGAGGGGGTTGCCCTGCTGCCCCTGGGCCGGGCCCCAGGCCAGCACGAGCTGCTGTTGGGCCCTGGTGGCGGCCACGTAGGCAAGGCGCTCCCGCTCCTGCAGTTCGGCCTGCAGCTGTTGGTCTCTGGCGGCATGGCCCGTACCCCAGTGACCGTTCAGGTGCAGGTCCAGCAGGGGATCGCCACTATGCGGAGGTGTCCAGCGCACCCCGAGTCGCTGGGGTCCCTGGCTGCCGCCGGGGGCCTGCCACAGGTAGGGGCAAATCACCACCGGGTATTCCAGCCCCTTACTGCGGTGCACGGTCACCACCGACACGGCCGCATCCACCCCATCGCTATGGGGCTGGTGGGCGTCGGGCACGGAGCGGTCGGGATCGAGCCGCAGCCGCCGCAACCAGTCGGCCGCCGCAGCCGCCCCCAGCTGGTCTGAGTGGATCCGCTCCGCCACCAGCTCGCCGCACTGCTGCAGATCCGCCAGCACCCGCCCCCCCAGGGAGAGCCGGGCCAGCTGCCGCTGCTCCAGCAGGCTGGCCAGCACGCCCAGCAGGCCCCGCCGGGGCAGCTGGGCGGCGAGCTGGGCCAGGCGAGCAGCCAGGCTGCTCCATTCGTCCTGGCTGGCTTTGGCAATCTGGGCCGCACTCCAGCCCAGCAGGGGCGATGCGGCCAGCAACCGCAGCCGCTGGGCCCGGCCGGGCTCGGCCAGGGCATCCAGCAACCGTTGCAGGGCAGTGGCACCGGCACTTTCAAACACATCCCCCTGGCTCACCAGCCGGCTGGCGATGCCGCAGGTTTCGAGGGCGCCCCGCAGGGCTTCGGCCTGGCGGTGGGTGCTCACCAGCAGGCAGATGGCGTTGGCGTCCAGGCCCCGCTTGAGCAGGGCGGTGATGAAGCTGGCGATTTGGCCGGGCAGTTGTCGCTCCAAACTGCTGCGGCTTGGCGGTTTCTGCCCGGCCCGGCGCTGGCCGCCAAGCCAGAGCAACTGCAGGGGGGCTTGCCCCTCAGGCAACACCAGGCCGCTCCCCATCACTTTGGCCTGCACCGGGGGTACGGGCAGGCCACTGCGGCGCAGGCCCGGCCGCATCAGCCCGTTGAGGCCTGCGATCAGGGCCTCGCTGGAGCGGTAGTTGTCGGTGAGGCTGCTGATGCCGCCCCCGGCGATGGCGGCCTGGCGGGCCCGCAGGTAGGTGGCCAGTTCGCCGCCACGAAAGCGATAGATCGCCTGCTTGGGATCGCCCACCAGCACCAGCCGGTGCCGCCCGGGCTGGAACGCCCGCGAGAGGATTCGCCACTGGATCGGGTCGGTGTCCTGAAACTCATCGACCAGGGCCACGGCGTAGCGCTGCCCCACCACCTCCAAAAGGGGGGTGCTGGCCTGCTCACCTGGATCGAGGCCCTCCAGCAGCTGGGCGAAACCGAGCCGGCCACTCTGGCGGCGGCGCCTGTTCAACTCGGCCCGGCCCCAGTGGCAGGCATGCAGCAGCAGGGCCTCCGCCGGCCCGTCCAGCACCTGGGCGATTGCCTCCAGCAGGGGGCGCTCCGGCAGGGATGGCCGCTCCCCTTCGATGCCGCGAGCCAGCTTGAGGAAGGCACCCGGGTGGAAGTAGTCGCGCAGCAGCCCCCCGGCGCCGCCGCCGCTGCCGGCCGTGGCCCCATAGTCACCGCCGCTGGGCTGGGCGGCGATCCAACCGTCCACCAGGCCACAACGGTCCTTGGTCGGTTTGGGGCTGTAGGGAGTGGTGGATTTAATTCCCAGGGCGCGCCACTGGCCGGCGGAGCAGCAGAAAGCGGCCTCCAGGGCGCGGCCATGGTCGCCCCAGAGCCGCTGAAAGCGACACCAGGCCCCAGCCCAGAGGGCTTCGAGCTGGGGGGCCAGGGGGCCATCAGCATCGATTTCCGGCGGCAGGGGCTCGAGTTGGAGGGCCGGGTCGCCATCGAGTTGGCGCAGCAGGCTCTCCAGCCGCTCCGGGCCACCCAGCCGCTGCTGCAGCCCGGCCAGCAGGGTGCTTTTCAAGGGCAACACCTGCCGCTGCCAGTAGTCGTGGGCCACCTGGCGCACCAGGGTGCCGTTGTCGCTTTCGAGCTGGAGCTCAGGGGGCAGGCCAGCCTCCAGGGCCTGGCGCTGCAGGCTGCGGCGGCAGAAGCCATGGATGGTGGTGATGTCGGCGGCATCGAGCTGCTCGAGGGCGAGCAGCAGCCGGGCCCGCAGGGATCCCGCCCGGGGCCGCTGCAGCTCCAGCCACTGGGCCAGGGTGGGATCGGGGGCCTCCAGCGCCGGATCATCCAGACAGGCCAGGGCCAACTGCAACCGCTGGCCAATGCGGTCCCGCAGTTCGGCGGCGGCAGCATCGGTGAAGGTCACCACGAGCAGCTGACGCAAACTCAGCTCGGCCTCTGCCACATAGCGCAGCACCAGTTGGGCCAGGGCGAAGGTCTTGCCGGTGCCGGCACTGGCCTCGAGCAGGCGAATGCCCGGATCCAGCGGGAAGGCATTGGCCTCAAAGGGTTGCTCGGCCAGGGGAGGAAGCGTCGTCATGGCAGCTGCTGGCGCAGGGGAGCCAGCAGCTCCTCTGCCTGGGCGGCCACCACCCCGCTGGCCAGCAGGCTGGCACCGCTGAGGTCGCTGCCGAAGCAGAGGGCCTGTTCCGGTTCCTGGCGTTCGCCACGGAGCTGGCCGGGGCCCCGCTGGCTGGAGCCCTCCCAGGTCTGGATGGCCTGCTCCGGCCCCTTCTCGAGCAGGGCCCAGCCGGTCTCAGGCGGCACCGGCCAGCAGCGATGGCGCCACTGCTGCCGCAGGGCCTCCAGGCGCTGCAGTTCCCGCTGGGCGAAATCCCTCTCCGGCGCCAGCAGGCGCAGCGCCACGCCGAAGTCACGCTCGCCGCGGGCAACCACCACCCCGCCGCTGGGGGCCTGGTCGGCGGCGGCGGCCAGCAGCAGCGCCAGCCACAGCTCAAGCCGGTGGCGGCTGCGGGGCTTGGCCGTATGCAGCACCAGCAGGGAGGAACCTCGCCACAGCAGCTCCTGATGCCAGCCCTGCCACTGGGCCTGGTCCCGGTGCTCGGGGCCCAGGGCCTCCAGGCTGGCCTGCAGGCTGCGCCAGCGTTGGCTCAACACACCGGCCTCAAGCTCACCGGCCGCCAGGGGCGGCAACAGGCCCTGGCCCCGGTGTCGCTCCAGCCAGGTGGCGCTCTCGGCCAGGTCGATGAGGTTGGGGTTGGGGTCGGGGTTGGCGAGAGCCTGGCGCAGCAGGGCGGCCCTGCCCCGTTCATCGAGGCTGAGGGGATCGAGGTCATCGAGCCGCTCGGCCCACTCCCGCGGCCGCAGCCCCAGCGCTTGCAGCCAGGTGGCCTGGGGGGCGAGCAGCCAGTCGCGCAGGTCGCCATAGGGATCGCTCCCCCGACTGGTCTCGGCCGCTGGAGGGTCCTCGGCGGGGGGCTCGCTGGCGGCCAGGGGCTGGGGGGGCTCGAGTCCTGCGGGCTGGTCCAGCAACAGGCGGGCGCGGAGCAGGCGCCGATCACAGCTGCCCGGCGGCCGCCCAGCCAGCGGTTGGAAATTGGCCCGGTCAAGGGGGTTGGCGGGGTGGTCCACCAGCAGGCGGCTGCCCTTACAGGCCAATTGGCCCTGGAGCCACTCAAGCCACTGGCGCACCGGGGTGGCGGGCGGCAGCTCCTCGCCGCTGCGGGGGTCCCGGCTGTTCCAGCTCACCAGCAGGTGGTCCCGGGCCGAGAGCAGGGACTCCACCAGCACGTAGCGGTCCTGGTCGGCGGGATTGGGGTCGCCGAGACGGCGCTGCTGCTCCAACAGGTGGAAGCCGGGCCGCTGCTGCTGCCGCGGATAGACGCCCGCATCGAGCCCCATCAGCACCACCACCCGGTGCGGAATCGCCCGCATCGGCTCCAGGGCACTGATGGTGAGGGCGCCGCTGCGGTGGCCGAATCGGCCCGAATCGGCCGCCAGGCTCTCATCGAGCACGGCGGCCACCACCGCCGCCTCCAGCTTCAGGTCACAGCCCGCGGCGGCCTGCTGCCAGTCGTCGATGGCGGCCAGCACCAGGGGCAGTTCCCAGGCCTGGGCGCCGCCCTCCCCAAACAGGTCGACCAGCAGGGCCCGTAGACAGCTGTTCCAGCCATCGCAGCGGCGGGGCCGCCGCAGCTCCTTGAGCCAGTGGCAAAGCCGGGTGAGCAGGTGCAACCAGCGACCCACCAGCTCCACACTTTCACCGCAGGCCAAAGGGGCTGTTTCGGCCGGGGCGAGGCCGGGTTCCTCCGGCAGCACCAGGCCGAGCAGCAAGCGGTCAATTGCCCAGGCGAGGCTGCCGCCCGCCAGGCCGCCCCGCTCCTCGGCATCGAGGCCCCAGCGGAAGCCGCAGCGCTGCAGCAGCGGATGGAGCGCTGCCATCTCGGCCCCACTGAGCTGGAAGTGGGCCTGAAGGGCAGGGCTCTCCAGCAGGGCTTCCAGGGCCGATGCGGTGAGCCGTTCTCCGGCCAGCGCCAGCAGCGCCAGCAGGCTGCGGCTGAGGCTGGCCTCACTCTGCTGGCTGCGGTCGGTGAGACGCCAGTTGAGGCTCACGCCGGTGGCGTCGCCATCGCCGAACACTGCCGCCACCAAGGGCGCCAAGGCATCCACCTGGGGCGTCATCACCAGCACGTCCCTGGGCTGGATGGTGGGGTCTGCAGCCATCAGCTGCAGGATGCGATCGCGCACGATCTGCACCTGGCGCAGGGGGCCAGGACAGCGGTGAAACTCCAGGGAGCTGTCTGCCTCAGCCAGCTGCAGCTGGGGTTGGCCAGCCGGATCCACCAATTGTTGCTGCAGCTGATGCAGCAGGGGCGCAGGCCCCGGGCCGCGATGGCCGGCGGCGGGAGCCACAAACAGATCCTTCTCCTGCCCCTGGCCCAGCTCGCTTTCGCCGCTGCCTTCGAGCAACTGCTGAAATTCGCCGCCCAGGCGCCCGAAACGGGCCTCCATCCCAGAGGCCTGCAGCAGCCAGTCGCCATCAAGGGGCTGACGCAGTGCGATGGCATCGCTGAGCAGCTGGCGACGACTGGTGCAGCGCTGCCACAGGTCGCGGCAGGGCGTGAGCAGGTAGAGATCCACCTGGGTGTGGAGGCTCAGGGCCTGAAGCAGCTGCACCTGGATCGGCGCCAGGCTGCTGAGCCCAAAGAGGCGCAGGGGGTTGGGCAGCTCCGCCGCCGGCGGGCCCTGCTCCAGCAGGGCGATGGCCTCAAGCAGCCGCAATCCGAAGGGTTTAACCCCCAGGAGGTCACGCAGCTGCAACAGCAACGACCGCTGCCAGGCCTGCTCGGGCGCACTGGCCTCGCCGGCCCACCAGGCCGCCAGCAGGTCAGGGCGGTAGAGGCCCGCATCGTCGAGGGCGTCGGCGATGCTGCGGGCCAGCTGCCATTGGGCCCGGTCGAGTTCACCGCTGCGGCCCTGGCGGCAGCTCCACCAGTGGCGCAGGGAGGCGCCCTCGGGCTGATCCATCAGCTCGGGCAGCAGGTTCAGCACCGGCCACACCAGCTGGTTGGCCCGCCAGGGATCCCGGTCGCCGGGGGCATCGGCCAGGAGCCCATTGACGATCCGGCGCAGCTGGCTGCCTGGAAACGGATAGCGGATGTTGGCCGCGATGCCCCCGAGGTTCAGGGCCAGTTGCTCGCCGAGCCAGCGGCTGGTGGGCCAGGTGTTCACCACCACCTGCACCTCCTCGAAGGGCCCCGGGGGGTTCAGCCGCAGCTGGGCGGCCAGGAGTTCGGCCAGATGTTCTGCCCGGTTGCCCCGGAAGACGGTGAGCAAGGGCTTGGCTCAGCGGTGGGGGATCAAGGCAGGCAGCTCTGCAGCTGCTGGCTGAAGCTGCCGAACTGGCCCTGCTGCAGGCCAGGAACGGAACGGACGGCGCCGGTTTCCGGACAGTAGGCCGAGAGCTCGCCGCCGTAGCAGGCGCCGGTGTCGACCATCACGATCTGGCCGAGGCGCCGCACGTAGGGGCCAGGGGTATGGCCGATCACCACCTCGCCGAAGCGGCCGTCGTAGGCCTGCCAGAAAGCCATGCGGATGCTGAGGTCGACCTGCCAGCTGGCGGGATCGAAACCGGCGTGGGTGGCGAGCCAACCCGGACCGCTATAGGTGCAGGGCAACTGGGCAAGCCGCTCCTGCCAGATGCGGCAATGGCGATCGCCAAGCTGGCGGTAGGTGTCGGAACCGGCCAGGGCCCGGTGGGCAATCCAGTCGCCCTGGTTGAGGGCGGCCACCAGATCGGCCTCGTGGTTGCCCTTGAGCCACACGGCCCGGCCCGATTCCACCAGGCCCCAGGCCAGTTCCATGGTGCGGCGAATCTGGGGGCCGCGGTTGATCACATCTCCGCAGAGAACGAGGCGATCGCCGCTGGGCAATCGCGCTACCAGTCGTTCCAAGGAGTCGGCGCAGCCATGGACGTCCCCGATCACCCAGTGGTGGCAGGTCCGTGAGGGGGACGTCATCGGTCCATCGCGTTGGATCCAGTCTCGCCCGATGACCGTCCGCTTGTCAGCCCCCCCCACCGGCCATCGCTGGTACGGTCGCAGCAGCGAACCGCCAGCCCGATGAACCCAGCGTCGTTGTCGGTGGGGCAGCGGGTCAATGCCCTTGTCAAGGCCCTCAATGGGGCCAAGCGCACAAATGAAGCCCTGGCCCGCTGCAGCAACGGCGAGGAGATGCTGGATGTGCTGCTGGACGCCTCAGCCAGATTGGGCCTGGGATTGAGCCGTCAGCAGCTGGCCGACACCCCCCCGATCCGCGACTGGGTGTGGTGGAAGAACAAGGAGGCCCTGCTCACCATCGGCGACAACAAGCCCCGCTACAAGCAGGACGGGCAGCAGGGCAGGCAGCAGGAGAAAGACGGCGACCCTGGCCCTCGCAAGCGCTTTCTGGGCCTGTTTTAGTTGGCGCCGCCGGCGAGGGGGTCGGCGATCGAGGCGCTCGGAGCTTCGAAGCGTCCGCACACCACGTATTCCAGCCGCAACTTTAAAAAGGTGATGAACTTCTCGTCCGTGGACACCACGGCGGCCGCTGGCCGGGGCACGGCGGCGGCCAGGGGTTCGAGCTCGGGGGCTTGGAGAAAGGCCGGCCGTTTGACCAGCCAAAAATCGATCGCCTTGCCCTGCTCGCCGTAATGGCGCGTGCGCTCCCGCAACACCTCCTCAAGGGGCTCCTCGACGGTGAGGAATGGTTCGCTGGCGGCGATGAAGTGATAGGTGCTCATGGCTGGCGGCTGCCGAACAGGGGGTCGTGGCGCGGATTCTGAACCAGGGACTTCATCTGGCGTACCGCCTGCTCCAGCCCCACGGCCAAGGCGCGGGCCACGATGGTGTGGCCGATGTTGAGCTCCTCCATCCCTTCAATCGCTGCCACTGGCTCCACGTTCTGATACGTGAGGCCGTGGCCGGCATTGACCCGCAGGCCCAGGCTGCGGGCGATGAAGCTGCCCTCGCAGAGCCGGGCCAGTTCGCGGGGCTGGTCGGCCCAGCCGGCTTCGGCGTAGGCGCCGGTGTGGAGCTCCACCCACCGGGCCCCACTGGCGGCACAGGCCTCGAGCTGAACCGCCTCGGCATCCACAAACAGGCTGACGCCGATCCCGGCGTGCTGGAGCCGCTCCACCATCGCCCCCAGGGGGCCGGGCTGGCCGGCCACATCCAGCCCCCCCTCGGTGGTCACCTCCTGGCGTTTCTCCGGCACCAGGGTGACCATGTCAGGCCCAATCCGCAGGGCGATCGCCTCCATCTCAGGCGTCGCGGCCATCTCCAGGTTGAGGCGAGTGCGCAGCGTCTGGCGCAGCAGCTCCACATCGCGGTCCTGGATGTGACGGCGGTCTTCGCGCAGGTGCACCGTGATGCCATCGGCACCGCCGAGCTCAGCCAGCAGGGCATAGCTCACCGGGTCGGGCTCCAAGCAGCGGCGGGCCTGGCGCACGTTGGCGATGTGGTCGATGTTGACGCCGAGGCTGGCCATGCGGGGGAGGGGCTAGGGAAGGTCCCGGCGAGATCCTATGGATGCCACCCCCGCTCGCCAGCGCCCAGCCGATCGGGACGCCCCTCCAACTGCCCGCAGCGGCTTCGGCTGAGCGTCCAGGCCCCCTAGCGTCGGGAATATTCCTATTTCTCCGTTGTTGGCGGTGCAGTCGGGCCCAGTGGTTTCTCCCCGGGAACGGGGCCTGTGCAATGGCATCAATCCCTGGCTGGCACCCCTGGCGATGGTGGTCAGCCAGGACATAGCCCTGAAACTGTTTTTCAGCCAGGTTTTCGTGCTGGGTCAGGAGCACCTGCCCAGTTCCGGCCCGGTGCTGCTCGCCCCCACCCACCGCTCCCGCTGGGATGCCCTGCTGCTGCCCCACGCAGCCGGGCGCCGCGTCACGGGCCGGGATTGCCGCTTCATGGTCACGGTGGACGAGATGCGCGGGCTGCAGGGCTGGTTGCTGCATCGCCTGGGCTGCTTCCCAGTGCATCAGGGCAGGCCCTCCATGGCGAGCCTGCGCTACCCCTTGGATCTGCTCTCAGGCGGCCAGCAACTGGTGGTCTTTCCTGAGGGCCAGATCCAGCTGCAAAACGCCCCCCTGCACCTGCACCAGGGCCTGGCACGGCTGGCCCTGTTGGCTGCCGCTCAAGGGGTGGCCGTAACGCTCGTTCCGGTGGGGATCGCCTACGACCATTCGCCGCCCCGCTGGGGTGGGCGGGCCGCGCTCTGCTTCGCCCCCCCCCTGGCGATCGGTGCGGGCGGGAGGTCAGCGGCGATCGCCTGCACCGCCCAGCTAGCCCAGGCGATGCAGGCGGCCGAAAGCCAGGCCCGCGGAGCCCTTGAACTCGCCGCCTAGAGTTAGGGCGCTTGTGACTGCTGGCTGTGCGGAGATCGACCCACCTCTTCTGCGTTATGGGCATGGCCCTGACGGCCCTGGCCACCCTCCTGGCCCCAGTTGCGGTGCAGGCCCAACAGGAACCCCAGAGGGCGCTGGAATCATCTGCCAGCCCGTTCAGCCTCGACGGGGTCAGGGCCCTGCTGGCCCGCGGTGATGCCGCCGCTGCCAGCGGCAATCTGGCGGAGGCTCGCAAGTATTACGACCAAGCCCGCGATGCCTCTCGCCGGCTGCTGGGCTTCTACCGCGACCTGAGCGGTTCATTCCGCGGCCTCGATGCCCGCATCCCCCGAGAGATGGACCAGAAGGGGCGTGAGACCCTTGAAGCCATGGCCCAGGCCAACCTGCGCCTGGCCGCGGTGTTCCGCCGCCAGAACCAGCCCGAGGTGGCAGTGCCCCTATTGGTAGAGGTGGTGAAGGTAATGACGCCGGCCAATCCAGAGGGTCGCAAGGCCTACCAGAGCCTGGTGGAAATCGGCTTTGCCGCAAGCCCCTACACGGCCGGGGCAGCTGCGTCACCGGGCGGCTAAGCCCTTTAGATTCCAGAACTTCGCCGCATTGATTGCCCGATGGTGCATCCCGACCAGGTGAAGGCCGCCATCACCCTGGCCATGCCAGATGCCTCCGTGGAGGTCGAAGACCTCACCGGCGGCGGCGACCACCTGCAGGTCACGGTGATCTCCTCGGCCTTCAGTGGCCTCACCCGTGTCAGACAGCATCAGCTGGTCTACGGCGCCCTGCGCCAAGAACTGGCCAGCGAAGCAATCCACGCCCTGGCCCTGCAAACATCCACCCCCGCCTGATTCCATGGACGCCCCCACCCGCCAACGCATCGAAGAGCTGCTGGCCACCAGCCCGGTTTTCGTGTTCATGAAAGGCAACAAGCTGATGCCCCAGTGCGGCTTCTCCAACAACGTGGTGCAGATCCTGCACTCCGTTGGGGTGCCGTTTGAAACCTTTGACGTCCTCTCCGATGCGGAGATACGCAATGGCATCAAAGAATTTTCCGAGTGGCCCACCATCCCACAGGTCTATGTGAAAGGGGAATTCATCGGTGGCTCCGACATCCTGATCGAGATGTACAACTCCGGAGAGCTGCGCGAGACCCTCGAGGTTGCCCTGGCCAGCTGAGGCCGCCTCAGCGACGCTCCGTTTCGTAGAGGATGCGGGGGTCTCCGTCTGGCCCGAGAAAGCTGGAGGGATCCATGATCCAGCGGTCGATCAACTCTTCTAGTCGTCTTTGGCTGAGCGGATCGAGCACCGCGGTGCGTCTCAAGGCATGCAGATAGCCGTCGGCATAGAGGCGCAGCTCGGCAGGGCTGTGGAAGCGGTGGGCCAGATCCTGGCAGGCATCACACAGGGATTGGAAGTGGCGGATGGCGTCTGGATGCTGGATCGCGGTCATGGGGTCAACAGCCCTGGGCCCATTCTGCCCCCCTAGGCCAGCAGGTGCGAAGCGGGGGAGGTGGGGGCACCCCCACAGCTGATTCGCACCTTCCCGGGCCACTTCCCTTATCGTAAAAAAGTCATAGGTCGTTCACCATCAGCTCTCCAACTCCGCCAGTTCCAACCAGTCAGCAGGTTCCCCAGGCTGGAAACCAGCCCCAGAGGGTGCTTGTGGTGGATCCCCATGCCACCCTGGGCACGGTGTTGGCCCAGCGCCTGCGTCAGGATGGCCACCTGGCTGCGGCCGTGGCGACCGCCCGGGAAGCCCTGGAGGTCTGTCAAGACCAATCTCCGGATCTGTTGATCAGCGCCGAACTGCTGGATGAGAGTTCGGCCCTGCGGCTGGCCGCCCAGCTGCGCTGCCCCGTGATGGTGCTCACGGCCCGCACGGGCTCCGAGCCGGTCGTCACCCTGCTCGATGCGGGTGCTGACGACGTGTTGCGCAAGCCCTTTGGCCTCGAGGAACTGGCCGCCCGCTGCCGCACCCTGCTGCGTCGCAGTGGCAGTGGCCTGCAGGAGCGGGTCTGCGTCGGCCCCCTGGAAGTCCATGTGCTGCTGCGCCAGGTCACCCTGCGCGACCAACCTGTGGAGTTGAGTCCGCGGGAATTTGCCCTGCTTTGTGCACTGCTGATGCCCCCCGGAGTGGTGCGCAGTCGCCAGGAGTTGTTGCGGATGGCCTGGCCCCCGTTCAGCGGTGGGCCCCGCTCGGTGGACACCCAGGTGCTCACCCTAAGGCGCAAACTCGAGCAGGCCGGCCTGGGCGAGGGAGGCGGCATCGAAACCATGCGCCAGCAGGGCTATCGCTTCAGCCTCGAAACCCTGCCAGAGGCAGCGGCTGCCGAAGAAGAGCCCGCCCGCCAGCCCCTTAATAGCCTGGTGTGATCAGCCTCGCGCCAGGGCAACTGCCAATTCCCCCACAAGCATGGCGCCACTGAGGACTGCCAGCAGCTGGTAGGTCCAGGGCGGACTGATCCTGCCAATCGAGCCGGTATCCAGGCCGGTGGCCTTGGAGAAACGGCCAAGAAACTCCTCGAAGCCAGCAACCCGCTGGGGCAGCAGGTAGGCAGCTCCGTCAGTTGATCGCACGTAGAACACCCGGCCCCCCTGGCTCGTGGTCACCGGCGTGAGCGCCCCGATGGCCGTCCAGGGCAGGTTCCAGCCCCGGCGCAGCAGCCAGGCGCACCAGGGTGGATGGCCAACGCGGATACCCCCATCGCTGAGCTCAACCTGCTCGCTGGTGGCCGCGAGCACCAGAGCAAATCCGAGCGGCAGGGCCAGCCAGAGGGCTTCCTGCACAGCGCCGCTGGCCAGCAGCGGCAAGGGGGCGACCAAAGCGAGGTAGAGGCCGATCAGGGTGAGTCGGATCAGCGGTGCCATCGGGTAACTAACGGGGGCTGCTGGGCCCAGGGCTGCCTTCATCGATCCTCTAGGGAGCCGGGCAGGGGTTCGATCAGTTCGGCAGGCTGGTATTTGCCGTTGAACACCTCCTGCTCTCGGCCCTTCCAGAATTCGCCGAGTCGCATCAGATCGGCATGGGCCTCCTGCAGGCTGGCCAGGTAGGCATCTGGATCCATGCTGTCCTTGGCTTCCTTGAGCTTGGTTAGCCGCAGCAACTGGAGCATCCAGGGCTTGGCGAGCTCACCGCGCTGCTCTAGGTAGCGAGCCAGATCTGCGGAATTGGGTGGGGGGAATCTGGGCATACTCGCCAGCCTATGCAGCCAGGCCTAGGTTGCGTTGCCCCTGTGTGCGCCTGATCGGTGAGCCTGCCCAATCGTCCAGCTGGTTTGGATCTGAACTCCGAACTGGGCCATCGCTTCTCCCAGCGGAATCTGCCAACCCAGATTCCCCGCGATCAACTGGCTGAATCGGGCCTGGGGGCCGATCTGGCCTATCAGTTGGTGCACGATCACCTGATGCTGGATGGCAACGCGCGGCTCAATCTGGCCACCTTTGTGGGCACCTGGATTGAGCCTGAAGCACTGCTGCTGATGCAGGAGTGCGCTGAAAAGAACATGATCGACAAGGACGAATATCCCCAGACGGCGGAGCTTGAGGAGCGCTGTCTGCGGATCTTGGCGAACCTCTGGCATGCGGAGAATCCAGACCAGACCGTTGGTACCTCCACCACGGGATCGAGTGAGGGCTGCATGTTGGGCGGCATGGTGCTCAAGTGGCACTGGCGCCAGCGGCGGCAGGCGGCGGGGCTGGATGACCGGCGCCCCAATCTGGTGATGGGCTCAAACACCCAGATCTGCTGGGACAAGTTCTGCGCCTATTTCGATGTGGAGCCCCGTCTGGTGCCGATCACGCCCCAGCGGCTCCAGCTCAACGGCGAGGAGGCTGCGGCCCATTGCGATGGGAACACGATCGGCGTGGTGGGCATTCTGGGCAGCACCTTCGATGGCAGCTATGAGCCCATCGCCGAGATTCAGCGCTGCCTGGATGAACATGAGGCGCGCGATGGTCTGGACATCCCGATACACGTGGATGCGGCCTCTGGTGGATTTGTGGCACCCTTCAACTCGCCCGATCTGCTTTGGGATTTCCGCCTGCCGCGGGTGAAGTCGATCAATACCAGCGGCCACAAGTACGGCGGGGTGTTGCCCGGGGTGGGCTGGGTTCTCTGGCGCGAGCAGGCAGCCCTGCCAGAGGAGCTGCGCTTCAACGTCAACTATCTCGGCGGCCAGATGCCCACCATTGGCATGAACTTCTCCAGGCCGGGCCGGGCGCCCAAGTGGTGGCCCAATATTTCAATTTCCTCCATCTGGGCCACGCTGGCTACAGCCAGCGCATGGCAACTCTTGAGGCGATCGCCTGTTATCTTGCCGACTCGATAGCCGCGCTTTCAGCCTTCCAGCTGGTGAGCCATCCCCTTGGCCAGCTTCCGGTATTTGCAGTGCAATTGGATCCGGCAATTGAAAATTGGTCCGTATTCCAATTGTCTGAGAAATTACGCGCCCGTGGTTGGCAGGTGCCCGCCTACACCATGCCCGCCGATTGCACCCAGATGGCGGTGTTGAGGTTTGTGGTGCGGGCCGGCTTCAGCCGGGACATGGCCGATCAGCTGCTGAATGACATTCGCCGGGCCGTCCAGTGGTTTGAAGGTCTGTCCGCCCCCCTGCCCGAATCCAATCAGGATGAGCAAGCCTTTCATCACTGATGGAACCGAGCACCTTTCAGCACTACTTGATCGGTCTGCTGGCAATCGGCAATAACGTTTCGGCAATTGGTGCCTTCCTGGCCCAAACCCACGGCCTGCCTCGCGCCAAGGTCAAGCGCATGATCCTGATCACCAGTGGGGCCTGCCTCGCCATGCTGGTGCTGTTCATGTTAGTTGGCACTGCGGTGCTGGATTTCTTCGGGATTTCGATCAGTTCCTTTCAGATTGCCGGCGGCCTGCTACTCGCCGGCGTGGGGCTTGAGATGATGAAATCACGCCAGCCCAGTGCCCTAGATATCAAGGCAATTGATATCAAAGACCAAGCCTATTGCGGAAGTGATGCCCAGCTTTACGCCTCTGCCGTGGTACCGATTGCCATCCCGCTGACGGTTGGCGCCGGCACATTTTCAGCCGTGATTCTCTTCGCCAATCTGGCCGATCAAGCAACAGCCAAGTTGAATTTACTTGCCGCAATCGCAGCCCTAGTACTAGTAAATCATCTGGTGTTCAGCTTCAGCACGCGAATTGTGCGATTTGCGGGTGAGGCGGGCCTCAGCATATTCACCAAGATCATGGGTCTGTTCACCCTGGCAATTGGAGTTGAATTCATCCTGCGGGGGCTGGGCACCGTCTACCGCCAGCTGCATTGAGCCCGAGGCCATCCCTCAGGCCGGCAGGCGCCAGGGATTGAGGCCCAGGTCTGCACCGATTCGATGGGCGCAGGCGAAACCGCTGAAGGCCACGGCATTGAGCCCCTGGCCTGGAAAACAGGAATCCCCCACTGCGTAGAGGCCGCCGATGCCCGTGCGGTTGAAGGGCATTGGCAGCAGCCCCGGCAGCCGTAGCGCCGGGATCGGCCCGTAGCTGCCGCCCATGCGCCCCAGAAAGCGGCGGTGGCTGCGGGGCGTGCCCACCTCCCGGTGGCGAATGGCGCCCCTGAGTCCCGGCAGGATCGATTCCAGGCGGCCAATCAGCCGATCGGCGTCGGCCTGTTTCTTGGCCCGGTAAGCCGATGGGCTGAGCCCCTGCCAGTGCTCCATGGAGCTGGGGGTGAAGCTGTGGAGGATGTGGTGGCCGGGGGGGGCCAGCGCAGGATCCAGCAGGGTGGGCATCGACACGAAGATCACCCCCTGCTCAGCCTCCATCTCCTCCCAGCGCTCAAGCAGCAAGTGATGGCAGTGGAAGCCAGCGGGCACCAGGGCGGCATCGATACCCAGGTGCAGGGAGAGAAATGATGGCGAGGGCCGGTAGCGCCGCCGCCAGGTGGTTTCGGCCGCCGGCGTATGGGCCCCGTCTACGAGGGTGGTAGCTGGGGAACCCTCGCCCGCGAAGGTGTCCCAGCGGGTGGCATTGCTAACCACGCGGCGGGCGCGGATGGTTTCGCCGCTGGCCAGCTGCACCCCCACGGCCTGGCCGTTTTCCAGCAGCACCTGGGAGACCCGGGCCCGGTAGCGAATGGAGCCACCATGGCTTTCGAGCCCCGCCACCAGCTTGGCTGCGATCACGCCCACGCCACCTTTGGGGTAGTTGATGCCGCCGGCATGGCGATCGGAGAACACCATGCCGGCATTGATCATCGGTGTGAGATCGGCCGGCATCACGCTCCAGCAGAAGCACTCCATATCGATGAACTTGAGCAGGGCCGGATCGCTGATATGCCTGCGGGCCACGTCGCCCACGTTCACCGGCAGCCAGCGGGCCAGCCCCAGGCAGGCCAGTGGTGCCCGAAAAAAAACCTTGGCCAGATAGGCCGGATCCTCCAGCGACAGCAGCGGCATCGCGTCGAGGCAGCGGAACACCTGCCAGCAGGCGTCATAGAAGGCGCGGATGCCCTTGGCTTCGTGGGGAAAACGGTCCGAGAGGTCGGCGATGAAGCGCCCGTAGTCGCGGTCGACCGCCACATTGAGACCACCGGGCAGGTGGTATTCGAGCTGGGCCGGATCGGGGATGGTGTCGCAGTGCTGGCCCACGTCGGCCAGGGCGCGGGTGAGCAGGTTCGTATGGCCCTCCTCGCCGAAGCCGAAGATCATCGAGGCGCCCACGTCAAACGTGTAACCCGCCCGCTTGAAGCTTCCGCCCGAACCACCGGGAATCAGGTAGCGCTCAAGCACCAGCACCTTGGCCCCCTTGGCAGCCAACTGGGATGCTGTGACCAGGCCGCCGATGCCGGCGCCGATCACAATCACATCCCAGCTGGCGCCGGTAAGGGGAGCAGGGCTGGAGTTCACCGGTGCAAGGGCTGGGGATCCGACCCTAGGAGCCCCAAACCAGCCTCAGGCGCGGGCGCGCTTAAGCATCAACTGCAGCTGGCCCACCGCGGCCCGGCCGATGTGGAAGACGGCCCAGCTCGCAGCCAGCAGGATCGGAGCGACAACCAGCAGCAGCCGAGCGTCCATGGAAGGTGGGGAAACAGGATTCTCTGATCCTAATTAGTGTGCCGCCCCAGATGCCCGTTGGATTCCGGATTTGTCTTCATCCGTTTTCCCTGCGGGCCTGGGCGTGGGCCATGGCCAACTGCCGGTAGTGGCGGGCGTGCTGGCGTTGCCCGGCCTGGACTTCGGCACTGAGTTGGCGCTTCACCTGGGCAGGCGCTCCCATCACCAGGGTACCGGCGGGCACATTCCTGGTGACCACCGAGCCAGCGGCCACCAGGGCCCCTGCGCCCACCGTGACTCCATTGAGCACGATCGCGCCAATTCCGATCAGGCAGCCGTCCTCAAGGGTGGCGCCATGCACCACCGCCCGGTGGCCAATGGTGACGTCAACTCCGATGGTCACGGGCTGGTCCGGATCGCCATGGAGCACCGCGCCGTCCTGCACGTTGCTGCCCTCGCCCACCAGGATCGGGCAGACATCACCGCGGGCCACTGCGGTGGGCCAGAGGCTGGCGCCGGCGGCGAGCCTCACATCGCCAATGACGACTGCTGAATCCGCTACCCAGGCCAGGGGATCAATCCTGGGTTCAGGCCAGGCTTCAGGCCAGGTAGTGCTGCCAGTCAGACATCCCATGGACTGGGGCACGAGGTTTGGCCATTCTCCCGGCTGCCCTGGCCCCCTTGGAGGATGTGGCCGCTGGGTGATACGTTCCATACGTGCCCAGCGGGCGCGGGTCGCTAGCTCAGCGGTAGAGCACTCGGCTTTTAACCGATTGGTCCTGAGTTCGAATCTCAGGCGACCCATTCCAGTCGCAGCCTCGATTCTGCCCCAGATCCCTCTCAGGGAGCTGGATCTCATGAATCGCCAACATCCGACAGGTCAGGACGCGAGACGACCACTTCGGACCCCTTTTGACCCATTTCTGTACCTAGGTACAGATCTCCCACGCGTCTCATTCCGTGAGATGGGGAGGTGCTAATGCAGCCCCGTAGTGCTCTGCAGCAGGCCTCCTGTCGCTTACGCCTTGCTGCCTGTCCTTACCGGATTCGGCTGCATCCAGGGCGGAACAGTCCCTACTACTACGTGTACGAAACCCGTGCAGGTGGTCGTAGCCAGTCCGCCCGCGGCTATCGGATTGACCAGGATGGTGATCTCGGCGAATTGGTAGAGCTGCTGCTGGCGGCCCAGCGAAATCTGCTGCGCGGCGGGCCAGGGCTCGACTGGCGGCGGCTGCACCTGGCTCCGGGTGAACAACCTCCTGCTGATTGCGGCCCCTTGCAGACATGGGGAGAGATCAGATCGCTGATCAAAGCCGACATTGCGCCCGGTGGCCCCAAGGCCAAGGACCGCAACCCCTTCTCCTGCTTCACCGACCGGGGGTACTTCGGGCGTGCCTTCCCTGACGAGGCCTTTGCCCGCACGGAGGAGCTGGAGCGCTTCTGTCTGCACACCCCGGCGTCGCTGGATGCGCAGGCCCGCGATCGCTCCCAGCCCCTGGTGCCTCGCAAGACCAACACCAGCAGCTTTCACGGGGTGGTGCAGATGGTGAACTACCTGGCCAAGCGGGGGGTCTCCATCGCCACGCCGGAGCTGCGCGCCAAGCTCGAGGGCCTCAAAAACTCCAGCGGCAGGGTCCGCACGCCCGCCCCACGCTTCATCCCCTCCACGGCCGAGGTGGAGGCCTGGCTGGATCAGGTGCAGCAGGAAAACCCCTTACGGGGCTGGGTGATGGCCGTCATTGCCTGCTATGGCTTGCGGGCCCATGAGGTGTGGCACATCGAGCGGCTGCCTGGCGAAAGCAGCGTCGAGCCCACCTTCCTGCAGATCAGCATGTTCGAAAGCCATGGTGAGCAGGCCACCAAGACCGGCCACCGCTTTGCGCTGCCGCTGCCGGAGGCGTGGCTGGAGCGCTACCGCCTCAACGACGTGGTCCACTCCAGGGCCATGCTGGCCGAGCTGCGCCGGCGTTACCCCATCCGCACTGCGGAAGCCAGCGACGGCGGCGTCCAGTTCTGGAACAACGCCGCCCTGGGCCGGGTGGTGGTGCACTGGCTGCGGCATGCCACAAAGCCCGCTGGTGAGATCAAGGCCAAGCTGCTCGGCTGGCATCACCCCAGAAGCCTCCCGGGCCGGCCCCAGCCGCCGCCGGTGCAGGGCCGCTGCAAGGCCTATGACCTGCGCCATGCCTGGGCGATCCGCGCCCGCGAGACGACCACCTGGTCGACAGCGCTCAAGGCCCAGGCGATGGGCCACAGCGAGGTGATCCACGCCCGCCGCTACCTGGTGGAGCAGACCGCCCAGCAGATTGAGCGGGGGATGGCCTTGCAGAAGGCGCTCGATGAGGGCCAGCGCCCTGCTCCTGCGATTGCGCCTGCTGCACCGCTGCCGGCCGCGGCCATTCCGCTGCCTGAGCTGGCTTCACTTGCAGCGCCTGCTGCTGGTCTGCCCGAGGAGGTCACCCCAGAGCTGCTCAACCTCGCCCGGCAGCTGATGGCCCTCAGCGCACGAGGTTGATGCGTCGGCTCTTGCGCAGGCACTGATCAGGGCGATGCTCTCCCCGCCTCGCTCTTGATGCCTGCGGTCTGTCGCCCCTTTGGTTATCCCGCTTAGCTGTTGATCGGGTTCCCATCAGGGTTCCGGGCCCTTGGCTTGCGCCGCAGTGGGTTACCGGTTGGGTTCCCAGAATGACGAACCTGGTTCAACTCCTGATCTTCAAAGATTACTGAAAGGGAACCTATTGGTAGATGTCGACATACCCGTGAATGGGGCGGTTGATGGCAGTTTTCTGCGGTTAATGTCCCGGCAAGTCGCCTGATGACGAGCAATGGAGTTCACCCATTCCACCCGGGAAGCCTGCAAGGCGTTGCGGATCAGTGACCGCACCCTGCTGCGGCTGCGCTGTGATGGGGTGCTGCGTCCCGGCGATCACTTCAGGGCCGCTGGTGCTGGGCTGCAGCGGCCCACCCTGCTCTGGAATCTCCCTGAAGTGGAGAAGGCCCTGGCGCGCCGCAGCCGCCGGGTGCTTCACGCCCAGCGCCCCGCTGCCCGTCCATGTGCTGCCGGTGCGCCCTCAGGCGGAGATGCCGCCGCTGCCGCCGAGCAGTCTCCTGGCTTCTTCCACTGAGCGCACCACGCCGCCGCGGCCGCCGAGCTGCTGCACCAGCTGCAGGAACTTCTCCTGCTCCTCCCTGATTCGGCCCTTGGTGGTCTTGACCTCAAGGGCGGAGAAGACCGCCAGGGTCTGGCCGAGGTGCTCCGGGCCGATCACCACCTGGCTCAGGCCGATCAGGTCGCTGCTGCCCTTGCACAGTCCGTAGGTGACCAGCCGGCCGCGTTCATCGCGCAGGGCGCCGACGTTGTTGCGCCACAGCCGCACCGGGCCGCGGCCCAGTTCCAGCCGGATGCGTTGCTGCAGCTCCTGCTCGCTCATGCCAGCAGCCCCCACTGCCCCCGCGTCTGGCGGCTGGCGATCACCCAGCACCTGGCCCTGCCGCGGCCGGTGGAGTGGATCGGCTGGTGGCTGTTCACACCGCTGAGCACGTGCCTGCGCTGGAGCCAAGCGGGAGCGGCCCGTGCCCACCCCGGTGATTCGGCGCATGGCCGCCAGCCTGGCGGATGAGGCCTTCGGGCCGGGGCGGGCGGAGGGCTTTGCCTCGGTGGTGGCCGTTCAGCCCACCCATCAGGGCGACCTCACCGCCTTCCTGCGCAGTGAGCTCTCGCGCCTCAACCGCCGCATCAGCGCCGCCTGCAACCGCCAGCAGCAGCTGCAGTTGCACGGCCACTCCCGCCTGCTCGATCTCGAGCGGCTGCTCTATCTGCTCAAGCTGCTGGCCGATCATCCCGATCTGGCGACGACCGACCAGGGCAGCCGCGAGGCCCTGGAAACACTCGTCTCACCGTTGCCCGGGGGTGACATGGCCGAGCGGGCAGCGGCGCTGCTGCGCACACTCCATGGGGTCTGCTACGGCGATGCCGACGCCGTGCGCCGTGACCTGGCCTGGCTGGAGGGCCAGGGGTTCTTCTCCGCCACCTCCGTTTCCACGGCTATTCAGCCCCTGCCGCGACTGGAGGCGCCTGGTAGCGACCAGGCACCCCGCAGCGGCGGCGTCCATGGCGGCTATCCACCGATGGCTGATGCGGCGGTGTTCGTGCGGGTGATGACCCTGCTGCGCCATCTGCTGCAGACGCCCTTTGACCGGCCGGCGGAGGGGCCGGGGGCGATGGCGATGCAGCGGCACCTGCTGGAGCACCTCGCCGAGATCCCCGGCGGCCACGGCCCCGGCGAGCTGGCCACCCTGCGCAAGGACATCGAGAAGACGCTCACGCCCTATGGCTTTCGGCCCCACCACGACAACCCGCGCCATGGCTACTGCCTCGGCACGGCCCTGCTGTCGGCGCCGCGGCTGGTGGAGATCCATGGGGTGGTGCAGCACGTGGCCCAGCGGCTGGGGGATCCGACGGCGCTGGATCTGCTGCGTGAGCTGGAGGAACGCCTGGCCTGGGGCGGCATCGAGGTAACGGCCTCGCCGCCGCTGCGCACCGTTCTTGATGGCGCCCATCCCGGTGCAGAGAGCCTGCAGCGGGGCACGCTGGCGGAACCGGGCCAGGCCGAGCTGATCGAGACGGCGATCCTGGAGCACCGGCGCGTGCGCCTGCTGCGCCTGGGGCCATCCCATGAGCAGGGCAGGGGAGAAGAGGTGCGGATCTGGCCGCTGCAGCTGGTCTTCTCTGGTGGCCTGTGGCACCTGGCCTGGGAGGCCGACGCCATCGGCCGGCCCCATGGGCTGCTGCAGAGCGAGCGGCTGGAGCGGCTGGTGTTCCTGCAGTCCGAGGCCCGGGGCCGCCGCAACGCCAGCGAGCACCAGCAGGCGATCAGCCGGCTGGTGCGGCTGCTGCATCACTGCGGCGGGATTGAGCTGGGCGATGACCTGCAGGCCCAGGACGGTCTCTGCCAATCCAGCGCCGAGCAGCGGCGCCGCCAGCTGCAGACCCTGCGCTGCTCCTGCAAGAGCGAGGCCTACGCCGCCATTCGCCAGGGGCAGATCCCCGTTCCCCTCGATCAGATCCGGGTGGAACGGCCAGCCCAGCAGGCCGAGCCCGATTCAGGAGCCCAGGGCAGGGCCGCGGACTGGGTGCATCCGGCCCTGTCCCAGGTGCTGGCGCCCAATGCCAGCGGCGACAGCCATCCCCATCCGCTGGAGATTGACCTGCCGCCCTGGATCCTGGCCCGCGGCATGGCCCTGCGCCGCTGGCTCTTCTCCCACGGCAGCGCATTGCGCATCGAGGCACCGGAGGCTCTGCGGCAGGAGCAGCAGGGGCAGGCGCTGGAGGTACTGGCGTTGGGTCAGCGACGCCCCGGCAGCTGAAGCTCTGCTGGCTTCACTCCTCGTCGTCGGTGCTGCCCAGGGGGATGAGCTTGATCTGCTTGCGGCCGAGCTTGATCTCGAACTCATCGCCGGGCTGCAGACCCAGCTGGGCGGTGTAGGCCTTGCCGACCATCAGGTTGCCGTTGAACTGCACCTTGGTGACGTAGCTGAGGCTGCGGCCAGCCTTGCCGCGGCCTTTGCCGCCCTCCCCGAAGCTCAGCCCCTTGGCCTCCAACAGCGCTTCGTAGAAGGCCGTGAAGTTGAGGCGTTCCGTGCCGTCCTTCTTGGTGCTCAGATAGCCGCAGCTGCGCACCAGATCGGACTTGGACACATCTCCGAGTTCCTTGACCTTGGCCAGCAGGTCTGATCCGGTGAGCATGCGTTGATCCTTGATGACACCTCACGGTAAGGACTGTTCTGCTTCTGGGAAGAGCCTTCATGCTGCTCTCTGTGGGGGGAACTTCCCGACTTGCCTCTGCTCACATGAGGCGGTAGCCGTGGACTTGGGCTGCGCGAGCAGATCATCGCCGCAGCGATTCGCAGGCCTCCCCGTCTTTGTTGCTATCGAGGTAGGTGTGCCCCTGGCGCAGCAGCTCCTGGGCACGGGCATAGGAGCCGATCTCACTGCAGCGGTAACGCCGCCCACCGGGAGTGGTGCCATCGGGGATCACCGCGGCGCTGCGGCCCTTGCGGAAATCCCAGGGCCGGGTGATGCCGCCCTCCACCTGCCAGACCCCGTAGCGGCGCCGGCTGGCCCGATATTCAGCATCCAGATACTCCTTGGCGTCGCAGTCGCTCAGGTACTGGCGGTACACAAAAGCCTGGCCGTCTTCCACCATCGCCAGGTTGATGTTGATGCCGTTGAACACCTCGGCCACCAGGCGGCCGTAGCGATCCGAAGTCTTCTGCTCGAGCGTCACCGTGCTGCCCACCGGCAGCCGCTGCTGCAGATACCTGCGGGACTGCTGGCCGTAGGGGCTCTGGGCCGTTTCGGGGGCATCGATGCAGGCCAGCCGCACGGTGATCGGCTTCCCGTTCATCCGCACGCGGATGGTGTCGCCATCGCCAACGGAGATCACGGTGGCTCCGGGACTGGCGCCGACCGGCGCCTGGGCCATGGCCATCGGCAGCAGCGCCAGCGCGACAGCCAGGGTGCTGGCGGCGAGAACACGTCGGGGCATGGATCGACTCTGCCTCAGGCGATCTTTCATGCAGTCCCCGCATAAGTGGCAGGAACCGTGGCCCTGCCGCAGGGATTTACGGCCCAGCACTGCCTGCCGGGCCTGCTGCGCTGATGCGTGCCAGCGCCTCAGAGCACCTGCACCCGGGCCTGGGCGCCGAGCACCCGCTGCTGATTGGCCGCAAGGATCAGGGCTTCTGCCCTGGGCACGAAGTGCGGCTGGGCAGTGATGTGCCCACTAGCTTCGAAGAAGCCTGGCGGCTTGGTGATCGAGGAAGAGCACCCGCAGCAGCTGGCCTGTGGCATCCAGCAGATGCACCGAGATGATGCGGATCGGGCAGTGCCGCTCAGCTGCAGCTGGGCGAACGGGATGGAGCGAGAGGGACAGAAGGGTGGCGGCCATGGCTGTGCTGGCGAACGACACCGCCGTCTCGCCCCAGTGCCGTTAGTGCCGCGCAAGGGGCGCGCAGCGATTCGCGTTCAGCCCTTGCGCGGTGCAGGCGCTGGGACAGGCCGGGTGATGTGATCGCCAGTGCCCTGCCGGGACACTCACCTCCTCCATGTCCTGCTGCGCAGGGCGGTCTGCGGGCCAGAGATCATCATCGGGGTTGCAGAGCATGTGGCGGCGTCCATTGGGGCGGGCAGACCTGCCAACCAGCCTTCCGCTTCTGGGCCCAGAGCTTGATCGCCTCCTCGCGGGTGATCTCCTTGCGGCACTACCGCTTCGCGGAAGGCTGCGCCTAGAGCAGCGGCGCCTGGCCGGGGATCAGTTCGCCGCTGGTGAGCTCCAGGGCCTGGGAGTAACGGCTGTAGCGAACCGGGTTGAAGTGCAGCACCTGGCGGCCATCGCTGAGCCAGCCCTCCTGGGGGGAGAGAGGCGGCCGCTTGCCGGTGACGGCGCTGGGTTGCATGGGCTGCTCAGGCCACCTCCGGCGCCCAGCCCTGCTGCCGGGTCATGTCATCGGTCCAACCCTGGCAGCGGCTGGTGAGGTGCTCGCCATGGGCGATCAGGCCTTGGTGCAGTTGGCAGGTGAGCACCGGGATGCAGTTCACTCCCGCGTGGTGCCTGAACCAATGGCACGTCATGCAGACCTTGCGGCTGCGGGTTTTCAGCAGGGTGCCCTCATCGAGGTACGGCCACTCCTCGACAGGAGTTTCGAGCCTGGCGGCCAGGGCCGCCGGCCGGGGAAGGGGGATGCCCACGAAGCACTCCAGATGCGTACGCCTGTACTAGCAAGGGATTGCTCGCTCCGTCTACGATGTGTACACATCTTTCCGGTGTCTGTCGTGGCTGTCCGTGTTGGCATCCGTGAGCTCCGGGCGCGCCTGGCGTCCCACCTGGAAACGGTCACCCCAATCGAGGTCACTCGACATGGGCGCACCGTTGGGCTCTATGTGCCCTTGCCCCAGGGCTCTGATCAGAGCGAGCGCGAGCGGCTGCTGGAAGCAGGACGGCTGATGCAAGCCGAGCTGCAGCGGCTGGGCCTGACAGAAGAGGAGCTGGCGGCTGACTTCAAGGAGTGGAGGCGAGACCAGCAGCAACAGGCCACCACTTGATGGCAGAACGCAAGCGGTTGGTGTTGGACGCCAACATTCTCATTCGTGCCTGCCTGGGTGTCAGGGTGCGCGTGTTGATCGCTGACTTTGTCAACGAGGTTGACTTCTATGTGGCAGAGGCCAATGCGGCAGAAGCTGCTGGATACATTGGCGAACTGGCGACACGTCGAGGCCTCGATCCACAGATCTGCCAGGAGGCCTTCCTCAGCCTGATGGAGGTTGTGCAGGTGGTCGACACCCCCTTGATTGAAGGCGCCAAGGACGAGGCGCTCAAGCGCATCCGGGACCCAGCCGACTGGCCTGCTCTGGCCTTGGCGTTACAGCTGGAGTGCGCGATCTGGACTGAGGACCAGGATTTCTTTGGCACCGGCGTGGCCACCTGGACCACTGCAACGGTGGAGCGTTACCTCGGGAACTGAGCCTTCAATCAGGCCGGGGGTGTTGAGAGGCCAAGGCCTCATCGATGTCAGCTGCTTCCAGATGCGGGTAAGCCTGCAGGATCCGCTCACGGCTGCTGCCAGTGGCAACCAACCCCACGATGGTGCCCACCGTGATCCGCAGCCTCGGATGCACGGCTTGCCGCCCATCACGGCGGGATCGTGGCTGATGCGTGGGAACGCCATGGCCCAGTCGCCGGGAGAGGTAATGGATACTCCGCCTCAAGCGATGGGCTGCGCAGCGCGATTGGAAGAGTGCTGCACCAGAAACGTCTCGATCCAGTCGTGGTGCCTGCGCTGGCAGATCCGATCAGCGATCGAGGGTGCATCAGCCGGCACCTGAAAGCGCTTGCGAAAGGCCTTGCTGAAACCCTCCAGCACCGGTGAGGGAAGGGCCCGGATGGTGGCGTGCAGCTGACGGACGGTGGCCTGATCGAGGGGTGCCAGGCCGGGATCTGGTTGCGGTTGGGATGATGCGGCGGCTGGAGCAACTTGAGCCGTTGCAGCTGCGGGTGGCTCAGTTTTCGATGTCGCCTCCCTCTGGCCCTCCTGCGTGGATGGGGCTCGGTGCGGAGCCGGAGCCGACGTAGCGGGCACCACCCGCAACGCCGTGGGCCGGGCCGCTGGCTGGTTGGCGGGACGAGCAGCGCCCCCGCCAGCAGCCCCCGTCACCTCCCGCTGCTGCTTGTCATAGAGCGCCAAGCCGAAGGGATTGCCAAAGGTCATCAGCGCCCGCTTCATGGCGTCGGTCTCGGCTTCCTTGAGGGCGGATTCATGGGCCTGGCCCAGGTCGGTGTCGATGCCGTGGCCGGCGCCGCAGCCCTCACGGATCAACTGAGCACCGGTGCCCTCGCCGACGGTGATGCGTACGCGGGCGGTGTAGGTGACACCCCAGCCGGGGCGCTGTTCCCGGCCGATGGTGCGCTCGCTCTGGTTGACGCAGCGCAGGGCGACGGTTTCGCGCTGCCAGCCGTCAAAGCCAAAGATGCGGTTGGCCTCAGCGATCACCTGCCACCCCTCCAGGTAGCTCACCTGGCTGCGGCCCTGCTCCCGCTGGCGCACCTTGGCGCGATCCAGGGGGGCGGAGAGGGCAGTGATCTGCTCGGTGGAAAAGGTGCAGGTCATGGCGATGAGGGGTGAGGTGTGCGGTCAGAACGGGAACGGATGGACAGCAGGCGATCAACTGGCGGTGCTGGCTGGATCGAGGGGCTCGATCAGCAACCAGCAAGGCGGCTCGCTGCAATAGATGTGATCTGGCGAGGGCCGGCGGCTGCCCTTGCGGGTGATCGGCACCACCCAGCTGCACAGCCGGGTTGACCAGATGTGCCCCCTGGTCCGGGGGTTGGTGGGGCTGTTGGTGGCGGTGGCGCTGGCGTAGCTGGAGAGATCCATGGCTCTGGGATTGGCTTCTGGTTGCTGTTGTGGTTCGGGGTGGATCACTTGGGCCCGCTCCTGCAACAGGCCCACGTGAAAGGGGGCTCTGCCCCCCATGCCCCCTCAGTGGATGCGCCAGGAGCGGCGGGAGAGGAGCTGGGCGCCGGTGATCTGGCGGCCGGCCTTGAGGGCCTCTTTGATGGCGGCCTTGTCGGGCTTGGTGGTGGTGGTGACGGCGAGCCACTCGGAATCGAGGGCTTCCTCGTCGTCGATCACGACGGCGGAGGATTTGCGGGAGGTGAGCTCGTGATTGGGGAACGAGAAACGGGTGGCGCTGGGCTGCAGCTGGGTGAGGACAAAGATCAGCGACTCCTCCAGGGCATCGGCCCGGCCGGCATCGGAGCGCGCCAGATCGCTGAGGCGCTTGGCCTGCTGCTGGCGGTAGGCGGCCTGGCCGCGCAGGTGCTCGATCACCCAGCAGGTGGCATCGGCCTTGGCGGAGAGAGCTGCTTTGTTGCCCTCCTCTGCCAATAGGACGGCCTCCAGCTCAGCCAGGGCTGAGGCGCGCTGTTCGGGGTCATCGGTGTCCAGCTGCTCAGCCAGCTGGCCGATGGCGGTGGTGAGCTCCTGGGCCTCGATGCCCAGCTGCCAGAGAGAGCCTGATCGCTGGATCGAGCAGGAGGGGCCGGATGCCGAGGGGGCTGCCGCTTGGGCAGGGGCCTCGACTGGAGCGGCAGGGATCGCGGTGAGAACAGCCATGACGGTGAGAGGTGATGGGGACAGAAAGTGCAGATGCAATGGATGGGGCCGGGGCAGGCGGCCTCAGGCGCCAGGCGGAAGCTCTGGAGATGGGACGGCCCACAGCCCGGCCGATGGGCTGACCTCCACCACGGCGATCGGCACCGGGGATCGGGAAGCGAGACGGCGGGCCTGCTTCACCAGGGAGGCGGTGCCGGGGCCGCCGGGGAAAGCCACCACCAGCACCGAGGCGAGACAGCTGGGGGAGGTGTGGGCGACGGCCCGGGCAATGGCCTGCTCCAGCAGCTCGCGATTCCGAATCGGCCCGGCGGCCCGGCCGTGGCGCTCCCATCGGGCTGGCATCACCACGGAGGACCAGCCCAGCTGATGGGCAGCCCGGCCAATGGCGGCATCGGCCCCGCGGGCCCCGCCATGGAGCACCAGATGCACCAGCCGGCCGCCACTGCGGGCGAGCAGCTCTGCGGCGATGCGCTGATGGGGCCAGGCCAGATCACGGCCGCCACCGGCGGCGATCACCAGAGAGCGAGCCGGACTAATCTCCGGCCGCGATGGAAGACAAAGAGCCATGGATTCAGTTGCCGAGAGTGACAACTGATCGGGGCATCACGCCGCTGATATGAGTGCGGCAGTGCTGGCGAGATCAGGGAATTGGATTACCGCAGGCGATGGGCTTGGGGCCTTTGGCGCAGCCCTTATTCTATCAGTACAGATGCACTCATGAGCGGGCGGATCGGCAGTGCTGCAATGGCTCTGCGGAGATCAGCGCCATCCACGCTCGCCTCGCATCAATCAACATCAAGCGTGGATACTTGATCACGCTCGATCTTCTTGGATTGCCGGCCGCGCAGCCGCGCGAGGTGATCGATCGGCGTCCATCACCCCAACCCATCACCCCAATTCAGCACCCTTGCCCTGGGATTGGGTGGGCACCGCAGCCGCGGGAACAGCGCCGGGCCGGCGTGACCTGAGCCACCCATCCCGGCGGCGGCGAGGAGGCAAGAGATCACGCGAGCGCAAGGGTCGGTGACCGCGCAGCGGATTCACCGACTTGCGCAGCCCTTGCGCCGTGTGACACCATCACGCCCCCGCTGCCGGGGTGGGATCAGGCGCCCAGGGGGAGATAGAGGCTCTGAGGTGTGTCCTGAAACGTGCGGAAGCTATGGCGCTCGTAGAACGCCTTAGCGGCTGCGTCCTTCGCGTCCACGATCAGCGCGTAGCCGCCAACAGAGCGCTTGGCATCGAGGCAGCGCTGCACGGCCAGGCCCAGCAGCAGGGGACCGATGCCCTGCCCCCGCCAGCGTTGATCGCGGGCCAGGCGCCCCATCCGGAAACAGGGGACGGGATAGGGCGGCAGCGGCCTGGCATCCGCCGGTTGTAGATCGGCCAAGGGGACTTCTGTCGGAGCCAGGGTGTAAAACCCGGCGATCTCTGCCGGAGCGTTGGCCGGCACCAGCACAAAGGTCTGGCTTACCCCGCGGCGCATGTTCTGGTGGGCCTGCTGCTGCAGGAAGCGATCCAGGGCCGCCACGCCACAGGAGAAGGCCTTGCGGTTGTGCCGGGCAGGGTCGAGCTGCTGCTCGTCAAACACGGCTCACGCGGATGCGGGCCTCCTCCAGCGCTTCCTGCAGAGCGGGATTGGGCGCAAACGGTTGGCTGATGGCGGCCTGAAAGGCCGCGAAGTCGCGCTGCGATAGGGCGAGCTGCTGCTCCCTCTGGACGGCCTCTGCGGCGCGCTGCCTGGCGGCCAGCCGCACGAAAGCCGCCATGCTCAGGCCTTCAATGGCTGCACCCTGGGCCAGCAGCTGCTTGTCAGCAGCGCTGAGCTTGAGATCGAGTCGCTCATCGACAGCCACGGCACCTCATAGAGACTCAATCAACGATACGGCAAATAACCGTACCCTGCCCGCCTCGGCTTGAGGCCAGATCCAGGAACTCCACCAGCAGCGCGCCGTGGTGCCTGCCGTGGATGCTGATCAGCCTGCGGCTGAACTCTCGGCGAGAACAGGGGCTCGAGTTCGTCCGCCCGAATGCACTCTTATTTAACGCAAGCAGCTCTTTCTTGAATAAGCTTGACGCGTATTCAAGGTTCGCCCCAGGGAGGCTCTGTGCGCCGCGACAGCACCGGTCGCTACGAGATCACCAGTACGGCTGGGGAAGTGGTCCGGGCGTTCGTGCCAGCGCCACTGCCGCCCGATCCGCCGGTGTTGCTGGAGGGGCCGCTGCAGGCGTTGCACGATCGGGCGCTGCTGGCCTGCGGCCGCCTCGATGGGGTCTCTGCTCTGCTCCCTGATCCGGAGCTGTTCCTCTACGCCTACGTGCGCCGCGAGGCCCTGCTCTCCTCCCAGATCGAAGGCACCCAGTCCTCGCTCTCCGACCTGCTCCTCTTTGAGCTGGAGGAGGCTCCCGGCGTGCCTTTCGATGACGTGGTGGAGGTCTCCAGCTACGTCGCCGGGCTGGAGCATGGTCTGGCCAGGCTGAGCGAGGGCTTCCCCCTGTCCTCTCGCCTGCTGCGCGAGATCCATGGACGGCTACTGGCACGGGGCCGCGGTGCCGATCGTCTGCCGGGGGAATTCCGGCGCAGCCAGAACTGGATCGGTGGCACCCGGCCGGGCAACGCCCGCTTTGTGCCGCCGCCACCGGCTCAGGTGGAGGCCTGCATGGGCCAGCTAGAGCAATTCATTCACGGCGGCCAGCACGGTGAACACTCCTTGCCTGTGCTGGTGCATGCCGCCCTGGCCCACGTGCAGTTCGAGACGATCCACCCCTTCCTCGATGGCAACGGCCGCCTGGGCCGCCTGCTGATCGTGCTGATGCTGATCGACGCCGGTGTGCTCCAGCAGCCGCTGCTCTACCTGAGTCTGTTCTTCAAGGAGCACCGCAGCCGCTACTACGAGCTGCTCGATGGTGTCCGCCAGCAGGGCGACTGGGAGGCCTGGATTGACTTCTTCCTGGAGGGTGTCGAGAGCACGGCCTCGGCCGCCGTGGCCACCGCCCAGCGGCTGCTCGCCCTGTTTCGCGCCGATGAGGAGCGCCTGGTCGGCCTCGGACGCTCCGGGCCGAGCGTGCGCCAGGGCTATGCGGCGTTGCGGCAGCGACCGCTCACCAGCACCAAGCAGCTCAAAGAGCTGAGTGGACTGAGTTTCCCCACTGCCGGCAAGGTTCTCGAGACCCTGGTGGAACTGGGTATCGCCCGCGAGATCACCGGCGGCCGGCGCAACCGCCTGTTCGCCTACGACGCCTACCTGGCGATCCTGGGCGAGGGCGCTGAACCGCTCTGATCCTCACGCTCCCAGCGAGCCCTTCGGTCAGGGGATCGGTCCCCGGATCACTTGCATCGCCTGCTGCAGCCGGCAGAGCGGCAGTGGCTCCCGCACCACCACCCGGATCAACAGACCCAGGCAGCCGAGCTGGAGCAGCAGCACGATCAACTGCAACCGCCTGAGGCGGCGCAGGCGGCTCAGGGTGAGGAGTTCGGGATGGCGGGGGCGGCTGCGGGGAAATGCCGGCAGGTCCAGCCGTCTGGAGGAGCGTTTCATCAGAACGGCACCTCCTCGTCGCTGAGGGGTGTGGCGCCGGCGGGCGGCGCGCTCCAGTCATTCCCCCACCCGCCCGCGCGTGGTGCTGCTGCATCTGGTGCGGCTGCACTTGGCAATGCAGAGCCATGCCCTTGGGTGGGCGGCCCGCCGGAGGGAGCGGGAGTGCCCAAGCCATCGCCGCCCCCGCGGCTGCCGCAGAGCTCCAGGCGGTCGATCACCACCAGGGTCTTGCTGCGCACCTCACCGCTGGTTCTGTCGGTCCACTGCTCGATCTCCAGCCGGCCGACCACTGCCACCTTGCTGCCCTTGCGGACGTAGTCCCCGGCCACCTGGGCGGTCTTGCCCCAGGCCTTGCAGTTCACCCACAGCGGGTTCTGCTCCTGGCCATCCCGTGGTGGCCGGTTGATGGCGAGCGTGAACTCACACACGCAGCTGCCGCTCTCAAAGAAGCGCAGCTCCGGATCCCGGCCGGCGTTGCCGACCAGCACGACCACGTTGATGCTCATGCCTGCACCTCCTGCGCGGCGGCCTTGATGGCATCGATGCGCTTCTGGGCGTCCAGCAGTGACGACAAGCCGATCAGGGGATGGGTGCGCACCAGCTCATGCAGGGCCCCACTCCAGGTGATGTTGTGGCGCCGCGCGAAGGCGTTCACCCGCTCGTAGGTGTCGTTGTTCATGGTGATCGTCTTTTTGTGGTTACCGATCCGCTGGCGCAGGGGCCGCGGTCGTGCCGGCAGTGCGCTCATGGCCAGAGCCTCTGAAAACGGTTGGTGTTGCTCGGGTGGCGGTAGAGCGGCTCCTGGCCGCTGCTGCCCAGTGGGATCAGCTGCACGCAGCTGGGGATCAGCGGGCAGTGCTCGACCCGATAGAGGCCTTCTTTGCTCAGCCAGTGCTCCCCGGGCCGGAACTGCGTCGGTGGCGGGGGATTGTCCTTGGCGCCGATCAGGCTGCGGGTCTGCTCCCACAGGCCCCGGATCAGGGCGGCCCGCTCCACCAGCCGCTGCAGCTGCTTGAGGCTGCGCTCCCCGCGGGCCATCTCAAAGACGCCCCTGTCGCGCTCCTGGCGGGCCTGATCCAGCGCCAGCTCCAGCAGGTGTTGGGCCTGGATCAGATAGAGAGTCGTGCTCATGGGGTCTCTCCCTCCAGCTCCTTGCGGCGCCGGGCGACCGCACTCCACAACCGTTCGGCGGCGCTGTCGGTGATGCGCCCCGAGCCGAGCAGCTGGTTCACCCGCCCGTAGGCGGCATCGAGCTCCAGCAGGGTGGCGATGCGGGGGATCTGCTGCAGCCCGGCCTCCACGGGATCGACGCCTGGGGTTGCCGCTGGTGCCGTGGATCCCTCCCCCGGCTCCTGGGAGCCGACTGGCGCCGGATCTTGCTTAGAGGGGGGGCTTTCGGGCGTGTTGGCTGCGGTCTTGCCGGCTGCAGATGTCCCCTGGTTTCGCGAGCGGCGTGTCGCTGCGGGGGTTGCCCTGCTTGCGGGGGCAGGCTCCGGCTGGTTGTGGCCGCTGTCGACGATCTCGGCCTTCACCACCGCAGCAGGAAGAGCGGCTTCACCTGCAGCGGGTTCGCTGCTGATCAGCGGCGCATCTGCCTCAGGGTTCAGGGGACCCGGCAAAAGAGAACCGCCTTCCCGAGAGTGCAGGAGTTCAGGAACTGCTGGGCCCTGCTTGGCATCTGCCGCTCCTGGCGTTGGTTGATCAAGCGAGCTGGTCGGCAGGGTTGCCGCAGGCGCCTCCCGCACCGACACCGGTTCGATGTCCAGCGCCTCCTCCTGGGTGATCAAGCCCAGGGCGATTTCGGGGCAGTAGACGTTCGCCCACCAGGCCGCAGCGCGGTAGCGCAGCATCTGGCCGGTCATCGTCTGCCACTTGCTGGTCTCGTTGCCCTGGCGGTCCTTGCGGCTCCACCAGCCCTCCTTGCGGGCCAGCTCCAGGGTGATCGTCTCCCCCTCCAGCACCTCGCCGGTGGCCTTGTCGGTCGCCACGGCGTGGCAGCGGGTGGGCTGCTCCTTGTCGTCGAACACGAAGCGCAGCGGTGAGAAGCGCCCGCTGGCATTCACCGTGGCGATCAGGAACTTGCTGCTCCAGGTGGGCCGCCCGTGGATCGGCGTCATGTTCTGCATCACCACCAGGGGCGAGAGGCGCATGCGGCCGGCGATCTCCAGGGCGATCAGGCTGTTCGCCAGCCCCTGCTGACCCTGGTACTCCTTTGGCACGAGGGTGGAGGAGCACAGGGCTTTGGCCATGCGCTGGGCGGCATCAAAGGCGGCGATGCCGCTGAACACCTGCAGGGCATCCCCGTGCACCGTCAGTGCTGAGGAGGTGGAAGTGGAGGGCGCCAGCGCGCCGGTTGTGAGGGTGGGGTCGCTCATCAGAAGAGGTCAATGGAATCCTGATCAAGTTCTTCGCGTTCGGGAAGGCTGAAACTGGAGGGCGCAGGGCGGAAGGCGTGGCGGCCGTGGCTCGGCCAGATGCCACTGGCCTGGCTAGTCGGCGATCCGCTGGAAGGCTTCCTCCCGCCGCGCCAGCCCGGTCTGCAGGTCCTGTCCGTCGAAGATCAGCAGGCTGCAGTCGATCGCCGCGGCCGGATCGCTCGGCCACTCGAAGGCGATCACCCCGGTTTCGGCCGGCTCGGAGCCGCAGCGGTGCTGGTGTCCCAGGGCCAGATGGGCGATCTGCAGGTCGTAGGCCAGATCCTTCGCCTGCCAGTAGAAGCGGCGCGGCACGGCGCTGCGCGTCTTCTTGAGGTCGAACAGGCGGCCGTCGCTGGTCACCACATCCGGCAGGCAGCGGCAGGGCCGGCCGGCTTCGTCATCCCAGAAGTGGGGCTGCTGGCTGGCTGCTGGATTCAGGGCCGCCAGCACCTCCCCCACCACCGGATCGGCATGCAACGCATCGCGGATGCGTTTGGCCTGCTCCACCATCTCGTGGCTCACCGGCGTCAGCCCGGCTGCCTCGGCCTCGGCGCAGTTGGCGGCACCGGCCTTGGTGTTGCGGGCGATCGTCTTGAACGCCGCAAAGCGCTCCTCGATGCTGAACGGCGGGGTGAGCAGGGCATCGACCAAATCCCCCTTGACCATGTCCGGCGAGGGGATGAACGGCGGCGCCCCCGGCCCGAAGCGCTGCCACCAGGCCCGCATCGTGCCCGTGACGGCTGCCTTTAAGGCGGTGGGAGACCAGGCGGGATGGCGGTGGTAGTCCGCCAGGGAGAGGTCGTTCATGGCCCCTCCTCCCGGCCATGGCCAAGGACGAGCTGTCTTGCGTCCAGCAGCGACGGGCACAGGCCCGAATCGATGCCACCGCCTTCGCGGTGCAGCAAGGTGGCCACGTAGCCGCCGCAGGCGCTTTGGCGATAGCTGATGGCGATGCCGTGGCCGGCCAGGGCAGCCAGGGATTCAGCGTTGATCGCCGGCCAGCGCTGCTGCCACGTGGCAAGGGCTGCAGAGAAAGAAGCCTGGATCAGGGTGTAGTGCTCCAGATCGGAGCGATGGGGGTATCGGATCTCCAGGCCATCAGGAGGCCTGGAATCGGCATCAGGCATGCCGCGTTCGGCGCGATCCACAAGCTCTTGCAGGTCGACGCCAAAGCTACCATTATTGCAACCCTTTCGGGAACGCTAAATTCGGTTATTCCGGCTGCGCATGACTGCTGCTCTGTCGTGATGGCCGCGGCCGCGGTCCGGTTCCGTGTGCTGCTGGATCAGGAGGAGGCCTCGCCTTCTGAGGAGAGCAGTGCCGGCGCTGCTTCTTTCACCCAGGTTTCCAGGGCCTGACGAGCGATGGGCACGATGGCCGGCGCCAGCCGCTCGCCGGCGAAGAGCGCGTTCTCGATGGCGACCACCTGCTCCATCGGCAGATCGCCGGCCTTGCGCAGCACTTGCATCGCTGCCGATACCGGGCGCACGCCGGCGAGCTCTGAGGCCTGGTCAAACAGCGTGCGCAGCCGCTTGGTCTCGGTTTCCGCGTCGATTTCCTCCTGGCACGGCCAGAGCTCGGGAGGGCCCTCCAGCTTGCCGATGTAGCAAGCGAACCAGTCCTCCGCTCCCCAGACGCGGCCGTCGGGGTGGCGGACAGGTTGGGCGCGCTGCACCCGGTCACGCAGGGTGCGGTCCTTGATCGGCCCCCGGTCCTCCAGGGCCAGGCACTCGTTGAGCACCCCCAGCTGGATGAAGGTGCTGGGCTGGGGCTGCTGCACCTTGCCGTTCTCCAGGTTCCCCCACTGCCCCCCGGCCACCCGCAAAGGCCAAGGGATGAGGGCCGGGCAGGCCTTGGCCCAGTCCTGGGCGGTGGTCACCGACCAGTCGTTGCTACGACGCCAATTGCGCAAAAATTTGCCAAATTGCACCCGACCTGCGTCTAGCTTGTGCTGGAGGCTCTGCACCGGGTTGCCATTTGGGAACCCTAACAGTATGCCTGTTGACTTCGCGAGCGGTCGGCGGTAGTCAGTGCCTTCGCAACAGCCTGTATTGCTGTGGGGCTCTGCGGCAGGTCTCTCCTCCTGCGGGGCCGCCGTCGTGCCGGGTCGCCAGCTCTTTTCAGCCTGGGCATCCGCCCTGGCTGGAAGGCCCCAAGCCAGTTGCTCAGGGCTTGTAGGGCGGCCTGGGGGGGGTCTGGCGTTGCTCGAGTGGCTGCCTGGGCTCAATGACAGTTCTCTTTCTCGAAATGGCGGTAATTTGCGCCCACGGTTATGGCTAAGGGCTGGTCGGCCGGGTGAGGTTGCTCATGGGCGCACGGCAGGCTGAGGCAGCGCTATCAATGCCGCACATCAGCAGCCTCAGAAGAATCAAAGAGGCATGAAGTGGGCCGCTTATCGAGTTCAGCGCCGTCAGATAGCTAAATAGGTCTTCTGACTCCTGCTCGGTCTGATTGATGCTTAGGGGTCGCATTGCTGGCTCTGCTTGTTCTTAGGTCTTGCGGCTGACCACGTGCTGCAACTGGCTTCTGTTCCGCTTGGGTGCTCGGATAGGCATGTGGCATGGCCCTTGCGGGGCGGCCTCAGAAGCAGGGTTACAAAACATATTCCGGCCCGGTGTCGCAAGGAGGAACCCAAAGGGGTGTCTTATGATGTCGGAGGTTGTCATTTGTACCTTCCCTGTACCTCTTGAGACTCAATCCGGTGATCGAAAGTATTGTCGAGCGGTCAAGATTGGCTTTTAACCGATTGGTCCTGAGTTCGAATCTCAGGCGACCCATTCCAATTGCGTCCACCCCGGCAGCTTTGTTCTGCCGGGGTGGCCCCCTTGGTTCGGGGCGTTCAGAGCCCATTTCACAGCCGACCCTGCAGGCCGTAGAGCAGGGTTGCCGCGCTTTCGCGCAGGGCTAGTCGGTTGCGCTGGGCGGGCAGGAGGACAGGCTCCGCAGCTACCGGGAACACAGTTAGCTGCTGGCGCTCAAAGGCGCGGCTGGCCCGCGGCAGCTGCCAGGGATCGGTGATCAGCACGATTGCCGGCAGGGAGGAGGCCGGGGTGTGCTGGCGGATCCAGGCCCCGGTAAGGCTGGCGTTTTCCCAGGTGGTGCTGGCGCAGCTATCCCCGGAGATGCGGCCTGGGGGCACGCCGAGCTCAAGGAGGCGCTGGGCCGTGGCCGGCGTGTCACCAGAAACGTATATCTGTTGCACCCGGCCCTGGCGCAGCAGGCGCGCCGCCTGGGTGGTGGTGGCCGCAGCGATGTCCGGGCCCCGGCCCACCAGCACTGCCAGGGCAGGCCCTGGGGATGGGGAATGGGGCGGCGGCATCTGGCTGTCGAGCCAGTCGCTGAGCCCCGCAGTGGTCAGCGGGCTGTAGAGCAAGGATGCGAGTAGCACGGCCAGGCCCGGAAGCAGGGCCCGCCAGGCCCAGCCGAGGCGGGCCGTGGCACAGAGCACCAGAACCAGGCTCGCCACCAGAGGCAGCAGCAGGGCTGGGGTGGTGATCAGCTGAAGCAGGGAGTCCCGCAGGGAGAACCAGGCGGTCGGCCCCGCTGGGCAGGTGGTCCAATCGACGGCGGACGGCAGCATGGTGGACAAAAGCACGACGGCGGTGAGCATGCGGTCCCTGCTGAAGCGAGCCGTTGCCCGGCTGCATCTCTACCGCCTGGCCGCCGGGTTATATGAAACCTATCGGCTGGTGGCTAAACCCCACACCCATGGCGCCCTGGTGGCCATCTGGTGGCAAGGGCGAATGTTGCTGGTGGAAACCAGCTATCGCAGGGAGTTGTCGTTGCCCGGCGGCGGAATCGAAGCCGGGGAGACGCCGCTGCAGGCGGCGATACGGGAGCTGGAGGAGGAAGTGGCGATCCAGGTGGCGCCGCAGGAGCTCCAGGATCCCTGGCAACTCACCGAAATGTCGGCGGGCGGGCGGAACACGGTGACGATCTTTGCCTGGCATCCGACCTACCAGCCGGAGGTCACGGTCGATGGACTGGAGATCAAGAGCTGCCATTGGCTCAAGCCCGAGGAGGCCCTTGCCAGAGCGCTCCCCAACCACCTGCGCACCTATCTGCAAAAAGCCAGCTGAAGCCAGCTCGCTTTCACGGGCGGCGCGAGTTGACTATCACCGGGGTGCCGCCACCAGGTGAGCCCGGCAAGGCCGGAACTACCGAGGTCTGGCCGTCCCACTTGTCGAGGAAAAGCTTGTAGAGCACCTGGTCATCGAGGCTGGAATTCAGGGTCTCGTAGCGCTTTGCCTCCTGCTCGGCAATCAGCACTTCGGTCTGGGCCCGCAGCAACTGCTGCTCGGCGATCTGCTTCTGCTCGATGGCGGCGCGATACTCCTCGGCGATCTGCAGGCCGGTGAGGTCGAGGCCCTGCACGCTCACGTAGTCAAATTTGCGCAGCTCGTCGGCCACCTTTTCCTGCACCAGCTCAGAGATGGAGTTCCACTCCGTGGCGATGGTCACCAGTTCGTACTGGGAGAACACCGATTTGAGGGCCTTGAGCAGGGAGGGCTGGATCACCCGCGGATAAATTTGTTGGTCGTCGGTGGCAATCGTTTCGTAGACGCGGCCCGCCTCGGCTGGCTTCATGGCGTACTTCACCGTGGCGGTGGCCTGGATTACCTGGAGGTCCTTGGTGAGGGTTGAGAACTGCTCCGGCCGCACCTGGGTGCGCACATCAAACAGGGAGGTGCTCTGGGCCAGGGGAATCTTGAGGTTGGCCCCTGGCTGCCGCGGTTGTCCGGTGACCTTGCCGAGGGTTGTGACAACGGCCACGTTCCCGGCCGGCACGATGAACACCGTCTGCGAAAGCAGCACCAATCCCCCCAGGATGGCTGCGAAGATCAATTGCCAGAGTCCGCCGAAGCCGTTGTCTGCGCCTGAGCGCATGGGAGATTGCATCGGAAGACTGAATCCTTGGGGATCCGCCGACCCTAGGCGTTCTGCCCAGGCAGCCAGCCCCCCACCAATGCCTGACAAACGCCAGCCGGCCCGCCAGGATCGAACCACAATCAGCTCCAGCCTTGATGACTCCAGCCCCCGACAACTCCGCAGCCAACGGCACACCCCTGGCCTGGGTTCCCTGGCTCCAGGCCGGAGTGACCGCCATGCTCCTGGTGCTGTTCGTGGTGATGGTGGGCAAAACCCGGCAACAGAGCGCTGCCATTCGCCAGCTTCAGGAACAGGTAGAAGGTCTAGAGAACGCCAGGGCCCTTGAGCGCACCGCCGGGCTCGAGCAGCAGCTGCGCACCACGGTGGAGCGGCTGCAGGTGGTGGAACGCAACAGTGCTCGCATCGATGCCTTGAGCAGCGCAAACGCCAACCTCTCTCAGGAGCTGCGCAGGCTGCGCGGCAACCAGGCCACCGAAGCCGCTCCCGCCCCCCTGAGCGACGAAGCACCCCTGGCGCCGTTGCCGCCCCTCAAGCCGGCAACACCAGCCAATTGATCCCTACCTTCGCGTCAGCCCTTCACCGCATCGCCGCTGGCACTCGGCAGGATGTAGCGCTGGAGCCCGATGAACAGCACCAGCACCGGCAGGATCGAAATTACTGAGCCCGCGGCCACCAGGCGCCAGTCGAGGGAGAAACTGCTGGCCAGCTGCTGCAGGCCCAGGGGCAGGGTGTAAAGCTCGGGTTCATCGAGGATCACCAGGGGCCAGAGGAAATCGCTCCAGGTGCCGATGAATACGAACATCGCCAGGGTGATCAGGTCGGCCCGGGCCGCCGGAATCATCACGTTCCACCACTCCCCCAGGGGCGTGCAACCGTCACAGCGGGCCGCCTCCTCCAGCTCCACCGGCACCCCCAGGAAGCTCTGACGCAGCATGTAAATGCCAAAGGCCGTGGCCGCCTGGGGAATGATCAGGGCCCAGAGGGTGTTGCGCAGCCCGATCTGCACCATCAGCAGGTAGAGGGGGATCATCACCACCTGGAAGGGGATCAGGATCGTGGCCACCACCAGGGCCAGCACCAGGCCCCGCCCCTTGAAGCGCATCCGCGCCAGGGGGTAGGCCGCCAGGGAGCAGAAGAGCAGATTGGCCAGCACGGCAAGGGCGCTGACGATGGTGCTGTTGAGCAGGTAGGTAAGGATCGGGTTCTCCCCGAACAGGCGCGTGTAGGCCTCCAGGCTGGGCTGGGCTGGCAGCAGGGCCGGCGGGCTGGTGAAGATGTTTTCAGCAGGACCCTTGAGCGAGGTGCTCACCAGCCAGAGCAGGGGCACCAGCATGGCCAGGGCCACCAGCAACAGCAGGATCAGCTGGGCGGCGGCCGCCAGCGGCAGGTTGCGGGTCCTGGGCTGGCGGGGGGGCACGGGTATGGGCATGGGCTGGTTCAAACCCTGGGTCGATCGGCCAGGGGCAAGTCAGCCAGGGCGGGCAGCGGTGCTTTCTGGGGGTGCAAGGGCTGGTGCTGGGCCCCGGCCAGCAGCCGATTAATGGCATTGACAAAGGCCTGGGCCGCGGCCACCACGATGTCGGTGTCGGCGGAGTGGCCCGAATAGAGCACGCCCTGGTGGCGCAGCCGGATCGTCACCTCACCCATGGCATCGATGCCTTCGGTCACCGATTTCACCGAAAACTCGACAAGCTCATTGGGCACTTGGACCAGGCGATTGAGCGCCTGACACACCGCATCCACCGGCCCAGTGCCGATCGCAGCCTCGCTGAGTTCGGCGCCATCGGCCGTCACCAGGGTGACGGTGGCTGTGGGCTGCAGGCCAGTGCCGCAGCTCACCTGCACGCTCTTGAGGGTGTAGCTGCCATTGTCCTGCTGCTGCACCTGCTCGCTGACGATCGCCTCGAGATCCCGGTCGCCGATCTCACGCTTGCGGTCGGCAAGCTCCTTGAAGCGGGCGAAGGCGTCGTCGAGGTCGTGGCGCTCCAGGCTGTAGCCCAGCTCCTCGAGCCGGGCCCGGAAGGCGCTGCGGCCGCTCAACTTGCCCAGGGAGATGCGGTTGTCGGCCAAACCGACTGTGCGGGCGTCGATGATCTCGTAGGTGAGGCGATGCTTGAGCACGCCGTCCTGGTGGATGCCCGATTCATGGGCGAAGGCGTTGGCGCCCACGATCGCCTTGTTGGGCTGCACCGCCATGCCGGTGAGGTTGCTCACCAGCCGCGAGGTCTTGGTGATCTCTTCGGTGCGCACCCCCGTGATCGGCTCGGTGCTCGCGGCGGGTCGGCCCAGAAAAGGGTTGAAGTAGCTGCGGCGCACGTGCAGGGCCATCACCAGCTCCTCAAGCGAGGCATTGCCGGCCCGCTCGCCGATGCCGTTGATGGTGCATTCGAGTTGGCGGGCGCCATTCTTGACGGCTTCGAGGAAGTTGGCCACCGCCAAGCCCAGGTCGTTGTGGCCGTGCACCGAGATCACGGCCTGGTCAATGTTGGGCACGCTGGCGTTGATGCCGGCGATCAACTCGCCAAATTCAGCTGGAGTGGCATAGCCCACCGTGTCGGGGATGTTGATGGTGGTGGCCCCAGCACTGATCGCCGCCTCGATCACCTGATGCATGAACTCCGGATCGCTGCGGCCGGCGTCCTCGCAGGAAAACTCCACATCCTCAACCAGGGAGCGGGCGTAGGCCACCATTTCGGCGGTGATCGCCAGCACCTCGGCGCGGCTCTTGCGCAGCTTGTACTCCAGGTGAATGTCGCTGGTGGCCAAAAAGGTATGGATGCGCCGCTTGGCGGCGGGCGCCACCGCGTCGGCGCAGGCCTTGATGTCGCCGGCCGCCGCCCGGGCCAGGCCGCAGATAGTGGGCCCATCAGGGGTGCCGACCGTGGCGGCAATGCGCTGCACGGCGTTGAAGTCACCCGGGCTGGCAAAGGGGAAGCCGGCCTCGATGATGTCGACGTTCAACCTGGCCAGCTGCTGGGCGATCGCCAGTTTTTCCTCGAGGTTCAAGCTGGCGCCGGGCGACTGCTCGCCATCGCGCAAGGTGGTGTCGAAGATCAGTACGCGGCCGGGGTCGCGGGCCATAACTACGCCTCTAGGCGGAATGACTATGAGTTAGCCCCACTCTAGGCGGGCGCCTGCCCTGCGGCCGCGGCAGAGCCAAAGGGGGTTGCGCCTAAAGTGATAAAACCGCTGGATGGTCATGGCCGCAGGCGATCTGGCCCTCGTCCTTCACGCCCATCTCCCCTACGTTCGCTCGAACGAACCTGGGTCGCTGGAGGAAGACTGGTATTTCCAGGCACTCCAGGAGTGCTACCTACCCCTATTAGCGGTATTGGAGGCCGCCGCCGCCAACCGGCTCCAGCGCCCCCGACTCACCCTCGGCCTCTCGCCCACCCTGTTGTCGCTGCTGGCAGATCGCCAGCTCAACGCCCGCTTTTTGCCCTGGATTGCCCTACGGCAGGAGTTACTGCTGCAGGCACCGGAGGGTCTCGAGGCGGCCGCCGCCCATCTGGGCCAACAACTGGCCGCGGTGGTGCGCCAATGGGATCAAATCGGGGCTGAGCTGATCCCACGCTTCCAGCGGCTGCAGCAACTGGGCGTGCTCGACCTGATCACCTGTGGCGCCACCCACGGCTACCTCCCCCTGCTGCGTCAGGTGCCAGAGGCGGTGCGGGCCCAGCTGGTCACGGCCGTGCGGGAGCATGAACGCCTGCTCGGGCAGCGCCCCCTGGGGATCTGGCTACCGGAGTGCGCCTACTACGAGGGCCTAGACGAGCAGCTGGTGGCCTGCGGCCTGCGCTATTCGGTGCTCGATGGCCACGGGCTGCTGCATGCCCTGCCCCGCCCCCGCTATGGGGTGTTTGCGCCGATCTGCTCGCCGGCGGGGGCGGCCTTCTTTGGCCGTGACAGCAGCGCCACCCTGCCGGTGTGGAGCGCCCGCGAGGGCTATCCAGGCGACGGCGCCTACCGGGAATTCCACCGTGACCTGGGCTGGGACCTCCCCGAAGCCGAACTCACCAGCCACGGCATCCGCAGCCGCCGCCCCCTGGGCCTAAAACTGCACCGGGTCACGGCCCAGGGCTGCCCGCTCGAGCAAAAACAGCCCTACGAACCCGCCATCGCAGCCGAGCGGATCGAGCACCATGCCGCCGCCTACCTGGAGGGCCGGGCCGAGGAGCTCAGCGGCCTGGCGAGCTCGATGGAACGCCGGCCCCTGCTGGTGGCTCCCTTCGACGCCGAACTGTTCGGCCACTGGTGGTTTGAGGGTCCCCAATTCCTGGCCGCCCTGTTCCGTCAAGCGGAAAGCGCGGGGGTGCGCCTGGTGACCCTGCGGGAAGCCCTCAGCGGCGACGAGCCGCTGCAGGTATGCCGCCCCTCCCCCAGCAGCTGGGGCCAGGGGGGCTACCACGACTACTGGCTCAACGACACCAACGCCTGGGTGGTGGCCGAATGGCAACGGGCCTCCCAGGCAATGGTGCGACGGGTGCAGCAGGGCGTTGGCAGCGAGGCCCAGCGCGGCCTGCTGACCCAGGCCGGCAGGGAGCTGCTGCTGGCCCAGAGCTCCGACTGGAGCTTCATACTGCGGGCAGGCACCACCACCGAACTGGCCAAGGAGCGGATCGAGCGTCACCTCGATCGCTTCTGGCGCCTGATCGATGCGATCGACAATGGCACCGAACTGCCAGCGCAATGGCTCAAAGCGATCAGTATCGAAGATGGGCTATTCCCCCTGCTGAACGCGGCCGACTGGGTACCGATGCGGAGCTGAGGCGCAGAACTTAATCAATCATTGTAATGGCCATAGCGATCATTATCGATCACGCGCTGCTCAATCTTGCAGCTACTTTTATTAACCCATAGATCATACTCCTTGCCATCTTTTATGGCGTCAAATTTATCATAAGGACGCCCCCAGTCGCTGTCAACATCAGTAATAAAGTAGCCTTGGGCGCGAATTTGCTTGGTGCATTTGGAGTAATCAGCCTGGGCAGGCGCTGGACTCAGCACAACTGTGGCAGAAGCTGCCAGCACGGCCGCTGCGCAAACAAGACGAAAAGGAGAAGACATGAATCGAAAGCTATGAAATAGAAAGGAACGCAAATCAGGAGCCTGGACCAGGCAAAGGCCCTGATCAGAAAACAATCATAGGGCAAGCAATCAAACTTATGCCAAACATATTGACAGCCAGCCAATTAACGCGCTGGGCAATGGGCTGGAAAGCAATCGATGCCCCACTCCAGCACCTGAATATCGCCGCCCGGCAAACGTCGCCCTTTTGTTACTCAAAAATGAGCAAGGCAGCAATCGTGTCGTCGCGAGCGGAAGAGAGAATGCAAACCATGGCAGCCCTGAGAAGCCTCAGTCCTGCGATACCGAAAAAACGACAGCATCCGATTTGAGCTTACCTGAAAAAGAATAGGGGCACTCGAGATTATCTGAAACCAAAGGAGGATGCATGTCTTGAGATGAGAGGACTAGTTGGTCACCAAATACGCCATTCAGCCGGACCCAGCAACCACGCGGCAGTTCAACGAAGGAACCGCCATCGTCCGTCTCAAAGTCGAAAAGATCACGATCGGTAGCCGACGTTTTCTGCACATCCAAGCAAAGACTCCGCCGAATCTCAATACGGCTACTGCTCAGGTTGAGACCATCCTCAGTTGGATTACGCACCTCGAGGCGATTGAGGCGAATGTAGCTATTGGTGAGATCGACACCGTCATCAGCAGAATGCAAGCTACGCAGCTGGGACACCTGCCATTCATCAGGTCCAACACCAATTAACTTGAGAGCATCAATATCGTCATCACTATGCCGCTCACGCCCTTTGCGGGGGCTCATAGACGTATCCAGACGTCCGAGGTGAGAGACGGTGATTGAAGCCGCCTGAAAAAGAGACGGGCGCTGCGCTACTGCCTTAGACAAACGGATGCCATCACTGGCACCTGCAGCATATGCACCTAAAAACCAAAGACCGCCATTGTCGGAGGTGCGTGAGATGCGATACTGCGAACTGCCGGCATAAACAGAAAAGCGTGCGGCCGAAAGCGTCGATCCCGGATCAAAGATCAACGCAGCCCGGCCTATTCGGCTGCTGGACACAACGCCATTCAAGATGAGAATCCTGGTTCCATCAGCGATGCTGAGCTCGGCTCCATCGAGAACATGCACCTCACGATCTACCACCCACACGGTTTCAGCAGAGAGATTACAGCTGCACGTGATATCGGATGAAATTAATTGGATAGGACGGGAGCTGGGGCGGATACTTGAAGCTCGGGAGTGTGCGCTGGGTGGGTTCATGGCAGATCAGGAAGCCTTCGAGGTGATCAAGTGTGAATCGAGGCAGCATCAGCCGCAGGCAGAACGAGGCCGATGGCATCACTCAAAATCCAGACGCCCAATACGATCAGCACATAGGGCAGCAAACGCCGAGAAAGGCTGCGCATGGAGCCGATCAAGCGCGGATGACTCACCAGCAGGTGGCCTGCCACGCACCAAAGCAGCGTCATCAAGGCAAAAACCAGCACAAAGACTGGGATCGCCGAAAAATCCTCAGCAAACACAGGAATATAGACACCCAAATTGTCGCCCCCGTTGGCAGCCGTAACACCGGCAACGGCGCCAACTTGGGCAAGAAAAGCTCTAGGCGCCTGCTCGATGCCATCCCCATCCGCAAGCGCCACGGCAGGGCGACGATTCATCCAGAGAGCATGGAGACCAAGGCCAAGGGGCACGAAGCCCAGCAGTGCGATCCACTCAGGTGACACCACCAACGATCCTGCCGCAGCAATGGTGCTGAGAAGCGTTAGCGCACCGATCCCTACAAATTTGCCAACGACAATTGCGGAACGGCGCAGCCTAGGATCGGCAAAAAATGCCATCGTCAGGAAGATATCATCAATATTTGTACTGGCAAAGAGACCGACTCCGAGCAGTGCCACGTTGAAAAAATGGAAAGCAGAAGCAACCACGATGATTACTGATTCATCAACAGCTCAGCCTTCTGTAAAGGCTCAACCCACACCGTAAAGAAGCCATCCATTGGGTTATCCAGCTCAACCACCACAAGCATTGTTGTTGCAACTACAAGTCCAGCCAAGGCCGTTGAAAGATAAGTAAAGCGATGGGGCTTGGTCAAGAGACCAAAGCAGAGGAATTCAAGACCAAGTGACAGTATGACAAGCAAATAAACTGGCCTAGGGGCATTGGCATCTCCAACCGTGAACAGCCACCGTTTCTGGGCCATGTTTCCGCGAACGCCAAAACTAGACGTGCCCCCGATCATGGCAATCGCCCGGGATCGGAGCTCCTTTTGAATCTCATTTTCAGGCTTTAAAGCGGCAACGTTACGAAACAACAGCTCAATACGAGGGAGCTTTTCCACAGCTTGATAATCTGCTGAGGCATAACTCTTCATCGATTGAATCTGGGTAATACGGTAGCGGAGATCCTCCCTGAGCTGCTTGCGAATCAAGGATGTCTCAGGCCCATAATTATCAAGGACCTTATCTAGAGTAAGGGTATCAACTGCCAAACCTTGGATGTTATCATTTGCCTGATTAAATGTGCTGATGGCATCGTCCGATACAACGCCGATCACGATGGCCGTCAAGATTGTTGCCAAGCCAAGGGCAGAACGGGAGGCCGCACGGTGTTCATCAGTTAACGATTCAAAATGACCTGTGCGCTGGAGGCGAAAGCCGATTACAGCCGCGCCCAAGGATGAAAACAAGATAACCAGCGAATAAACAAATGAATTTTGAATATCAAAATAAAATAAACGATGCTCTGAATCAACCGTATTGATAAACGGGGGCTTCTGACCAAGCGGCTTGACTGCAATGGAATGAACTCCATTGCGCGACCGCTCTTCAGCAGATGGGACAGCGGAGAATGCGCGCGCGGGCTCAAAGCAACCTGCCACGCCCGCAAGCAACAGCGCCGAGCCCAAAAGACGACCGCAAGATATACGCATGATGCAATTATAATTGCAAACACTAGCCAATCAAAGCAATCATTCAACGCCGCCGAAGCAAATCTTTACCGGCAACAATTCGCCTTCCCAGGATAAGCCGAGCCCCAAAGAAAACTTATGGTCAAATAAAACTACCACCCTCCCGCTCTGGCATGAGGAGAAAAGAAGTCACCATTGATGGCCTCAAGGCATGGACATGAAATTGAGGCCCCACTTCAACGCGTAAAGATCAGCTGAATACCCAGCGCCCACTCCCGCCCCCGCTGCGCCATCAGAGCGGCCTTCACGCTCCAGGGCGCCGTAGCAAACAGGCGCACCATCGCCGCCAGCAGTTCGGGCACCGTGGCAGTGTTTGCCAAAAAGCCATACCACTGCTCATTGGGCAGGGAAAAGAAGGTGGCGAAGTGGGCCCGCAGCTGGGGTTCGGGGTAGCGCATCAGCTTCTCCAGCCCGAACTGATAAAGGGCGTGCTTTCGGCGCAGCTCAAGGGGCCAGAGCGCCTGCCAGCCCGCCTGGGCCAGACGGGCTGAACCGGCCTGCGGCTCGGCCCGCAGCAGCGCCGCCACTGCGGCGGCCACCAAGGGAGCCCGGCGCAGCAGCGAGCCCACCATGTAGCCCGAGGCTGGATGCACCATCGAGGCCGCCCCGCCAAAGCCGAGCACCGGCTGCTGCAAATCCGGCAAAGGCAGGTTCATCGGAAACAGGCAGAACTCCTCGTGCTCCACCTCCAGCACGGCGACACCGCGATGGGCCAGCCGCCGCTCGAGGCGCTGCTTGAGCGTGGCGTAGGGCACCGGTGGCGCCAGGGCCAGGGAAGTCTCCTCCACAAAGAAGCGTCCCTCTCCCAGATCCATGGCATAGAGGAAGGTGGGGGGCTCGGCCCGCTCAGCCGCGCTGAGGTGATCGCAGCGGTAGTCCATCAGCACGAATTGGCCAGCCTCCACCGGAGGCGCTGAAAAGCGGCCCGTGATCCCGTAGGCCGCCTGACCTGCCACCGGGCCTGCGTCGGGCCGTTGCACAAAAACCGGCTGATGGCCGGTGGCATCTACCAGCAGACGGGTGCGCAGGCGGCTGCCGTCAGCGCAGCGCAGCACAGTCATGCAGCATGCAGAGTTCTCTTCACCAGAACTTCCCCCGCCTCCACAATCAGGCTCCAGCTCGAAGCCCGTGGCCTGTCCCTGCAGGATGGCCACGCCGCCGCGGGCGCAGGCCTCCAGCCATTGCCCCTGCAGGGCCGAGCGGTTGAACAGGCCGTAGTCGCGCCGGTGCTGCGTGGCCTGGTTGGCCGGGTCGGCCGGGTCGGCTGCGCCGCTGCCGAAGTAGCTCAGCGTGTTACTCCAGCGGTGCTCAAGCAGGTGGCCTAGGCCGAGGGCGTCCACCTCCTCTCCCCAGATGCCGTAGGTGTTCGGCCAGGGCGCGCGGGCATCGTGGGGGGCCAGCAGCGCCACCGCCAGGCCCTGCTCAGCCAAGGCAGCGGCGATACACAGGGCTGCCGGCCCCCCCCCCAGCACCACCACCGTCACATCAGTGGGCATCAAGGCGGAACGGAGAAAGCTCATGCTGCATCACAGGGGCAGATAGAGGCTTCGTGGTGTGTCCTGAAAAGAACGAAAACCATGGTGCGCATAGAACGCTGCAGCTGCGGGAGTCTTGGCATCGACGACTAGGGCATAGCCTCCGACCGAGCGCTTGGCGTTGAGGCACCGCTGCACGGCCAAGCCCAGCAACAGGGGGCCGAGACCATGCCCATGCCAGCGCTGATCCCGGGCCAGGCGCCCGATTCGAAAACAGGGCACCGGATAGGGAGGCAGTTGCTTGGCATCGCCAGGCTGCAGATCGGCCAACGTAATCTCCGCCGGTGCCAGCGTGTAGAACCCCGCAATCTCCGCAGGAGCATCTGGCGGGACGAGCACGAACGTCTGGCTCACACCACGGCGCATGTTTTGGTGCGCCTGCTGTTTCAGAAAGCGATCGAGGGCAGGCTCACCACAAGAGAACGCCTTGCGGTTGTGACGGATGGGGTCGAGCTGCTGCTCCTCAAACACGGCTCACGCGTGTGCGGGCCTGCTCCAACGCATCCCGCAGGGCCGCATTCGGCTCAAATGTTTGAGCTATGGCGGCATGAAATGCCTTGAAATCCCTTTGAGAGAGAGTGATCTGCTGATCGCGCTCAATGGCTTCAGTGGCACGCTGCTTGGCCGCCAAGCGCACAAAAGCAGCCATGGACACCCCTTCGATGGCAGCCGCCTGGGCAAAGAGCTGCTTGTCTGCAGCGCTGAGCTTGAGATCCAGGCGCTCATCGACGGCCACGTCTTCACAGCCAACCGGGTGAATTGATAATACGGCAAAAAGCCGTATCCGCTTTTCACTCTTCAGTGGTGTCGACGACGGCTTCCCCAGGCTCGGTGGGGGCGACCTCTTCCTCCTCCGGCGCCGGCGGCACCAGCACCACCTCGGTGAGCCGGTCGCCGGCATCCAGCTTCTGCAGGCGCACGCCGGTGGCGGCGCGGGACTGCTGGGGGATGGCATCGGCCTGGGTGCGCACGATCACCCCCTTCTCGCTTACCAGCAGCAGCTCCTCACCGGCGCCGAGCACCTTCAGCCCCACCAGCACGTCCGCCTTCTGGCGGAACTTGATCGCCCGCAGGCCCATGCCAGCGCGCTTCTGCAGCCGGAATTGATCCACCGGCACCCGCTTGCCCAGGCCGCTGGCGGCAGCCACCAGCACCCAGGGACCCTCGCTGGGTGCCACCTCTTCAGCCTCGTCGTCAGGGGTGTCTTCCCCAACGCCGGCGCTGGCCACCTGGTCGGCCAGCTCGGCGGGCAGCACATCCATGCTCACCAGCTGATCGCCGGGGCGCAGGTTCATGGCACGCACGCCGCGGGCCGTGCGGCCCAAGGGCCGCAGCTCCTCATCGGTGAGCCGGAAGTGGATCGTCATGCCGTTGCGCGATCCGATCAGGATGCTGTCGCCGGGCAGGGCCAGCCTCACCCAGGTGAGGGCATCGCCCTCCACCAGATCGATGGCAATCAACCCATTGGAGCGAATGTTGGCGAAGGCCGAGAGGCGGGTTCGCTTGATCGTGCCGCCATTGGTGAGCATCACCAGCACGGCGTCTTCAGCAAATTCACTCACCGCCAGCAGCGAGGTGATCTGCTCCTCGCGGGGGATCGGCAGCATCTGCACGATCGGCGTGCCCTTGGCGGCCCGGCTGCAGATCGGCACCCGGTAGGCGGGCACGGTGTACACCACACCCCGATCAGAAAACAGCAGCAGGTTGTCGTGGTCGTTGCAGCTGATAAAGAGCCGCACCGCCTCTTCACCCTGGGTCTTGGTGCCGGCCTTGCCGCGGGTGCCGCGGCTGGTGGCTTCAAATTCGCTCACCGGCATCCGCTTGAGGTAGCCGTTCTCCGTGAGCAACACCACCGAACGCTCATTGGCGATCAGGTCGATGTCTTCTAGGCCGCCCTCAAGATCGAGGATCTCGGTGCGGCGGGGGGATAGGTAGCGGGCGCGGATCGCACCGAGCTCTTCGGTAATGATCGTGAGTACGCGCTCGCGATTGGCCAGGATGTCTTTGTAGTCGGCAATCTTGGCGACTAAATCCTCATGCTCAAGGCGGATCTTGTCGGCCTCGAGGGCCGTCAGTCGCCGCAGCTGCATCTGCAGGATGGCGTCGGCCTGGATCTCACTGAGGCCGTGGCGCTCCTGCAGCTGCACGCGGGCCGTGGCCGCATCGGAAGCAGCCCGGATCAGGGCAATGATCGGATCGAGTTGGTCTAGGGCCAGCAGCAGACCCAGCAAGATGTGGTCGCGCTCCTCGGCTTTGCGCAGGAAGTAGCGGGTGCGGCGCTCGATCGTCTCGATGCGGAAGTCGAGAAACACCTGCAGCATCTTGCGCAGGGTGAGCAGCACCGGCTCTGACTTCACCAGCGCCAACATGTAGGCGCTAAAATTATTTTGCAGTGGCGTGAGTTTGAACAGGTTGTTGAGCACCACCTGGGGGTAGGCGTCCCGCCGCAGTTCGATCACGATCCGCATGCCATCGCGGTCGGATTCATCGCGGATATCAGAGATCCCTTCGAGCTTCTTGTCGTTAACCAGCTCGGCGATCCGCTCAATCAGCGAGGCCTTGTTGGTTTGGAAGGGCAATTCGGTGATGATCACCGCATCCCGGTCGGGGCGGCCCTTCACCTCCAGCGTTTCAACTGAGGCGACGCCCCGCATGGTCACTGAACCGCGACCGGTGGTGTAGGTGTCACGGATACCGCGGCGACCCAGGATCTGGCCTCCCGTGGGGAAGTCGGGCCCCGGGATGATCGCCATCAACTGCAGATCGTCGATGTCGGGGTTGGCGATCAGCGCCAACGTGCCGTCGATCAGCTCGGTGAGGTTGTGGGGTGGGATGTTGGTCGCCATGCCCACGGCGATGCCGGTGGAGCCGTTGAGCAGCAGCTGCGGAATCCGCGCCGGCATCACGGTGGGCTCCTGCTGGGAGCCGTCAAAGTTGTCGGCGAAGTCGACCGTCTCGGCCTCGATGTCGTCGAGCAGGCTGTCGGTGGTGAGCGCCTGCAGCCGCGATTCGGTGTAGCGCATGGCGGCCGGGGGATCACCATCCACCGAGCCGAAGTTGCCGTGCCCGTTGACCAGGGGCATGCGCATGTTGAAGTCCTGGGCCATCCGCACCAGGGCGTCGTACACCGCCGTGTCGCCGTGGGGGTGGTATTTGCCGAGCACTTCACCCACCACACGGGCGCATTTGCGGTAAGGGCGGTCGCTGGTGAGGCCCAGCTCGTACATCGCGTAGAGAATGCGCCGGTGCACCGGCTTGAGACCATCGCGGGCATCGGGCAGGGCCCGGCCCACGATCACACTCATCGCATACTCCAGATAGGAGCGCGACATTTCATTGCGCAGATCGGTCTGGATGATCCGCGAATTGCCGCTACCGCCGGACTCCCCCGGTGAATCAGCACCGGGTCCGCTGGGGTCCGCCATGGATGACCGCATTGATCAACAGACAGTTTATCGAACCTCCGGGGGATTGCCCGGATCCCGCCCAATGGCGCCATGACCGCCCCTGAATTTCTGCCCCAATCCCTGCCGAAATCCCAGCTGCAGTGCCCGCCGCGCCAGGAGGGCGAGCTGCGCCAGCGGCAGGAGCAAGGCGAGCTGCGGGTGCGGGTCGCCGCCGAATATCGCGACCTGGTGAGAGAGGTGGGCCTGGCCGAGGCCTATGCCGCCACCGATGTGGTGGTGGCGGCCGATGCGGGCTTCATGGATCAGGGCTGCCTGGTCTTGAGCCTCGGCCCCACCGATCCGCCGATCCGCCTGCGCACCGGCCTCCTGGCGGGCGTGCCCGGGCTGACCGGCTGCGGCAGTGGCGAGCTGGTGTTACCGATCGGCGGCGGCCTGGGGGAGGGGGCCGCCCTGAGCGGCGCCCAGCTGCTCAGGGCCCTGCTGGAGGGCCAATCGCTGCCGTTCAATGCCAGCGGTGAGGCCACCCCACTGCACCCCCGCCGGGAACTGCACACCGAGCTCAGCCTCGAGCAGATCGGCGCGGGCCGGTTGCTGCTGCACCGGGCCATCAGCGAAAATGGGGTAGTGGCGGTCAACCGGGCCGAAGGTCCCTGCCCGAGCCCCTACGGCACCCTGCTGGGAAAGGCCGCAAATGCCCTATACAACTGCGGCGGCGCCGGCAGCATTGGCCTCACCATGCCGGGGCTCTCCATGCTGGGGCCCGGCTCACCGGTGCTGGTGGGAGGTGGCCTGGGTTGGGTGGTTGGGGCGGGCAGCGGCCACCAGCCGGGCTGCAAGCGCCAGGCCAGCGGCCATGCCCGCACCCCAGGGGCCGCCGCCGCGGTCAGCGTCGACCTGCACGCCCTGCGGCCGGAATGGGTGCGGCCCTGTTTTTTTGAAGGCCATGGCAGCGCCCTGCTGGTGGCGATCGCGGCGCCGGTGCCCCTGGTCAACGCCAGGGTGGCGCTTCAGGCGGCCACCGGTCCTGAGCAGCTGGAGGTCCCGGTGCTCGACCTCTCGGTGCCCCGCCGGGTCAAACCGAGGCTGGCCTCCGTCACCTACGCCGAGCTGCTCAGCGGCGAGATCAGCTTGAAGGGGCAGCCCGTGGCCTGCGCCCCCTCCCACAGCCCGCGGCTGGCGGCCGCCATTGCAGAGGCCCTGGTGGAGGCCCTGTGCTGCGGCGAATTCCCCCTGAGGTTGCCTGCCGCAGCGCTGAGTTCGCGGGCCAGCCTGCTGCCGATAGAGGCCTAGCTGGTGGCGGGACGCCCAGCGGCCGTAAACTTGAGCCATGGCTGAATCCACCCATAACCCTGCCCCCGTGAACGCAACCCCTGAAAACGGGAATGGGGGCCCAGACCCCGAACAAGCTCCCGAACAAGCTCCCGAGCCGAGCGTCGCGACCACCTTGAGTGTGGAAGCCAGTGCCGCCCCGCTCCTTGCCCAGGCAGGGCCCGATGGCGATGGCCCCAACAGCGGCGAAGGGGGCGAATGGGAGCTGCTGCAGCAGAAACTGCGCGAATGGCTCAATCAGGGCCAACTCCAGAGTCTCTGGGCCCAGGCGAGCAAGCCCGTCACCCTGCTGGCGGCCCTGGTGGGCGTGCTGCTGGTCTTGAGGATCTATGCCGCCCTGCTGGGGGCCATCGAGAGCCTGCCGCTGGTTCCCGGCCTGCTGGAACTGGCCGGTGTGGTCTGGATGGTGCGCTACGGCGTACCCAAACTGTTGCGGAGCAGCGAGCGCGAGCAACTGCTGGGCGGCCTCAGCAAGCGCTGGAAATCCTTTCGCGGCCAGGGCTGAACCCAGACAAAACCAGGCAATTGGCAGCGCGCCGGTTGATAGCTTGGCCCCAAACCCGTAATCTCCAGGTGGATATTCAGCTCGGACGCTCCCGTACCGTTCGCCGGGCCTACGGCATCGACGAGATCGCCCTGGTGCCGGGGAGTCGCACAGTTGATCCCGCCATAACCGACAGCAGCTGGAGCCTGGGCGGCATCGCTCGGGAGATCCCGATCATCGCCAGTGCCATGGATGGCGTGGTGGATGTGGCGATGGCGGTGGAGCTCAGCCGGCAGGGCGCCCTGGGGGTCCTGAACCTGGAAGGGGTGCAGTGCCGCTACGACGATCCCAATCCCGTGCTGGATCGGATTGCGGCGGTGGGCAATCAGGAGTTCGTGCCGCTGATGCAGGATCTCTACAGCCAGCCAGTGCGCGAAGACCTGATCCGCCAGCGGATCGCCGAGATCAAAGCGGGGGGCGGCATCGCCGCAGTCAGCGCCACCCCGATGGCCGCCCTGAAATTCGGCACGGCGATCGCCGAGGCCGGTGCCGACCTGTTCTTTGTCCAGGCCACGGTGGTGAGTACCGAACACCTCGGCCCGGAAGGCCAGGCCAGCCTCGATCTGGAGGTTCTCTGCCGCACCTTCGGCGTGCCGGTGGTGATCGGCAACTGCGTCACCTACGACGTGGCCCTCAAGCTGATGCGGGCTGGCGCCGCCGGCGTGTTGGTCGGCATCGGCCCAGGAGCCGCCTGCACCAGCCGGGGCGTACTGGGCATCGGCATCCCCCAGGCCACCGCCGTGGCCGAATGCGCCGCCGCCCGCAACGAATACCTGGCCGAGAGTGGCCGCTACGTGCCGATCGTGGCCGATGGGGGCATCGTCACCGGTGGCGACATCTGCAAGTGTCTTGCCTGCGGCGCCGACGCCGTGATGATCGGTTCGCCCATCGCCCGCGCCAGTGAAGCCCCCGGGCGAGGCTTCCACTGGGGCATGGCCACCCCCAGCCCCCTGCTCCCCCGCGGCACCCGCATCAAGGTGGGCACCACCGGCAGCATCGAGACAATCCTGCGCGGCCCGGCCTGCCTCGACGACGGCACCCAAAACCTGCTGGGCTGCATCCGCACCTCCATGGGCACCCTGGGGGCCCGCACCCTCAAGGAGATGCATGGGGTGGAGGTGGTAGTGGCCCCTTCCCTGCTGACCGAGGGCAAGGTGTATCAGAAGGCCCAGCAGCTCGGCATGGGCAAATAGGGCGCGGGATTAGCGTGAATATGTGCGAGCTTCGGCTCACACACTCCTCACACCCTCCGGCCCGGTGCTTCCGGGCTTTTTGTCTTCCCCCCCACCCACCCCAATCCAGCCCTGATAACGGCCTGCAAAGCTGCTGGGTGGGTGCCAACAACCTTGCTAGATTCGCAGAACCCTGATCCTGCAAGGATGTCTAGCTCTGCTGCTGTCACTGATGCTTCCTTCGAGCAGGACGTGCTCAAGAGTGACTTGCCCGTGCTGATTGATTTCTGGGCACCCTGGTGCGGCCCCTGCCGCATGGTGGCGCCGATCGTCGACGAGATCGCCAGCGAATTCGAGGGCAAAATCAAAGTGTTCAAGCTCAACACCGACGAAAACCCCAACGTCGCCAGCCAGTACGGCATCCGCAGCATCCCGACCCTGATGATCTTCAAGGGCGGCCAGAAGGTAGATACCGTGGTTGGTGCGGTGCCCAAAACCACCCTCTCGGGCACTATTTCCAAATACCTCTGAGCGACCCATCCCGCTTCGGTCAGAGTCCGCTCCAGGCCCTGACCCAGGAACTCGAAAACCACCCCCAACGGCACCTGATTGAGCGATCTCTGGTGTCGTTGTTGCAGATCGGTAGCCGCGAACGCGGCTACCAGGAATGGCGACTGGTCAGTGGGGCCCTAGCTGACATCAGCGAAGCCCTGGAGGTGTTCCAGCCCCACCGGGATACCCGCAAGATCACAGTTTTCGGCTCAGCCCGCACCGTGGCCAGCGATGCCTGCTACGAGCTGGCCGAACAGCTTGCCCGCAGCGCCGTTGAGGCGGGTTTTGAGGTGATGACCGGGGCCGGCGGCGGCATCATGGAAGCCGCCAACAGTGGCGCGGGCTGCGAAGCGAGCATTGGCCTCAATGTGGACCTGCCCTTTGAACAGCACCCCAACCGCTTTGTCAGCAGCTGCGGCGGCCGACTGCTGCACTTCCGCTATTTCTTCACCCGCAAACTCTTCTTTCTGCGGGAAAGCGATGCCCTGGTGGTTTTACCCGGCGGTTTCGGCACCCTGGATGAATTATTCGAATCACTAACCCTCATCCAGACAGGCCGCACCCCGCCGATTCCCTTGGTGCTGCTTGCCCCCCCAGGCGACGCCTTCTGGAGCGGCTGGCAACGGGATGTCAACCAGGGGCTCGCCGCCCGGGGGCTGATCTCTCCTGAAGACGGTGACCTGCTGATTGAAGCCCACAGCGCTGAAGAGGCGGTGGAGCGCATTAGCCACTTCTACCGCCTATTCCATTCAGCCCGCCTCGGCGACGACCGCATCGAGCTCCTGCTCAAAGCCCCCCTCCAGGCCGAGCAGCTCGACGACCTCAATCACCGCTTTGACGACCTGGTGGATCAGGGGATGATCCAGACCAGCGAAACCGTCGACGACCATGGCCTGCTGCGCCCCTGCCTCTACTTCCACTTCGACCGGCGCCGCATCGGCCGGCTCTATCAACTGCTCGAACAGCTCAACGACCTGGCCCTGCCGCCCGACCAGGCATTGGAGCAGCCCGGCCGCCGCAAACCCGCCCCCCAACCATGAGTCGCCTTGGCCTAATCGATTACGGCATGGGCAACCTGCACTCGGTGCAGCGGGGCTTCGAACGTCTGGGCGCTTCAGTGCAGACCGTGCATGGCGCCGAGGAGATGGAGGGCTGCACGGCCCTGGTGCTGCCGGGGGTGGGGGCCTTCGACCCGGCCATGGAGCGATTGCGCCAGGGGGGCCTCGCCACCGCAATCAGCTCCTGGTGCGCAGCAGGGCGACCGCTGTTGGGCATCTGCCTTGGCCTCCAGCTGCTATTTGAGGCCAGCGATGAGGGCACAGCTGCCGGCTTGGGCCTGCTCAAGGGTCGGGTGCGGGCCCTGCCGCGTCACCCGGACCAACCGATACCCCACATGGGCTGGGCGCCGCTGATCCCCTCCAGCCCCAGCCCCCTGCTGCCCGCCGCCGCCCCCGAGAGCTGGGTGTACTTCGTGCACTCCTATGCCGCCGATCCCAGCGATGGGGCCTGCAACACCGCCCTTGTGGGCTTCGGCGACACCGCCGTCACAGCCGCGGTTTGGCAGGGAGCCATTGGCGCCTGCCAGTTTCACCCGGAGAAATCCGGACCCCACGGAGAGGCCATTCTGCGCCGCTGGCTGGCCTGGCTGGGCCGCCCATGAGCCTGCGGCTGAGCGGTGGTCGCCGTCTGCAGAGTCCACCTGGAAACACCGCCAGGCCCACCAGCTCCCGGGTGCGCCTGGCGGTGATGAACCTGCTGGCGGCAGAGTTGCCCGGCTGTGCCTGGCTGGACCTGTGCAGCGGCAGCGGCGTGATGGCATGCGAGGCCCTGCAAAGGGGGGCCCTGCGGGTTGTGGCGATTGAGCAGGACTGCCGCATCGCCGCCGTCGCCAGGGCCAATCTCGATGCGGTGGGCCAGGGCCTGGGCCCCTCGATGGCCAAGTGGGACGTGCACTGCCGCGAGGTATGCCGCTGGCTCGCAGCCGCTGGGCAAGAGGGTTTTGATCTGATCTATGCCGATCCGCCCTACGCCGCTGGGCTCTACCCAGCCATCGCCGCAAAGGTGGCCGCAGGCTGCTGGCTCAGGCCCGGTGGAACCCTGGTATTGGAATGCGCAACCAAGGCCATGCCCCCCATCCCTGATGGCTGGCAGCTGGCTGACCAGAGAACCTATGGCAGCACGGGCTTGATACTGCTCAACCAGCCCTAGGCTCAGGGCTGGGGGATCTCAGTCGAGCAGGGTGCCGCGGCGATACTGGTTCCAGGCCGCCACAAACAGGCCGGCAAGGGTGACTGGAATCAGACCGAGCACAATGCCGCAGAGCAGGGGTTCGATCATGGAGGCGCTACTGCAGCTATCTGAAATCAATTCTTTCACGCCCATGGCCCCAATCGCGAGCCCTCTGCACCAACTGTGACTGGCCCACCCCTACCACTTGAAGTAGCGCCAGCTGAAGCTGCCCCAGAGCAAGCAGCCCCAGCGCAAGCCGCCCCGGGCCGCCGCGGCCTGGTGGTTGCCCTTGTGGGCATGGCCGCTGCGGCCTGCATCGTGGCCCTGTTACTGGTGCTGCCCGCGGCCCAGGCCGACCCCTACACCCGCTCCACCCTGGGGCTCAGCGGTTCGGCTGAAAACGGCGGCCTGCTGTTCCGAGTCAACTGTGCCGGCTGCCACGGCATTGCCGGCCAGGGGCTGGTGGGGCCCAACCTGCACGGCGTGGCCGAACGCAAAAATTCGCGCCAGCTGATCCAGCAGGTGGTCAGTGGGCGCACCCCGCCGATGCCCCGATTCCAGCCCGAACCCCAGGCCATGGCAGACCTGCTGGCCTACCTGAACGGTCTGGTGTGAGCAGCCCGAGCGAACTCGTGGTGGTGCTGGTGGAGCCCGCAGGCCCTTTGAATGTGGGCAGCGTCGCCAGGCTCTGCGCCAATTTCGAAGTCGCCGAGCTGCGTCTGGTGGCCCCCCGCTGCGACCATTTGGGCGCAGAGGCCCGGCTCCTGGCGGTGCACGGGGCCTGGGTGCTCGAGCAGGCCCGCCTCTTCCCCAGCCTGGCCGCCGCCCTGGCCGACTGCCGCCGGGTGGTGGCCACCAGCGGCCGGCGGGACGGTGAACCCCTGCCCCTGCTGGCGCCTGAGCCAGCCCTGCACTGGCTGCGGCAGGGGAGCGCGCCCCTGGCCCTGGTCTTCGGTCGGGAGGACCGGGGGCTCAGCAACGACGAGCTGCTTCAGGCCGGACGGCTGCTCACCCTGGGCAGCGGCGCGGCCTACCCATCCCTCAACCTCTCCCACGCCGTGGCCATGGTGCTGCACAGCTGGCGGGGCCTGCAGGCCCCGCCCAGCTTTGCCCAGCCCCTGCCCCTGCCCCTGCCCCTGCCCCTGCCCGAACCGTGCCAGCGCCAGGAAATTGAAGCCATGCTCGGCGACGCCGAAAACCTCCTGCTCGAGGTGGGCTTCCTCCATCCCCACACCGCCCAGGCCCGCATGGCCAAGCTGCGGGGGCTGCTACAGCGGGCCCAGGCCTCCAGCGAGGAGGTGGCGCTGGTGAGGGGCATGGTGCGCCAGCTGCGCTGGGCCAGTGAGCGCGGCGACAAGCCTGGACAGACCCCTTAGCTTCGGAATACTTTGCTTGCAGGGCTCCGTGTCCGCCGGCCGGCCAACCCGTCCCCCCAACAGCAGCTGGGGCCAACCCCTGCGCCTGGTGTTGCGTCTGGTGGTTATGGGCATCGGCCTGGGGGTGATCACCGGCACCAGCCTCAAGCTGCTGGCGCCCCGCCTGGCCCAAGGCGTCGGCGATGCCGCCGAGCCCAAGCCAGAGCTGAGCAAAAGCCGCAAGGGGCTCAGCCAGGGCTCATTTGAGCCCCGCACCGAGCTGACAGCCTTGAGCCAGCGCTGGGGCCAACTGGCCGCAGTTCACAAAGATCTCACCGCCAGCGGCTTCCTGCTGGTGCTCGACGATGGCCGCTACGCCCAGCTCCAGCCCGACCTACCCCTGCCGGCCGCCAGCTCGATCAAGACGCCGATCCTGCTTGCGGGCCTTGAAGACCTCGACAGCGGCAAGCTGGGCTGGAACGATCCCCTCGCCCTGACCAAGGAACTGGTGGGCGGCGGAGCCGGCTGGATGGCCAGCCGGCCAGTTGGTACGCGCTTTCCCTTCTTTGAGGCGGCCACGGAGATGATTCGGGTGAGCGACAACAGCGCCACCAACCTGCTGATCAAAAAGCTGGGCGGCAAAACCGTCTTGAACGAACGCTTCACTGCCATGAACTTGCCCTCGACGGCGGTGAACAACTGGCTGCCCGACCTCAACGGCACCAATACCACCAGCAGCCGTGACCTGGCCAGGGCGATAGCCCTGGTGGACACCGGCGAAAGCCTCAGCCCCCGGGCCCGCGACCTATTTCGCGAAATCATGGGCAAATCCCGCACCAACACCCTGATCCCTTTGGGCCTGCTGCAGGGCCTCGGCAAGGACGCCGCGGACCCCGACAGCGAGCTGCTGAGCTACGGGATCAGCACCTACAACAAAACTGGCGACATCGGCATCGCCTACTCCGATGCAGCCCTGATCCAACTGCCCAACGGCCAGCGGGCCGTGGCTGCGTTCATGGTGAAGGGTCCCTTCAACGACCCCCGTTCCACCGATTTGATCCGTGCCATGGCCGGCGAAGTTTCAAAAACCCTGGTGGGCCGCAAATGAACCGTCCTCGCCTGCTCCAGGCCAGCTGGCTGCCCCTGCTGCTGCTAACCAGCCTGGCTGGCCCCGCCGCCCTGGCCCAGCCCGCCCCCGTCGTGCTGCGTCCCCAGAGCGTTGCCCCCCTGCCCGGCGGCCTGGATCGGGTGCTGCTGGTGAATGACAACAACCCCGAGCTGATTCGCGAGCCCGGAATCCTGCTTTCCACTTTCCCCGGCGCCGGTCGCGGCGTGCCTGCAGCCCACCTGGATGTAGCGCTGAACGGCCGCTTTGATCTGTTCAGCCACCACGTCTATGCGGGCAAGCCGGAGAGCCTCGACTCCACCCTTTGGCTGGCGGTGCTGGCCGCTCCCCGGGGCCCCGGACCCGTGACCCTGAAGCTGCTGGCCGGCGCCACCGCCCTATCGCAAGCCATCGAACCCGGCCAGGCCGGCGCCCCCTTCCTGCCCCTGCCCGCCCTGATGGTGCAGGGCACCACCCCGGTGTGGGCCGGCCCCGGCAGCCGCGTGGCCACCGAATTGCTCTCCCGCCAGCGCAGCCCCGAGCTGCCCGCCAGCTGGACCCTGACCCCGGGCGCTCCCACCACCCTGATCATGTTGCCTCTGCCGGTGCGGGGCCTGGACCCCCTGCTCAACGGCCGCAACCTGCAGCTGCGGCTGGAGAGCTCAGCCCCCGTGAGCCTGGCCACCCTGGCGGCCTTCGGCCGGGGCAATGAGCCGCCGGCCGCCTCTAGCTGGGCCGCCCTGCTGGAGGGGGGCCTCAGCCCCCGCGAGCACAGCCCCACCCCTCGGGGCAGCAAGGGAGGGATGGTGTACTCGCGGGTGAGTGGGGTGCAGGTGGGCAGCGTCTGGCGCACCCGCATCACCGATCCGGGCAAGAGCTGGCTGGGCGTGAGCCGGGCGCCGATCTCCTGGCCGATCAGCAGCCTGGAGCGGGGCACCCTCGGCAGCGGCCAGGTGCAGACCGCCGAGCTGCAGGCCTTCTACCCAGGCACTGCCTGGGCCGCCCACGGCAACTACGGCGTCGAATACGACCTCAGCATTCCGCTGCGCAACGACACGACCAAGCCGGTGGCCCTGCAGCTGGCCCTGGAATCACCGCTCAAGGGCGATGCCGCCAGCGGTGGCCTGCGCTTCAAAAGCATTGGCGGCAGCACTACTGGCAGCCGGCCGGTGATGTTCCGCGGCACGGTGGAGGTGACGGGCCTCGATGGCGCCAGCCCTGGCAGCCGGCCCCTTGGCCGGCGCAGCTTCCATTTGGTGCAGCGGGCCGGTGAGCCCAGCCCCGCCTTCGGCACCATCAGCTTGGCGCCAGGGGCCAGCCGCCAGCTGCAGGTGCGGTTGATCTATCCGGCCGATGCCACCCCACCCCAGGTGCTCAGCCTGTTGCCGCTGCCAGATCCAGCTGTTAATCCAGCTGCGAAGCCAGCTGTGAAACAATCCGAATCAACTCCAGCCACTCGTCCGTGACGCCAGTCCGCAAGCGCAGGGTCTTCCCCTTCACCCAGGTCGTCGGGCAGGAGGAGATGAAGCTTGCCCTACTGCTCAACGTGATCGATCCGCGCATCGGCGGCGTGATGATCATGGGCGACCGGGGCACCGGCAAATCCACCACGATCCGGGCCCTGGCCGACCTGCTGCCCGAGATCGACGTGGTGGCCGGCGACCCATACAACAGCTCCCCGGTTGACCCCGACCTGCAGAGCGCCGAGGTGCGCGTCCGGGCCGAGCAGGGAGAGGAGCTGCCGGTGGAGCCCCGCCAGGTGCCGATGGTGGACCTGCCCCTGGGCGCCACGGAAGATCGCCTCTGCGGCACGATCGACATCGAGAAGGCTCTCAGCGAGGGCGTGCGCGCCTTTGAACCCGGCCTGCTGGCCAAGGCCAACCGCGGCCTGCTCTACGTGGATGAGGTGAACCTGCTCGACGACCACCTGGTGGACGTGCTGCTGGATTCGGCGGCATCGGGCTGGAACACGGTGGAGCGCGAGGGGGTGAGTGTGCGCCACCCGGCCCGCTTCGTGCTGATCGGCTCCGGCAACCCTGAGGAAGGGGAGCTGCGGCCCCAGCTGCTCGATCGCTTCGGCATGAGCGTGGAGGTGCGCACCGTGCGCGATCCGGAGCTGCGGGTGCAGGTGGTGGATCAGCGCACCGCCTTCGACAGCGATCCAGACGGCTTCAACAACGCCGTGCAAACCACCCAGGACGCCCTGCAGGAGCGGGTGGTGGCGGCCCAGCAACTGCTCAATCAGGTGCAGCTCGACGACGACCTGCGGCTGCGGATCAGCGCCGTCTGCGGCGAGCTGGATGTGGATGGCCTGCGCGGCGACATCGTCACTAACCGGGCCGCCCGGGCCCTGGCGGCCTTCGAGGGGCGCACTGAGGTGGACGAGAACGACGTGGCCCGGGTGGTGGCCTGCTGCCTACGCCACCGCCTGCGCAAGGACCCTCTGGAGACGATCGACACAGGCGACCGGGTGGTAAAGGTGTTCTGCAAGGTGTTCGAGCGGCCCGACTCCGCCGACCGCAGCGCCTTCGAGCTGGCCCTGGCGGCCTAGTGCGCATCCTCGGCATCGATCCCGGTCTAGCCCGCGTTGGCTATGGGGTGATCGAGGTTGAGGAGCAGCGCGGCGGCGCCCAGCACCTGCTCGACTGCGGCATCATCCGCACCGAACCGGGCCGCAGCGAGGGCGAGCGGATGGTGGAGATCGCCCGCGACCTGCGGGTACTGATCCGCACCTGGAAACCCCAGCTGGCGGTGGTGGAGAAGTTTTTCTTCTACCGCTCCAGCACCACGATCTCGGTGGTGCAGGCCCGGGGCGTGCTGATGATGACCCTGGCCCGCTTTGGCGTGGCGGTGGTGGAGTTTCCGCCGATGCAGATCAAGCAGGCCCTCACCGGCCATGGCCACGCCCAGAAAGATGAGGTGCTCGAAGCGGTGATGCGGGAGCTCAACCTCGACACCCCGCCCCGTCCCGACGACGCCGCCGATGCCCTGGCGGCGGCCCTGACGGGCTGGTTCCAGCGATGAGCACCAGCGGCGGAGCCACCAAGGCGAGCCTGCGCCGCCACTTCCGGGCCCTGCGCCAGAGCCTGCTCGAGGGTGTGGAAGGCTTGATCGTGGCCCAGGCCCGCCGGCACATTCCCGCCCATGTGCACGCCGGCTGTGCCCTGGGCCTCTACTGCCCCTTGCCCGGCGAAATCAACCTGCTCTCGCTGCAAAACCTGCTGCCTGGCCGGCTGGCCCTGCCTGCGATCACGGCAGACCCGCGGGATCCAAGCGCCCGGTTGGTCTACCGGCCCTGGCGGGCAGGTGATCCCCTGGAGCCAGATGGCTGCGGCATCCCGGCACCGCTGGCCGGCGCTGGGGAGCTGCCAGCCCAGGCGCTGGGGCTGCTGCTGGTTCCAGCCCTGGCCTGCGACGCCTCCGGAATCCGCCTGGGCTATGGCGGTGGCTGGTATGACCGGTTGCGGGCCGACCCGGCCTGGGCCAAGGTGCCGGCAGTGGCGGTGCTGCCGCGGGGCTGCCGGGTGGAGCGCCTGCCCCGCGATCCCTGGGATGTACCCCTCCAGGGCTGGCTGGATGAGGACGGCCTGGCCTGGCTGGACTGGTGAATGGGAAGAGTTGTTGACAAAGGCTTTACGGGGGCCGCAGTCGACTTCGCTCCTTGCCAGGATCGTTTCACCGAACTGTCCCTGATTTGGACCTGTCTGCCTCCCGCTTCGCAGCCAATCACTTCGCAGCCAACACCTCTTCAGCCAAACCCGTCTCGGCCCCGGAGCAGGTGCTGGCCGCCGAACTTCAGAATCGCGGCCAGAGCAACGACGCCCTCTCGATGATGGTGAGCTCGATGGTGCGGATGGTCCAGGCGGGCAAAAGCAGCGATAGTCGTTGGCAAGCCTCCTGATCCCGTGATGCGCCTGCGCCTCCTGCCAGCCTTGCTGTTCCTGGGCGTAGCGGCTGCGGCCCTGAGCCAGGCACCGGCCCTGGGCCATTCAATCGAAAGCAGCCTGGAGCGGGTCAGCAGCCTCACCGACCAACTTGTGCTCGAGAGCCGTTTCGGCAATGGCCAGCCCGCCGCCGATGCGGTGGTGCGCCTGATCCCGCCTGGCGGTCAGCCGATTGAGCTGGGCCGCACCGACGCCTTTGGCCAGCTGAGCTTCCAGGTGCCCCAGGACGCCACCGCCCACTGGGAGGTGCAGGTAGACCAGGGACCCGGTCACCGCGATTACCTGGAGCTGCCGGGCAAGGTGCACTCAGGCCTGGCTCCGGCGGGCAAGCCCGGCAGCCAACCCCTGCAGCAGCTCTCCGATGGCCTGGGTGTGGGCCTGGGTCTCCTGGGCCTCAGCACCATCGGTGGGCTGATGGCCTGGCGTCAACGGCACCGGCCAAATCGCAACTGATGGCCGACCCCACGGGCAGTCCCGCCCTGGACCACATCGTTGAACGCCTGGCCGGCACCGCGGACCCCAGGCGCCGCTACGAATATGTGCTCTGGCTGGCCAAGAAGCTCGCCCCCCTACCTGAGGAGTTCCGCAGGGAAGCCTTCAAGGTAAAGGGCTGCGTCTCCCAAGTGTTTGTAGTCGGGGAGCTGGTCAACGGCACCCTTCACTGGCGCGGCGATTCAGACGCCGCCATCACCAAGGGGCTGCTGGCCCTGCTGATCGAAGGACTGGAGGGGCTGACGCCAGAGCAAGCGGCAGGAATCGATCCGGCCTTCATCGCCGCCACCGGCCTGCAGACCAGCCTGACGCCGTCGCGGGCAAACGGCTTCCTCAACATCCTGCTGAAGATGCAGGCCCAGGCCCAATGCCTGGCAGCCTGACACCGCGGTTTGACACGGCGGCTTGACACCCTCAGTGCAACGGATTTCTAGGATCGCCGTTCCCCAATCCCCCAGCGCATGACCATCGGCATCGGCTTGCTCGGGCTCGGCACGGTGGGGGCAGGCGTGGCGGCCATCCTGGCGAGCCCGGAGGGGCGCCATCCGCTGGTGGCCGAGCTGGCCCTGCGCCGGGTGGCGGTGCGCGACCTGGCCCGCCCGCGGCCGGTGGCGCTGGCGAGCGACCTGCTGACCACAGATCCCAAGGCAGTGATCGAAGACCCTGCCGTCGAGATCGTGGTGGAGGTGATGGGCGGCCTGGAGCCTGCCCGCTCCCTGATCCTGCAGGCAATCGCCGCCGGCAAGCCGGTGGTGACCGCAAACAAGGCGGTGATCGCCCGTTACGGCGAGGAGATCGCCGCGGCCGCCGCCGCCCATGGCGTGTACGTGTTGATCGAGGCCGCCGTGGGCGGGGGCATTCCAATCATCGAACCGCTCAAGCAATCTCTCGGCGCAAACCGCATCCAGCGGGTCAGCGGCATCATCAATGGCACCACCAACTACATCCTCAGCCGCATGGCGGCCGAGGGAGCGGCCTACGCCGACGTGCTGGCCGATGCCCAGCGGCTGGGCTACGCGGAAGCCGATCCCGCAGCTGATGTGCAGGGGGGGGATGCGGCCGACAAGATCGCCATCCTGGCCGGACTGGCCTACGGCGGCAGCGTGCCCCGGGACGCCATCCCCACCGAGGGCATCGACCAGCTCGACGCCCGCGATGTGGCCTATGCGGCCCAGCTGGGCTTTGTGGTGAAGCTGCTGGCAGTCGCCGAAGCTATGCCTAATGAAGTGGCTTTGCCCAGCGCTGGTGGGCAGGCCGAGCAGCTGCTCGATGTGCGGGTCCATGCCACCTTGCTGCCCAAGGCCCATCCCCTGGCCGGGGTTAATGGCGTCAACAACGCAATCCTGGTGGAAGGGGATCCGGTCGGTGAAGTGATGTTTTACGGACCCGGAGCAGGGGCCGGGCCGACGGCATCGGCCGTCGTGGCCGACATCCTCAACATCGCCGGCATCCGCCAGGTGATCCACCAGATGGGCAACCAGTTGGGAAACCATTTGGGAAACCAGTTGGGCAGTGGCGGCCAAGCCCCCCTCGATCCGCTGCTGGCGGCCGGCAGCTGGCGCCCCTGCCGCCTGGTCGACAGCGCCATCACCAAACATCGCAACTACGTGCGGCTGCGCACCGGCGACCAGGCGGGCGTGATCGGCAAGATCGGCACCTGCTTCGGGGAAGCGGGGGTATCGATCCAGTCGATCGTGCAGTTCGAAACCCAGAGCGCCGGCGACGCCGAAATCGTGGTGATCACCCACGAGGTGTGCGAAGCCAACTTCCGCCAGGCCTTAGCCAGGATTACCGCCCTCAGCGACGTCCACGCCGTGGCCGCCTGTCTCCGCACCCTCTAGGCCTGGCCGTGGTCAGGTCTGCAAATCGCCACCTGCCCTGGCCAGCTAGGCCCGCGGCAAGCCACAGTGGCTCCATCAATCGAAAGCAATCCTTAAGCTTCTCCGCTGGTTCGATCCGTAAACGTCTTTTATGACCAGTACCACTTTTATGACCACTACCACCTGCTCCCCCAACTCGGCCGACCTTCACCAAGGAGCCTGCGTCCAGCTGGGCAGTGATGAGCAGCTCTATCAAGTGATCGGCATCGACCACCACCACGACCGCTGCTGGCTGCGCCGCTGGCCCCTGACCCGCCAGGGCTCGGAAGTCTTTGAAATTTCACTGCAGAACGTCAGCCTGGCCGCGCCCCATCGGTCTTGAATGGCCTCTACTTGAATGGCCCCCATCTGACGGCCGCCCCTTGCCCCGCGCCCTGCGGCTGATTCAGTGGCTGACCCGGACGCTGATCCAGTCGCCAATCAAAAAAAACCTGGCCCAGCCCATCCCCCTGGCCCTCTTGATTGGCAGCCTGGGGCTGGGGCTTCTCCTTTCCAGCTGTAGGGCACCCCGGCCCAGCCATGAGGGGATCAAGCGCCTGGTGGTTGCCAGCAAAAACCGGGTCGACACTGTCGATCCAGCCGGTGGCTACACCTTTGGAGCCATGCAGCTTTTGAGCGCGATCGGCGATCCGCTCTACGCCATCAATGCCCGCGGCCAGCTGGAGCCGCGCCTGGCGCTAGCCCCGCCCCAACTCAGTGCCGATGGCCTGACGGCCCGGGTGGAGCTACGCCAGGGCGTGCTCTTCCATGACGGCACGCCCTTCAACGCTGCGGCCATGGTGTTCACCCTGGAGCGCTTCCTGGCGATCGGCAAGCTCAGTTATCTGCTGGGGGATCGGGTGAGCGGGGTGCGGGCCGTGGGGCCCTACACGCTCGAGCTGACCCTCAACCGCCCCTTCAGCGCCCTGGCAGAGCTGCTCAGCGCCGTCAACCTCACGCCCCTCTCGCCCAGCGCCTACCGCAATCACCGCAAGAGCTTCCTCAACGACCGCTTCGTCGGCACGGGACCCTACCGGCTCAGTTTCTTTACCAACCAGCAGCAGCGGCTGGAGCCCTTCGCCGGCTACTGGGGGGTCAGAGCGGCTAACGGCGGCATCGACCTGGTGTCCCTCAGTAATTCCACCGCCCTCTTCGGCGCCCTGCAGAGCGGCGAAGTGGATGTGTTGCTCTCCACCAGCCTGGAGATCGACCAGCAGGCGGCCCTGCGCCGCAGCGCCACGGCAGGCAAGCTGCAGGAGGGCAGCGGGCCAGCCCTGGAGATCGGCTATCTCACCCTGCTCACCGACCAGCCGCCCCTCAACGATCCCCGGCTGCGCCAGGCCGTGGCCTACAGCCTCGATCGGGCCACCATCAGCCGCCGAGTCACCCTCGGCCTGCGACCGCCGCTGCGGGATCTGGTGCCCCCCAGCCTCAAGGGCTCCGACCCCACCGCCTGGCCCAGCTACAGCCCGGCCCGGGCCCGCGCCCTCTACCGCCAGGCTGGCTACTGCCAGGGCAAGCGGCTCAGCCTGCCGCTCACCTTCCGCTCCAACATTCCCGCCGATCGGATGTTTGCCCTGACCTGGCAGGCCCAGCTGCGCCAAGATCTGGGCGACTGCGTCGAGCTCGAGGTGACCGGCATGGAGGCCACCACCGCCTACCGCCAGCTGGGGGAGGGAGCCTTCCCGCTGATCCTGCTGGAGTGGATGGGCGACTTCCCCGATGCCGACAACTACCTGGTGCCCCTGCTGGGCTGTGAGGAGGCCCGCGGTGAGCGTTGTCTCAAGGGGGCCAGCGCCGCCAGTGGCAGTTTCTGGGCCAAACCAGGGCTGCAGCAGGAGCTGGAGCGCAGTGCCTCCCTGACCGGCCCCGCCCGGGCCGCCCAGCTGCGCCGCATCCAGCGCCAAACCGCCGCTGCCAACCCCTACCTGCCGGTATGGCTGGTGGCACCCAGGGCCTGGGCCCAGCGGAATGTCAGCCAGCCCCGTTTCGACGGCTCCGGCCGGCTGCTGCTGCAGGAGCTCAACAAGCCATGAGCCGCCGTCGCGCCCTGCTGCGCTATCTGGCCGCCCGGCTTGCCCTGGCGCCACTGATGCTCTGGCTGATCGCCAGCCTGGTTTTCCTGCTGCTGCGGCTGGCTCCGGGCGATCCGATCGATGCCCTGCTCGGCACCCGCGCCCCCGAGAGTGCCCGGGCCGCCCTGCGGGCCCAACTGGGGCTGGATCAGCCCCTACTGCAGCAGTACGGCTCCTTCCTGGGCAAGCTGCTACACGGCGATCTGGGGGCCTCGCTCACCAATCAGGAGCCGGTGACGGCCGTGATCCAGCAGAGCTTGCCGGCCTCCCTGGAGCTGGGGGTGGTGGCATTGCTGCTGGCCGCCGTGGTCGGGCTGGCGGTGGGCTTCTCCGGCATCGCCCGGCCCGAGGGCCGCCTCGATCTGGCGGGCAGGCTCTATGGCATCGGCACCTATGCCCTGCCACCCTTCTGGGCGGCGATGGTGGTGCAGCTGGTGTTTGCGGTGTGGCTGGGCTGGCTGCCGGTGGGGGGCCGCTTCCCGCCCACCCTGCTGCCACCGGAGGGAAGCGGTTTCTACCTATTCGACAGCCTGCGCTCTGGGCTGGCCACGGGCCAATGGCAGCAGCTGGCGGGCAGTGTGCGGCACCTGGTGCTGCCGGCGGCCACCCTGGGCCTGCTGCTGAGCGGCATCTTCGCCAATGCTTTGCGGCTCAACCTGCGCCGCACCCTGGGCTCCGACTATGTGGAGGCGGCCCGCAGCCGCGGCCTGGGCGAAGCCCGGGTGGTGCTGCGCCATGCCCTGCCCAACGCCCTGCTGCCGGTGCTGACAATCACGGGCATCACGGTGGCATCGCTGATCGGCGGCGCCCTGCTGATCGAGGTCACCTACTCCTGGCCAGGCATCGCCTTCCGGCTGCAGGAAGCGATCAGCCAGCGCGACTACCCATTGGTGCAGGGGATTGTCGTGGTGGTGGCTGGCCTGGTGGTGCTGGTGACGGTTGTGGTGGACCTGGTGGTGGCCCTACTGGATCCCCGCATCAGCTTCTGAGCTCAGGGCTCCGAAATCCGCTGTCTCCAACGGCGGGCCTGGCCGCCGTCGAGCACGTAGGCCTGCACGCCGTCCTGCTCGCGAAGCTGGGGGGAAAGCAAGCTGGGCTGCTCCATACCCTGGAGAAATTCAGTGGTGAGGTTGAGCAGAAGGGCCTGCACCTTGAGCGGCGCGATGCCCACCAGCTCCTCTCCCAGTTGAAACAGGGCCTCGCCCCGGCTTTCAATCCGCACGGGCGAAAAATGGCTGGCTCCCTCCACCAGCACCAGCCGGCTGCGGGGGTGGCGGGCCCGGGCGAACACCACCAACTGCTCCTGAACAGGGGGGGTGACCAGATCCAGGCTGCCTCCCACCAGCAGCACCGGCACATTGAGATCCTGCAGGCCCCGGTAGGGCCAGAGCAGGCTGCCAAAACCATTGAAAGCCACCACCCCCAGCAGCGGGGTGGGCTGGGCAACCTGCGCGAGCCCCGGTGCGGCGCTGGCTACCCCATCCCCGATGATCCCGGGCAGCTGGCACTGCACCAGCCGCGAGAGGTTGGCAAGCGGCAAGGAAACCATGGCCAGCTCACAGCGCCGGGCCAAACCCCGTTCCGGCACCAGCCCAGCAGCCATCAGCGCCGTCAGGCCCCCAAGGGAATGGCCCAGCAGCACCACCCCCTGCTCGCCGGCCGGTGACGGGCCAAAGGAAGGCAAGTGACCCTCCCGCTGGGCCTCGAGCACGGCCTGTAGGTCGGCGAGGCGCTGGGGCAGGGCTTCGGCCCCCGGTGGCGGCGCATCCCCCAGCAGGGAGGCCTGCAGTGCCTGCTGGTCGCTGCCTGGATGCTCCAGCACCACCGCCGGCCAGCCGCGATCGGCCAGGGCTGACGCCAGCCAGCTGAGCTGATCGGGGCTGCCGCCGAGGCCGGGCATCAGCAGCAACCAGGGGCCCCGGCGGGGCTGCTGGGCTGGCCAGAGCTCAATCGGCAGGGGCGTGGCCCGGTGGGGCACGGTCAACAGCAGGCGCTTGGGCAGGCGGCTCAAGGAGCCCGTAAAGGCCAGGGGCCTGGAACTGCGCCGCGGCAAACCCAGCTGGCGCAGCTGGGCAAGGGCGCCGTTCTGACGCTGGAGCTGGCTGCGCCACTGGCTGGCCAGCTCCAGCGCCCCGTCGATGCGCAGGGTGACACTGGCCACCGGCAGGGAGCGCAACAGCTCCAGGGTGGTCACCCTGCCCTGGCTTTGCAGCAGCTGGCGCAGGCTGGCCATCAGCAATGGGGCCGTGCTGGGACCCTGGCCCTTGCCGGCGGGGACGGTAACGGTGAGCAGCCCTCCGGCTTCCTTGAGCATCTGCTCCCCGGTCCAGCTGTTGAGCAGCTGTTGACCAAAGCTGCGGTTCTGCAACAGGGGGGCATGCAGCAGCCGGATCAGGTCACGGCGGCCCTGGGGCTGGAGCAGGTTGAGCCACACCCCTAGATCGCTAGCCCCGCCCCCGGGACGGGTGGACTGCTTCGGCTGGCGGGTAAAGGCCTCCAGCTCCACCAGATCAATCGGCAGCTCGAGCCCGTCGAGCTGGAAGCGCAACTCATCGGCAGCCTGGGCCGGTAAGGGAGCCAGCAGGCTCGCGATCCCACCGAGGGCCGGGGCACCGAGGAGCAGGGCAGCGAAGGGACGCAGAAACAAGACCGGAGGTGGAGCCAGGGGGCAAGGACACCCGCCAGACTGGCACCTTGCTGTGAATTGCCCTGCTTGAGCAAACTCCACCGCATCCGTCCAAGCGGATGGCTGGATCAGTTCCCGGCAGCCCTGCGCCACGTGTCCCTGGTGCGGCTGGTGGCCTCGGTGGGGGCAGGCGGGGTTCTCTACCTGACCCCGATCGTGTTCCACCAGGAAGCCTTCAGCGCCCAGGCGGTGACCCAAGGGCTGGCGCTGGCGGCCCTTGCCGGCACGTTGGGGCGCTTGCTGAGCGGCGCCCTGGTGGATCGGGGGCTGGCCTGCTCGATCCCGGTGCTGCTGGCCGCAGTGGCGATTGTGCTCGGTGACCTGCGGCTGGCGGGCACCAGCAGCTTCGCTGGCTATGTCCAGGGCCAACTGATGCTGGGCGTAGCCGCAGGCCTCTACTGGCCGGCGATCGAGCTGGCAGTGCCACTGGGCTGCAGCTCGGGTCCAGCGCCGATCCCCTCGGCCCGGGGCTATGCCCTGGCGCGCAGCGCCGATGCGGCAGGCATCGCCACGGGCGCCCTGGTGGGAGCCCTGCTGGCGGCGGCGGGGCGGCTGCGGGGGATCTACCTGGTCGACAGCATCAGCGCCCTGGTGCTCGTGGTGCTGCTGCTGCGCCAGCCCCTGCCCAACCCGGAGCCGTCCGCTACCGCCGCCGCCGCCAAGACTCCCTGGCGCCACTGGTTGCCACCCCTGCTGCCCGTGCTGGCGATCAGCCTGCTGGCCACCTCCCTACCCGTATTGATGCAGAGCGCCCTGCCTTTGGATCTGGTGCGGGGCGGGCTGGAGCGGGCGGCCATGCCCGAGAGCCTCGGCGCCCTGCTGGTAGGCATCCAACTGGGGCTGCTGGTGTTGATCCAATGGCCCGTGGGACAAGCCCTGGCCCGCAGGCCAATCGCCCACGGCCTCGGGCTCAGCCTGGCCTGTTTTGCCGCCGGCACCGTGCTGCTGGCCTTCTCGGCCCTCACCCGCCAGGGCCTGTGGCTGGTGTTGTTGGCCCAGCTGCCCCTGGCCCTGGGGGCAGCAGCCTTTCTGCCGATCGCCACCGAGGCGGTGATCGAACTGAGCCCGCCTGAACATCGGGGCCTGGCCATGGCCCTCTTCTCCCAGTGCTTTGCCCTGAGCGCCCTAGCTGCACCGCTGCTGGCGGGGCTGGCCCTCGACGCCCAGCGCCACGCCGGCGGCTTCTGGATAGGGATGACCCTGCTGTGCCTGGCGGGGCTCAACCTGGTGAGACGACTTAAACCGCGGCAGGCGGCTCAGGCTTAGGGGCCTGACTGGCCACCCAGGCCTCATGGGGCAGGGGCTCGGTGCCGTACTCCCAATCGTCGTAGTCGGGATCGTTGCGGATCTTCTGGTGAAGCTCCTTCTGCACGTCGAAGTCGTGGAGAGAGTCAGCTGGTGATTGGGTGGCTGAGTGGGTGGGTGAGTTGGCGGGTGAGTTGGGCTGGGCGGGTTTTTGCTGGGCCGGATCGGTCACGGGTCAAGGGGGCATGTTGGGATCATTCTGAGCCCCCGCCCCCTGCCTCCGGCCAAAGGATCAGGCAAATCCGCCGTGTACCCCCAGCAGGTAAATCCCAACTCGAACTCGCTGATCAAGATTCCACTGAGCTCAGCGTTGCTTGGCCTTGGTGGGCGATGCGGGCGAGCAGGGTTGCGCGGGCGGTGTTCATAGATGTGTACAGGCTGTACAGATTCCTGAGCAGTTGCGGTGTGGAAGCTCGGGGGCAGCTGATCAGATCAGCGAGCTGGTCGGAACTGGCTCAGTTTTCAATGTCGCTTGACATCCGTTTACTGGAGCTTCGGCCACAAGCCGCACTGCTCTTAGCGGCTCGTTCCAAGGAGCCTCACCAGCATGTGACGTTGCTGATCTTGTCCGCCATAAAACAAGGCGAGAACTCGAATCTGGGCCACTTCTGCGCAGTTGGCAAACACCGTTGTCCATGCAGCCTTTGTCATGCCCGGCGCTCGCCGGACGTCACAAACTGGCCACCTGCCCGCTCAGTGCGGAGGGCGCTAAGGTATTCCACAAATCGTTTAACGAGATCCGCGATGGCGATCGGTGTGCGGGTGGCACCCGAGCTGGAGCAGCAGTTGGATAGGCTGGCGCGCAGCATGGGAAAGAGCCGGAGCGCTTGCGTGCGTGAGGCGGTCGCGCAGTATGTGCAGCGCTTCAGTAACAACGATGAGGCTCAGCATCAGTCGGCATTGATTACTGAACACAGCGACAAACCCAACTGGAATGAGCAACTTCCGGACTGGACTGATTGGACCGCATGACGGAGTTAGACAGCATGACGGTGGCTCTTCAGCGGGGGTTGATCGTGACGGTTGCCACCTCTGGGTTGTACTCAGGCAAGCCAAGACCAGCCGTCGTGGTGCAGGCCAATCGCTGGCTTCAAGGTCATCCAAGTGTCACGCTCTGTCCGCTGACCAGCACCCTGCTGGAGGCACCACTGGTGCGAATTCCCGTGAACCCCAGTGGCAGCGATGGCCTGCGCAAACCCTCACAGCTCATGGCCGACAGGCTGTTCACAGTGCCCACAGCCACAGTCGGTGCCGTGGTGGGGATCCTGGAATCAGGAACCCTGGCTGATCTCGATCTCGCCCTGCGCAGCTGGCTGGAGCTGCCCTGAATTGAAGATGACGGTGGCGAGTTGCGGGTCTTAAACCTCCCGCTGAATATGGCGATGCGGGCCAGAGAGCAGAAGAGCGCCTCACCGGCCGCCAGACAGGATCAACGAGGCGTTCTGCATGGAATGCACTGCCTTATTTTTCAGCCAGCCCAGGGGCGATGCCCTATCCGCCGCCCTACGCCTCTCCTTCGGTCGGGTCCTGGCCCCGGATGATCGCTCGGGCTACGTTTTTGGTGAACTTCTCAACACACGCGAGCTATCGAAGGTTTTCAGCGTAAATCTCAACCCAAAAATCGCCCTGAGCGGCAGCGAAAACTTATTGTAACCGTTCAGGGGTCGGGACGGCTCAGCGCGAACTTTGTCCCTGCTGAACCCTTGACGGCAGCTTGATTTCCGGTTGCATCTCAGGCAGAGACTGCTTGTGATGAGCACACCTCCGGCCGGGATTTCAGAAGCTGACTG
>JAHLYQ010000017.1 GCA_025127975.1 Synechococcus sp. CS-1331 | reverse complement strand
CCTGTTCCCTCGTGAGAAGGCAACAAAAGCCAACCCATAGGTGCGTCACGCTTTGTTTCTTTTTGACGGGACCTCACACCTTCACTGCTATTTCGCCACCTTCCCAAGCTCCCTCAGCCTCCCTCTCAGGTGGCGCAAGAACCCAGGCCAATGACGCAGTGAAAGCGTCAGTTCCTAAACTTTTTAGTTGTCCAGGTGCTTCCGCTTCCTCCCCCCTCTCGGGAAGCTCTCGGCGGAACGTTGCCTCTCGGCAACTTAGAAAACCTACAACACCGGTCGCTCTCGCTTCCCCTGCTGTCGGCCTGCTCGCTTGGGCATCTCTCCCTTGCGCGCAGTCCACAACCATAACACCTGGGTGGGCCCTGAGGCAAGAAAAGGTGTCCTCTGTGACAGCGGCTTTGGGCCGGTGCCCTCCCGGATCCCATAAAAAAAAGCTGCAGCAGGGGCTGCAGCTTGGGGAATTGGGCTGGAAGGGCCCTGTGGGCCCTGGAAGAGCAGGGTCAGAACAGGCCGAGGGTGAGCGACTTATCAATGGGCAGGGCGGCACCAATGCCCAGATAGATGGCAAACGCGGTGCCGAACAGGAACACACCCATCGCTACGGGGCGGCGGAAGGGGTTCTGGAACTTATTGAAGCTCTCGATGAAGGGCACCAGCATCAAACCCAGGGGGATCATGGTCTGAAGGGCGATCCCCAACAGCTTGTTGGGAACCACGCGGAGGATCTGGAACACCGGGTAGAGGTACCACTCGGGCAGGATTTCCAGCGGGGTGGCGAAGGGATCGGCCTTATCGCCGAGCATGGCCGGATCGAGCACGGCCAGACCCACCAGGCAGCCGATGGTCCCGAGGATGACCACCGGGAACATGTAGAGGAGGTCGTTGGGCCAGGCGGGCTCGCCGTAGTAGTTGTGGCCCATGCCCTTGGCCAACTTGGCGCGCAGGCTCGGATCGGTGAGGTCTGGCTTCTTAAGGATGTGCATGGCTAGCTCCTGGAGCAGGGATCTCTGGGGACTGGTAAATGAGCTTAGAAGGAACTGACGGTTGACCCGTTGGAGGGAACCAACAGGTTCATGGGGTCACAAGGGGCCGGAAATTCCCTGTTTGCGAATCATCAGGAAGTGCATGAGCATGAATACCGCCAGCAGCCAGGGCATCACGAAGGTGTGCAGGCTGTAGAAGCGGGTGAGAGTGGACTGACCAACGCTCTCGCCGCCGCGGAGCAGCTCAACCATGAAGTCGCCGATCACTGGCACAGCTGCGGGCACACCTGAGACGATCTTCACGGCCCAGTAACCGAGCTGGTCCCAGGGGAGGGAATAGCCAGTGACCCCAAAGGACACGGTGATGACAGCCATGGTCACGCCGGTGACCCAGGTGAGCTCGCGGGGCCGCTTAAAACCTCCGGTGAGATACACGCGGAATACGTGCAGGATCAGCATGAGCACCATCATCGAGGCGCTCCAGCGGTGCACTGAGCGGATCAGCCAGCCAAAGCTGACATCGGTCATTAGATACTGAACCGATGCGTAGGCCTCGGCCACCGTGGGCTTGTAGTAAAAGGTCATCGCAAACCCAGTGGCGAACTGGATCAGGAAGCAGACCAGGGTGATGCCGCCCAGGCAATAGAAAATATTGACGTGGGGCGGGACATACTTGGAGGAGATGTCGTCGGCAATTGACTGGATCTCAAGGCGTTCCTCGAACCAGTTGTAGACCGGGTTAGCAGCCTGTCCGGAGTTTCCAGCAGGTGTGTTCGCCATGCAGCTGGTGGGGTAATTGCGAAAGTCTACCGATGATCAAGAGCAGCTCGTGAGTGCCCAGCCCCCCAGGCCCAGGCCTTCTCAACCCTTTGCAACAGGCCGGTCCAAGGCCAGGCATCCGCTGCGGATCCTGCTGCTGGTGGCATTGCTGGCCCTCAGCCTGCTGGCCGGACCAGCCAGGGGGACCCTGGCCCTCAGTGACACCCAGCAGCTGGTGGTGGAGGCCTGGCGCCTGGTGAACCAGAGCTATGTGGATCCCGCTCGCTTTGACCAAGTGCACTGGAAGCGCCTGCGCCAGAAGGCCCTCGAGCAACCCATCTCCAGCTCAAGCGACGCCTATGACGCCATCGAGGCGATGCTCACCCCCCTGGGCGACCCCTACACCCGGCTGCTGCGACCGGGCGACTACGCCACCCTGCGCTCCAACACCCAGGGCACGGTTACCGGAGTTGGGCTGCAGCTGGGCCTGCGCAGCCCCGATCAACAAATCGTTGTGATCGCCCCGCTGGATGGCTCCCCCGCCTCTGAAGCCCAGATCCCCAGCGGTGCCGAAGTGGTGCAGGTGGATGGCAAGGCCAGTGAGGCCCTTGGGCTCGAGCAAACAGCCGCCGCCCTGCGGGGCCCAGCCGGCAGCAGGGTGCTGGTGCAACTCACCATCAGGGGAAAGCCCCGGGAAGTGGAGCTGGAGCGGCGCCAGGTGGAACTGCGGCCGGTGCGCAGCAAGCGGCTGCGGGTGGGCGACCACACCCTGGGTTACCTGCGGATCACCCAATTTTCCGAACCGGTGCCCGAGGCCGTTCAGGAAGCCCTGGCAGATCTCAACGGCAAGGGCATCGAGGGCCTGATTCTGGATCTGCGCAACAATTCCGGTGGCCTGGTGAGTGCGGGGCTGGCGGTGGCGAACGACCTGCTCGATGGGGCTCCGATTGTTGAAACCCAGGACCGCAATGGGCTCAGCTCCCCCCAGCAGGCAAGCCCTGGCCAGCTCTTCGACGGACCGATCCTCACCTTAGTGAACGCGGGCACCGCCAGCGCCAGCGAAATCCTGGCGGGGAGCCTCCAGGACACCGGCCGCAGCGAGCTGGTGGGGGCACGCACCTTCGGCAAGGGACTGATTCAAACCCTGATCCCCCTTGGCGACACCAGCGGCCTGGCCGTAACGGTGGCCCGCTACCTCACGCCCAGCGGCCGCGACATTCAAAACCAGGGCATTGAACCCGATGTGGTGCTGCCCCAGCCCGAACCCCTCGATCCCGGCGGCGAAGGCGACAGTTGGCTCGAACAGACTGGCCGCTTGCTGGCAGGCCGCCTGGACGGGACCCCATAAAGATGGGGGAACGCACCTATCACGACCCGCTGCACGGGGCGATCCGCCTCGATGGCGCCGACCCGGCCGAAGCCCTGGTCATCGACCTGATCGACACCGCCCCCTTCCAACGCCTGCGCCGGGTGCGCCAGCTGGGGCCAGCTTTTCTGACCTTCCACGGAGCCGAATCGAGCCGCTTCACCCATTCCCTGGGGGTGTTGCATCTGGCCCGGCTGGCCCTCGGCCAGCTGGAGCGCCGCAATCCCGCCCTGGCCGAGCACCGGGCCGTGCTCTACGCCGCGGCCCTGCTCCACGACGTGGGCCATGGCCCCCTGAGCCACTCCGGTGAAGAGATGTATGGGCTGCACCATGAAGCCTGGTCGGGTCGCCTGATCCGGGAACATCCGGCACTGCGGGACCGGCTGGAGACCTATGCCCCTGGCACCGCAGGGGCCGTGGCCGCCCTGCTGGAGCACGGCAGGTACCCCAACGCCGCGATCCAGGCCCTGGTGAGCAGCCAGCTCGACTGCGACCGACTCGACTACCTGCTGCGCGACAGCTACAGCACCGGCACGGCCTACGGCAAGCTTGATCTCGAGCGGATCCTAGCAGCCCTAACCCTGGCCCCCGATGGCCAACTGGCCATCACCCCCAAGGGACTGATGGCCGTGGAGCACTACCTGGTGGTGCGCAATCTGATGTACCGGAGCGTCTACAACCACCGGCTCAACGTGGTGTGCAACTGGCTGCTGCGCCAGACCATCGCCAGCGCCCGCAGGCTGGGGCCGGCAGAGGTTTGGGCCGACCCGGTGATGGCCCGTTGGCTGTGGCATTGCGATGGGCTCGATCTCGAGACCTTCCTGGCCAACGACGACATCCGCACCGGTTATCACCTGATGCGCTGGATGGAGGAAGGCCCTGCGGAGCTGCAGGCCCCTTGCCGCCGACTACTGGAAAGGCGGCTGCTCAAGGCCACCGCCGTAAGCCACCTGGAGCCGGGCCGGCGGATGGAGCTGCTGGCTGCAGCCCGTCAATTGAGTGAAGCTGCAGGATTAAATGCCGAAACCAGCTGTGGCCTGGAGCAGCGCCAGAACCGCGGCTACCACCCCTACGAAGGCGGCTTGCGGCTCTGGGATGGCGAGCACCTCCAGGCCCTGGAGCAGCGCTCTGCCCTGGTGCAGAGCCTCACCATCCCAGTGGAGCTGGCCTGGCTGATCCACCCTGCCGAGGTGGCGCCTAAGTTGCGCAAATTGGTGGGCCGCTGAGCAGGGACGCCGCTGGGGAGCCATCTATGGGAGCAGATTCGGGAGCAGAGCTGATTCCAGCCCAGGCGGGCCAGGGGCTGCACCGGCTAGTGCTGCCTGCTCCAGCGGCCATCCACAGCGGCCAGGTAGCGCCGCTGCAGGAAGCCGCCGCCCTGGTGCAGTCGGCAGTGGCCAGTGCGCGCCTGCTGGGCAGCGGTGGGCCCCGGGGCCTGCTCCAACTCGACGCCGGATCCTGGCGTCTCAGCCTGGGCCAGCTAAGCGAACTGCGCGAGACCCTGGCAGGCCTGGAGCTGGAACTGGCCAACCTCTGCAGCAGTAACCCCCAGACCCATGTGGCGGCAGCGGCCCTGGGGATCGAAAGCCAGTGGCCGGCCCAGGCAACCACTGGGGGGCCTGGGCCTAGGGGGAATGGCCCGGGCGACCCCGATCCTGAGCTGGTGGTGCACCGGGGCACCCTGCGCTCCGGCGATCATCTGCAAACCCAGGGGACCCTCCTGGTGCTCGGGGACGTGAATCCCGGGGCGCGAATTTCCGCCGCCGGGCACGTGCTGGTGTGGGGGCGTCTGCGGGGCACCGCCCATGCCGGCTGCAATGGCGACACCGGAGCGAGGATCGTGGCCCTCCAGCTCCGGCCCCTGCAGCTCCGCATTGCCACGACCGTCGCCCGGGGGCCAGATGGATCCCCACCAGCCGGCCTTGCCGAAGAGGCCAAGATCGTCAATGGAGCCATCCAGATCGACCCGGCCCAGCCAGGCTGGCCCCTCAGCGGTTGATCAGCCCCAGGCCGCCCAGCAGCCCCGCCCCTGCCATGAACCAGAGCGGCGAAATGCGGCTGCGCAGCATCAACACACACACCAGCACCGAAACCAGCACGCCGGCTGCGTTGGTGTCAGCCGTGCGCAGAATCTTCAGGCCCACCGCAAACAGAATTCCCAAGGTGATCGGCCCCAGGCCCTGCTCGAAGGCACGGCGCCAAGGGGAATGCTCCAGCCGCTTCCAGCTGAGGCAGGCCAGCACCATCACCAAGGTGGATGGCAAGAGGATGGCCGCCTCGGCGCCGTAGGCACTGAGCAGGGCCCAAAAAGGCCCTTCCGGCCAGCTCGCGCCCAGGCCAATCAAGCCCACCAACATCGAGCTGGGGCCCGGCGCCGCTTCAGCTAGGGCGTAGAGATCGGCGAACTGGGCATTGCTGAGCCAGCAAAACTGATCAACCGCCAGGTGGTGATACTCCGCCAGCAGGGTGTTGCCGCCGCCCAGGGAAAACAGCGACAGGGACAAAAACTGCCCGAGCACCTGGAGCAGGGTGCCCAGGTCGGAGAGCCGGGCTGGCGTACAGGCGGCAGCGGCAAGCAGCTCGCTCATGGCTGGGCAGGCCGCCGGGGCCAGTACCAGACCATGGCCAACGGAGCAGAGATCAGCACCACCGGAATCAAGCGCAGGTGCAACCAGGTGAGGGCCACAAAGACTGCCGCCGCCAGAACCAGGGCAAACCAATCCTTGGTGTACTGGTCAAGAATCTTGAATCCCATCGAGAGAGCCATCCCGGCCGCCGCCGCTACCACCCCAGCAAGCACCCGATCGACCGCAGGGATGCCGTGGAGCTGGAAATAGGCCAGGCCTACCGCCATCAGCAGGGTGAAGGGCACCAGCAACATGCCGGCCAGGGCCACCAGGGCACCGGCCAGGCCATGGAACTCGGCGCCGATATAAACGGCCATGTTGATCTGGTTGGGCCCGGGGAAAAGGCGGGCCACGGTGAGGCCGGTGAGGAACTGCTCGTTGGTCATCCAACTGCGCTGCTCCACGACGATCCGCTGGCTCCAGGCGGACAGCCCCCCACCAAAGGCTGAGAGGGCCACCTGGAGCATGCCCCAGAACAACTGGTCCAGGCTGGGACGGGGCGCCAATTTGGGCTCAGTCATGCACAAAATGGGGGTCGGGTGGCAATTCGCCCTCCTCATGCAGGCTCGGATCGAGGGGATCGGGGGCCTGGTATTTCTTGGCCGCATCCCAGTCGGCCTGGAAGGTGCTGCGCAGCCTGGCTACCACCTCCGGGGCGTCGGATTCAATGCCGAGCTCCCGGCGCAGGTCGAAGGCACTGCGATCGATGTTCATCGAACCGGTCTGGGCGTAGGTGCCATCCACCAGCAACAGCTTGGCGTGCAGTTTCAGGTGTTTCTGGCGCCGCACCTTCACCCCGAACCGCTCCATCACCCGCAGGGAGGAGAAGGTGTCGTAGATGTCCCAATCGGAGATGCCGTGCTTGCCACCGCAGAGCAAGCGCACCTTCACCCCCCGCTCTCGGGCGGAGATGATCCGCTCGAGGATCACCGCATCCACGAATTTGGGATGCTGAATCCAGAGGGTTTCGCGGGCCAGATCAATGATTCGGGCCATCTGGCCGCGGCTGTGCACGCTGCTCCAAACCAGGCCCACGTGGAGGTTGGGATGGAAAAAAGTGCGGGCCCAGTCGGCCTCAAAGCCGGCGATCACCTCCTCGACCACCGGCGGGGCGTGGCTGACGATGCCGTAGTCGCGGGTTTCGGTGAAGTATTTGTCGCTGAGGTTGAAGGTGGAAATCAGGGCGCAGGAGCGATCCACCACCATCGATTTCTCGTGGGTCACCGGAAAGGCCTCGCTGGTCCAGGCCACCTCGATACCCCATTCGCCCAGGCGGGCATGGGCCTCATCGTTCCAGCGGTCTCCGCCGGAGGTGTGGGGATTGAGCATGACCCGCACCTGCACGTCGCGCTGGTGGGCCCGCAGCAGGGCCTGCTCGATCGCCTCAGACTGCAGCTTGAACTGCTTGAGCAGCAGCGACTCCCGGGCGCCATCGATCAGGGCCACCACGGCCCCAGCCCCGTCATCGGGCATGACCAGCAGCTGCTGGTGGAGATGCTGGTGGAGAAGCTGGGGGGAGGAGGGATCCTTGGGCTCGGTCATCCCTGCGGTGGAAGGGGGCTGACCCGTTGTAATCCAAGGGTCCCGGACGGCGATGCCAGCACCAAGACATCCGTGCCAGTAGTTAGGCCTTAACCTTTGGCCACTCCAGCCTCTGTTGTGACTGCCCCGTCTACCCGCTACATCCTGATCTGCTCCGGCAAGGGGGGCGTGGGCAAAACCACCCTCACCGCCAACCTGGGCATCGCCCTGGCCAAGCTGGGAGCCCGCACCGCCGTGCTCGATGCCGACTTCGGCCTGCGCAATCTCGACCTGCTGCTGGGGCTGGAGAACCGGATCGTCTACACCGCCCAGGAGGTGCTCTCGGAAAGCTGTCGGTTGGAGCAGGCCCTGGTGAAACACAAGCAGGAGCCAAACCTGGCCCTTCTGCCGGCGGGCAACCCGCGCATGCTCGAGTGGCTACAGCCCGACGACATGAAAAAGATCGCAGCCCTGCTCGGCGACCACTTCGACTTTGTGCTCATCGACGCCCCCGCTGGCATTGAGGGCGGCTTCAAGAACGCCATGGCTGCTGCCCGCGAAGCGATCGTGGTGACCACGCCGGAGGTGTCGGCGGTGCGCGATGCCGACCGGGTGATCGGCCTCCTCAACAGTGAAGGGGTAAAGCCCATCCAACTGGTTCTCAACCGGGTGCGGCCCAAGATGATGGCCAACCAGGAGATGCTCGCGGTGAGCGATGTCACCGACATTTTGGCCCTGCCCCTGCTGGGTCTGGTGCTGGAAGACGAGCAGGTGATCGTGAGCACCAACCGCGGTGAGCCCCTCACCCTCAATGGCAATGGCTCCCCGGCCGCCCGGGCCTACTCCAACGTGGCTCGCCGACTCCTGGGCGAAGACGTGCCCTTGATCGACCCGAGCAAGGAGCGCCAGGGCATCCGCGCGACGATCGGGCGGCTGATGCAAACCAAGATCTTCTGAAGCCGATGACCCTGCGCGATGTGATCAACAAACTTCTGGGCCTGCAACCCGCCAGCGCCAACACTGCCAAGCAGAGGTTGCAGCTGGTGCTTGCCCACGACCGCAGCGACCTCAACCCCGAACTGCTGCAGCAGATGCGTCGGGAGATTTTGGAGGTGGTGAGCCGCTATGTCGAAATCGACCTAGAAGAAGGCGACGTCACCCTGGAGACGGAAGACCGGGTGACAGCCCTGGTGGCCAATTTGCCGATTCGGCGCGCCAAGGTGCCCTTCCCCCCTGTTGAACCGACCTTCCAGGCCAAGCTCAGCTCCTGATTTCAGCAAGGCGCCACGGGCAGCCATAAAGCTCCAAGCAAGTGTGGGAAAGCTGAAGCAACCGCATTCAGGCCACCATGGGCGAAACTGCCAAGCCAGCAATCACGGCTGCTACCGGCATCACCCCGGCAGAGATGCGGGTGCTGCAAGAACTGGAACAGGGCCACAGCAACAAGGCGATTGCCGCCGCCCTGATCGTCAGTCCCCGCACCGTGGAAAGTCACATGGCGAATTTGCTGGCTAAAACCGGCTGCCAAAGCCGCACCCAGCTGCTGCTATGGGCGATCGGCGGGAGATCGGCAGGCGATAAAGTTCTATGGGAAGGGCATGTTTGACCACTTCCACTGCCGGCTTAGCTCAGTGGTAGAGCAGCGCTTTTGTAAAGCGAAGGCCATCGGTTCAAATCCGTTAGCCGGCTTCTGGTGATTTCCTGGTCCACCCCGTCCCTGAGCCATGCTCCCTAACCCCTCCCATCGATTCGGCGGCTGGCGGCTGCCGCTAGCAAGTTTTGCCGGCCTGCTCACGCTGGCGCTGCAACTGGATCACCCAGGCCCTCTCCACGCCCAGTCGAACTCCCCGGATCAAACGCAAACGACCAAGCCAGCCGCTGGGGCCGCCTCGACCAGTGCCAAGGAACAGGCCCTGCTCGAGAAAATCCGCCAACTCAAGGCCCCCCGCTGGAAAACCTTTGGCCCCTGCCGCTACGACTGGAGCGCCTGGCGAATCACTGAGGGAGGCGTGCGCACCACCACCAGCATCTGCGGATCCCCGGAAGTGACCAGCAAGGTGGCGGTTCACTGCGAAACCCTGCGGGTGAGCCGCCAATCCAGCGAGGGAACCTGGGGCGAATGGCGCCTGCCCCTATCCCTGGAGGAATCCAAGGGAGAAGGAGCGGAAGACCTGATGGTGGCCAACCTCTGTGCCAATGCCAAACCCCTACCTGCGGCCGTCAGCGAACCGCCGGGCGTCCCGCCAGCAGCCAAATCGCCAAAACCAGCAGCGTCCAAGGCAAAGCCCTGAGCTCCAGCAGGGCAGGCAGCACCTGCAGAAAAGGCTCCATCAACCAGTGGAAGGCAGCCACCGCCAGAAGCACCACCAGGAAAAGGGCTGCCATGCGATCGCTCAAATCCCTGGAGGCAGTAGAGCACCGGCCCGCAAGACCTGCCAGCCCCCTCCCTCCCGCCAGGCCAGCACGGTGCTGGCCATGCCCCCGGCCTCCGGCCAGGGCATGGGGCCTAGCAGCGGCACGTCAGCAAACTGCCGGGCCGCCTCCTCTGCCGTGGTAGCGGGGGGCTGGCCGGAAACATTGGCACTGGTGGTGGCCAGCGGTCCACTGAGCTCCAGCAGGGCCAGGGCCTGAGGGCAGGCCGGCAGCCGCAACCCCAGGCTGCCACCGCCTGGGTTGAGGGCTTCGGCCACGGGGCCAATGGCCGGCAGCACCAGGGTGACTGCCCCCGGCCAAGCCCAGGCCGCCATCGCCAACCACTCGGGCCGGGCCGGGCGGCCGATGGACCCCAGCAAGGCCTCGGCATTGGCGGCCATCAGAATCAGGGGCTTCTCGGCTGGGCGGTGCTTCAGGGCCCAGAGTTGGTGGGCCTGGCTGGGACAACTCGCCAGGGCAGGCAAGGTGTCCGTGGGGAACAGGGCAGCCGATCCCCCCAGCAGGTGGGCGGCCAGTTCCGGGGGCGCAAGGGTGGGCAAGGGGTCAGACATCAAGCCAGCATCGCCGGGCCGAAACAAAGCGCTGCTGGCCCTCCAGATCGAGATGGGCTCGCACCTGCTCCAAACCCGCCAACGTCAGCAGCTCGATCACCGCCGCGCTTTGGTCGTGATGGTGCTCCAGCAGCAGCAGTCCACCAGGGGCAAGGGCGGCCCTGGCGCCCTGAGCCAAAGGCCGCAGGGCGCCAAGGCCATCGGCACCGCCATCGAGGGCAAGGCCGGGCTCGTGCTCCCGCACCCCCGGCTCCAGCGCAGCCCACACCGCCGTGGGGATGTAGGGCGGATTGCTCACCACCAGCTGGAGTTGTCCCCACAGGGGCCGCAGCGGCTGCCACCAGCTGCCCTCCAGCAGCCGCACCCGATCGCCCACCCCCGCCCGCTCCAAATTGACGCTCGCCTGAGCAAGAGCTGCGGGGCTGGCGTCCACAGACCAACCGCTACTGGTGGGCCAGGCCAGGGCCAGGGCCAGGGCCAAACAGCCCGAACCGGTGCCCAAATCTGCCCATGGACCCGGGCAGTCTGGAGCCAGCGCCAGGGCCAGCTCAACCAGCAGCTCCGTTTCCTGACGCGGAATCAACACTCCCGGGCCCACAAGGAGTTCGAGGTCGCGCCAGGGGCAGCGACCCACCAGATATTGCAGGGGTTCGGCGGTGTGGAGATGGCGACGCCAAAGCTCCTCTATGTGGCTGGGATCCACCCTGAGCCGCACGAGCTGCTCGGGGTGCAACCGCAGCTGCTGCTGCTCGCGCCAGGGGATACCGCCAGCGAGGTCCACCAGCCAGTCAAAATCAGAAGGATGGCCGCCCAGGGCCAGCTGGCGGCGGCGCCAGGCCAACCACCAGTTGCCATTGAGCTCAGTTGCCATTGAGGTCACTTGCCACCTAGCTCACTCGCCACCTCGCTCACCCCCGCTTGAGCTCGACGCTGCCATGGCCCCAGGCTAGATCGGCCGCCAACACAGGCCCGGCTCCGCCCTCACCAGGCCCCCCAGCTCGAGGGCCAGCAGCCTGGGCGCCACCTCGGCAGCGGGCTGCTCCAAGCTGAGGCACAACTGCTCGAGGGAGGCGCCCCGGCCCAGGGCCGCCAACAGGGCTGAATCCCCGGCCGGCGAAGCGCTTAGCGGCGACGTAGCGGATTGGCGAGGCGCAAGGGGACCCGCACCCAGCTGGCGAATCAGATCGGCCGGATCCAGCAGCACCGTTGCATCCTGGGCGAGCAGACGGTTGCTGCCGGCAGCAGAGGCCTTGCCGGCATCGGCAGGCACCACCCAGAGGGGCAACTCCTGTTCCATGGCCAGGGCCGCGGAATGGAGGGCGCCACTTTTGAGGGGACACTCCACCACCACCACGCCAGCGGCGAGCCCAACCTGCAGCCGGTTGCGAGCAGCAAAGTGACCGGCCTGAACCGCGGTGCCCGCTGGCAACTCACTCACCAGCAGCCCCCGAGCCGCCACCTCAGCCTGCAGCTGCTTGTGGTGCCTTGGGTACACCCGCTCCAGGGGCGTGCCCAAAACCGCCACCGGCTGCCCCCCCTGGGCCAGGCAACCCCGGTGCACCGCCCCGTCAATCCCTTCCGCCAAACCACTCACCACGGGCCAGCCGGCCTGGGCCAGGGCCGCCCCAATCGCCTCCGCCATTGCCAGCCCATGCATGGAGGGGCGCCTGGTGCCAACCACCGCGATGGCTTGACGGCGGCGCAGCAGGGGCCACAACCAACCTTTGCCGCGCCAGTGAAGACGCAGGGGCGGCCGCTCCAGCGCCAGCAGCTCGGGGGGAAAGGCCGGATCGGCGGGCAGCAGCACCCGCCTCCCGCCCTGGAGTTGTCGAGCCACCTCTGGCAAGGGATCTGGCCCCCAATGGGCCCGATACCGCTCCAATTGCCGGCAGCCCGGCGATCCCATACCCGCCAGACCAGCAAAGGCCTCGGCAGGAGAGGCCCAGGCCGCCCCCCAGCCACAGAAGTTGTCCCGAATAGCCACCAGGCGGCTGGGGCCCACCCCGGGGCATCCAGACCAAAGCAGCCACCAGAGCCTTTGCTCCAGACTCCAGCCAGCGGCATCGGCGGCCCGCAGCAGGGGGCGACGCTGCTTGGCTGGAGGCTTGGCTGAGGGCGAGGAGGATTGCGGGAGCGCGGCAGCTGGGGCCATGTCATTTCAGTACAGGTGTACTGATCTTAGGCCGATCCAGCCACCAGGATTGCCACCGCGGCCTCGAGGTCGGCTGGCAGCTTGCGCATCAGCCGCTGGCGCCCCGGCTCCCCAACCCCTTCGACCAACACCAGCTCCACCATGGCCTCGGCTGCCACCACCCCATCCGTGCCTAAAAAAAGGCTGCGCCAAGGGATTTTGAGGCCGCGCCGGGGCATCACTTCGCTCCAGATTCGAACGGCATCGCCATGCAGCAGGGCCCGGCGGTAATCGATGGCCAGGCTGACCACCGGCAATTCCAGGCCCCTGGCCGAGAGTTCGCTGTAGGCAACACCGGCCTTTGCCAGGGCTTCAACCCGGGCCTCCTCCAGCCAAGCCACATAGGCGCCATGCCACATCACACCGGCATGGTCTGTGTGCTGGGGCAGCACCCTTCGCTCCAGAATCCAACCCCCATCCGTAGGCTGCAGGGAAGCCCGTTTCATCGTTTAACGCCCGTGTTTCGCAACGTACTGATCGCCGATTCCGGCAAGGGCCACGTTGAGGAGATGGTGCGCATGCTGCGCGACATCCCCACCGTTCGCCAAGCCCGCTTCAACCTGCTGCACGTAGTGCCCGAGCAGGTTGGCGAAAGCTTCACTGAGCACTCCCAGAAGGCAGCCGGCATTGCCGCTGAAGCGGTGCTGCGCCTGGGCCTCGACCCCGGGGAGGTGAACACAATCATCCGCCAGGGCGACACCAAGCAAACGGTGCTCAAGGTGGCCGATGAACTCAACAGCGACCTCATCGTGATGGGCTCCCGCGGCATGAACCGCCTCCAGGCCATCCTCAGCAACAGTGCCAGCCAGTACGTTTTCCAGCTCTCCACCAGGCCGATGCTGCTGGTGCGCGACGACCTCTACATCCGCCATATCAACCGGGTGATGGTCACCATCGACGGCACCGGCGTGGGGGACAACGCCCTCAAACTGGCCTGTGAACTGGTGCGGGACATCCCCGGGGGCACCCTCACCGGCGTGCATGTGAGCCGTCAAGAGATCACCCCATCAAGGGGAGCCAAATCCCCTGCAGAAGAGGTTGTGGGCAAGGCGACCCAGCGGGCCCGCGCCTTCGGCGTGGAGCTGACCACCGTTCAGCGCAGCGGCGATGTGGGCCGCATGGTCTGCGCAGCCGCCGAAGAGCTCAAAGCCGACCTGCTGGTGATCGCCTCCCAGGACCGACGCCCGGTGGTGGCGCGGGGGCTGGTGGACATCGACCGCCTGCTGGGCAGCTCGGTGAGCGACTACATCCGGGTACATGCCCCAGCCCCAGTCCTGCTGGTGCGCGAGCCGGAAGGCAGAAGTTAGCCGCCCTGACGGCTGTTGGTCTGGATGTAAAGAATTATCAGGAAGACCGCAGGAACCAAAACGAATAGAAGGCTGGCAACAAAGCCGAGATCGTTGGTTTCCATAACTGAGGGGGAAGTGCTGGGAGGGTATCACCGCCGAATGGGCGGTTTTCAGGAGGCTTCATCGCTCGTTGCGGTTGGCTCCTCCAGGGCGCCCTCCTGCTCGGGGGCAACGGGCCAGGCCGTGGGGCCGGGCGGCAGGGCCTGGGCCCTGGCTGCGGCCAGCAGGGCCTCCTGATCGGGCAAGCCCACCTGGGGACGGGTGAGCACCAGCACCGACTCCTGAACCAGGGCCTGACAGGCCAGTCGCCAGGTCTGGGGGCGGCGGCGCAGTTTCTGGTCCTCCACGACGGTGCGTTCACTCAGCGCCTGGCTAGCGCCACCCTCCGGAACGGCCACAAAACAGGTGATGCATTGGCCGCAGCCGCCGCAGTTGCCCAGGGTTCCCTTGAGCCCGTAGAGCTGGATGCCTTCCCGCAGGGCCACCTCCCGCAGGTTCTCGCCCGGGAAGCACTCCACATCTCTGCCCTCGCGCACAAATCGGATCACGGGCATGGGGTACCTCCTGATGGGGGCTCAATTGTGGGTCCCATTGTGGGTCAGGCCGTTGCGGTCCGTTACCTAGGCCGCGCAGTGGCCGGGGCTCCCCTTACGATCGCAAAACCTACCCAGAACTACCCCCATGGGATTGCCCTGGTATCGGGTGCACACGGTCGTGATCAACGACCCGGGCCGTCTGCTCGCCGTGCACCTCATGCACACCGCCTTAGTTGCCGGCTGGGCCGGCTCGATGGCGCTCTACGAGCTCGCCATCTTCGACCCCTCCGACCAGGTGCTCAACCCCATGTGGCGCCAGGGCATGTTCGTCATGCCCTTCATGGCCCGCCTGGGGGTTACGGGCAGCTGGGGCGGCTGGAGCATCACCGGTGAGACCGGAGTTGATCCAGGCTTCTGGAGTTTTGAAGGCGTGGCAGCTGCCCACATCATTTTTAGTGGCCTGCTCTTCCTGGCCGCCATCTGGCACTGGACCTACTGGGATCTGGAGATCTGGCAGGACCCCCGCACCGGTGAACCAGCCCTCGATCTGCCCAAGATCTTCGGCATCCACCTGCTGCTCGCCGGCCTCGGCTGCTTTGGCTTTGGCGCCTTCCACCTCACCGGGGTCTTCGGGCCAGGGATGTGGGTGAGTGACCCCTACGGAATATCAGGTCATCTGGAGGCGGTTCAACCCTCCTGGGGCCCGGAGGGCTTCAACCCCTTCAATCCAGGCGGGATCGTCGCCCACCACATCGCAGCTGGAATCGTCGGCATCATCGCCGGCATCTTCCACATCACCACCCGCCCGCCCGAACGGCTCTACAAGGCCCTGCGCATGGGCAACATCGAAACCGTATTGGCCTCGGCTATCGCGGCGGTGTTTTTTGCGGCCTTCATTGTGGCCGGCACCATGTGGTACGGAGCTGCGGCCACGCCAGTTGAGCTGTTTGGCCCCACCCGCTACCAATGGGACCAGAGTTATTTCAAGACTGAGATCAACCGTCGCGTACAGACGGCCCTCGACAACGGCGCAACGAAGGAGCAGGCCTATGCCTCGATTCCTGAGAAGCTGGCCTTCTATGACTACGTCGGCAACAGTCCTGCCAAAGGAGGCCTGTTCCGGGTGGGCCCGATGGTCAACGGTGACGGCCTGCCCACCGGCTGGCTGGGCCACATCAGCTTCACAGACAAGGACGGTCGGGATCTGGAAGTTCGCCGCCTGCCCAACTTCTTCGAGAATTTCCCTGTGATTCTCCTAGACCAAGAGGGCATCGTGCGGGCTGACATTCCCTTCCGCCGTGCTGAAGCGAAGTACTCCTTCGAGCAGACCGGCGTAACCGCAACCGTTTACGGCGGCGCCCTCAATGGTCAGGTCTTTACGGATCCGGCCGATGTCAAGCGGCTGGCCCGCAAGGCCCAGCTTGGGGAAGCATTCGAATTCGACCGGGAGACCTATCACTCCGACGGTGTCTTCCGTAGCTCGCCCCGCGGCTGGTTCACCTTTGGCCACGCCACCTTCGCCCTGCTGTTCTTCTTCGGCCACATCTGGCACGGTGCCCGCACCCTCTACCGAGATGTGTTCGCAGGTATCGATCCAGATCTGGGCGAACAGGTGGAATTCGGTCTGTTCCAGAAACTGGGCGACCGCTCCACCCGCCGCCTGCCTGAGGGCTTCGTGCCCCCAGCTGGTTCGCCCCTCAGCTGACCGCCAGACCCCTAGAGGAAATTCATGGAAAGCTTCGCGTACATCCTGATCCTGGCTCTGGCCATCTCTACCCTCTTCTTTGCCATCGCTTTCCGCGATCCCCCGAAGATCGGCAAATAACAGGCCAGCCCCTTTGCCCTTGGCCAAGCCCCTGCTTAAGCAGGGGCTTTTTTCATGGCAAATGGGTAATCAATGAAGCCCTTTCCAAATGAAAGTGGCGTGTCTAAACTTAAGAACCAAGCCCGGATGTTCGGGGATGCAATGCCCCTCTTGCCAACACACCGACAGCCGGGTGCTCGAATCTCGAGCGGCCGACAGTGGGCGCAGCGTGCGGCGGCGGCGCGAATGCCTCAACTGTGAATTTCGTTTCACCACCTATGAAAGGGTGGAAACGGTGCCGATCACTGTGGTGAAGCGCAACGGCACCCGGGAAACCTTCAACCGCGCGAAACTGCTCCATGGCCTGTTGCGCGCCTGCGAAAAAACCGGCCTAGAACCTGCCCGGCTTGAAGCTGTGGTGGATGAAATTGAACTTGAGCTGCAGCAGCGCAGCGGCCGCGAAGTAACAAGCTGCGAAATCGGTGAACTTGTGCTGCGCCACCTCAGTGAGATGAGTGAGGTGGCCTACGTGCGCTTTGCCTCGGTTTATCGCCAATTCCAGGGCATCAGTGACTTCGTGGCCACCCTCGAGGGGCTCGACAAGCGCAACGGCGGCAGACGGAGCAAGCCGAGCCTGGCCGCAATCGGCTGAGGGCTGCCCAAGCACCAACGGGAACAAGGCCTGCCGCGTTGGTAGAGTGTTGTATCTGACTGGGTCTGCTGGCGGGCAGATCGGTCACTCCCTTCGCACTGCCCCCGGCAGGCCGCCTTCTCCCATGACAGTGACCCCTTCCGAAGCCACCACTGAGACCGATCTAGACCTTGCAGCCGTCGAAACGGCCGAGGATCTCGACCTGGCCATTCCGGAAGAGGTGCCTACCGCCGATGACCCCAGCAGCCGGGCCAAATCGCGCAATGACGCCGATGGGGTGGGTTTCACCCTCGACGAGTTCGCGTCGCTGCTGAGCAAGTACGACTACAACTTCAAGCCCGGTGACGTGGTCAACGGCACCGTGTTTGCCCTCGAATCGAAGGGCGCCATGATTGACATTGGCGCCAAAACAGCCGCCTTCATGCCCCTCCAGGAGGTGTCGATCAACCGGGTGGAGGGCCTGAGCGACGTGCTCCAGCCCGGCGAGATCCGGGAGTTCTTCATCATGAGTGAGGAGAACGAAGACGGCCAGCTCTCGCTTTCGATCCGCCGCATCGAATACCAGCGCGCCTGGGAGCGGGTGCGTCAGCTGCAAAAAGAAGACGCCACCATCTACAGCGAGGTGTTCGCCACCAACCGCGGCGGCGCCCTGGTGCGGGTTGAAGGCCTGCGCGGCTTCATTCCCGGCAGCCACATCAGCACCCGCAAGGCCAAGGAAGAACTGGTGGCCGACTTCCTGCCGCTCAAGTTTCTGGAGGTGGATGAGGAGCGCAACCGCCTGGTGCTGAGCCATCGCCGCGCCCTGGTGGAACGCAAGATGAATCGCCTCGAGGTGGGCGAAGTGGTGCTCGGCACCGTTCGCGGTATCAAGCCCTACGGCGCCTTCATCGACATCGGCGGCGTCAGCGGCCTGCTGCACATCTCTGAAATCAGCCACGAGCACATCGAGACACCTCACACGGTGCTGAATGTGAACGACCAAATGAAGGTGATGATCATCGACCTCGACGCCGAGCGGGGCCGGATTTCCCTCTCGACCAAGGCCCTCGAGCCCGAGCCCGGCGACATGCTCACCGATCCCCAGAAGGTGTTCGAGAAGGCCGAGGAGATGGCTGCCCGCTACAAGCAGATGCTGCTCGAGCAGGCCGAAGACAACGAGCCCATGGGGGTCACCCTGGACTGAGGGCGCCCAATCGCCGCAGTTTCCAATGGCACAGCTGCTCCTGCGGGGCCAGACCCTGGCAGACGACAGGGGCATCCCCCACCAGATCGAAGCAGTGCTGTTCGACAAGGACGGCACCCTGTCAATCAGCGAGCCCATGCTCCATGCCCTGGCCTCGGCCAGGGTTTCAGTTGCCAGCCAGCTGTTGGCCCAGGGCCATCCCGAGCTTGCCGCCGTCAGAGGCGATGAACTGGTCGAGCTCCTCGGCCGAGCCTATGGATTGGGCGAGCAGGCGATCGATCCGGCCGGAGCTACGGCCGTGGGCTCCCGCCAGCACAACCTGATCTCCACCGCCACGGCCCTGGCCCAGGTGGGGCTGGGCTGGCCCGAAGCCCTGGCGTTGGGCGAAAGCGTGTTCACCGCCACCGATGGCCTGCATGGCCAGGGCAGCCAGCGACGGCCGATCGCCACCCCCGGCCTCCATGAACTGGTGGAGGCCCTTGGCAGAGCGGCGGTGGCCTGTGCCGTGATCAGCAACGACGATGGGGCTGGCATCGCAGCATTTCTGGCCAGCGCAAACCTCACCTGTCAGTTCCAGGCGCACTGGAGCGCCGATCACACCCCCCACAAGCCCGACCCCGCAGCCGTGCACGCCCTTTGCGCCAGCCTGGGGGTACCGCCCAACCGCTGTGCCCTGATCGGAGATGCCAACAGCGATCTGCGGATGGCAAAGCAGGCCGGAGTGCCCGTGGTGATCGGCTACACCGCCGGCTGGAGCTCGCCCCCTCCCCTCGATCCCTGCTTCCCCTGTCTGAATCACTGGAGTGAGCTTGAAGTGAGAGTCAGCGGCGCATAGGCTGGGCTGACATTTGGCCTAGGCCGCATGAGCCGCTACGTCTTCACCTCCGAGTCGGTAACCGAAGGTCACCCCGACAAGATCTGTGACCAGGTGAGCGATGCGGTGCTCGATGCCCTGCTGGCCCAGGACCCGGCCTCCCGGGTGGCCTGCGAAACCGTTGTTAATACGGGCCTCTGCCTGATCACCGGCGAAGTCACCACCACGGCCAGGGTGGACTTCAACACCCTGGTGCGGGGGGTGATCAACCAGATCGGCTATGCCGGTGCCCGCGCCGGCGGCTTCGACGCCCACAGCTGTGCCGTGCTGGTGGCCCTGGATCAACAGTCGCCTGACATCGCCCAGGGGGTGAATGAGGCCGACGACCACGACGGCGATCCCCTGGATCTGATCGGTGCGGGAGATCAGGGGATCATGTTCGGCTACGCCTGCAATGAGACCCCCGAGCTGATGCCCTTGCCGATCAGCCTGGCCCACCGCCTGGCTCGGCGCCTGGCGGAGGTGCGCCACAACGGCAGCCTGGGTTACCTGCTGCCGGACGGCAAGACCCAGGTGAGCGTCGTCTACGAAGACGATCGCCCGGTGGCGATCGACACGATCCTGATCTCCACCCAACACACCGCGGAGATTGATGGAATTTCTGAAGAGAAGGCGATACGCGAGCGCATCGCTACCGACCTCTGGACCCATGTGGTGGAGCCCGCCACCGCCGATCTGGCCCTCAAGCCCTCCCAGGCAGACACCCGCTTCCTGGTGAACCCCACCGGCAAGTTTGTGGTGGGCGGCCCCCAGGGTGATGCCGGCCTGACGGGCCGCAAGATCATCGTTGACACCTACGGCGGCTACGCCCGCCATGGCGGCGGCGCCTTCTCGGGCAAGGATCCCACCAAGGTGGATCGCTCTGCTGCCTACGCCGCCCGCTATGTGGCCAAGGCCCTAGTGGCCGCAGACCTGGCCAGCAAAGTGGAAGTGCAACTGAGCTACGCCATCGGCGTGGCCAGGCCCGTGAGCATTCTGGTGGAGAGCTTTGGCACGGGCGCCCTCAGCAACGCCGATCTCACTGCCCTGGTGCATGAGCACTTCGACCTGCGTCCAGGCGCAATCATTGAAACCTTCGGCCTGCGCACCCTCCCCCAGCAGAGGGGCGGCCGCTTCTACCAGGACGTAGCCGCCTACGGCCACTTCGGCCGCAGCGACCTCGACCTGCCCTGGGAGGACGTGACCACCATCGCCGCCACGCTCAAGCAGGCCACCGCAGCCCAGGTAGCCGCCTGAGTTCCCAGCCCCAGCCCCAGCCCCAGCCCGGCGGGTGAAAACACCACTCGCCCTGGGGGTGGATCTGGGCAGCAGCGGCCTGCGGATTGCCCTGGTGGCTGCCCATGGGCCCCAACTGCTCACGGAAGCCAGCCCGTACCCCAACGGGCTGGAAGATCCCCTTGGCTGGGCCAGCGGATTTGAGGCCCTCTGCGCCAGGCTGCCCGCCGCAAGCCGAATCCGCATTGGCGCCGTCGCCGTTGCCGGCACCTCCGGCACCCTGCTGCTCTGCCGCCCCACAGGGGAACCGGGCCCCGGCAGCTTGGGGCTGGCCCTCCCCTATCACCGGGCCTGCGGCGATCAGGCCGAGGCTGCTGCCGCCCTGGCAGGATCCGGGCCAGCCACCAGTGCCAGCGGCAGCCTGGCCCGGGGCCTGCACCTTCTCGCCCAGGCCGATCTGGCCGGCGAGACTGGGCCCTGGTTATGGCGCCATCAGGCCGACTGGCTGATGGGGTGGCTGCTGGGCGACTGGCGCTGGGGGGAAGAGGGCAACAACCTGCGCTTGGGCTGGAACCTCCAACGCCAGGCCTGGAGCGGATCGATTGCTCAGCAGCAATGGGCCCCAGCCCTGCCGGAGATATGCGCAAGTGGCGCGGTGCTCGGCAGCATGGCGCCCAAGCTGGCGGAGCGGCTGGGGCTCCCCCTCCACTGCCTGGTGGTGGCGGGCACTACGGATGCCAACGCCGGGGTGCTGGCAGCGGCTCCCGCCGCCGACGAGGGCATCACCGTGCTGGGCACCACCCTTGTGTTGAAGCAGTTCAGCCCGGGGCCGATCCAGGGGCCTGGCATCAGCTGCCATCGGGTGGGGGGGCGCTGGCTGGTGGGGGGGGCCTCCAATGCCGGAGCTGGCATCCTGCGGCGCTTCTTCAATGATCAGCAGATTGGCGAACTCAGCCGCCAGATTGACCCCAGCCAGCCCACGGGCCTGCGGCTCCGCCCCCTGCCGGCCCGCGGGGAACGCTTTCCCGTTGACGACCCAGCCCTGGAGCCGCTGCTGGAACCTCGACCGATCAGCGATGCCCGTTACCTCCAGGCCCTGCTGGAGGGACTCACGGCCATCGAACGGGAGGGCTGGCAGCGGCTGCGCCAGGCTGGCGCCCCACCACTGGAGAGGGTGATCAGCCTGGGAGGTGGGGCCCGGAATCCCCAATGGCGTCGCCTACGGCAGCAGAGCCTGGGGGTTCCGGTGCTGAATCGTCCTGGCCTCTGCGCCGCCCTCGGCATGGCCAGACTGGCAGCATCCGCCCTCAGCAGCGATGAATGAACGCCTGCGCTCCGTGATTGCCATGGGGCTCTTTGTAGTGCTGGCCGGCTACGTGGGCTTTAGCGCCATCCGCCTCGGCCTGCTGCTCTGGCAGCGGTTCGGGGCTGGTTGAACCAGAATCCAAACCAACCTCCCAAGCTCCGCGCCATGGCCGCCGACCCCCTCAGCTCCGCCGTCAGTGATCGGATCTGCAGACACATGAACGACGACCACGCCGAAGCGGTGCTGGCCTTCGCCCGCCACTACGGCGGCATCAGCGCCGCTGAGCAGGCCAGCATGCTCAGCGTCAGACCCGAGGCGATGGACCTCCAGGTGGATGGCGCCACCGTCACGGTGCCCTTCGACCACAGCCTCAGCGACAGCGAGGATGCCCACCGCACCCTGGTGGCCATGCTGCGGGCCTTACCAGGCTGAGCTGGCCAGTTGTGGGAAGCCTGAAAGGGCTACCCCATCTGGCCATGGCAATCCTCAAACTGCTGCCCCTGCACTGGATCGCCCAGCCCCCCAGCCTGCAGGCCGAACTGGTGGCCGAGTTGCCCCAGGGGGGGCTCAAGGGCTCGGCCCCCCTGACCTGGTGGGCTGCGGGGCTCTACGGGGGCCTGTTGCGTCGCCAGCTGCTGCACCTGCGCACCAGTCCCAAACCCCCGCTGGTCGGAGCCCTGATCCAGGAGCTGGTCGCAGGCCTGCGCCGGGAGCCCTGGACCCAGCCCCCCCTGCTGGTGCCGATTCCCAGCTGGAAGCGCCAGGGCAACCCTCTGCCGGCGCTGCTGAGCAGGTGCCTTACCTGGCAACTTGACTGGCGCCAGGAGCCCCTGCTGCTGCGGAGCCGGCCCGTGCTCGGCCAGCACCACCTGGGCCGCGAATTGCGCTGGGCCAACCAGGCCGGAGCATTTCGCTGTTCCTCACCTCTGGCCGGCCAACGGCGCCCGGTGCTGCTGATCGACGACATTCTCACCACCGGTGCCACCGCCTGCGCCGCCGCCGCCGCCCTGGGCGAGCGGGGCTGGCTGGTGGCAGGAATGGTCTGCCTGGGGAAAACCCCCAGGCGAGACCGTGATCTAAGATCCACGAGCCGCTGAGGCGGTGGGCCGGGATAGCTCAGTTGGTAGAGCAGGCGACTGAAAATCGCCGTGTCCCCAGTTCAAATCTGGGTCCTGGCATTCTGTGATTGAGACACATGGCGCCAGATATGGTGCCTGTAAGTCATTAGGTGGTGCCCCAGGCACTACATACAGGTCTCATTCCAAGATCTTGCCAGATTTGGCGCCACTGCCGAACGGTATGGGAACGGTATGGGATTAGGCGTCATTGGTCTCAGGAGACAAGGCACCCAGATTTCCCATACCGCACGACTCCGAGGAGCACCAGCGAACCCCGTTCGGAAACCCATGGGTTGCTCTACCAATGAGGAGGCTGGTAAAAATCTGGCATTTGACCCCCTAAAAGCGTTCGGCAAGGCTGTTCGGGTGCTATCCTTTGGAAACAGTCACCCTTTCCGAACAAGTGGGTAGAAAAATTGGATATGGACGGACATCAACCATCCACCAGCAGCAGGGACTGGATGCTCAAGTCCAGGAACTGAGGGATGCGGGATGCGAAGAGGTCTTTTCTGAACGGGTCAGTAGCACCACTCCCCTTGAGAAGAGACATCAACTCCGCACCTGTCTTTCGGTGCTTCAGAAGGGCGACATCCTGGTGGTCTCCAAACTTGACCGACTTGGAAGGTCGCAAGTTGAGGTCATCAACCGACTCAACGAGCTTCAACAGCAAGGAATCCAGGTCAAGACCCTTGATGGTCTCATAGACACTTCTGCTCTTGGGAAACTTGCTCCACTCGTCGTGGGACTGCTGACGGGACTTTCGGAGGTGGAAAGGTCTCTAATACAGGAACGGAGCAGGGAGTCCGTGGAGTTCAGACGAAAGAACGGAGGAAACCTGGGTGGAAGACCCAAGACATCCAACAAAAAGGAGTCGCTGGTCATCCGACTTCGTGGAGAAGGGGAGTCCTACAGGTCCATACAAGAGCAGACAGGTCTTGCCCTTGCAACAATCACCCGAATCATCAAGGAGAGAGAGGTAGTCGTATGAAAGAGACCATCGGAATCCTTGCGATTGGTATTCGGGTTTAGCCATTGATGCAGGTGTTCGTGCGGACACACTCAAGGCAACTCACCCACCCTCAGGACACCACCCAGAACCATGCCAGTACTGCATAACGGGCAAAACCCAGTCCAGCAGGCGAGAATGGGCGGAAGTGACCAGACCGAGTGACTGACTCAGCGACCTTCACCACACCCGAAGCAGACGAAGAAGAAACGGGCGAAGACCTGGGAGACCTGCTCTTGGAGGTGCTTACTGGTGACGGCAGCACCATTGGCAACCTTTCAGCACGGGAGGCACTGAGTCGGGCAGCAGAGCGCCAGGTCGGCAATACTGCCAAATAATCAGCGAAATAAAATGACAAAGCAGGTCTACAAGATTACCTATCCAACGGGCAAGATCTACATTGGGAAAGACAGCATTGGAAGTTACCGCTATTTTGGTTCCCCTGACATTGAGACAGTCAATGCTGATTTTCTATCCCTACCAGATGAGCGCAGAAGAGACTATACAGTGCGTAAGCAAATCCTCTGGGAAAGCGACATCTCCACAGAAGAGGAACTGACAGCGATGGAAATCAAGATGATCAGGGAACACCGATCAAACGATCCAGAAATTGGTTACAATAGATTCCCTCCACTCAGGAATAAGGAGCAGTGAATAGTGTTCCGCAATATCACACCTTGATGCTTCCTCTCCTCAAGGTGATGGGCACTGGCACCGAGATGAGAACTAATCAGATGAGAGACGCTGTCGCAAAGCATCTTGGTCTAACTGATGAAGCATTGAGTCAACGCCTACCAAGCGGAACCCAAACCGCATTTGACAACAGAATGGGGTGGGCAAGAACATATCTTTTTAAGGCAGGTCTACTTGAACGCCCAGAACGAGCAACCTATATCATCAGTCAAAGTGGCAAAGACCTCCTTCTGAATCCACCTAGTGCCATTGACCCTGATTTTCTGCGTTCATACGATCAGTTCAATGTGTTCCATCCGCCCATCAAAAATTCCAAGGAAGAACGCATTGCACTAGATGATGCTGACAATGACTTGACCCCAGAAGAACAAATAGAAAAGGGAGTTCTTCAGATCAAGCGAGACCTTGAGGATGAAGTACTCCAAAGGGTAAAGCAATTGCCACCAGAGGGATTTGAGCAATTAGTGCTTCGTCTGCTTGTTGGAATGGGATATGGGGGTTCAATGGCAGATGTTCAAGGTGTCGCCCGTGGCGCTGATGGTGGTGTTGATGGAGTTGTGAATCAGGATCATCTGGGTCTGGATCGGATCTACATCCAGGCGAAACGCTGGGAAGGATCTGTAGGAAGACCAGTCATTCAGGGATTTGTTGGTGCTTTATCAGGTGTTGGCGCATCAAAAGGAGTCATCATGACCACCTCAACCTTTGCACAACCAGCACAGGAATATGCGAGAACTTTGACTGACAGGCGAATCGTTCTCGTTGATGGTCAAAGGATGTCTGAACTGATGCTTAAGCATGGCATTGGCGTTTCAACCAAGCAGACCTTTGTGATCCAGAGAATGGATGAGGATTTCTTCATGGAGATGGAAACCTAAAGCGCCTCAACAACTTCCAACAAATCCTCAATTCCACAATCCAGCACCGTCACCACCTTCCCCGCCAAATCCAAGGAAAGTGCTGATGCCGCCTTTTGATCGTTCCGTGCCAGTCGGGTAATGATGGTTGCTGCCACCCCTGCCGCCACTGCCAGACCATTCATCGTGATTGCCTTCTCACCCGACTCAGCACGACGCAGGTTTGCCCTGGCGATTGCCTTGGCGAGGGTCAGACGGACTTGCTTTGCCATAAGGAGCACAATACCTCAAGTGCCTTGACCGGGCAAAGCAGTGCTTACTGTCTATGCTCCCGTGCCAGGCACCCCCGGTTTCAGGAAAGTTGTCACCCCTCTGATCAGTACATCCGGGGGCTTGAGGACATGACCAATGCGTCGTTACAGCGAGGCTGTTAAGGCTGATGTGAGGAGACGGATGCACCCGCCCCACAGGCAGAGCGTGGCCCGGATTTCAGAAGATCTGGGCATTCACGTGATGACCCTCTACAAATGGAGGAAGGCCTGGCGGTTGCAGGGAGAGGTGGTGCCGGCATCTGAGAAGGAACCAGAGGGCTGGAACGCCGCCGACAAGTTCACGGTGGTGCTGGAGAGCTCTGGCCT
>JAHLYQ010000016.1 GCA_025127975.1 Synechococcus sp. CS-1331 | reverse complement strand
GTGGCAGCCAGCAGGCAGGGGATCATCAGCACACCGAACCAGCCCACGTAGAGGCGGTTGTTGGTGGAGGTGACCCAGTCGCAAAACTGGTTCCACGCAGAAGCGCCTTGGCGCTGCTGAATAGTGGTTGTCATGAGAACGAGAAGAGAGTGTTCCTAAGAAACGGGTATGGAAGGCGGGAATCCGGTCTGCCGAGGCAGTCGAAGCGGAAACCACCGGACGGAATCCCGTCAATCGCAACTGTAACGGAAGATTGCGCTGAGCCTGAGAGGCAATTGGGAAGACTTTCTATTGCTCCCCGCTGGGCGGCGCCGGGGACGGGAATCCGTAGCCAGGGGCTGCCTGCGCTGCTAGGAAGACAGTTGCAAAGGCCCTTTTCCGGCATGGCCCGCATCTCTTCGCTTCAAGCCCTGGCCGCCGGGGCTGGCGCCGCCCTGCTGCTGGCCAGCTGCCAACGCCAGCCTTCGGCCGAGCTGCAGCAGATGCAGCAGCGCCAGGAACAGGTCGAGGTCAAGATCCAGCAACTGGAGCAGAAGCTCAATGCCGTGGCTCCCGGCAACGGGGCCGACCCGGCCGGCAAGCCCCCCGCCGGCGCCATCAAATCACTCACCTACCGCAGCGGCACCGCAGACGACCGCCTGCGCATTTACTGGGCCGACGGCAGCACCACAAACCTGCCTTGCAAGCAGGAGCAGGCCACCCTGGTGTGCGGTTGACAGGCCCCTGACCCCGCGTTGAGCTGGGGGAGCTAGCCGAATTTGATCCATGGGTTTTCGCCTGATAGGCATCACAGCAGCGGTGCTGGGTTCGGGGTTGCTCGCCGGCAGCGTGCCGATGCTGGCCCCCAAGGCGGCCCTGGCCCAGGACGCACCAGTGCCCTTCAGCGCCGTACGGGCTCTCAACCTGGCCCGCAACACGGCGGTGCAACTGAACGGGGGCCTCAACGTCTATCGCCCCGCCAAATGCATGTTTGAAACCGCCGGGGCAGGGAACCAGTGCCTGATCAGCTCCAGTGACGGTTACCAGTTCCGCTTCCTTGGCGGGGTACCCGGTTGGCAACAGCTCGACATAGCCCCCAGCGTGGAGACGGAGATCCGCATTTCCAGCGATGGCAAAAGCGTTTTAGGGGTGGATTACAACGGCGCTCCCCGCTGAGCCAGCCGGTTCGAGAGAGCTTCGAGGGCCAGGGGCCACTCGCTGCGGACGGGCCAGCATTCCCGGCTGGTGAGGCTCAGGGCAATGCCCTTCTCGCCATAGGCCGCTTCGTTGACAAATACGGGCCAGACGGGCTGGCCCTCCAGGCCCCTGGGCGGCACGAAGCCCAGGGTTGCCCCGTGGGAATCGAGAAAAACGGGGTCCCCCGGCTGGAGTGGATGCCAGTCGCGGTGCTGCAGGGCCGGATGCAGGCAGGCAGCAGGAGAGCCATCCGGGCGCCGCGGCAAATCGAGACTGCCGAGATGGCGATGCACCACCAGCTCGGCGGGCAAGCGCAATGGCCCCCGCTGGGCCGCCGCCAGCACCTCCAGGGCAGCCTCCACGCCCAGCTGGGTCTGGCGGCAGATCTGGGCCTGAATCACCCCCTGGGGCACGGGGCCCACCTCGATCACCAGGCCGCAGGGCCAGCTCTCCACCAGAAAACCTGTCTGGGCCTGGTCGGCCTCATGGAGATAGATCGGCAGGCCCAGCAGCCCCTGCACGCCCGCCGCCAGGGCCAGATCCGCCGGGCGGCGACCGTAGACCACCAGCGCATTGCCCATGGCGCTGGTGGTGCTGTGCAGATCCAGCACCACCAGACACGGTGCCTCCCCTGCGGGGCCATGGCGGAGCAGCAACTCCCGGGCACGCTGAAGATCGGCCCCATCGAGGCTGGCATCGGCCAGCAGGGATGGGGCAAAACAGCGGTTCAGATCCCGCTCGAGATAGCGCCGGTTCTGGGCGTGGGCAGCGGGGTTGCCCAGCACCAGCTCCAGCTCCAGGCCATGGCTCTGGAGGGCCCCAGGCCGGCTCCGCCAGTGCTCGAGCAGCCAGGGCCCATTGCGCTCATTGCCGTGGGTGCCTGCCACCACGAGCACCTTGGCCGGGTTCGAATTGGGGCCCATCAACGGAAGGCTCGCGCCTGGCACTGGATTTCAGGCTCAGCCTGACGCAGATTCGGGGTTCTGCCGCCGCCTTGACCATGGCCCCTCCCGCTCCCCTGGTGCGCACGGCGCGGGCCATCTGGCACTGGCAGTGGTGCCAACTGATGGGGGGCCTGGGCCCGGCCGATGCCGCCGGCAATTACCAGCGGCCCGCAGGGGCCTTCACCAGCCTGCCGCCCCTGCCCAGCGAAGCAGCCAGCGCCGATGGCCATGTGCTGATCGTCGGGCGCAGCTGCCCCTGGGCCCACCGGGCCTGGCTGGTGTGGGCTCTACGCCGCCTCGGCGCCAGCATCACGCTGGTGGTAGTGGATCCCGATCCCGCCGAGGGGCGCTGGCGCTTCGCCGAACCCTTTGGAGGCTGCACCACCCTGATCGAGCTCTACCAGCGCTCCGGCGCCGATCCCGGCCAGCGGGCCACGGTGCCGGCCCTCTATTCGCGCAGGCAGGGGCGCATCCTGGTCAGTGAGAGCGCCCGGCTGATTGAGCTGCTCAACCGCTGGCCTGCCCCGGACGGGCCCGATCTGGAGCCTGGGGCCCAGCAGGAGGCCACCCTGCGCTGGCGCGAGCTGCTACAGACCGATGTCAACGATGGGGTGTATCGCTGCGGCTTCGCCCGCACCCAGGCGGCCTACGACCGGGCTGAGGCCGCCCTGTTTGGCGCCCTGGCCGAGGCGGATCGGGTCTTGCAGGAAAGCCCCTGGCTGGCTGGACAGGAATTGAGCCTGGCCGATGTGGTGCTGTTTCCCACCCTGATCCGCCTGGAGCTGGTCTATGCGCCGCTGTTTGGCTGCAGCCGGCTGCCGCTCTGGCAGCTGCCGGCGCTGTGGGAATGGCGCCAACGCTTCTTCCACCTGCCCGGCGTGGCCGCCACCTGCTGGCCAGAGGCCTGGCGGCGCGACTATTTCGGAGCCCTTTTCCCCCTGCATCCCTCCGGGATCATCCCGGCCGGGCCGCCCCTAGCCACACTGGTAGAGAGCCGACCAGCCCCCCGAGGCCTGCAACATGACCATGACTGACCCGGTGTTTGAAGGGGTCTATGGCACCTACACCATCGATGCCACCGACCGACGCGAAGTGCTGGGCTACCGGCTGGCCCTCACCGCCGCGGCCCTGGGCCAGGCCGGGCTGCTGGTGCAGTGGCGCCAGCTGGGCCCGGAGCTGGTGTGGCCCTGGATGGTGCTGATGGCGGTGGGGCTGGGCCTGGCCCTGCGCTGGATCCACATCTACCTGGTGCCCCTGCACCGGGCCCTGCAGCTCTTCTGGCTGCTGGGCTGCGCTGGCGCCCTGGTGCTGGCGGCCCGCAGCGGCCCGGGCGCCATGGTGACGGCCGTAGCAAGCCAGCCCCTCTGGATCCTGGCGATCGGCCCCTTCTTCGCCGCCCTGGCAGGGGTGGGCTTCAAGGAGTTCTTCTGCTTCCGCAGGCCCGAGGCCATCGGCGTGACGCTGCTGCTGCCGATCGCCCTGCTCGGCCATTTGGTCGGTCTGCTGGACGGCCGGCTTACCACGAGCCTGCTGGCCCTCGAGAGTGGCCTGCTGCTGGTGCTCTGCCTGCGCAAGTTCCCGATGCCCGCGGCGGCGGATGTGGGCGATAAAAGCGTTTTCGCCTACCTCCAGGCCCAGGGGAGCGGTGCCGAAGGAGCCACACCTTGAGCCTGATCAGCCTGGTGGATGCCGGCAAGGACTTCGGCATCCGCACCCTGTTTGAAAACCTCAGCCTGCACATCGGCGCAGGCGAGCGGCTGGGGCTGATCGGCCCCAATGGCGCCGGCAAGAGCACCCTGCTGAAGGTGCTGGCGGGCATTGAGCCCCTCGGCAGCGGCCAGCGCCGCTGCGCGCCCCGCACCCGGGTGGTGCTCGTCGACCAAGAGCCCGGGCTGGACCCGGAGCACACCGTGCTGGAGCAGGTGTTTGCCGGGAGCGGCGAGAAGATGGCTTTGCTGCGGCAGCACACGGCCCTGAGCCAGGCGGTGGCTGATGGCCCCGACAACGCCATCGCCCTGGCCCAGCTCAGCGACCTCCATGACCGCATGGACCAGCTCAATGCCTGGGGGCTGGAGCAGCAGTGCCGCGAGGTGCTGGAGCGGCTTGGCATCAGCGACATCGAGCGCAAGGTGGGCGACCTCTCCGGCGGCTACCGCAAGCGGGTGGCCCTGGCGGCGGCCCTGGTGGCCGAGCCCGACGTGCTGCTACTGGATGAGCCCACCAACCACCTGGACGCCAACGGGGTGGAGTGGTTGCAGAGCTACCTCGGGCGCTTCCCCGGCGCCCTGGTGCTGGTGACCCACGACCGCTACGTGCTCGATCGGGTCACCCGCCGGATCGTGGAGGTGGATCGGGGCCTGGCCCGCAGCTACGCCGGCAACTACGCCACCTATCTCACCCACAAGGCCGAGGAGGAGGCATCGGAAGCCTCCTCGGCAGCGAAGTTCAAGGGCACGCTGCGGCGGGAGCTGGCCTGGCTGCGGCAGGGCCCCAAGGCCCGCAGCACCAAGCAGAAAGCCCGCATCCAGCGCATTGAGGAGATGCGGGAGGCACCCCAGCGCCAAGGCCGGGGCCAGGTGAGCCTGGCCACCAGCAGCCGGCGGCTGGGCAAGCGGGCTATCACCGCCGAGGAGCTGGGGGTAAGTGCGGGCGAAGGGGCCGAAGCCAGGCCGCTGCTGCGGGCCTTCAGCTACGACTTCAGCCCGGAAGACAGGGTTGGCATCATCGGGCCCAATGGCGTAGGCAAATCGAGCCTGCTGGAGGTGATCGCCGGCCGGCGCCAGCCCAGCAGCGGCAGCCTGGAGCTGGGCGCCACTGTGAAGCTCGCCTACTTCGACCAGCACAGCGAGGTGCTGCTCAAGCCCGACCAGAAGGTGCTGGAGGTGGTGCAGGCCGCCGCCAGCCGGGTGGCGGTGGATGGCGAGGAGCTCAGTGCCTCCCAGTTGCTAGAGCGCTTCCTGTTTCCGCCGGCCCAGCAGCACCAACCGGTGGCCAAGCTCTCCGGCGGCGAGCGGCGGCGGCTGCACCTCTGCCGGCTGCTGATTGGGGCCCCCAACGTGCTGCTGCTCGACGAGCCCACCAACGACCTGGATGTGCAGACCCTGAGCGTGCTCGAAGACTTCCTCGAAGACTTCCGCGGCTGCGTGGTGGTGGTCTCCCACGACCGCTACTTCCTCGATCGCACCGTGGATCGGCTGTTCTGCTTCGAGAACGGCGAGCTGCAGCGCTTTGAGGGCAACTACAGCGCCTACCTGGAGACCAGCGCCAGCCGCCTGGCGGCCAGAGCTGCCGGAGCTACCGGAGCTGCCAGCGGTGGCGCCAAGAAAACCAGCCCCCTCCAGCCCCAGGTCAAAACCGCCGCAAACCAGCCCCGGCGGCGCAGCTTCAAGGAGACCCGGGAACTGGCCGATCTGGAAACCAAGCTGCCGGCCTGGGAGGAGCAGCGCCGCCAGCTGGAGCAGGCCATGAGCTCAGCCGGCAGCGACTACACCGCCCTGGAGAAGTGCACCCAGCAGCTGGCCGAATTGGGCGAGCGGATCAGCAAGGGCGAGGAGCGCTGGCTGGCCCTGAGCGAGCTGGCGGGCTGAGGGGCCCAACGGCGGGGCCGGATGATTGTTGCCAAGCCAACACGTGGGCGAGACCACGGCCGTAAGGTGAGCCGCGATCAGCTCCGGTCCGATTCGGCCGGTTTTCGTATGAAGAACATCGACGAGCACATCCAGCAAGACCAGAGCGAGATAGAAGCCGCCCGTGCCGCTGGCGACATGGGCAAGGTTCGCCACCTGGAAGAGGAGCTCCAGGGGCTCAAGGAGTTCAAGGAGCACCATCCCGAGGACAGCCACGACCCCTCCCCCCTGGAGGTGTTCTGTGATCTCAACCCCTCAGCCCCCGAGTGCCGCGTCTACGACGACTGAGGCCCCAGGGGCTCAGGGACTAACCCGGAGGTGATGCCGAGGCAATGCCGAGCTGCTGCCACACCACGGCCAGCAGCTCAGCCAAATTCATGGCTGCTGCCGCAGAAATGGCCAGCACCGGCTGGCCACCCTGGGCCGCCACATGCCGATTCAGGATCTTGAGCTTGCTCGCCAGCTCTGAGGGTCCCAACAGCTCGATCTTGCTGAGCACCACCAGGCGCGGCCGTTGATCGAGGCCATGGCCATAGGCGCTGAGCTCCCTCTCCACCACCTGCAAATCCGCCAGCACGTCGTCTGCGCTGGAATCGAGCAGATGCACCAGCAGGCGGGTGCGCTCGATATGGCGCAGGAAGTCGTGGCCCAGGCCTGCCCCCCGGGCCGCACCGGCAATCAATCCTGGAATGTCGGCAAACACGGTGCCATCGCCACTGGGCCTCCGCACCACGCCCAGGTTTGGCACCAGGGTGGTGAAGGGGTAGTCGGCGATCTTGGGCCTTGCCGCTGACAGCACGGCGATCAGGGTGCTCTTGCCGGCATTGGGCAGGCCGATGATCCCCACCTCGGCAAGCAGTTTGAGCTCCAGCTGCAGCAGCCAGTCTTCGCCGTCCCTGCCTTCGGTGAACTTTTCCGGCGCCCGGTTGCGATTGCTGAGGTAGTGGGCATTGCCCAGGCCGCCGCGGCCGCCTAGGGCCACCAGCAGCTCCTCGCCGGGGTCGGTGAGATCGCCGAGCAGGATTGCCGTGCGGGCGTCGCGCACCTGGGTGCCACAGGGCACCTTGATCACCAGGTGATCACCGCTGGCACCGGTGCGGCGGTTGGGGCCGCCCCGCCGCCCCTCGATGGCGGCAAACAGGCGCTTGTACTTGAAATCCAGCAGGGTCTGGAGGTTGGCATCGGCCACCAGCAGCACATCCCCGCCGCGACCGCCATCGCCGCCGGAAGGCCCACCGGCGGGCACATATTTCTCGCGCCGAAAGGTGACGATTCCGTCACCCCCGCGGCCGGCCTTGACCGCGATCCGGGCCTGATCGATGAACTGCATTGCTCCAAACCTAGGATCGCGCCGTCTGAAGGCCCGTCTTGGCAGAGGTTCGCTTCCAGCAGGTCAGCAAGACCTACCCACCCCGCCGGGGGAGCGAGCCGGTGGAAGTGCTGCGCCAACTCGATCTCCAGATTGGGGACGGCGAATTTCTGGTGTTGGTGGGGCCGTCGGGCTGCGGCAAGAGCACCCTGCTGCGCCTGCTGGCGGGCCTGGAGCAGCCCAGTGGCGGCGAGATCTACGTGGGCAGCCGGCCCGTGAGCCAGTTGCGCCCGGCCCAGCGGGACGTGGCCATGGTGTTTCAGAGCTATGCGCTCTATCCCCACCTGAGCGTGGCCGACAACATCGGCTTCGGGCTGCGGCGCAGCCGCCGGCGCAGCCTCCTGCAGCAGCTGCAGGACAGCCTGCACCTGGCCAGCCGGGGCTTGCCGCGGCGACTGCAGCTGCAGTCGCCACGGGAAGGGCGCATTGCCGAGCGGATCGCCGAGGTGGCCGAAACCCTGGAGCTAAGCCAGCTGCTCGAGCGGCTGCCCAAGGAACTCTCCGGCGGCCAGAAGCAGCGGGTGGCCCTGGGCCGGGCCATCGCCCGCCAGCCGGCGGTGTTCCTGATGGATGAACCGCTCAGCAACCTCGACGCCAAGCTGCGCACCGGCACCCGCACCCAGATCGTGGAGTTGCAGCGGCGCCTGGGCACCACCACCTTGTATGTGACCCACGACCAGGTGGAGGCGATGACCATGGGCCACCGCATCGCCGTGCTCAACGCCGGCCGGCTGCAGCAACTGGGCACACCGATGGAGCTCTACCAGTGGCCCGCCAATTTGTTTGTGGCCCAGTTCATCGGCAGCCCGCCGATGAATCTGCTGCCGGTGCAGGCGGTCGGCTCGGCTCAGGTGCAGCTGGGCAGCCGCAAGCTGGCGGTGGAGGGTCCCCTGGCCGAGGCGCTGGCGGCCCGGACCGGCCAGGAGCTCACCGGTGGGCTGCGGCCGGAGCACTTCCAGCTAGCTCCCGCCACCAACCGCAACCTGAAGGCCGAGGTGAGCCATGGCGAAGCCCTGGGCAACGAACAACTGCTCACCTGCCGCCTGGAGGAGGGCGGTCACCTGGTGCAGGTGCGGGTCAGCCCAGAGGTAAGCCTGCCGCCGGGGGCCAGCCTGCACTTGGACGTGGATCCCCGCGGCTGGCGCCTGTTCGATCGGGCTGGCGATGCCCTGCCCCCAGCGAAGCCTCGGGCCGCGCTGCCGGAGCTGAAGCTGCCGTGACCCCCACCCACCAGCAACGGTGTCCGCTCGGACCGGGGCTGGCGCAGCTAGGCCAGGCTCGCCAACTGCTCCCACTCGTCGCCGAACAGCCAGTCGTACTGGCGCCAGCGGCCCACGGACGTGCTGTAGATCGGCTCGCGGGCCTGGCTGTGGCTGAGGGTGATCGGGATGCGCGGGTTGCGTTCGGGGTGCAGCACGCCCTCATGCATGGGCAGGTGCATGGCATCGAGGCAACCGCGCAGGCTGGCTTCCGGCTGCGCCACCAGCGACTCGTAGCGGATGACGCGATGGTTCAGCTGGAGCCGCTCGATGGCCAGGCTGGTCAGTTGCAGATGGATGCTCAGCACAGCCCGAATCTGATCGAGGCTGCTCACCCAACCCAGGACGCCGGTGGGGCGGATCGCCGCCATGCTGAGGCTGAGGGCCAGGTCGCGGGGATCCCGGCGCAGGTGCAGCACCACCGATCCGGGCAGCACCTGGGCGATGGCGGGCAGCCACATCCAGCTGATCAGTGACTTGTCCACAATCCAGGCGGCCTGCCCATCGGCGAGGCGCTGGGCAGGCTGGCGGTAGATCCTGCCTAGGGCGGAGCGGCGCTGGCCGCTGAGGCAGGTGAGCTGTTCAGCACCGCAGCCCTGCTCCCCCAGCTCCCGGGAGAGCAGGGTCAGGCCCTGAAATTCGCCGATGCCACACACCGATGGATGGCCATCGAGCATCTGCTCCAGCAGCGTGGTGCCTGAGCGCGGCAGGCCCAGCACGAAGGCCACCCCGGGCTCGCCCGCAGCAGCGGCAGGCGGGGCGGGCGGCAAAACGGTTGGAGATCGGCGCAGCGCAGCGCCTCCAGCTGCTCCTGCAGCGGGGGCAGAAAGCCCTGCAGATCAAAAGGTGGGGCAGTGGCGCACTGCAGCTGCCGCGCCAGCGACCAAGCCTGGCGATGGCGACCGAGCTGGTCGAGCAGTTTCACGGCGTCAAATCCGGCCATCCGCCGCAGCTGGCTGGGGAAGCGACCCTCCGTCAGGGGCAGCAGGGCCGCCACGGACGCTTCCGGGTCGGTGGCGGCGCAAAGTCTGGCGTTAAAGAGCCGCCCCTCCGGCGTTGCCGCCCAGCCCGGCTGGCTGCTCAGCAACTGGGCCATAGCCGGTCGATCCCCGGCGTGATGGCAGGCATCGGCCAGAAAGGTGCATGCCACTCGGCCGATAGCGACCTGGCGCTCGGCCAGGGGCTGGAGCAGCGCTAGAGCCTGATCCAGCTGACCCAGATGAAAGCACACATATCCCTGGATCAGGCGAAACCGCGGCGTGCGCCCCAGGGCTGACTCGATGGCATCCAGACGCTCCTGGGCGCCCAGCAGGGCATGGGCAGAGGCCAGCTGCTCGGCTTCTGCGAGCAGGGCCCTGGGATTGGCAGGCGCGACCCCCGAAGCCGGAGCCGACGGGCGGGCCACCAGCCTTGCGCCTGCCGGCGGGGTTTGCCTGGTTGCGAACGCTGGGCATGGCTTTGATGGTTCCCCCGTCCCGGCAGGTGGCACCGACACGGGGCTGGGAGGTCAGCGGATCGTTACATTTTAGCCAGCCCTGCTCGCCCCAACACAGACCACGCCCGCGAGCGGGCCCACACAAGGGCCTATGCCAATCAAGAAAGCGGCATCGCTCCCCCTTGCGCAAGCGCTCTGGCGGGCCCTAGCGCTAGATTAAAAATTTTTTGCTTTGCCATAAGGCGATGCCGACTCTCAGTGCCTCCCTCTCCAAGGGGAAGTTTCTTGGCCTAATGACCGCTGGCCTGGCCAGCGCAACCCTTGGCCTTGCGGCCAGCCCAAGCCTTAACTCAGTTTGCTGGTGACTATGCCCCGACCAACTGGACCCAAAGCATTGGGGGTGATGGCTCGATCGACACAAGCGGCGCCCCAGTCAGCATTATATTAAGAGGTTCTGACGATAGTAGTGGTGGACAAAACACCGACTTCACGATCGCAGCACCCACTGCGGGAACCGTGAGCTTCGCTTGGAATTATTCAACTGCTGAGCTGAATTCGGCGTATGACGTCTTTGGCTATCTCTTGAACGGGGCCTTCACTCAACTTACCCTAAACGGTATTACAAATCAGTCAGGCACGACATCTTTTTCTGTGCTCACTGGAGATGTCTTCGGCTTCAGGCAGAACACCCAGGATTCACTGTTTGGCCGGGCATCCACCACCATCAGCAACTTCAATGGGCCTACCGCGCCAGCTTCCGTCCCTGGCCCCCTGCCCATTCTTGGCGTCGGGGCTACCTTCGCCTACAGCCGCCGGCTGAGGCGCCGCATCAACCTGGCCAAAAGTCCAGTGAGCACCGATTCAGTGGCCGTCGAGCAGCTGTAATCCACACCTGCAATGCCCTCCAGCCATGCCTATGGCAGGGCTTTTTTGTATTCACCCCCCAGCCAGCAGGTAGCAGGTGGTGATCACTCCGGCATGGAGAAGGGTCTGCTCCAACCAGTCGGCCAAACCAGCGGCATCCGAACCGGCCGACCTGCGCTCCTGCGGAGCCATCCCCCAGAGCCGGGCAGCCTGCCATTGCCGCACAACAGTTGCAGCAGCGCACCAGAATGAACCCAGCCACCGCAGCCGATGAACCGCTCCGCCGACTGGCTGCATCAGGCGCACTCCGATCTCGATCTGGCGGCGGTGAGTGCCGCCGCCGGCCACCATGAATGGGCCTGCTTCGCCTGCCACCAGGCGGTGGAGAAGGCGCTGAAGGCCCTGCACCTGCACCATGGCCAGCAGGCCTGGGGCCATGGCCTCGGCCGCTCCTGGCGAGAACTGCCCCCTGTGGTCGGTGCTGCGCTCTCGGAAGCGCTGAGCGATCTGGAGGACAGGCTGCGCATCCTGGATGCGCTCTACATCCCCACCCGTTACCCCGATAGCCTTCCCGATGGAGCCCCGAGTGATCACTTCGGCAGGCTTCAAAGCGATGACGCCCAGCGCCATGCCCGTTCGATCGTTGACGCAATCACTACTGCGCTGGCCTGAGCCGGAGCTGGTGCTTCACCAGGTTGCCGGCTGGGCCGAACGGATGGCGGCGGAGCACCCCGGCCTGGAGCGGGTGGGCGTTTTCGGCAGCTACGGCCGCGGCGACGCCGGCGTGGGCAGCGACCTCGATCTGCTGTTGATCGATGCCGAGGCGTGCGGCCCCCAGCACCAGCGACTGCTGGCCTGGCCCCTGGCTGATCTGCCCCTGAGCTGCGATGCCCTCGTGTTCACTCCCGCCGAGCACGGCGAACTGATCGCCTCCGGCACCGCCATGGCCCGCGCGCTGACCAGCGACAGCCGCTGGCTCTGGCAGCGCTGACCACCCCGCCCGCACCTCCTTCACCCCGCCCAGATTTCCTCCAGCTCCAGCACCAGAGCGGGAAAGTGGGGCGACCCATCCAGCCGGGTGGCAGCCCCGATCCGCCAGCCCTGCTTGCCATCGGCCAGCGGTCCCCACACTTCCGCGGTCCGCTCTGCTG
>JAHLYQ010000015.1 GCA_025127975.1 Synechococcus sp. CS-1331 | reverse complement strand
CCACCGCGGTGGGGTGATGCCGTCACTGCTGAGCGATCCCTGAGGGCAGAAGAAAGGGCGGCACCGCATCTTTGCTCACTCAGGGATGAGCGATGAGGCGCGCATTCGCGCGGCGGCGCGTCCCGACCCCTGAATGCTTACGGCTTTGGTTGAGCTTGGCCATCAAGTATCCTTCCTCGCCACGAGAGGATCGAGGTGTGATTTTGCGAAGGTAATTGCGTTTAATTCTACGCTTTCGTTAGGCGAACAAATCCCTTCTTCGGTTGATATTGTTCATTTTTCCGAAAACCCCCAGCAGGAGGTCGGGCGAGCTTTTGTTATTACTCAGCACAATAATCTCAGCAGCCTGCGGGATGTCTTTCCGAACACAATTTTTCTCTCAAGAGATCATGCAAATAGGCATGGTTCGGGGCATTATGTTTACAATGGCATTGATTGGTCGCGTTACAGAGGTTTGGATTTGTCTGAGGAGAGGCAATATTTTCATTTTTTGGCAGATGCCTCAAAGAGGAGAAAAAATGTAAATGGAGCGATCAGGTTGGCTCGTAAATCTGGCATGCAATTGAGTGTTATAGGGGGCTCAAGATTTTATTTTCGAAGGGGGCTTAGGCTCACATTGTCTAGAAATATTACCTTCCATGGAATGGTAAACGACTTGGGAAAGTCGAGGATCTTGCCGTATTCAATGGGTCTGCTATTTCCTGTTTTATGGCATGAGCCATTTGGGCTTGCCATCATTGAAAGTTTGTATTTCGGATGCCCAGTATTCGGGACAACGTATGGTTCTTTGCCAGAGTTGATTGGGCCTCAATATGGCTATCTTGCTAATTCGGCGACACAGCTTTTGCGGGCAATGCAGCGCGTGGGTGAATGGTCGTCATGCGCCTGTCATTCATACGCCCGTGATAATTTTTCATCTCGGGTTATGGCGCTAGGCTACCTTAATTATTATCAGAGAGTTTTGGGCGGTGAGACTTTAAATGCGGATTTGCCGGTGAAAGCAGTGTTAAACAGAAAAATGCTGCCTTGGGGTAATTAATCGACTGCGTGAATTGTGGGTCATTGATTTGGTGCTATCGAGCAGCTCATTTCCTGTCAATAGTTTTGTGACGTGGATTGCTTTTCAGGCGCTAGGCAGCCGCGGGCAGGCCTCCACAAGCTTGCGGGTGATGGCCGCCTGGGGATGGCTCAGCAACCGGGCGCCCGGGCCCTCCTCCACGATTACGCCGCCGTCGAGCACGATCACCCGGTGGCAGAAGCCGCTGGCCACCGACAGGTCGTGGGTGACAAATAGCAGGCCCAGGCCCAGCCGCTGCTGCAGATCCCGCAGCAGGGCCAGCACGTCGGCCTGCACTTCGGGGTCCAGCATGCTGACGCTCTCGTCGCAGAGCAGCACTTTTGGCTCCAGCACCAGGGCCCGGGCGATGGCCACCCGCTGCTGCTGGCCGCCCGAGAGCTGGCTGGGCAGGCGGTTTTCGAAGGCTTCAGCTGGGGTCAGCCCCACGGCAGAGAGGAGTTCCCGGGCCCGGCGGCGGGCCTGATTGCGGCTGGCCAGGCCGTGGATCAGCAGGGGATCGGCGATGGCTTCGCCCACAACCATCTGGGGGTTGAGGCAGGCCAGGGGGTCTTGAAAAACCATCTGCAGGCCCCGTCGCGCCTGGCGTAGGGCCTGGCCGCGCAGGGCTAGCAGGTTGCGGCCTTCGAGTCGCACCGTGCCGCCCCGCACCGGTGCCAACCCCATCAGGGCTCGGCAGAGGGTGCTCTTGCCGCAGCCTGATGCCCCCACCAGGCCAATGGTTTCGCCCCGCTGCAGCCTCAGGCTCACCCCGTCCACCGCTTTGAGCCAGCGGCGTTGCCAGGGCAGGGAGGGCAGCGGGTGCCAGCTGCGCAACTCCTCCAGCTCCAGCAGGGCCGGCGACGGTGCGGGCATCGCACTCTGGGCCCCCTCCCGCTGCCGCGCCTTGGCCACCAGCCGCTGGGCCAGGGGGGAGGCCGGGGCGGTGAGCAGTTGTTGGGCGGGGGCCTGCTCGATCAGGCGGCCCTGGTCCAGCACGGCGATCTGGTCGCACCAGCGGCCCGCCAGCGCGAGGTCGTGGCTGATCAGCAGCAGGGCGCTGCCCGCGTCGCTGCAAAGTGCGCTGAGCTCCCCCATCACCTGGCCGGCGATTGCCACATCCAGGCTGGTGGTGGGCTCGTCGGCGATCACCAGGGGCGGATTGAGGGCCATGGCCAGGGCGATCGCCAGCCGCTGACGCATGCCGCCGCTGAATTCATGGGGGTAGCTGCCGTAGCGCTGGGGGTTGATCCCGACCCTGGTCAGCAGCTCCTCGGCCCGTTCTCGCACCTGGCGCCGCCGCCAGCGGGGCCGGTGGGCGGCCAGGGTGTCCCCCAGGTGGTCGCCAATGGTCAGTAGGGGGTTGAGCCGGGTCATGGGGTCCTGGAAAACCAGGCCCACCGCCTCGCCGCGCAGTTGGCGCAGGGCCGGCCGCTGCAGCCGGCCGGGCTCCTGCCCCGCCAGCAGTAGCCCGCCGCTGCACTGGCTGCCTGGGGGCAGGAGCTGCAGCACCGCCCGGGCCACGGTGCTCTTGCCGCAGCCGGAGGGCCCGACCAGGGCCAGCCTCTGGCCTGGGCTCAGGCTCAGGGTCAGCCCATCCAGGGTGGGCTGGTCGCAGCCCGGGTAGCGCACCACCAGGTGGTCAATCGCAAGCACGGGGCTGGTCATGGTCTCCAGCTAGGCAGTATCTGCATACGATGGGAGAAATCCACAGGGCGGAATGCTCAAGGCGGTTGCCGATCTTGATCAGGACCGATCGATCCGCCCCCCTGCTGACTATGGCGTGCCCCTGCCCGAGTGGCTGCAGCGCTGCCTAGAGCACGTGCCGCTGGGCCAGGTCAACAGCTGCCCTACGGATCCCGAGCTGCTGCTCGCCTGCGCCTTCGATTACGCCTACCGCCATCACCAGGGCCAGTTGCGGGCCACGGGCGAGCCCTACATCATCCATCCGATCGCCGTTGCCGATCTGCTGCGGGAGACCGGCGCCAGTGCAGGGGTGATCGCCGCCGGCTTCCTGCACGACGTGGTCGAGGACACCGGCGTCACCCCCGATGAGATCGAGGCCCACTTCGGCGCCGAGGTGCGGGCCCTAGTGGAGGGGGTCACCAAGTTGGGCGGGATCCATTTCACCAACTACACCGAGGCCCAGGCCGAAAATCTGCGTCGCATGTTTCTGGCCATGGCCAGCGACATCCGCGTGGTGCTGGTGAAGTTGGCAGACCGCCTCCACAACATGCGCACGCTGGCGGCCCTCAAGCCAGAGAAGCAGCAGCGCATCGCCCGCGAAACCCGGGAGATCTATGCCCCCCTCGCCAACCGGCTGGGGATTGGCAGGCTCAAGTGGGAGCTGGAGGATCTGGCTTTCAAAATCCTCGAGCCCGAGGCCTACCGCGACATTCAGAAGCAGGTGGCGACCAAGCGCAGTGACCGGGAAGAGCGCCTGGGGGTGACCGTGCAGTTGCTGCGGGATCGCCTCGCCGCAGCTGGGCTGCACAACTGTGAGGTGAGTGGCCGGCCCAAGCACCTCTATGGCATCTGGAGCAAAATGCAGCGCCAGCAGAAGGCGTTCCACGAAATCATCGACGTGGCCGCCCTCAGGATCCTCTGCCCCAACCTGGAGGGCTGCTACCGGGCCCTGGCGGTTGTCCACGACACGTTTCGGCCGATTCCCGGTCGCTTCAAGGACTACATCGGCCTACCCAAGCCCAATGGCTACCAGTCGCTGCATACGGCGGTGATCGGTCGCCATCGGCCGATCGAGGTGCAGATCCGCACCACCGAGATGCACCGGGTGGCCGAGTACGGCATCGCCGCCCATTGGAAATATAAGGAGGGCGGTTCACCGGCGGCCTCCGGGGCCGATGCGGAGCGCTTCAACTGGCTGCGCCAGCTGGTGGATTGGCAGAAGGATGATGGCGGCACCGACAGCAATGACTTCCTGCGCTCGATCAAGGAAGATCTGTTTGATGAGGAGGTGTTTGTATTCACTCCCAATGGCGATGTAGTGGGTTTGCGTAAGGGTTCTACGGCCGTAGATTTCGCTTATCGCATCCACTCGGAAATCGGCAATCATTGCCAAGGCGTGCGCATTAATGATCGGCTATGCCCGCTTGCCACACCTCTCCAGAACGGTGACTTCGTGCAGGTGGTTACCGCCAAGACGGCCCACCCAAGCCTCGACTGGCTCAATTTCGTGGCTACCCCCACGGCCCGTAATCGCATTCGCCACTGGTATAAAACCAGCCACCGTGAAGACAATCTTCAGCGCGGCACCGAGATGCTCGAGCGGGAGCTGGGCCGCGATGGCTTCGATGCCCTGCTCAATGGGGAGGCGATGGCCAAGGTGGCCCGCCGCTGCAACCTCACCGGCACCGAAGACCTGCTGGCCTCCCTTGGCTTTGGTGGGGTCACCCTGCATCAGGTGCTCAACAGGCTGCGGGAGGAAATGCGCCTGGCCAGCGAAGCCTCCGCCCCCATGCTCAGCAATGAGCAGGTGGCGGCCAAGGTGGCGGCCCACGCGCCGGTGGGTGGGGGTGGCACCAGTTCAATCCTCGGCCTTGAGGGCCTCGATTACAGGCTCGGTGGCTGCTGCAGTCCCCTGCCTGGCGAGCAGATTCTTGGCGCGGTGGCTCTCGGCAACCACGGCATCACCATCCACCGCCAGGACTGCTCCAACGTGGCCCAGGTGCCGGCCGAAAGGCGTCTGCCGGTGCGTTGGAATTCCGCCTCCGAGTCGCGCCCGCGTCGCTACCCGGTGCAACTGCGCATCGAGGTGCTCGATCGCGTTGGGGTGCTTAAAGACATCCTCACGCGCCTTTCAGATCACCGCATCAACGTCTGCGATGCCCGGGTGCGCACCAATCCCGGCAAGCCGGCCCGCATCGATCTGCGGGTGGAGCTCGACAGCGCCAGCCAGCTAGCCAGCACCATCAATCAGATCCGATCCATGGCCGATGTGCTCGACATCGCCCGCACCGGCATCGGCTCGTGAGCTTCGACCGCAACGCCCTCGCGGCGCTGCTCACCTGGCTTGGCCTGGGCCTGCTGCTCGGGCTGCTGGAACGGCCGTATCAGTGGCTGTCGCAAGTGGGCTTTGAATTGCAACGCCGCCTCTGGCTCGATGCGGTGGGTGTGCCCTGGCATGGGGCGGCGTTGGTGTTCGTGGGGGCCTCGCTCTTGCTCTGGCTGGCCTGGGGGCCTTTGGCTGCCGGTCGGGGCGGCGGGCTCACCCCTGTCCTGGCGATGCAGCAGGGTGGGCCGGAAGCGGCGATGCAGGAGCGTCTCAGCCTGCGCACGCAGCTCATCCGCCTCCCCTTGATGGTGCTCACCTACCTGGCGGGCATGAGCGTGGGGGTCGAGTCGCCCTCCGCCAGCCTTGGCGCGGCCTGCTTCCTGGCGATGCGTCGCCGCTGGCCCAACCATGGCGCCTGGGCGGGCATGCCTCTGCCGCTGTTCACGGCCATCGGTGCCGGCGCCGGCCTAGGGGCCGCGTTCCGCTCACCCCTCCTGGGGGTGACCTACGCCATCGAAGAGCTCAGCTGCGAGAAAGGGCTGCCGCTGGTGCTGCCCACCCTGTTGGTGGCCGGCAGTGGCGCGTTGGTGGCCTCCCGCCTCGGCCAGCCGGCTCGCCTCGCAGGCCTGGAGCTCGGGATGCTGCCTGGGCATCTCTGGGGGTGGGCGCTGCTGGTCAGCGTGCTCGGTGCGCTGCTCGGTGCTCTGTTTGTACGCCTCCTGATTCCCCTGGCCGGTTGGCTGGGCCGGCGTCTGCGGGCGCAGCGCCTGCCGGTTGCGGTGGCGGTGGCAGGCGTGCTCACGCTGCTGGCGTTGCTCAGTGGCGGCCTCAGCCTCAACGATGGGTCCCTGTCGCTGGCAGCTGAGCTGCAGGGTGAGCCGGGCGGCACGGCCGCCACGCTGCTTTGGCGCTATCAGGCCTCGCTGCTGAGCATTGCGGCGGGTTCGCCCGGGGGCCTCATGCACGACAGCATGAGCCTGGGGTCGTTGCTTGCGGCACCGCTGCGATTCCTGCCGCCTGAGGCCCAGGCCCAGCCAGGGCCTATTAGAAGTCTGTCCTCATAGCCCTTGCTGGGCCGCTGCGCTTACGGTACCGTGTGCGTGACCCGCTCCTGTCCATTGGCTTCCGAGCCCGCCACTTCGCCTGTCGCTGCTAGCGATTTGATCAGCTTCCTCAAGGCGCTGCCGGACTGCCGAACTGCCGGATGCGCCGGGGTATCCGCTTTCCCCACTGGTGGATGCTGCTGGTGGCCATCCTCTCGATCCTGAGCGGCCAAGGCTCGCTTGTGGGGATGGAGCGTTTTGCCAAACGCCATCACCAGGCGCTCAACGAGCTGCTGGGGACTGATTTCCGGAAGTCGCCGTCTGATTCCAGGTTCCGGCCTCTGCTCGCCCAGTTGGATGTGCCTGGCTTTGAGACCCTGCTCCGCGACTGGATGGCGGCTCAACCGGGTGTGACAGAGGCGCTGGATACCTTGGTGTGTGATGGCAAGACGCTGCGTGGTTCCATCGCTGAGAACGAAACCGGCGCAGCGCGTTTCATTGCCCAGCTAAGCCTCTACTCCAAATCGCTGGGCGTGGCGATTGCCCAGACCACATACTCCACCGATTGCCAGTGGTGAGACCCAGGCGCTGCGCCAGTTACTGGAGGCCGTCGAGCTCGAGGGAGTGCTTGTGCAGGCCGACGCCCTGCATACGAACCGCCCTTTTTCGTCTACCTCGAGCAGCGCGGCGCCGACTTCCTGATCGCGGTCAAACACAGTCGCCGCAAAGGGTTTCGCGTCATCCGCGATCGGCTCACCTATGGCGCAAAGGCACTGTTCGAGTGCAGCCATCGCGAACGCAAACGCGGCTGTGACCTGCGCTGGACCCTGCGCGGCATGCCGGCACCGGAGTGGGTCGCTGAGAACTGGCCTGGCAGCGCCACGATCCTGGCGGTGCGCTGCAAGGGCATCCGAGACGGCGCGCCGATCGATGAGTGCCGTTACTACGTCACGAGTCTCAGGACTACAGCCAAGACCCTGCTGCAGCACGTTCGCGACCGGTGGCCGATCGAAAATCTGGCGCTGGGGGCCACCTAGACGGCATTCTCAGAGGCTGTAAAGTACATAACATTTCACGTCGACGTAGTGACTGCGATTCTTGCTAACACCTGGATACCCAGCGGAAACGACTACGTCATTGACGGACTCTGGGGTCGCCTTGGGGTCCAGGAAAATTTCGGCGAAACGTACATCTCGGGCGCCACGAACGGGCTGACAATCAAGCAAACCGAGGAGAAGGTTTTCCTTTATGCCGGTGCGAGCAATGGTGGAGTGCATCTACGCGTTTATGACAAGATAGCCGGTAAGTGGGGAGATAGCTGGAGCTGGATCAGCAAACCCGGTAGCGGTTACACAGGCTCGCAATCAATTGGTGTGCTTTCGATCTCTGACGATGGCAAGTACCTGGCTGTTGGTCAGGGAAATCCATCAAACGATCGGTTTATTGGAGCACCCAGTCAGGGAATACAGATTGGTGCTATCCAGGAAAATGGCTCAGTTCAGTGGCTACCTGTAGCGCCCGAAGCACAGCAGAAGCTGGCGAATCAGAACATCCGCAGCATGGAGTGGATTGGGGCTAAACTAAGTGCATCAAGCTGGTCTGTGAGTACTTTAGGGTCCTACATTACAGTTGAGACATCATCTAACGGAATTGATTCAGCTTTTGCGCAAAGCACATCTGACAATCTCTATGTCGCTAGATCCACAGGCACAAATACAATAGTTGCTGGCGGATACGACATAAGCGACCGAAATAATGTTATCTTATTTGGCAGCGGCTCAGCGTTAAAGCCCCTGAAAGGCGAAGCTTACCTTAATTTTCTTAAAGAAATTCCTTTCGAAAAATTAGCACTCGCTGACGATGGGAAAGCCTCCATTCTTTACACGCCGATTGCACGAGTAACGGCATATCCATCTCTTGTTGATGGGAAGCTCATCGCATTTGCTGGATTTTATCAAGTTAAAGGTAGTCTTAACCAAAATGGCCCCATAAGCCATGTTGCAAGGCTTGTAATTGATCCAGAGACGCAAGAGCTTGCTTCTTATCAAATCTATGAAGCGCCCCCAGGAGAGATAGGAACAAATCAGGCCTCAAATATGTTATTCTACGGCAATTTCTCTCTGGCCGTTGACCCCCATGACCCAACAGCGAGTTCAGTCTTTGCCGGTGGAAATCAGTTTGGATCGGCAACACTTCAAAGCCCTACAAATGATGGTGGCCTCGTACGGGTCGATTTCAGCGGAGCAGAGCCAAGCATCCGCGAGACTCTCTACGGCCCCAAGATTGACGCGAAGAATAACGTACTCGTCACACCATTTTCACCCGGCCAACCCCATGCCGACAGTCGCACAATTGCTTTCTACGAGAGTAAAACAGGGCCAAAATTAGTCCAAAGCGATGACGGTGGCATCTGGGAGCTGGCGCTGCAAACGTCGCAGTCCGGAAGCAAGGCAGCGAAGGATGCCTGGTGGCAATCGCTCAGCACCAAAGGCTTAAGCACGCTGGAAACCAACATGGTGAGCTGGGCTTCCCAGAGCAACAGCATTGCCAGCTCTTATCAAGACAATGCAGCCTCACTAGGATATTACGGTGATGATCATGCCACCAACTTCTGGGTGGGTGATGGTCAACTAGCCTTTTTTGATGATGGCATAAACGAAGATGGTTACGCCGGCTTCCTCAGTAGCTATGGATACTTAAACGATGGCAGCTTAGTCAAAGCCGTCTACAACAAGAGTGGCTTTATCAGCTCAAGAGAAGTCGCAAACTTCTACCTGAAGCGATCCTCTAACCAACCAGCGATTCCGTGGACATGGACAGCTGAGTCGCAAGATCCAGGCTCATCGAAAGTATTCTTGCTACCTACTGAGCCTAATGCTTATAAAAGTCATAGCATTGTCTTTTCGGGATTGCTGAATATCTATGAAACAATCAAGTCTGACAAGTCATCCCCAAACAATGCCATAATTCTCAGACCACTGCTCGAATCGGAACCTCAAGCAAACGGCTCCTTCAGGCTTAACCCAACGGCGATTGACAATCAAGGTGGAGCAGATGAGGCGATAATTAGCAGCCTATACGTAGGCGCATCGAATAGAGAAGGCAATCCTGCCATTTACGGGAGAACATCCAATTCAATCGGTGATTACACGTTAAAAGCGATTGATTTAGGAGAGAACCAAGCACGATTCATTAGCAATGGCAGCGTTGTTGACCTCGCCCATTCTCATCGTGGCAATGCTGACAATGTTTACTGGATACAAGGTGGGAACTCACTGTCATTCAGCAATTACTTCACGAAAAAGTTAGTCACCGAGGATCAGGTTCTTGGGGTCAGACTTGCTGATGGAACGGTTAAATTTTACAATCTAAAGGTTGAACTGGGTTTGCCATTCATTCCCTATGACAGTTATGGGTATCAAGCACTCGTATTTGTTCCTGGCAATACGGAGCGAGCCGATCGTTTAGTCATTGGCGGCCTGACGGGCATTTGGTCAGCCGAACTGGATGAGAAAGGAATCCCTTCTAGCTTCCAATCAATGCCATGGCAGAACTTGCCTGAGGGAACAGCCCCAGGTAGTTATATCAAAACAATTCAATATGACCCGCAAGATGACATCCTCATTGCAGGAACACAAGGACAAGGAAGTTTCATCTATAGCTTTACAGGAGATCTGGGAGAGCGGCCCGCTGGCACCGATCTATTGCACATATCCAATGTTGATCTTCCCCAAAAGACAACGGCTGACCTCGATAAACGAGGCAATCAAGAAAACAGCACCATAACCATTCAACTGGATAGCCGGCTGCGGGAGCCAGACAGTGCAACCACAATCGAAATTACACTTCACGATGCCGATGCATGGCGCGAGGCAATGGACTATGTATCGCCGTATGACATCGGTGTAAATGATCAAACCATAAAGAGTGGATCCGCAAAAGATAGTGTGATTCAATACCTCAATATCTTAGATCCGCGCGGACTAGCTTACAGGTATGGCAGGGAAGAGAGCGGCAACATCATCATGCCACTCACTCTCCCTCCGGGCGTTAATCTCTACAATCTAATCATCAACCAGAAAGAATTCGCCTCTCCTCGAGACGAAATCGAATTAGGTTTTTCTGTGCGCACGATTGATGGCCTCAATCAAGCAACGGCAACACTAAGTCTCTTTCCTGAATTCGCTTCAACTCGTGCCAGCTTCTACAGCAGCAGCCTTGCTTTCGATGGCGACAAGTACATTAATGGTAAACTTTCTAATGCATTCCTAGATGGAATCAGAAAGGATTTCCCTGCTTTTAATTTCTCTGGCATTGTTAACGAGTATTCGCTAACCCCCGTGATAGACACAGGCATGGCGCTAATACCAACGTACGATCCCCGTCACCAAATTCGTCCATCATTTTCCATCGATACATTCAACCAGCTGAAAATAGATCCTTCCTCAGCTATCGCTAGCCCAGCGAACTCCAGTGCATGGCTTTTCGCAGCAAATGTGTCTATGCTTCCAATTACTTACGATCCGACGGCTGGTTTTGGCGCACGTTTCTACGACCTCTCTGAGGACGGTTATGCGGACCGTCTAAGCATTTCAGCCAATGCCTCACAAGAGCAATTCACAAAGAATGTATCAATTGGTTTCGGCAGTGTTGTTTTGGATCCATTATTCCAGGCTGTAGATCCAAAGCAAGTTCTTGTAAGTGGTCTGGATCCAATGTCCAGTGAATTGAATACTAATACTGTCAACTTTCGGATATCTGCAAATCTTGAGCAGCGTGCTTCAGTGAGTGGAAGCCTGGGTTACATGATTTTTAATCCCAACGAAAATTTCGCTGACTTCAACTTCACCCTATTCCAGAATCGAGCACGCGATCTGATCACCAGCCTTGGTTCATCAGTCGATCTAAGCGCCATGCCTGAAGGCTTCGATTTCTCCAGTGAGATCCTCGCTAACAATGGTCAGCGCTTGATGTTCTTCGAAGTGGAAGGTGCTTCTCTGGATCAGCTCTCTAGTTTGAACGATCCTCGCCTTCACTGGCTCGACACCAACCTTGCCGTTGATGGTAAGTCTCTCAGCCTCTCCACTCCCAATGGTGCCACAGTCTCGATTGCAATCACGCCTGGCTTCCAAGGTGTCGATCCCCTGATTGCTGATCTTCAGAATCAGGCACCAATCCTTGACCTCACAGCCTTTGCCTCCGATCAACGCATCGATCTCTCTCTTGGTTACGGACGGGAAGCGGCTCTTGATTCCGTTACCGGCTGGTATCTCATTCAATCCAAAGACGGTGCTGTCACCGCGGCTGATGGCAACACGCTCCGACCCGGCGATCCCAACTACATCAACGAAGCGCTACGCACGGACAACCAGATCGACTCCATCTCGGGAATTTCCATCGCTAATCGCCAGACACGCTCACTTGATGTTCAGCTTTCCGGTGGGGTTCTACTTGCGCCTTACACTCAAGTCAGCAATGGGGAAACTTACGTTGCCTTTGCCGCAGCCAACAGCGACGGCCTCGAGCACTTCATGAGCCTCGGGACAAATCTGATTGGCTTTGAGGATCTACCCAACGGAGGTGATCGCGATTTCCAAGATGCCGTCTGGAAATTTGACTTTGCAGTCGATCTGTTGGCCTAAGTGTGTACTCCCATCAGGTTGTTCAGCTGACAAGTGGGTGTGAGGTCGTCATGGTCCGGGTGTAACCGCCGACCCAGTGACCTCACATCCCATGCATACCCACCCGAATGCTCGGCTGACACCCCTCGGCCGTGACCGGTTGCTGCGTCGACACATTGAGCACGGTGAAAGCCTCGCCTTCCTGGCTGCTCAGGTGGGGATCAGTGTCCGCACTGCCTACAAGTGGCTGGGGCGCTACCGCTCGGGCGGTGCACTCTCCACCGTCGGTCGGGTGCTCTAGGCCCTGGGCCTCGGCCGACTCAAGAACCTGCAGCCAGCTGAGCCGGTACACCGTTATCAGTGGGCCCGGCCCGGCGACATGATTCACGTCGATACCAAGCAGCTCGCTCGCTTTGAGCGAGTGGGTCACCGGATCACGGGTGACCGACGCCTGGGCTCTTCCCGTGGTGCGGGTTATGAGAAGGCCCATGTGGCCATCGACGATGCAACACGGCTGGCTTACGTCGAGGTGCTGCCGGATGAAAAGCAGGCAACCACGGTCGGCTTTCTGCTGCGGGCTGTCCGACGACAATCTGTTTGAGGGGCGACCAACCTGATTGACACGGGACAGCTCACGCCGAAATCGGCAGGAGGTCGAGGAAGGAGAACGCGCGGCTCGCTTCTATCAACTCCAGGCTCGATCGCTTCGAGCAGGAGCACTTTTCAAGCTTGAACCAAGCCCTCTTGCCCGGTGTCAACTACGTAGGCGGGCGCGCCTACCTAATTGTCGCCGTGCACCCCACGCATTGCATTGCCGTTGTCGGCGTGGAGGATTAGGGGCTGCTGCTGGCACTGGCGGCTGCCAAAGCCGCTGGGGCGGTGGTAGCGCTCCTTGAGGCAGGCACGCTGCACCAGATCCGCTGCGATCTGAGCCGACTCCACCTCGGCCACATCCCAGGCCACCACCTTGCGGCTCCAGACGTCGACCACCAGATAGAGGTACAGCCACACACCCCGCACCGTGGTGGGCAGGAAGCTGATGTCCCAGCTCCACACCTGGTTCGGGCCATCTGCTCTGAGGCGCGGCACTGAGCGCGGCTCCTGAGGCAGCCGGGCCCGCCCGCGGCGGTGGCACTGACCCGCCTGGTGCAGCACCCGATAGAAGCTGCTCTCTGAACCAATAAAGAGGTTTTGATCGGACAGTGCCGGCACGATCTGCCCTGGCGGCAGCGCGGCGTACTCCGGCTGGTTGCACGTCAGCAGGATTCGCTGGCGCTCTTCCTCACTCAGGCGGTGACCCACCAGGCGGGCACTGCCTTTACGGCGATCCACGCCGTCCCCATCACCCATCAAAGCCTTCCGCCAGCGTTTGAGGGTGCGCAGGCAGATGCCGATCACACCGCAGGCCCTCACCAGGCCGGCGCCCGCAGCATTGGCCTCCCCGATCAGCTCGATCACCTTCCGCCGGTGCACGGCGCTGGTCAGCCTTCCGCGTCCTCCGAACAGAAGGCATCCCACTTTTTTTGCAGCACCAGCAAAGCCGCCATTTCCGCCATGGCCTTCTCCT
>JAHLYQ010000014.1 GCA_025127975.1 Synechococcus sp. CS-1331 | reverse complement strand
CGTTTCCAGCTGCGTCATGGGGCCGTGGCTTGTAGGGCGTTCATACCAGCTTAGGAAACCTTGTGGCCGCGTAGTCACTCTCCCTAAGGTTGGCCGAGATTCCCGCGGCAGCTCACCCATGGCCCGGCGACAACGCTCTTTTCTGCACCGCCTCCTGGCCCGGCCTGCAGGGGCTCTGTCGGCCTGGTTGCTGGCCCCGAGCCAGCGTCGTGCTGCCCAGGTGCGCCAGCGGTTGGTCAGCAGCCTGGTAACGGCGCTGCCCCCGGCCGTACAGGCCACCGACCAGGGCCTGGTGATCGTGCAGGGTGCCCTGGCCCTGAGCCTGGCCGATGGCCGCTTTGGCCAGCAGGAATGGGAGCTCTACCGGGAATGCCTGGCTCGGCTCAAGCTCTCCGATAGCCAGCTGCGCAGCATCAACATGCGGGACAGCCCCGACCTGGGCCGCATCGGCGCGGGTCTGGCCGCCCTTGGTGATGGCGCCCACCGTCTGGCGGTGGGTCGTTGCTACTGCCTGTTTGCGGCGGCCGATGGTGAGGGGGGCGCGGCCGAGTTGGGCCTGCTGAAGACCCTGCTGGAGGCCCTCGGCCATCCCGAGCTGGAACAGGAGCTGCCGGCCCTCTGCCGCCAGTTCCGCCAGAGTGAATCCTGGCTGGCTAAGCAGCGAGCAGCCTGGGGAGAGCGGCTGGCCCGTTGGCTGTTGCCCTCCGCGGCAGCCCATGGCTGACCCCGAAGGTGCAGCCTTTGTCCACCTGCCGGTGCTGGCCCAGCCGCTGCTTGAGACCTTTGCCGAGCTCGAAGGACTGCTGATCGATTGCACCCTCGGCGGCGGCGGCCACAGCGCCCTGCTGCTGCAGGCCAATCCCGGCTTGCACCTGGTAGGGCTGGACCAGGACCCGAGCGCCCGTGCCGCCGCCGCCGAGCGCCTCGCCCCGTTTGCTGATCGCGTCACGATCGTGGCCACCAACTTTGCCGACTACATCCCGGCCGAGCCGGCAGTGGCGGTGCTGGCCGACCTGGGGGTGAGCAGTCCCCAGCTCGACGTGGCGGCGAGGGGCTTCAGTTTCCGGCTGGCCGGCCCGCTGGACATGCGCATGAACCCCGAGGCCGGCGAGACCGCCGGGGAGTTGATCGACCGGCTGGACGAGACGGAGCTGGCCGATCTGATCTATGCCTACGGCGAGGAGCGCCTGTCGCGCCGCATCGCGCGCAAGATTAAGGAGCACCTGGCCGAGGAAGGGAGCTTCAGCGGCACCGCCGCCCTGGCCTATGTGATCGCTGGCTGCTACCCCCCCAAGGCGCGGCGGGGCCGCATCCATCCCGCCACCCGCACCTTCCAGGCCCTGCGAATCGCCGTGAACGATGAGCTGGGTGTTCTCGATCGGCTGCTGACGGCGGCGCCGGATTGGCTGGTACCCGGCGGCCTGTTCGGGGTGATCAGCTTCCACTCCCTGGAGGATCGGCGGGTGAAGACCGCTTTCCTCAGCGATGGGCGGCTGGAGCGGGTGACGCGCAAGGCGATTCAGGCCACGGAGGAAGAGGCGGAGGCGAATCCGCGCAGCCGCAGCGCCCGGTTGCGGGTTGCGCGGCGGCGGCTCAGTTGAGCAGGCCGGTGCGGTCTTCGCTGCCGAACAGCTGGCGGTAGGCGGCGGTGGAGATGCACAGCACCACCGGAACCACAACCAGCAGCCCGCCGTAGCTGAACAGGGCGGCAATGGAGTGGATCACCCCTTCGACAATGCCGAGCCAGAGCACCATCCACCAGCTGGGATTCACCCCCTTCACGCCGGCGCCGATCGTGGCGGTGGCCTTAGGGGTGCCAAACAGCGACACCTGGATCAGGAATTTCTGGGTGACCAGCAGCCAGATGAAGAAAATGGCCACCACGACCATCGGGATCACGGTGAGGGCCTCGTTGAGCTTGCCCAAACCGGCACCGATCAGGGCGGCAATGGCCCCGGCGACGGCCACCAGGATTGCCAGCAGGATGGCTGAACCGAGCAGGCGGGCGCTGGCGGGGCGGTCCCAACGGGTGAAGTCGGCGAAGCAGGGCTTGCGCCCCTCCAGGCTCAGCCAGGCGCCGCGGGTCAGGCCGACGACGGTCCAGAGGGCCACGATCACATAGCCGATCACGCCAACGATCAGGGCCATCCAGGCGCCGACGGGGTGCACGCCCATCAGCTCGTTGACTTCGGCCAGGCGGGCTCCGCCCACGGCGCTGAGGGCTGCAAAAGGCAGCAGGATCACCGCAGAGAGGGCTTCAAACAACAAAAAGACCCAGGGAGCCCGGCAGAAGGCCGCCCAGCCCTCTTCGACAGCCTGCAGCACATTGAGGCGGCTGTCGCCTGCGGGGGTAGGGGCCATGGTCAGAGCTAGTTGGGACAGGTAGTTGGGCCTGACGGTAGCGATCGAGACAGGTTCCCGCACCTGGCCCGTAACGGTTTGATGGCAGGGCCCGTTTTTATGATTGGCCAGGTTTGATGGTTGGTTGAGTTTGGTGATTGAGCAAGTTTGGTGATTGAGCCAGCGCTGGTCTGGTGGTTTGCCCTGGGGATCCAGCTGCTGGCGATCCCCGGCTCCCTGCTGCCCGTGTTGCCGGGTTTGACCTTGCTGCCCCTGGGGGCCCTGCTCTGGCTGTGGGCCGTGGGCTGGAATGCCGCCTGGCCGCCGCTGCTCCTAGCCGGGCTGCTGTTGCTGCTCGGCTGGGCGGCTGAGGCCCTTGGGCTGCTGCTTGGACCTGCCCGGCTGCAGGCCAGTCGCTGGGCCCCGATCGGGGCGGGGTTGGGGCTGTTGGCGGGGCTGCTGGGTCTGTTGCCGGCCCTGCCCCTGGGCGGACCCGTGCTGGGCCTGGTGCTGGGCCCCTTCCTGGGGGCAAGCCTGGCCCAGTGGCTGGCGGCCCGGGGCGCCCCGGGGCGGGCCTTACAGGTGGGGTTGGCGGTGGTGGCGGGGATGCTGGTGAGCCGCCTGGCCCAGGCCCTGCTCGCCCTGGTGGGGGTGCTGGGCTTCATCTGGCTGACGAGCTGAGCCCCAGCTCACCGCGGGGCTGGGGAGTCAAAGATCGGTGCCATCGAGTGCGTAAGGCGGTCGTTCGCTAATTGCTTGGGGTCAGGTCCCATGCCCTTGAAGGACTCGGCTGCGTCGCAGGTGAGCTCCAGCAGACGGGCATCGCTCGAAGTGTTGAGAAATAGCTGGGGGTTGGCGAGCACGAAGTGAATTGACCGGGTAGCTATCTCTATGTCGTCAATCGGTTCGTACCAGGAGAAATGTTGTTGGTCGCCTTTGCTCCAGCGTCTCCGGGCCAGGGCTTTTATCGTTTGCACCGCTACATTCCGTTCTGAGCATACCTTCAGCAGTTTTTCGACGTCGCTGGCATAGCCGCCGTCTTCGAGTTGCATGTGGTTGTACGGCAGCAAGACCGATGCGAAGTTGGCCCGGCTGAGGCTGCGCAGATGCATAGCGGCGCTGTGCTGTCCATGACCGGTGATGCCGATGTGGCGGCACAATCCCTCCTCGCGCGCCGAGAAGAGCGAGGCGACTGCGCCGTTGGGGGCGAAGGCCTGCTCCCATTCATCAGCTTCGACCAAGTTGTGAAGTTGGATCAAGTCCACCGAGTCGACACCCATCCGTTCGAGGCTTCGTTCCAGTTCGGCGCGGGCTGCGGAGCCTTCGCGCTCGCCGGTCTTGGTGGCCAAAAATATTTCGTCGCGTTTGCTGGTGAGCCAAGGGGCGAGCCGTTGCTCGGAGGCGCCGTAGCAGGCGGCGGTATCGATGTGGTTGATGCCTCGACGGGAGACGACCGCGAGTGTGGCGTCGGCGTTTTCCTGGCTCATGTTCCCCAGTGCGGCAGCTCCGAAGATCAACCTGCTACTGCAATGGCCAGTATTGCCGAATAAAAGAGAAGGTTGCATGGATTTGATTTCAAATATAGTTTTAAAGCTTAAATCCAACTACCCTGCTCGCCCTGGTGGGGGTGGTGGAGTTCGTGCTGATCACCACCGTGCTGATCACCGCCATGCTGCGGGCCTGAGGCGAAGGGTCTCAGATCCAGTTCTCCAGTAGCAGCCCCGGCACCCGGTTGAACTCACGCAGATTGTTGCTCACCAGGGTGAGCCCCTCGCTGCGGGCGTGGGCCGCAATGTGCAGATCGTTTACGCCGATGGGTTGGCCTTTTCGTTCCAGATCGGCGCGGATCTGGCCATAGTGCTGGGCCGCTTTGGGCCCATAGGCGAGTACTTCGAGACGGCTGCAGAAGTTCTCCATAACCGCCAGATTGCGGCTGGGATCGCTGCTCTTTTCGCAGCCATGCAGCAGTTCCGCCAGGGTGATCGTGGAGATTGCCATATGGCCGGCGTGGCGATTGAAGCTGCTCAGAAGCTCCTGGGGCCTTCGCTTGATCACATAGATGCAGATGTTGGTGTCGAGCAGATAGCGGAGCATCGGCTGATTCAGAGCGATTCCCGCTCGCTTTGACCCTGGGATGGGCGCTCAGCCAGAAAGTCGTCGGAGGCGGTGGGGCCGTCGCGGAAAAAGCTGTCCCAGCTGCTGCCCACCGGGGCGATGATCCGTTCCTGGCCGCAGGCGCGCACTTCAACGGCCGTCACGGAATCCGGCAGGCGCAGCGGGGCCGGGATGCGCACGGCCTGGCTGCGGTTGCTGAGGAAGAGCTTGGTGACCGCCACCATGGCTGCTGCGCAATGGGATATCCATAAAGGCTATCCCATGGATCTGGCGGTTGGCTGGCTCTGGCGTCTGAGGCCTCAGCCGAGCATGGCCACCTCAAGGGCTGTGGACGTGGCTCCGCTGCCGTCGACGTGACGGGGTGTGCGGTCCTGCCGCTCTGCGATGACGGGCCTTCAGCGGCGCAGCGCGATGACCGCCTCCGTCACCGCCGCGAGGGCCAGATCGATCTCGGCCTCCGTGCTGCCCCGGCCGAGCCCGAAGCGGATCGAGGCGGCGGCCTCCTGGCGGGAGCGGCCCAGGGCGGCCAGCACGTGGGAGGGGGACCCCTGGCTGCATGCTGAGCCGCTGCTCACCGCCAGCTGGCGGCGCAGTAATTGGTGCAGCTGCTGGCCGTCGACGCCCTCGACGGTGACGTTGAGGTTGTGGGCCAGCCTGGGGTCCAGGCAGCCGTTGAGCCCCACCCCCCCCAGCTGCTGCAGTCCGGCCCAGAGCTGGTCGCGCAGGGCCCCAAGCCGAGCGGCCCGCATGGCCCGGTCGGCTTGGGCCAGCACCAGCGCCTCCCCCAGCCCCACGATCAGGGGCACAGCCAGGGTGCCGGCCCGCCGCCCGTCCTGCTGGCCGCCGCCGTGCAGCTGGGGCGCCAGGCCTAGCCCTGGCCGCACCAGCAGGGCACCCACCCCCTTGGGCCCGTAAAACTTGTGGCCGCTGAGGCTGAGCAGGTCGATGCCCAGCTCCGCCATCGCCAGGGGGATGTGGCCGGCGGCCTGGGCTGCATCCACGTGCAGCAGCACGCCGCGGCGCTGGCAGAGGGCGGCGATCGCGGCCAGGGGCTGGAGCACGCCGATCTCGTTGTTGGCGGCCATCACGCTGACCAGCAACACGTCGTCGCCCAGGGCCGCCTCGAGCCGGTCCAGATCCACCAGGCCATCGGGCGCCACCGGCAGCAGCTCCAAGGGGAAGCCGTGGCGGCCCAGATAGGCCAGGGGGTCGAGTACGGCCCGGTGCTCACTCACCAGGCTCAGCAGCCGCCGCCGGGGCTGGCCCTGCTCCAGGGCCAGCTCGCAGGTTCCCTTGAGGGCCAGGTTGTTGGCCTCGGTGGCGCCGCTGGTGAAGATCACCGCCTGCGGGAGGGCGCCTAGGGATTGGGCCAGCTGGCCGCGGGCTCTCTCCACGGCGGCGGCGGCCTCCAGGGCCGGGCGGTAAAGGCGGCTGTCGGGGTTGGCCCAGTGCTCGCTCCACCAGGGCGCCATTGCGGCCACCACCGCCGGATCGCAGGGCGTGGTGGCGTGGTGGTCGAGGTAGGCCAGCATGGAGCTGCGTGCAGGAGTCCATGTTGCTCACCAGAACCCTCGCCCTGGTGGCCCTGGCCGCCCTGCTGGCGCCGCCAGTGTGGGCCGAGGGCGGCGGGGTGCGGCCCGAGGACGCGCGGCCGCCGGGGCTGATCCTGCTGGAGGAGCGTCCGGGGCTGGGCGGCAAGCAGGCCTTCGGCATCTATGGCGCGGTGGCCGATCCAGCCAATCCAGGCCTGTGGCGGATCAAGTTCTGGGATGAGCAACCCAATAATGTCCAGGTCCGCAGCGAAACAATTCGCTGTACCCCTGAGGCGCCGCTGCGGGTAACCAGTAATGGGTTCACCTTCTTTGTGCGGACCCTCAACCCCGGCGGCGCGATCACCCCGGCCAACCGCATTGACCAGCTGGTGTGGTGGGCCACCTGTTTCCCCGAGCAGGCCGGCAAGGATCCGGCTGGCCTGGCGGCCCTGGCCCGCCAGTTGGGCTACAGCGGCACGCTTCGGGAATCCGAGCAGGCCCTGCCTGGACCTCCCCGCTGAACCCCTGCAGACTGGCCCCCATGAACCCAGAATCCACTTCCCCCCCCGATCAGGACGCTGCCCAGCAAATCCCCCAGGCAACTCCGGTGCGGCTGCTGCTGGTGGACGACGAGCCCGGCTTGCGCACGGCCGTCAAGGCCTATTTGGAGGATGAGGGCTTTGCGGTGACCACCGCCTGCGACGGGGAGGAGGGCTGGGCCATGGCCCAGGAGATGCTGCCTGACGTGATCCTCAGCGACGTGATGATGCCCCGCCTCGATGGCTACGGGCTGCTCAAGAAGCTGCGGGCCGATGAGCGCCTGGGCGGCACGCCGGTGATCTTTCTCACCGCCAAGGGCATGACGGCTGATCGCGTCACCGGCTTCCAGGCCGGCTGCGACGACTACATCCCCAAACCCTTCGACCCCGACGAGTTGGTGGCCCGGGTCAATAACGTCGTCAACCGCCAACAGCGCCTGCTGGCGGAGGCTGCCCGCTTCGCCGACGCCGACATCGGCCAGCTCTCCAAGCAGATCACCGAAATCCGCTCCCTGCTCGCCACCGGTGGCACCAAAAAGCCGCTCAGTGCGCCGGAGCATGTGTTCACGCCGCGGGAGGCCTCGGTGCTGCAGCTGGTGGCCGAGGGGTTGATGAACAAGGAGATCGCCCGCCGGCTGGAAACCTCGATCCGCAACGTCGAGAAGTATGTGAGCCGGCTATTCATCAAGACCGGCACCGCCAGCCGCACCGAGCTGGTGCGCTACGCCCTCGAGCACGCTCTGGTGGTGTGACCCGTCTTGGCGACTGAGCGGCTGAACCGCGGCCATGCCTACCGCGATCGGGTGGGTCCAGCTGATGCCGGCGAGCTGACCAGCGCCCTCTACGCCGCCCGCTATCCCCATTCCCCTAGGCAGGTGTGGCTACAGCGGCTTGCCGCCGGTGAGGTCTGCAGGAACGGCCAGCAGCTCCGGGCCGATGGGCCCCTCGCAGCCGGGGATGATCTGATCTGGCATCGGCCCCCCTGGCACGAACCCGCCGTGCCGGAGTTGCCCGGCCCCCTGTTCGATGACGGGGACCTGCTGGTATTCGACAAACCCAGTGGCCTGCCCGTGTTGCCGGCGGGGGGCTTCCTGGAGCACACCCTGCTGGCCCAGCTCCAGGCCCGTTGGCCCGCCGCTCGGCCCGTGCATCGCCTCGGCCGCTTCACTTCGGGATTGCTGGTCTGCGCCCGCTCCCGCGCCGGCCGCGCCTGGTTGAGCGCCCTGCTGCGCGAGAGCTCCAGCCCTTTGGCCGCCCGCTCGGGCCCCTGCCGCAAGACCTACCGGGCCCTGCTCCAGCCCCCCGTCCCCGGCTCACCCCTGCTGGCCCTACACCCCGGCGAGAGCCTGGAGCTGGCCACCCCGATCGGCCGGCGCCCCCACGGGCGCCTGGGGAGCATCTGGGCCGCGGCCCAGGCAGCCAGCGCCGATCCCGCCGCCCTGCCGGCCTCCAGCGCGCTGCGCCTGCTGGAGCGGTGCGAGGGCTCCTGGTTGGTGGAGGTTGCCATCGCCACGGGCCGGCCCCACCAGATCCGTATCCACACCGCCGCCGCCGGGGCGCCGCTGCTGGGCGATCCGCTCTATCTGGCCGGTGGGGCAGTCAGTGATCAGGCCCTGCCCGGGGATGGGGGCTACCGCCTGCATGCCCACCAGCTGCGGTTGGCCTGCCCCGCTGGCGGCCTGCTCGAGCTGGAGGCACCGTTGCCCGAGGCCCTGCGGGGGGCAGTCGATGGCTGAATTGGAGGGTCCGGGCCTGCGGCTGCGCCACTGGCCGGCCTGGCTGCCCCCGGCCCGGGCGGCCGAGCTGCTCGCGGCGCTGCAGGCCGAGGTGCCCTGGAAGCAGGAGGCGATCACGCTTTTCGGCCGCCGCCATCCGTTGCCGCGGCTCACCTGCTGGATGGCCGATCCCGGCTGCGGCTACCGCTACAGCGGGCTGAGCAATGTGATCGAGCCCTGGTCGCCGGCCACCGCTGAGTTGCGCCTGGCGCTCGAGCAGCTCACCGGCTGGCGCTTCAACTCCCTGCTGCTCAATCGCTATCGCGACGGCCGCGATGCCATGGGCTGGCACGCTGACGACGAGCCCGAACTCGATCCCGCTGCGCCGATTGCCTCCCTCAGCCTGGGCGCAGCCCGTGATTTTCGCCTGCGGCCAAGGCCCAGCCCCGCCAGTGCCCTCTCTAGTGCCCTCTCCGGAGCCCCCGGCAAGCCCTTCAACCTGGAGCTGGCCCATGGCGACCTGTTGCTGATGGAGCCCCCCACCCAGCTGTGGTGGCAGCACGCGTTGCCCCGGCGGCTGCGGCTGCAGCAGGAGCGCCTCAATCTGACGTTTCGGGTGGTGCGGGCTGACCGTTGATAACTTGCCGGGTGCCAGACAATGGGGCCTGATCGCCTGCCGACCATGGCCCGAGCTCGCCATCGTCCCAGTGGGTTTGCTCAGCCTTCCGGGGCGGATGTTTGGGAGATCGGTTTGACGGCCATGCCCGCCACCGTGCCGGGGGATGACGGCCAGCCGGTGCGCCCCTTGGTCGCCATGGTGGTGGAGAGCAGTGGTCGCGTGCGCGGCTCCGCCATCGGCCATCCGGATCGGCCCCTTGAAGCACTGGAGCCGGCGATCGAAATGGCGATCGAGGAGCCCCAGGCGCCCTGCCTGCCGGGCAGGCCCCGCAGGGTGGTGGTTGGCAGCTCCCGGTTGCTGAAGCTGCTGCCGCCCCTGTTGCCAGGGGTGATGGTCACCCGGGGGGATACGCCCCATCTCGATCACGTCACCAGCAGCCTGCGGAACCACATCGCTGCTGATGGCGATCAGCCTGATCAGCAAGGCCTTTCCACCTACCTCAGCGCCGATGTCACCCCCGAGGCGGTGGCCAGCTTCTTCAAGGCCGCGGCGGCCCTCTATGAACGGCGGCCCTGGCAGCAGGTGCCCAGCGACGGCCACCTGTTCACTCTCAGTTGCCCGACCCTCCGCATTAAAGGCTGGGCCGGCTGCGTGATCGGTCAGAACCGCGAGAACTACGGCGTGATCCTGTTCCAATCGGTGGCGGATTACGACCGCTATGTGGAGCTGGCGGAACGCGTTGAGGCTGAGGGGCTGGAGGTGATGGATGGGGCCCCGCCCCATCGGGCAATCAACTTCGAGTCGAAGCGGGACATGCCCCCGGCTCTCCTAGAAGAGATCCGGCGCTACCGCTGGCCCGTGGCCAAGGGAGACGCCTACCCCACCGTGATGCTGGTGCAGCCGGATCTGGGGCTGGCGCCGCCCACCCAGGCCGATCTGGCCCAGCTGGAGGCGGTGGCAGGGGCTCTCACCCAGTGGCTGGATTCGGAGCCCGATCTGGCCCGCTGCTGGGCTGGGCCCAGTGTGCGCGGCCGCCGCTTCCGGGTGCCCGTCGGCCCGATGGTGGTGCCGGTGACGATCGGTGTTGTGGCTGAAGCCATCCCTGCAGCGGAGGCAGAGCTTGCCCGTTTCGCCGCCCCGCCCCCGCGCTCACTGAAGGTGCCGGCTGCGCTGCAGGCCAAGGTCACCAGCTTGCTGGCGTCGATCGATGGCTTCTGTGCCAGCCATCTCAACGATGAATACCGCCAGCTGATCCACACGGCGGTGGCGGCCCTGGCCCGCAAGCGGCCCTCACCCCTCCTGGGCGGTCGGGAACCGTCCTGGTGTGCGGGCCTGGTGCATGCCATCGGCAGCGCCAACTTCCTGTTCGATAAATCCCAGACGCCCCATTGCAGCGCCAGTGCGATCTATGACCATTTCGGCGTCTCCGCCGGCACCGGCCAGGCCCACTCAAAGAAAGTGCGCGATCTTCTGCGCATCGCCTTCTTCTCTCCCGACTGGACCCTGCCCAGCCAGCTGGACGACTCCCCCATGGCCTGGATGGTTGAGGTGGATGGCTTCATCCGCGACGTGCGCAGCTTGCCCCTGGAGATCCAGCTTGAGGCCTGCGCCAAGGGGTTGATCCCCTACGTGCCCGCTCTGCGCGATCAGGCTTCAGGCTGATCAGCCCCGCTCGAAGCCGCTCAGGCATCCAGCGCTTGGATCAGCGCGTCCAGATTGGTGCCAACTGGATTGGCCACGTCCTTGAGGATCTGCCGGAGTGTGCCCACACGCAAAAGTTTATGGGCGGGGATGGTGAGGTGTTGTTGCTGCCCGTTCGGCATAGCCAAATCGGGCTAACCGCCGCGCCAGTTCTGCACCATCGAGATCACGGGGGATCTTCACAGGGCCAGCAGTTCCTGGCGCACGTAATGAAGCCGTATCAATGGGGGCGCATCACCCTCCTAAAAGTGGCAGTGCACGGCATCACGGATCTCTTGATGCAGCTGCTCCAAATCCTCCGCCTCGGTGTGAATCGAACTGCCAACGGCGTTGGCTCGGAATGACCAATCCTCGGCTTCTTCCACGACAAAAAGAATTTCGTTCATCGCGCTTTTGCCCGGTGCCCTCTGACAAGCAAGAGTTTGGCATCGGATCAGGGGCTGGTTGGCCTGCAGCATTGCCCGCTCTGCGGGCTCAGCCCCGCTCGAAGGCGATCAGGCGCGAGAAGTAGAAGGGGGCCTGGTTGAGGCTGCGGCGCACGGGCTTAAAGCCAGCCGCGGCGGCGGCCGCCACAATGCCGTCCTCCCGCAGGGTGTAGGCCCGGGTGGTCTTGCTGGGGCCTGGGAACAGCTGGCCGATCCCCTTGAGCAACGCCAGCAGGGGGGTGTATGGGGCGAAGCTCACGATCAGGTGCTTATCGGCCATGCCGGCCAGGTGGCGCACCATCGCCTCGGCCGGGGCCTGGGGGTAGTGGATGAACACATCCAGGCAGATCACCGTGTCGTAGCGACCCTCGAGGCTTTCCAGATCGGAGGCCAGGAAGCTGATCTGGCCGGGCTTGACGCCTAGCTCACCAGCGCGGCGCTCGGCCTCTTGCACCATCGCAGCGGAGAGGTCGGAAGCGGCGATCGAGCCAGCGCCCAACTGGGCCAAAGGCAGCGTCAGGCTGCCCACGCCGCAGCCGGCATCGCAGAAGCTGCGGCTCTCCAATCCGCCCTGCTCCTGCAGCCAGGCCAGCACGTTGTCAACGGTCTTCTGGTGGCCGATGCGGATGTTGCGCTGCACCTTGTTGACGTCGTCGGAGGTGCTGTAGATGCGGTTCCAGCGATCGAAGCCAGTGGTTTCGAAGTAACCCTTCACCTCGGCTTTTTCGGCTGCTGTTTCGGCTGCTGTTTTGGCGGCGGTAGGCATCGAGCGCGGCACAGGGCCTCGGGATGGGCCGGATCCTAGGGAGCGCCGGTGGCGGCAGCGGTTGCGCCCCCGTTCAGCATCCCGTTGCGCGACGGCGATCTGCTGTTGATGGAACCCCCTGCCCAGATGAGGTTGCAGCAGCAAGCGCTCCTCAACCTCACCTTCCAGGTGGGGCGCTCAGCCTGAGCCGCTCAGGCATCCAGCGCTTGGATCAGCGCGTCCAGATTGGTGCCAACTTGATTGGCCACGTCCTTGAGGATCTGCCGGAGTGTGCCCACACGCAAAGGTTTATGGGCGGGGATGGTGAGGTGTTGTTGCTGCCCGTTCGGCAGCAGGCGAGTGAGTCGCATGTGGCTGCCACTTTGTCGGGTCACGGCATAGCCAAATCGGGCTAACCGCCTCGCCAGTTCTGCACCATCGAGTTCACGGGGGATCTTCACAGGGCCAGCAGTTCCTGGCGCACGTGATGAAGCCGTATCAACGGGGGCGCATCACCCTCCTCAAAGTGGCAGTGCACGGCATCACGGATCTCTTGATGCAGCTGCTCCAAATCCTCCGCCTCGGTGTGAATCGAACTGCCAACGGCGTTGGCTCGGAATGACCCGTCCTCGGCTTCTTCCACGACAAAAAGAATTTCGTTCATCGCGCTTTTGCCCGGTGCCTCCTGCCAATCAAGAGTCTGGCATCGGATCAGGGGGCTGGTTGGCCTGCAGCGTTCGCTCGAAGCTGACCAGGCGTGAAAAGTGGATAAACACATTCAGGCAGATCACCGTGTCGAAGCGACCCTCGAGGCTCTCCAGGTCGGAGGCGGTGAACAGCAGCTGCTCGTGGCTGGACCAGGGGGATCGCCAGGCTGCCCACCCCGCAGCCGGCATCACAGAAGCTGCGGCTCTCCAATCCGCCCTGCTCCTGCAGCCAGGCCAGCATGTTGTCAACGGTCTTTTGGTGGCCGATGCGGATGTTGCGCTGCACCCGGTTGACGTCGTCGCTGCGGCTATAGATGCGATTCCAGCGCGCAAAGCCGGTGCTTTCGAAGTAGCCCTTTGCCTCGGCTTTTTCGGCTGCTGTTTTGGCTGCGGTGGGCATCGAGCGCGGCACAGGACCTAGGGGTGGGCCGGATCCTAGGTAGCCGTTCCGGCGAGCGCCCATGATCTCGCGACGTGTCTACACTGAAATTGCGCTGTCTACACGGCTTGGCCATGGCGCTGAACATTCGCAATCCAGAGGCAAGCAGGCTTGCAGCGGAGCTGGCTGCTCTCGCTGGAGAAAGCAAGACCGTCGCCGTGATCCTGGCCCTCGAGGAACGTCTGCAGCGGCTGCGCCGCCTGCAGACGAGCCGTCCTGACGCCCAGGAGCTCCTCGCCAGTCGTCTTGATCAGATCGCCCTGAGCTGTGCTGCCAGGCCGATGCGCGACCAGCGCACGGCAGAGCAGATTCTCGGCTACGACGCCCGTGGCCTGCCCTCCTGATGGTGATTGACACCTCTGCAGTGCTGGCAATCCTCCAGGACGAGCCCGAGCGCAGTGCTTTCAACACCGTGATTGCCGCCGCCGAGAGTTGCATGCTCTCGGCGGCGTCCCTTGTGGAGCTCTCCATCGTGCTGGAAGCTCGCTTAGGCCCTGACGGCCAGCGCGATCTGGATCTGTTCCTCAGCACGGCTCAGATCAAGATCGTGGCTGTTGATCGCGATCAGGCCGAGCTCGCCCGCAGTGCCTTCAGCCGCTACGGCAAAGGCCGGCATCGTGCTGGCTTGAATTTCGGCGATTGCTTCTCCTACGCCCTAGCGAAGGGAGCTGGAGTTCCCTTGTTGTTTAAGGGCAACGATTTCAGTCATACCGATCTGGAGTCGGCCTGGAACCCCGCTGCCAGCTGAGCGCGTCGCCTGACGCGCTCCAGCGCAGGGTCTCCACCAGGGGGGTACCTACAAGCATTTGGGGCAGGTTGCGGTCTTCCCCCAGCACCCGCCGGGGCGTGATCGTGGCCGCGGCGATCGCCTGCTCGGGGCGCACGCCCCAGCTGGCCAGGCGCCGCACCCCTTCAAGTAGGGGCAGGGTGACGCCGGCCAGGGTGCCGTCCTGCAACCGGCAGCTGCCGTCGGCCACGATCAGCAGGCGCTCATCCCAGCGGTGCTGGCCTTCGCCGAGGCCGTAGGGGGCCAGGGCATCGCTCACCAGCACCACCTGCTCTGGAGCCAGCCGCTGCAGCAGCACCGCCATGGTGGGCTCCACGTGCACCCCATCGGCGATCAGGCCGATCGCGATGTCCCCCCGCAGGGCGGCAGCCGCCACCGGCCCTGGCGCGCGCCGGTGCATGTCCGGCATGGCGTTAAAGGCGTGGGTGAGCATGCTCACGCCGGCAGCGAAGGCGTCGTGGCTTTGGACTTCCGTCGCGGCGCTATGGCCCAGGCTCACCACGATTCCACGCTCGGCCAGGGCAGTGATCACGGCGCCGGCCCCCTCCAGTTCCGGGGCCAGGGTCACCAGGTCGATGTCGTCTTCGAAGCCTTCGATCCGCTCGGCCAGGGCAGCCAGGCTCGGTGCGGCCAGGTGCTGGGCAGGATGGGCGCCGCGCCGCGTTGGCTCCAGGAAGGGGCCCTCCAGGTGGGCGCCCCGCAGCTGGCAGCGGCCGGGCTGGTGCAATGCCCGCGCTTGCTCCAGCACTGCTAGGGCCTGGCGCAGCGGCGCCACGCCGCAGGTCACCAGGGTGGGGCAGATCGCTTCGACACCATCGCGCCAGAGCAGCTCCAGCAGCGTCTCCAGTTGCGGAAGATCGGCCGGCGTGAGCTCCGGAAAGGCCAGGCCCAGGCCGCCGTTGATCTGCAGATCCACCCCGGCCGGGCTGAGCCAGTCGCCGCCCCAGTCGTCGCCGGCGGCGCTGCTGCCGGCCGCCAGGGGCTCCACCACGCTGATTAGGTCGTCGGCGTCGAGGCCGATGCGCCAGCGCTGCTGGCCGCCGTGGCTGCAGCGTTTGGCCTGGGGCAGGCGCACATTGCTGAGCCAGCGCATGGGCAGGAGTGGCGCCGGAGCAGCCAGAAGGGACAATGCCATTCTCTGCCTGCGGCGGCGTGGTTGCGCTCTCCTCCTTTGACACCCCGCGGACTGCAGCCGCCCCGCGGGTGGCCGTGGTGATGGGCAGCGACTCCGACCTGGCCACCATGCAGCCGGCGGTGCAGGTGCTGGAGCAGTTTGGAGTTGAGGTAGAGGTGCGGGTGCTCTCGGCCCATCGCACTCCCCTGGAGATGGTGGACTTTGCCCAGACGGCCCGCGAGCAGGGCTTCAAGGTGATCATCGCCGGTGCCGGTGGGGCGGCCCACTTGCCGGGGATGCTGGCCTCCCTCACCACCCTGCCGGTGATCGGCGTGCCGGTGCAGAGCAGGGCGTTGTCGGGGGTGGATTCACTCCACTCGATCGTGCAGATGCCCGCCGGCATCCCGGTGGCCACCGTGGCGATCGGCAACGGCCTCAACGCTGGCCTGCTGGCGGCCCAGATCCTCGCCACCGCTGATCCGCGCCTGACCCAGGCCATCTCGGATTATCGCGACGGGCTCCATGGCCAGGTGCGTGCCAAGGATGCCCGCCTGCAGCAGCTCGGCAGCCGGGCCTATTTGGAGCAGATGGGCTGATGCTGGAACGGCTCGTTCTGCCCCCCTGGCTCAAGGCCGGCCTCGCCCTTCCCCTGCTGGTGCTGAACCTCTGGGTGCTGCGCCAGCTGCTGCTGCCCCTGGCGCCCTTCCCGGCCCTGTTTGTGGCGGCGGCTTTGATCGCCTTTCTGTTCGATCTGCCCAGCCGCTGGTTGATGGGCCGCGGCCTGCCGCGGCTGCTGGCCTATGGCCTGGTGGTGGTGGCCAGCCTGGGCCTGATGGCCCTGGCGGCGGTTTGGCTGGTGCCGCGGCTGATAGAGCAGCTGGGCGAGCTGATCACGGCCCTGCCCACCTGGTTGGCCCAGGGGGAAACCCTGCTGCAGCAGCTCCAGGCCTGGGCGGCCTCGCGGGGTCTGCCCAGCGATTTCGGCGACCTCAGCAGCGAACTGCTCACCCGCACCAGCCTGCTGGCCCGCCAGTTGAGCCAGCAGCTGCTGGGCCTGCTGGGCGCCACCTTGGGGCTCACGGTCAACACCGTGATCGTGCTGGTGCTGGCGGTGTTCCTGCTGCTGGGCGGTGAGGGCATCAGTGCCGGCCTGGGCCAATGGCTGCCGCCGCGGGTGCGCCAGTTGGTGATGGCTACCTTGAACCGCACCTTCCGCGGCTACTTCGCCGGCCAGGTGCTGCTGGCCCTGATCCTCAGCGCGGCCCAGATCCTGGTCTTCACCCTGCTGGGCATTCCCTACGGCGCGCTCTTTGCGGTGGCGATCGGCTTCACCACCCTGATCCCCTATGCCAGCGCCGTCACGATCGTGGCGGTGAGCCTTTTGCTGGCCCTTGACGATCCCCGCACTGCCCTAGAGGTGCTGGCGGCCGCCATCGCAGTCGGACAGGTGGTGGACCAGGTGATCCAGCCTCGCCTGATGGGCCGGATCGTGGGCCTCGAGCCCGCCTGGCTGCTGATCAGCCTGCCGGTGGGGGCCAGGCTGGGCAGCCTGCTGGGTTTGGGGGATCTGCTGGGCCTGCTGCTTGCGGTGCCGGTGGCCAGTTGCGCCAAAACCTTTCTCGATGCCTGGGGTGAGCAGTTGCGGGCCGGCGAGGCGCTCAGGCCGCCGGGCTGATTAACCCCTGGGCTTCCAGGTAGCAGATCACCTGGGCCACCGAATCCCCCAGACTCTGGGAACCGGTGTCCAGCTGCAGCTCCGGAGCCTCGGGGGCCTCGTAGGGGCTGGAGATACCCGTGAACTCCTGGATCTCGCCGGCCCGCGCCTTGGCGTAAAGCCCCTTGGTGTCGCGCTGCTCGCACACCTCCAGGTTGGCGGCGCAGTGGATCTCGATGAAGTCACCGGCATCCACCAGGGCCCGGGCCCGGTCGCGATCGGCCTTGAAGGGCGACACGAAGGCGGTGAGCACCACCACCCCTGCATCGAGGAAAAGTTTGCTCACCTCGCCGATGCGGCGGATGTTTTCCTCGCGGGCGGCGTCGGAGAAGCCCAGGTCCTTGCAGAGGCCGTGGCGGATGTTGTCGCCGTCGAGCACATAGCAGGAGAGCCCCCGTTCAAACAGGGCCGAGTTCACGGCGTTGGCCAGGGTGCTCTTGCCCGAGCCGCTCAGGCCCGTGAACCAGAGGATGGCGCTGCGATGGCCCCGCTGCTCGGCCCGGGCGGCCCGGTCCACCGTGGTGTGGTGCCAGGCGATGTTGGTCGAGGCCCCCTGGTTGGTGAGCTCGCCGTAGGTGGGGGTGGTGGGAGCGGCGGACATCGACGCAGGGAGGTGGGGCGGATGGGGGCATTCTCCCCTGTGCCCCGCGCCAGGCCCTTGGAAGGTGCTTTGTTGTCTGATGCCCGGGAACTTGATTTCGATTCTAGAATTGGAATCAAGAAACGGTTTCTGCAATGGCTGTCAGCATTAAGAGCCCCCGGGTAGACGCCCTGCTCGAGCAGCTGCGCCAGCTCACGGGCAGGGGGGTTACCGAGATTGTGGGGGATGCCCTGGAGCTGGAGCTGCAGCGGCAGCGGTGCTTGAGCCGGCGCAGGCGCCTCAGTGCCGAGTTACCCGTCCTGCAGGAACAGGCCATCAAGACGGCCAAACCTTTCCATGCCGATTCGCTATACGACGAGCAGGGGTTGCCGTCGTGATTCTGGATACTTCGCTGCTGCTGGCAATTCTTCAGCGAGAAGCTGGGTGGGAGCAACACCAGCAGACGCTCGAGCGGGCTGAAGTCCTACGCATGTCCGCAGGCACCCTGCAGGAGCTGCTGCTGGTTGCGCACTGCCGTGGTGTGCTCGAACCGATGCAGACGTTGCTGGAACTAATTGATCCTGATGTGGTGCCGGTTGATGGGGATCTGGCAGAGCGCGCTCTCGGCATCTTTAAGCGTTTTGGCAAGGGCCAGGGCCATCCGGCCCAGCTCAACTTCGGGGATTGTTTTGCGGCGGCACTGGCTGAGCGTGACCAATTGCCCCTTGGCTACATCGGCGACGATTTCACCAAGGCGGGCTTCTGAGCTTGCCCCTCGGCAAGTCGCTCGGTTGAGCCTCGTGGCGCTTGCCTTTCAGCCCCCCGCCTGCTTTGGCCGGTAGCCGGCCTGCTCCAGGGCTGAGATAGCTGGAGCCACCTGGTCTCCCTGCAGCTCGATCACGCCGTCTTTGATGGTGCCGCCGGTGCCGGCGGCGGCCTTGAGCTGTTTGAGCAGGGTCTTGAGCTCGGCCTCCGGTGCCCCCAGCCCGGTGATCGCCGTCACCAGTTTTCCGCCTTTGCCGACCTTGGTGCGCTGCACCCGCACCCGCTGCTGGGCCTTTGGGCTGGGTGCGCCCGCCGGGCCGGCCTCTCCCGTGGTGGGCCTGGTCGTGCTTGCGGCGTTGCTGCTGAATTCCTGCCAGCCGCCTTTCCTTGCCATGGCGAAACCTGCCCCTATCTATGCCCAGGAGTCTGATCGGGCCGCCTTCCCCGGTATCGCGCTTGCACCGCTGGGATTCTTACTGCTGTCCTGGATCGGCTGACGCTGCCACCATGCGCATCACCAGTAAGGGCCAGGTCACGATCCCCCAGGCGATTCGTGAGCAGTGCGGGCTGTTGCCCCACACCGAGGTGCGCTTTGAGCGCGAGGAGGGGCGGGTTCTTCTGGTGAAACAGGATCCACCCGCCTCAGCACCGATGAGCTCCTGGCCCTCTGTAGGGGTGAGGAGCAGTAAAGCTGTTTGTGGATTCGAACGTGATCCTTGACGTGATCACGGCAGATCCCCACAGGGCAAGTTGGAGTGCCACCCAGCTCGCCCAGGCCCTCGATGCCGGACCGGTGCTGATCAAAGCCATCTTTTACGCCGAGATCGCCTTTGCCAGCGACGCCATGGCCCCCGCTCCAGCTCTTAAACCAGGGGTCTCGCCACATCCGGGAATGCAACAAGAACGGCGCGGTCTTCCGTGACCAGCGGTACCCCCAGCTGCCGCGCAGCGGCCACAAACTCGCAGTCGTAGGCACTGCAGCGGCTGCTGTTAGCCAGCTGCAAGACCTGATCGGAAGCCACGGGTTCGTCCTGCCCAGCGAGGAGCACCTCTGCGTGATGCATCAGTGCCACGGCCTCAGAGAGCAGGAGCAGGTCACGCCGCAGGTAGGTGCTGAGCACATTGCGCCACTCACTGCGCCAGAGCGGCGGTGCTGCCCAGCGGGGTTGATCGAGCAACAGAGCTTCTGCCAAGAATGTTTTGGGCCCCGGCAGCAGCAGATAGGCCAGCACGTTGGTGTCGACAACAATCAAGGCCGACCCTCGCGCTTGAAGGCATCAATCTCAGCCGGATCAAAGCTGTGCTGAGCCAGGCTGTCGCGCAGGGCCCGGATCTCTGCTAACTGCTGCTCTGCAGCCATGACACCATTGCCCAGGCCGGCCTCCAGGCAAACGATCGCTTCATTGTTGAGGCTGCGCCGGTGCCGCTTGGCCGCCGCGGCGAGCCGGGCATGGAGCGCGTCGGGCAGGTTCTTGAGCGTGATGGTTTTGGCCATGGCAGCAAGTGAACGCACCGCAGTCCAACCATTATGGAACCGTTCTGGTGTTCGCTGGTTTGGGGGCTTGGCGCCAATGCTTGTGTGGTGAAAGTGCTGCGAGATTTCGCTCCAATCCCTTGACCTTTACTTTTACCTAAGTGCGCCGCTCTGTAGGGGTTGGCGGGGACGGTGCGATGCCAAAGCTCACGCCCTCGGGCCTCGCTGACCAACGCCGGATCTACATCGCAGTCGGGAGGCAGACGCAACTGACGGCATACGCCCGAGAGCCCAGCCCGCCTGACCAGTCGGGGCCAGGATGATCGTGATTGCCCTAAAGATGGCGCTCAGCTTTCCCTAGCCAGCAGCAGGCGCCAGCCCTCGATCAGCATCACGATCACCCAGGCCCCCATGCACACGCTCACGGCGGCGGCGGCGATGTCCTTTGTGGCTCCGATCTGGGGTGCTCGTTCTGGCTGCACGTAGTCGCACAGCTCCTCGATGGCCGTGTTGAGCAGTTCGGCTGCCAGCACCAGCGCCGTGGTCACCAGCACCAGACCGAAATCCAGCCAGGCCCGCTGGGCAAAGGCGATCGCCAGGAGCCCCGCTGCCAGCACCACCTTGTAGGCCACGGCCTTGTCGCGCATGGCCAGGCTCAGGCCGTGCCAGATCACACGCATTTTGCGCAGCGGGTCGTAGGGCCTGGGGGTGGTGGTTGGCATCAGCCCATCATCCACCCGCCAGCTTGGGCAGGCCCGTGATCTCTCTCACCTCTTTGCGCCCTTGGCCATGGCCCCTTCTTACGCTGCAGTGATCTCGCTCCGCCGCCGGTGACCAGCACCGTTCCCCCCTTGCACGCCGCCGGCAGCCCCAATCCGGCCTATTTGGCCCTGGATGCACGCCCAAACAGCCTGGGCCGCTACGGCCAATTCGGGGGCCAGTACGTGCCCGAAACCCTGATTCCCGCCCTGGCGGAACTGGAGCAGGCGGCGGCTGAGGCCTGGGCCGATCCGTCCTTCACCGACCGGCTCAACCACCTGCTGCGCACCTATGTGGGGCGGCCGAATCCCCTCTATGAGGCCGAGCGGCTCAGCGAGCACTACCGCCGGCCCGAGGGCGGCCCGCGCATCTGGCTGAAGCGCGAAGACCTCAACCACACCGGCGCCCACAAGATCAACAACGCCCTGGGGCAGGCGCTGCTGGCCCTGCGCATGGGTAAAAAGCGGATCATTGCCGAAACCGGTGCCGGTCAGCACGGCGTGGCCACCGCCACCGTCTGCGCCCGCTTTGGGCTGGAGTGCGTCGTCTACATGGGCGCCGAGGACATGCGCCGCCAGGCCCTGAACGTATTCCGCATGCGCCTGCTGGGGGCAACGGTGTGCCCCGTCACCGCCGGCACCGCCACCCTCAAGGACGCCACCAGCGAGGCGATCCGCGACTGGGTGACCAACGTGGAGAGCACCCACTACATCCTTGGTTCGGTGGCGGGTCCCCATCCCTACCCGATGTTGGTGCGCGATTTCCACGCCGTGATCGGCGAGGAAACAAAGCGCCAGTGCCACGAGGCCTTCGGCCGCAATCCAGACGTGCTGGTGGCCTGTGTGGGCGGCGGCTCCAATGCCATGGGCCTGTTCCATCCCTTCGTGCAGGACACCTCCGTGCGGCTGATCGGTGTGGAAGCCGCCGGTGATGGGGTGGCCAGCGGCCGCCATGCCGCCACGATCACCGAGGGCCGAGTTGGGGTGCTGCACGGCGCCATGAGCCTGCTGCTGCAGGACGACGAGGGCCAGGTGCGGGAGGCCCATTCGATCAGCGCCGGCCTCGATTACCCCGGTGTCGGCCCCGAGCACAGCTACCTCAAAACCATCGGCCGGGCCGAATACGGCGCCGTGACCGACACCGAGGCGCTGGATGCCCTGCAGCTTCTGTGTCGCCTCGAGGGCATCATCCCGGCCCTGGAAACGGCCCATGCCTTCGCCTGGCTGGAGAAGCTCTGCCCCAGCCTGGCCCCCGGCACCGAGGTGGTGCTCAACCTCTCAGGCCGCGGCGACAAGGACGTGAACACCGTGGCCGAGAAGCTGGGCGACCAGATGGGGGGGTGAGCCCCGGCCGGGGCAATCATGGCCGCAGTGCAGCGGCCTGCCCGTGCCTAATCCCTTGTCCCCGCAGCTCGCCGCCCTCGCCGATCAGGGCATCCGCTGGGTGGCGATCACCTGGGTGAACCATGCCGGCGCGCCGCTGGTGAAGGTGGTGCCCCTGGCGGCTTTTGATGCGGCGGCTGCCGTGGGGGTCGGTTTTTCGCCGGTCTCGGATGCTTTCCGCGCCGATGGCGCCATCGATCCGGCCCATCGCCTGGCCAAGCCGGACGGCGACCTGCGTCTGCGGGCCGCTGCCGCTGCCCTGGCGCTGCTTGAGCCCAGCAGCGGCTGGGCCTGGGCGCCGGGGGAACGCTTCGAGCGCTCCGGCGAGCCCTATGTGGGCGATCAGCGCCACCGCTGCCGTCTGCAGCAGGAGCAGCTTCACCAGGCCGGCGTGGAGCTACGGGCCGGCTTCGAACTGGAGTGGCTGGTGGCCAGCCATCGCCCCGATGCCGACCCCAAACCGGCCATGCCCGGCGGTCCCTACGGCGCCGATCGGCTGGTGGAGGGGCTGGATTACGCCACGGCCCTGCTCGATGGCCTGGAGGCCGCCGGCATTCCCTGGCTGCAGTTCCACCCTGAATATGGGGCCGGGCAGTTTGAGCTGTCGCTCGCTCCGGGTACGCCCCTGGAGGCGGCCGACCGGCTGGTGCACGCCCGGCTGGTGATTCAGCGGGTGACGCGCCGCTTCGGTTGGCACTCCGGCTGGCGCTGCAGTTTTAGTCCAAAACCCAGCCTGGAGCTGGTGGGCAATGGGGGCCATCTGCACCTGAGCCTGCAGCGCGATGGCCAGCCCCTGCTCCAGGGCGGCGCCGGCCCCGGTGGCCTTACCGACGCGGGTGTCGCCGTGCTGGCGGCCCTGCTGGAGGAGCTGCCGGCCCTGCTGGCCCTGGCCTGTCCCCTGGAGATCTCCTACCGGCGCCTGGCTCCGGGGTCCTGGTCGGCGCCGTTCCAGGTTTGGGGCATCGAGAACCGGGAGGCGGCCCTGCGCCTGATCCCCACCGCTGCCGATGGGGCCGCCGCCCACCTGGAACTCAAGGTGGTGGATCTGGCGGCCAATCCCTACCTGCTGCTGGCGGCCGTGCAGGGGTTGGCGCTGGCGGGGCTGGAGCAGGCCAGGCCCCTGCCGCCGCCGGTAAGCGGCGATCCAGCCCGTTTGCCGGTCGGTGTGGCGGTGCGGTTGCCCGCCAGCCTGGCGCAGGCCTCAGCGAAGCTGAGCTGGCCGCGGCGGACGCCTTGTGGCCACTGGTGGGCGGGTTGGCTTGAGCCAGCCTGGTTCCTCTGTTTTTCGACTTTCCCGGCCCTGCCCCCATGCCGACCCTCTCGCCCATGCCAGCCCCTGCTCCGCCGCCGGAGGTGCGCTTCGTGCTGGCAGCACCTTCCCCCTACACAGGCCGCTTCGATGCCACCAGAGCAGGCCTGGGGATTGCCCTGGAGTTGCACCGCATCGCCCGGGAGCACCAGCTGCCGCTGCGGATCGGCTTCAGGGCTTTGCCAATGCAGGCAGGGCGGCCTGAGGTCGCCGCCCTGCTGGCGGGCCCGCCCCGGGTGCTGGTGGTGGGGGGCTCCACCTGGAGCCAGGGCTCGGCCGCGCCCTTGCGCCGGTTGTTTGAGCTGGGCGGGGAAGTGTCGCTGCAGGGGGTGCGCGCCACGGCTTTCGCCACCGCAGGCGGGGCCCATACCGGCGGCGAGATGGTGGTGCTCGACAGCCTGCGCTCCTTGATGGCTCAGGGGGCGCTGGCTTTCACGGCCGGCCAGCGGCTGATGGTGTTCAGCACCAATGAGCGGCTCGAGCATCCGCCTGGCCAGTTCACGCCCCTCGACTGCTGGGCCATGGGCCAGTACGCGCGCGAGCTGCTGCTGCAGGCCCATGCTGGTTCAGATCCCCCTAAGACCGCCGCACTGGCAGGGCGCCTCGGGGTCGATCTCACCTACTACCGCCGCTTCCCCCGCCAGCTGGAGGCGCTTGGCCCCCAGGCTAAGGCTGTGTGTGCCCGCATCAATCCGCTGGCTGCAGCCGATCGCCCGGGTCTCGCCGCGCTGGCTTCTGCTCTAGATCGGCCCGCACCGGAGATCCGCGCGTTGTTTGGGCCTTGAGGCGATGCTTGCATGGCACTAACAGACTGGTGTCGATGGCGGTACGCACCGTTCTGCGTTTGGGTGATCCCCGATTGCGCCAGCCCGCCCAGCCCGTGATCGATGTGGCTGATCCCGCTTTGAGGCAACTGATCACTGATCTGGACGACACGGTGGCGGCCTGCAGCGGCGCCGGCCTGGCCGCTCCCCAGATCGGCGTGCCGCTGCGGGTGGTTCTGTTTGGTGGTGGGGGGCCCAACCCCCGCTACCCCGATGCCCCACTGCTTCCCCGCACCCTGTTGATCAACCCCGTGCTCACCCCTTTGGGACCGGAGCGCGATGGGGCCTGGGAGGGGTGCCTGAGTGTGCCGGGGCTGCGGGGGCAGGTGTCCCGTTGGCAGCGGTTGCGCTACCAGGGGATCGATGGCGATGGACAGCCTGTGGATCGTTGCGTGGAGGGGTTCCATGCCCGGGTGGTGCAGCACGAGTGTGACCACCTCGATGGGGTGCTCTTCCCCGACCGCCTCAGCGATCCCACCGCTTTCGGCTTCATCCCTGAGCTGGAAGCGGCCGGGCTGATTCCCTCCGTGCCTGGTTAGTGCTGTCGTTGTGTTGCTTGACGGGCAGGCGGCTTGTGATCAGTCCACGGAGCTTTCACCCCAACAGCCGCTCCAGCACCTGGGCCACCGAGCTCACGGCGGCCAGGGCGGTGGCGTAGGCCATGCGCATGGGGCCCACCAGGGCCACCTGGCCGATGCCGCCATCGCCGCTGCGGTAATCGGCCTGCACCACGGCGCACTGGTGTAGGGCCCGGTGGGGATGTTCCGCGCCGATCCAGATGCCTGGCTGGGGCAGGAGCTGGTGGGGGGCGTCCTCCACCAGTTCCACCAGGGGGCGCAGGCTCAGGGTCTGGCTGAATTCCGGCTGGGCCAGCAGGCCGGCCAGACCCATGGTCAGGGCCCCCTCCCCCTCCAGCTGGCGGGATTGGCCATGGCTGGCCAGGGCCTGGCGCAGGGCAGCACCACTGCTGTTCAACTGGGAGGGCAGGGTTGCCCAGTCAATCGGCCCTTCCTGCAGCTGGGTACTCACCCACCGCTCCAGGGGGGCCAGCTCGGCTTCGGCCTGGGCGGGCAGCCGCAGGTTGAGGCTGGTGGCGGTTGCCCCCCCCTCCACCAGAAACACCAGCAGGCGTTCGCCGCTGGCCACCAGCCGCAGGGCCTGAAGCTGGGATTGCTTGCGCTGGGGTCTGGTGATCAGGCTGAGCAGGCCGGTGAGATCGGCCAGGCGCCGGCTCAGGTGCAGCAGCAGGTCGTCGAGGGCTGCCCACTGCAGGCTGAGCCCGGTGAGCTCCCGCTCCAGTTGCAGGGCCGCGGCTCCCGGGGCGGGCAGCAGCTGATTTACGTAGGTGCGGTAGCCCTGCTGGCTGGGGATTCGGCCCGCCGAGGGGTGGGGCTGGGTGAGCAGCCCCCGCTGCTCCAGAGCCCCCATGGCCGAGCGCACCGTCGCCGGGCTCGCCCCCAGGCCGAAGCGGCGCACCAGGGTCTGGCTGCCCACCGGCTCCATCGTGTCCACGTAGTGACGCACGGCAAGTTGGAGCACCTCCTGCTGCCTAAGAGGCAAGGGGCGGGGGGACGGAGACTGCAAGCGGCCGCTGCAGGGAGTTGGCTGATCGTAGGCAGATGGGGGCTGGATTCAGTAGCGAGGCACGCTGGAATCCACCTCCAGGCTCCAGGAATCGATGCCCCCCTGGAGGTTCCACACCGCCCCATAGCCCTGGGCCTGGATCAGCCAGCAGCCCAGCTGCCAGCTGCGTACCCCCGCATGGCACAGCACGACGATGGGGCGGTCGTGGCTGAGCAGCTCGCCCAGGCGGTCGACCCATTCAGCTGAGCGGCTCAGCGGCAGGTGCAGCACGGGATGGGCCAGCCTGGCCAGCTCCAGCTCGGCGTCTTCGCGCACATCCACCAACTGGATCGCCTCGCCCTGCTCCAGCCGCAGCTGCAGCTCGCGGGCTCGCACGGTTTTGGGGGTCTCAGAACTTTCCATGGCGGGCAGAAGGCGGGGCTTGGGGTCAAGATGGGCCCATCCTGCGTGGGACGCATGAAGGCCCGCCCGTTTCTGGCGTTCGTGCTGGCGGCGGTGCTGCTGTTGCTGAGCCTGGCGGCAGCTGGTTGGTGGCTGGTGCTGCAGCGCTCTCCGCTGCAGTTGCAGCACCAGCCCTTGGTATCGCCTCGGGCGGCCCGCTTTGTGCCCCGCCAGGCACCCCTCAGTCTCTATCTGCTCACCGATGGGCAACGGCCCGAGGGCTATGCCCGGGCCGTTGCCCCGGGCCGGCAGCGCCGCCAGGCGGCCGATGCCGTAGCCGGGTTGCGGGATGGCGCCTTCGCGGCGGCGGGCCTGGACTATCCCGCCGAGCTGGCCTCCTGGCTCGGCCCTGAACTGGGCCTGGCCCTGCTGGCCAACGAGCCAGGGGGAGCCGCCGACGGCTGGCTCCTGTCCCTGCGCAGCCGCGATGCCGATGGGGCCCGCCGTTTCCTGCAGCGCTTCTGGCAGACCCGCAGCCTGGCCGGCACCGACCTGCAGATCAGCAGCTACCGAGGCATGGGGCTGATCAGTGGCCGTGGCGCCCTGGTGGGCACTACGCCGGTGCCGATAGCCACTGCCCTGGTCAACGACGATCTGGTGCTGATTGCCTCCGGTCGCGGCGTGCTCGAGCAGGCCCTCGACGTCTCCCAGATCGATGAGCTCAATCAGGCGGCCAGTCCCTCCTTCCAGCAGGCCCTGGGGCGCCTGGGCAAGGGGGCTGTGCTGCTCACTGCCCAAGCTGAAGTCCTGGGGTCCTGGCTGGGCATCCCTGCCCAGCTCACCGGTGCAGGCGCGGTGCAGGAGCTCGTGGCCAGCCTGAGACCCGACGGCCGTTCCCTGGCGCTGGAAGCTTTGCTGCGCCTGGCACCCGGCGCCACTGGCCTGCCCCCAGCTCCGACCGCTGCTGCCGGGGACGGCGGCCTGGCCCTGCTGGCGGCCCTGCAGGGCCAGTCCGACAGCCTGGCCCTGGTGCAGCAACCCTCCCTTTGGCCTGAGCTCTGGCAACCCTTGCTGGCGGCCGTGCTCCGGGTGGGTGAGGGTGGCGGTGAGGGTTTGTTGCCGGCCCTGGTGGCGGCGGCCGATCCTGGCCCCTTGCTATGGAGCGCCGGCAGCCAGGGCTGGTTGCTGGGCACTGCGGTGGATCAGCCCGATCCCGCCAGCCTTGAACAGGGCCTCGCTGCCCAGGGCCTGACCGCCGCCCCCCTGCCCGTGGAGGGAGACGCCAGCGTCATGGTCTGGACCCGGCTGGAGGCGCCCCCGGCTGGGCGCCGGATCGGCCGGGAGGAGGGCGCCGTGCTCCAGGCCAGCCTGGCGGGGGCCAGGGCCAGCCAGGGCCAGCTGGCCTGGTGGGGCCAAAACCTGGCGGTGTTGCAGGAGCAGCGCGAATCCCGTCAGACCCCCCGGCTGCGCCTGGCCCAGCTCGCCGCCCTCGACCAGCCCCAGGCTTCCCTGCAGTGGGCGATGGCGGCAGGGCCGGCCCAGGCCCTGTTGCAGCGTTGGAGCACCTGGCAACTGCTTTCGGGTCTTGCTGGGAGACCGCTGGCGCCGGCGGTGCAGGGGCTCAGCCTCAGCCTGGAGCCTGGCGACGGGGATAGCAACAGCGACAGCAATAGCAACAGCGTGCATCTCAGCGCCAGGGTGGGTTTTGGTTGACGAATCCCTTGGCTGATCGCGAACTGCTGCTCTGGCGCCATGGCATTGCTGAGGAGCGCCATCCGGATCGCCCCGATGCGGAGCGGGCCCTCACCGCCGAGGGAAGCCGCCGCACGGCCGCGGTGGCCCAAGAGCTACAGAGGCTGCAGCTCTGCTGTGACCCCCTGCTGAGCAGCCCCCTGCGGCGGGCGGTGCAGACCGCCGAGCTCGGCGTGGCGGCCGGGCTGGCCAGTGGATTTGCGATCGAGGCCAGCCTGGCCCCAGGGGGAGACCCGCGGCCGCTGCTCCAGGCCGGCAACTGGCAGCGGCTGGGCCTGGTGGGCCACGAGCCCGACCTCGGCGAGCTGGCCTCGACTCTGCTGGGTTTGCCGGCCGGTGCGATCACGCTGCGCAAGGCCGGCATCGTCCTGATTCGCCTCGGACCCGCCGCTGCCAGCCTGGAGGCCCTGATTGGTCCTCGGTTGCTGCGGCTACGGCATCAATGGCGGCCTTAGCCGTAGGTTCGCCCCAACCACAGCGGCGGGCATGACAGAAGGGGGCATGACAGAAGGGGGCATGACAGATGCGGGAGCCGAGACCCAGATCCCCTTTCGTCCGGGGTTGGAAGGGGTGCCTGCCACCCAGTCGTCGATCTGCGACATCGACGGTCAGCGGGGCGTGCTCACCTATAGGGGCTACCGGGTAGATGAGCTTGCGGCGCGCAGCACCTTCCTGGAAACCGCCTACCTGTTGATCTGGGCCCAGCTGCCCAACGCCCAGCAGCTGCAGGAGTTTGAGCAGGAGGTGCAGATGCACCGGCGGGTGAGCTTCCGCATCCGCGACATGATGAAGTGCTTCCCCTCGGGGGGGCATCCGATGGACGCCCTGCAGAGCAGTGCGGCGTCCCTGGGCTTGTTCTATTCCAGGCGCGCCCTGGACAATCCCGAATACATCGTCTCTGCGGTGGTGCGGTTGATCGCCAAGATCCCCACGATGGTGGCGGCCTTCCAGCTGATCCGCAAAGGCCAGGATCCGATCCAGCCTCGCGACGACCTGGCCTACGCGGCCAACTTCCTCTACATGCTCACCGAGCGGGAGCCCGATCCCCTGGCGGCCCGCATCTTCGATGCCTGCCTGATCCTGCACGCCGAGCACAGCCTCAACGCCAGCACCTTCAGCGCCCGCGTCACCGCTAGCACCCTCACCGACCCCTACGCGGTGGTGGCCTCGGCCGTGGGCACCCTGGCGGGCCCGCTCCACGGCGGAGCCAATGAGGAGGTTCTCACCATGCTGGCCGAAATCGGCAGCGAAGATCGGGTGGACTCCTGGCTGGATCAAGCCATTGCGGAGAAGCAGAAGATCATGGGCTTCGGCCACCGGGAATACAAGGTGAAGGATCCCCGCGCCGGCATTCTCCAGAAGCTGGCTGAGGAGCTGTTCGACCGCTTCGGTCACGACCCGATGTACGACCTGGCCCGCTGCCTGGAGGCTGCCGCTGACAAGCGGCTTGGTCCCAAGGGCATCTATCCGAACGTCGATTTCTACTCGGGTCTGGTGTATCGAAAACTCGGCATCCCCCCAGACCTCTTCACCCCGATCTTCGCCATCGCCCGCACGGCTGGCTGGCTGGCCCATTGGAAGGAGCAGCTGGGGGCCAATCGCATCTACCGGCCCTCTCAGATCTATACCGGTGAGGCCGGGCGTGACTGGCAGCCGATTGGGGCCCGCTAAGTTGCATGCCATCTGAGCTGACGCCATGGTGACCAACACGGCTCCAGGCCTGGATCTCGAGTCCAGCTTCGAGCAGGCCCTGCAGGGATTTGGGCTGAGTCCGGGAGCTGCCCACCTGCTCTGGCTGCCCCTGCCGATGGTGCTGGTGCTGGTGGCGGCGGTGGTGGGAGTGCTCGTCAATGTGTGGCTTGAGCGCAAGATCTCGGCGGCAGTGCAGCAGCGCATCGGCCCCGAATACGCCGGCGCCCTCGGCGTGCTCCAGCCGATCGCCGATGGCCTGAAGCTGGTCTTCAAGGAAGACATCATCCCGGCCAAGGCCGACGGCCTGCTGTTCACCCTCGGGCCGGTGCTGGTGCTGATCCCGGTGATCCTCAGCTGGCTGGTGGTGCCCTTTGGTCAGCACCTGCTGATCAGCAATGTGGGCATCGGCATCTTCCTGTGGATTTCGCTCAGCAGCATCCAGCCGATCGGCCTGCTGATGAGTGGCTATGCCTCCAACAACAAGTATTCGCTGCTGGGGGGGCTGCGGGCGGCGGCCCAGTCGATCAGCTACGAGATCCCCCTGGCCCTGGCGGTGCTGGCGGTGGTGATGATGAGCAACTCGCTCAGCACGGTTGACATCGTCAATCAGCAGAGCGGCTCAGGCATCCTCAGCTGGAACATCTGGCGACAACCCGTGGGCTTTGTGATCTTCTGGATCTGCGCCCTGGCCGAATGTGAGCGCCTCCCCTTCGACCTCCCCGAAGCTGAGGAGGAGTTGGTGGCTGGCTACCAGACCGAGTATTCCGGCATGAAATTTGCCCTCTTCTATCTGGGCAGCTACATCAACCTGGTGCTCTCGGCTCTGCTGGTGTCGGTGCTCTACCTGGGGGGCTGGGGCTTTCCGATCCCGGTGGAGTGGTTGGCGGGCTGGCTGGGCCAGCCGATTGATGCGCCCCTGGTGCAGCTCATCACTGGATCGGTGGGCATCGTGATGACCGTGCTCAAGGCCTATCTGCTGGTCTTTCTGGCGATCCTGCTGCGCTGGACCACCCCGCGGGTGCGGATCGACCAACTGCTCGATTTGGGATGGAAATTCCTGCTGCCGATCGCCTTGGTCAACCTGCTTATCACCGCTGCCCTCAAGCTGGCCTTCCCTGGGGCCTTCGGTGGCTGATTTCCCTGAGCAATCAACCCAGGCCTGCCCCAGACCGGCCATCATGGGCTGATCGATTCCGACCGCTTCCCCCTCCAGAGCTAGCTCCATGTTCGGGTTCCTCAAGAAAGTCGGCGACTACACCCGCGATGCGGTGAGCGCAGCCAATTACATGACCCAGGGTCTGGCGGTGACCTTCGATCACCTGCGCCGCCGGCCGATCACGGTCCAGTACCCCTACGAGAAGCTGATTCCCTCGGAGCGCTACCGGGGACGGATCCACTACGAATTAGATAAGTGCATCTCCTGCGAGGTGTGTGTGCGGGTCTGTCCAATCAACCTGCCGGTGGTCGATTGGGTGATGAACAAGGCCACCAAGAAAAAGGAGCTGCGCAATTACTCGATCGACTTCGGGGTGTGCATCTTCTGCGGCAACTGCGTGGAGTACTGCCCCACCAACTGTCTCTCGATGACTGAGGAATACGAGCTGGCTGCCTTTGATCGCCACAGCCTCAACTACGACAGTGTGGCCCTCGGGCGGTTGCCCACCAGCGTTACCAGCGATCCGGCCGTGGTGCCCCTTCGGGAGCTGGCCTACCTGCCCAAGGGTGTGATGGATCCCCATGGAGTGCCCGATACGGACCCCCGGGTCGGCAAACTGCCCTCCCAGGTGCTGGATAGCCTGCCCAAGGCTGCCCCCGAGGAGACCGCCCCATGACAATCGCTTCCACCACCCAGCTGATCTGCTTCGTAGTCCTCTCAGTCACCCTGGTGCTGGGCGCCCTCGGGGTGGTGCTGTTGCCCAACATCGTCTACTCGGCCTTTCTGCTGGGCGGGGTTTTTCTCTCGGTGGCCGGGCTCTACCTGATGCTCAATGCCAGCTTTGTGGCGGCGGCCCAGGTGCTGGTCTACGTGGGCGCCGTGAACGTGCTGATCCTGTTCGCGATCATGCTCGTCAACAAGAAGGAAAACCTTGCTGCCATACCTGGCTTGGGCCTGCGCCGCCTGCTCTCGGGCGCCGTCTGCGGCGGCTTGTTTCTGTTGCTGATCCGGGTGGCGTTCACCACCCCCTGGCCCCTGCCCGGCCCTGCTGCCGTGGGCGAGGAGGCGACCATCCGCATTGGCGAGCATCTCTTTAGCGACTACCTGTTGCCCTTTGAGCTGGCCTCTGTCCTGCTGTTGATGTCCATGATCGGGGCGATCGTGCTGGCCCGCCGAGACGTGCTCAGCACCGATGTGATCACCGGTGAGCTGGTGGATCAGGGCCTGATCGAAAAGGAGCGCACGCCGCTGTTGCTCGAAAAGTCTCCCCGCTAGCCAGCCCAGCCACACCAATTCCAGCTTCACCGACCCAAGCCGCCCCCAGCTCATGGAGACCACCACCGTTGCCAGTGCCGCCAGCACCATCCCCCTGCAGGCCTACTTGGTGCTGGCTGCGGTGCTGTTCTGCACCGGGGTCTGGGGTTTGATCAACAGCCGCAATGCGGTGCGGGTGCTGATGAGCATTGAGCTGATGCTCAATGCGGTCAACATCAACCTGATGGCTTTCTCCGACTACCTCGACGGCCAGCTGATCCGCGGCCAGGTTTTCACCATCTTTGTGATCACCGTGGCGGCAGCTGAGGCGGCTGTGGGCCTGGCGATCCTGCTCTCCCTCTATCGCAACCGCGATACGGTCGACATGGAGCGCTTCAACTTGCTGCGCTGGTAACTGGGGCCTGGCGATGCGGCTTGAGCGGGTCTGGCTGATTTCCAGGTTGGGCAGCCAGGCTGCCCAGCGCCAGGCCAAGCGCTGCGCGGAAGATCTTGCCGCCCAGGGGGTGCATGTGGTGGCTGCTTCCAGTGGCCTGGCCCGCAACCCCTTTCCAGGCTTGCTGGCCACCGAGGCCCATTTGCCCGATCTCGCCCTGGTGCTCGGCGGGGATGGCACCGTGCTGGGTGCTGCCCGCCATCTGGCTCCTCTCGATGTGCCCATTCTCAGTTTCAACGTGGGCGGCCACCTGGGTTTTCTGACCCATGACCGGAGCCTGCTGCGCCTCACTGCCCCTGGGCAGAAGGCCGAAGCGGGGCAGGAGAGCCTCTGGGACCGCCTCCGCAACGACTGTTTTGCCCTCGAGCGTCGAATGATGCTGCAGGCCCACATCAACCGGGGTGATGGCGTGGCCCGTGGTGTTGGCGTGGCCGGTAGTGATGGCTTAGATCAGGCCGATGGCGCCCATCTGGCCCTCAATGATTTCTACTTTCGCCCCTGTCTCGATGAGGTCTCACCCACCTGCGTGCTCGAGCTGGAGATCGATGGTGAGGTGGTGGACCAGTATCGCGGCGATGGCCTGATCATTGCCACCCCCACCGGCTCGACGGGCTACGCGATGGCAGCTGGCGGGCCGATTCTCCATCCCGGTATAGAGGCGATTGTGGTCAATCCGATCTGCCCGATGAGCCTTTCTAGCCGGGCTGTGGTGGTGCCCCCCCGGGCCCAGCTTTCCGTGTGGCCCCTAGGGGAAACCAGCCGCAGGGTCAAGCTATGGAAAGATGGCGCCCATGCCACGGTGCTGGAGCCGGGGGACCGGGCGGTGGTGGAGCGCAGTCCCCATCCGGCCCTGCAGGTGCTGCTGGAGCAGAGTCCCTCCTATTACCGCACCCTCACCCACAAGCTGCACTGGGCCGGTAGCCTCACCGCCCCCGAGCCTTCCCATAACTGAGCCCTCCAATAACTGATCCCTCTAATGACTGAGCCCTAGTTGAGCTGATCGGCGCCATGGCCCTGGAAATCGAACGACGCTTTCTGGTGAGCGGCCAGCAGTGGCGCCGCCACGTTTGTTGGCAGGCCTGGTTGGAGCAGGGCTACCTGCTGGCCAGTTCCGATGGACTCACCGTGCGGGTGCGGCAGGCCAGGGGTGTTGCTGATGTGGCAGGGGCCTGGCTCACCCTCAAGGCGCCTCCGGCCGGCGGCCCGATGGGGCCCGAGGGCCTGGTGCGGCAGGAATTCGAATACCCCATTCCCGAGGGGGATGCCACGGCCCTGCTGTCCCTGGCAGGCCAGAAGCTCAGTAAGCGCCGCCATGGCCTGGACCTGCCCGGCGGCGACTGGGTGGTCGATGTGTTTGAGGCCGAGAATGCGCCGCTGGTGGTGGCGGAGGTGGAGCTGGATGCGGCGGCCCTACAGCAGGACCTGGCGCTTGAGATCCCAGCCTGGTGCGTGGCCGAGCTCACCGGCCGCCATCAGTTCAGCAATGCGTCCCTGGCCCGTTGGCCCCTGGCCCGCTGGCCTGAGGACGAGCGCCTGGAGCTGCTTCGATTGAGCAGCAGTTGAAGCCATCACGGCAGATCTTGCCGTGATCCATGGCCCAATTGAGCAGGGCTACCCGGTTCTTGGCGCCGGTTTTGGTGAAGATGTTGCTGACGTGGTTGTCCACGGTGCGTTTGCTGATCGTCAGCGTGCCGGCGATTTCCTGGTTGGTGAGCCCCTGGGCCACCAGCTCAATGATCTCGATCTCCCGTTCCGAGATCTCTGGGCGCACCGGGCCCAGGGACCCTGCAGTGGAGCGATCGGAATCCATTCGCCCAGGCCACAGGCTGCAGCTAAGTGTAGGCAGGGTGAAGACCAATAATGGGTGTTGAGACGAAAGGACCGGTTTGCAGCTCCAAGAGGCCCTGGCCAGAGGTGCGTCAGCTCTGACCGCGGAGGTGATGCCCCCCAGGGGGGGGGACCCGGGCCGAGTGCTGGCCGCCGCCGCATCCCTGCGCGGCTGGGTGCACGCCGTCAATGTGACTGATGGCAGTCGGGCCGTGATGCGGATGAGCAGCCTGGCTGTCTGCCGCCTGCTGCTGGATGCCGGCATCGAGCCGGTGCTGCAGCTGGCCTGTAGGGATCGCAATCGCATTGCCCTGCAGGCCGAGCTGCTCGGCGCCCAGGCCCTGGGGATCCGCAATCTGCTCTGCCTCACCGGCGATCCGGTGCGGGCTGGTGACCAACCGGATGCCCGGCCGGTGAATGAGCTCGAGGCCGTGCGCCTACTGCAGCTGGTGCGGCAGTTCAACGCCGGCCAGGATCCGGTGCAGGGCCAGCTGCCTGACGGGCCCACAGACCTGTTCGCAGGTGCGGCGGCGGATCCCCAGTCCTCCAGTTGGAGCGGCCTGAAGAGCCGGCTGGTGCGCAAGAAGGAGGCCGGGGCCCGTTTTGTGCAAACCCAGATGGTGATGGACGGCGAAGCCCTCAAACGATTTGTCGGTGAGATCGCCGCCCCCCTGCAGCTGCCGGTGCTGGCGGGGGTGTTTCTGCTCAAGTCGGCCCGCAACGCGGCTTTCATCAACCGAGTGGTGCCCGGAGCCCAGATTCCCCAGGCCGTAATTGATCGGCTGGCGGCCGCAGCCGACCCGGCGGCCGAAGGGGTGGCAATCGCCGCCGAGCAGGTGGCTGCCTACCTGCAGATCGCCCAGGGGGTGCACCTGATGGCGATCAAAGCGGAGGAGCGCATCCCGGAGATCCTGCGCCAGGCAGGCCTTACGGCCTCACTTTGAGGAGCTCTTGGCCAGGTCAGTGCCCAGCAGCTCGGCCATGGCTTTTTGCTGGGGTGAGGGCGAAATCACATCCTGACGGCGCACGTCCGTGATCAGCCAGTCGAGGGCTGCCTCCTGCAGGTCGAAGTGGTCGCCGTTGCGGTCGACGCAGTAGCGGCCAAACACCAGTTTTTCCACCAGCCTCACTCCAGGGCCGATGCGGGAGTAATCAAAAATGATCGAGTTGTCGATCGTGGCTCCTGCACAGATGTGGCAGTTGGGCCCAATCATCGCCGGGCCAATGATCGTGGTGCCGTTGTCAATGCGGCTCATGCCGCCCACATAGATGGGCCCGGTCACATTGATCTTGTCCCAATCTGCCGCCACATTGAGCCCGGCAAAAACCCCCGGTCTTACCTCCTTGCCTGGGATCTGCACCTGGCGCACCTGCCCCTGCAGCACGCTGCGAATCGCCTGCCAGTAGTCGGGCACCTTACCGATATCCACCCATTCAAATTCCATCGGCAGGGCATAGAAGGCTGCTCCGGCCGCCACTAGCTTGGGGAACAGGTCTGAGGCGATGTCGAAGGGCTGGCCGCTGGGCACGAAGTCGAGCACCTCTGGCTCGAAGATGTAGATACCGGTGTTGATCATGTTGCTGGCGGCCTCATCCACCGCCGGCTTCTCCTGGAAGGAGCGCACCCTGCCGTCAGCGTCGGTGACCACTACGCCGTAGCTGCTCACCTGATCCTTGGGCACCCGTTTGGTGATCAGGCTCGCCATGGCGCCCTTCTCCCGGTGGCGCCGCACGGCCTCGGTCAGGTCGAGATCGATCAGGGCATCACCGCAGAGCACCACGAAGGTCTCGTCGAAGAAGCTCTGGAAATTCTGAATCTTTTTGAGGCCACCGGCCGATCCGAGGGCGTCCCCGATCAACTGGCCATCTTGAATGCGGCCCTCAAAGCTGTAGGCAATCTCGACGCCAAAACGCTGGCCATCGCGGAAGTAGTTCTCGATCTCCTCGGCCAGGTGGGAGACATTCACCATGACTTCAGTAAAGCCATGCTCCTTTAGCAGCTCCAGCAGAAACTCCATGACGGGCTTCTGCAGGATCGGGATCATCGGCTTGGGGATTGTGTGCGTGATGGGACGCACCCGAGTACCCTTGCCAGCCGCCAGGATCATCGCCTTCATCGGCGTTTACCTTGTCTTCTTTAACGTCCCATATTATTGGTAAAGCTCAAGCCGCCAATAGGGACGCCGCCGCCTTGTCGGCCGGCACGAGGGGGAGCTGCCGGGTTTCGCCGCTATGAAGCAGGCGACGCAGCTGCAGGGGGCCGAACAGGCCGCCCTCCTGTTCCAGTTCCACCTTGCCCTGGTGGCAGAGGAACAGCAGCGCCCAGAACACCCCGACCCGGTCGCAATCCAACTCGGCGCCGGCTCCGCGGCAGTTCACCTCGTCGGCCCAGACCTGCACCAGGTCGTTGAACCCTGCCCAGTCATGGGCGGGGTCCCAGCTCAGCAGAAACCGGCTCAGGGCGGCGGTGGTCTCGGGCAGTTTTTCGCGGTGGGCCAGGGCGGCCACCTGCTGGATGGCGGCTCGCTCGCTGTAGCGCTTGGGGCGGTGGCGCTGGCGGTTGCGGCCATCGTCCTGTTCGAGCCGTTCGGCGATGTCCTCCAGCTGGCGGATAAGCTCCCCAAGGGTCACCGGGCGCTGTAGGGGTGGCGGGGCCACGGGCCGGCGCCAGAGGTGCCGTTCCGGCCGCTTGGGCAGTTCGATGCCTGGGTTGATTAGCCAGCCCTGGCCATCGGCGTCGAAGTCAAAGTCGAGTTCCTGTTCCTCAAGGGGTTCGCAGGCGAAGGTGGCCGCTTCGAGCACTTCGGCCTTGAGACTCACCAGCACCGAAGCCGCTAGGAAGGCCTCGCTGGTTTCGGCGAGATCTTTTTCATAGCTGCCGCCCACCAGGCGGGGCACGGCAATGCGCTGGTGCAACTGGTCGAGGAAGCCGTCTACCACGGCAATCACATCCACATCCCAGGGATCCAGCTCACCCCGCTCGGCTGCGTCTTGGAGCAGACGGATGGCAAGCCTGGCGCCCCCTTCAGCCAAAGGTGAATTCCTGTTCCTGATTTGGTTTCATCGACAAGCTACCGGTGTTGCTCGCTGGACACCAGCGTTGATTCGGAGTTGGCAGCGGCCGAGCTCTGGCCCGCGGCGGGCAGCAGGCCCAGCTGGGCATCCACCGTGGCCCGGTACCGCTGGAGGTCGTTCTCCAGTTCTTCAATCCGCACCTGCTGGGCAGCGGCTTCGCTCTGGCTCCGCACCGCCTCAACCTTGCGCACAACGCCTGTCCACACCGCGAAAACCCAAGCTGCTGTGGCTCCGATGCCACCGACCAGCAACAACAGGGCCGCCAGGGGCAGGGTGCCGCTCAACCCGGGCAGAAAGTGAACGGTGGTGGGGGCCGTGTTCTCCAGCGTGAACATCACCATGGCCAGGCCGAAACTGAAGATCAGCAGAAAATTCAGCTGTTTCATGGTGGGTTGGGAGGGCTGAGGCCGGGGTCGACGTGCTGGTGAGCCTAATCAGAGTTGTTCAGACGGGCAGGAGGGGCGCGGTGAGCAGGGGCTGGCGGATCAGGCTGCCGGGCTGCGGTTGGATCACCCTGGCCAGGGCCGTGGTCTCCCGCTGCACCAGGGCCTCGATGGAGGAGCGGTAGGTGTCGGTCATGATCCGTGGGTAGAGGCCGATGCCCACAATCGGCACGAGCAGGCAGCTCACAACGTAGATCTCCCGCGGCTCAGCATCCACCAGGTGGGTGTGGGAGGCCAGCTCGACGTTTTCCTTGCCGAAGAAGATCTCCCGCAGCATCGAAAGCAGGTAGACGGGGGTGAGGATCACGCCCACCGCCGCCAGAGCCGCCATCACGATGCGGAAGCTGAGTGAATAGGCCTCGCTGGTCACGAAGCCCGTGAACACCATCAGCTCGGATACAAAGCCGCTCATGCCCGGCAGCGCCAGGGAAGCCAGGCAGCAGATGGTCCAGAGCGCAAACATTTTCCGCATGGACTGGCCCACGCCGCCCATCTCATCGAGCTGGAGGGTGTGGGTGCGGTCATAGGTGGCGCCCACCAGGAAGAAGAGGCTGGCGCCGATCAGGCCGTGGCTGATCATCTGCAACATGGCGCCACTGGTGCCGAGGGCACTGAAACTGCCAATGCCGATCAGCACAAAGCCCATGTGGCTGATCGAGCTGTAGGCGATCTTGCGCTTGAGATTGCGCTGGGCAAAGGAGGTGAGCGCCGCGTAGATGATGTTGACGACCCCCAGCACCACCAGCAGCGGCGCAAATTGGGCATGGCCTTCCGGTAGCAGCTGCACGTTGAAGCGCAGCAGGGCGTAGCCGCCCATCTTCAGCAAGATGCCGGCAAGCAGCATGTGCACCGGAGCCGTGGCCTCGCCGTGGGCATCTGGTAGCCAGGTGTGCAGGGGCACGATCGGCAACTTCACCCCAAAGGCGATAAGTAGGCCGGCATAGGCAAAGAGCTGGAACTTCGTGGAGAAGTCCTTGGCCATCAGGTCCGTGTACTCAAAGGTGGGGGCGCCACCGCCGTAGAAGGCCATGGCCAGGCCCACCACCAAGATGAACAGGGAGCTGCCTGCCGTGTAGAGGATGAACTTGGTGGCGGCGTACTGGCGCTTCTTGCCGCCCCAGATCGCCAGCAGCAGATACACCGGCAGGAGCTCCAGCTCCCAGGCCAGAAAGAAGAGCAGCATGTCCTGCACGGCGAACACCGCGATCTGGCCGCCATCCATGGCCAGCAGCAGGAAATAGAAGAGTTTGGGCTTGAATGTCACCGGCCAGGCCGCCAGGGCCGCCAGGGAGGTGATGAAGCTGGTCAGCAGGATCAGGGGCATCGAGATGCCGTCGGCCCCCACGGACCAGGCCAGCCCCAGCTTGGGCAGCCAGGAAACCCGCTCAACCAGCTGCAGGCCCTCAACAGCCGGGTCATAGCCATTGAGGTAGCCACCGACCGTCAGCAGGAAGGTGGTGAGGGTCACACCCAGGGCATACCAGCGCACCCGCTTGCCGTCGCCGGCATCCGGAATGAAAGGAATCACCAGTGCGGCGGCGATCGGGAAAAGGATCGCCGCACTCAACCAAGGGAATGGCACGAACCAAGCCTCACCATTAGGCGGAGTGTAGAAATTCAGTCGGGCCCTGCACTGCGCTGATGGGGGATGTCACACAGAGTTGGGCTCCTGCTCCCCTTCGCTGATCCCCAGCCACGCGCTTTGCGCTCACGCCTGGGGATCAGCGAAGGGGGGTAGGAGCTGGCGGGGCGGGGCGTGAGGCTTGCTCAGCCCAGCGAGCCGAATAAAACCACCAGGGCGATGACCCCGCCAAACACGATCAGGGCATAGAACTGGGCCCGACCCGTTTCGAAGTACTTGAGACCCTCGCCGCTGCCGAGGGTCACCAGGCCCGTGAGGTTCACCACCCCATCGACCACCTTGGAATCCACCTCGAGCACCGATTTGGCCAGCTTGCGGCTGCCCTGCACAAACAACTTGTCGTTGATCGCGTCGAGGTACCACTTGTTGGCCAGGAAGGCATTGAGAGCCGGGAAGCGGGCCGCCACGGCGGTGGCTAGGTCGAGCTTGTGGAGGGCGTAGGCCAGTACCGCCACGCTGATGCCGGCCACCGAGATGGCCACCGAGGCCCCGGCGAGGGGGAGAAACTCGCTCCAGCTGAAGTGCTCCGCCACCTCGGCGGCTTCCTGGGGGTCGAGCAGGTTGCCGAAGCGGCTGTTCCAGGGGGTACCTAGCAGGCCCACCAGCACCGAGGGCACCGCCAGTACGGCGAGCGGCATCGCCATCTGCCAGCCGGACTCATGGGGATGGCTGGCGTGGCCGTGGCCGTCCCCATCGCCGGGGGGCTTGCCGGCGGCTGCCAGCAGCTGGGCCTGGAGGGCTTTGTCGCCGCCGCGGAACTCGCCTTCAAAGGTGAGGAAGTAGAGCCGGAACATGTAGAAGGCCGTCATGCCGGCGGTGATGAAACCGGCCACCCAGAGCAGGGGGAAGGAACCAAACGCCACTCCCAGGATTTCGTCCTTGCTCCAGAAGCCAGCCAGGGGGGGGATGCCGGCGATTGCCACGCAGCCGATCAGGAAGGTGGTGCTGGTGATTGGCATGTATTTGCGCAGGCCGCCCATCAGTCGCATGTCCTGGGCCAGCACGGGTTCGTGGCCCACCACCTCCTCCATGGCGTGGATAACCGAACCCGAGCCCAGGAAAAGCATGGCCTTGAAGAAGGCGTGGGTCACCAGGTGGAACATGCCGGCCACCGGAGCCCCGCAGCCCATGGCCAGCATCATGTAACCCAGCTGGGAAACGGTGCTGTAGGCCAGACCTTTTTTGAGGTCCATCTGGGTCAGGGCAATCGAGGCTCCAAGCACCAGGGTGATCGTGCCCACCACGGCGATCGTGGCCTGCACCGCCGGGAAAGGCTCATAAACCGGCTGCAGCCGGGCCACCAGAAACACACCGGCCGCCACCATGGTGGCGGCATGGATCAGGGCCGAGATCGGCGTCGGGCCCTCCATGGCATCGGGCAGCCAGACGTGCAGGGGGAACTGCGCCGATTTGGCCATGGGCCCCATGAACACCAGTAGGCAGAGCAGGATGGCCGCCGCATTGGGGAGACTGCCCCCGGCCACGGCTTCCTGCAGTCGGCTGCCGATCTCCTCGAAGCCGAAGCTGCCAGTAGCCCAGAACAGCCCCAGGATTCCCAGCAGCAGGCCGAAGTCGCCAACCCGGTTGACCACAAAGGCCTTCTGGGCCGCGTTGGCGGCGCCATCACGGTCATACCAGAAGCCCACAAGCAGGTAGGAGCACATGCCCACCAGCTCCCAGAACACGTAGATCTCCAGCAGGTTGGGGCTGATCACCAGGCCCAGCATCGAGCTGCTGAACAGGGCCAGGTAGGTGAAAAAGCGCACATAGCCCTTGTCGTGGGCCATGTAGCCATCGGAATAAACCATCACCAGCACGGCGATGGTGGTCACCAACGACAGCATCACGGCGCCGAGGGCATCCACCCGGAAGCCCATCTGCAGGTTGAAATTGCCGGCGCTGGCCCAGTTGAACAGCACCTCGGTGGGGCCTGCCCCGGCCAGTTGCTCGGCGAGTACGGCATAACTGAGCACCGCCGCCGCTCCCACGCAGCTGATCAGCAGCCAGGCCACGGGTTTGCGCAGACGGTTGACGGTGCGGTTGAAACTGATTAATCCCAGCCCGGTGATGCAGGCCCCAGCCAGGGGCAGCACCGGAATCAACCAGGCGAGTTCGGCGGCTGACGGCATGCGACCCAGACTGGCTGCGGCAAGTGTAGGCAGACTGCGTCAGGGATCTTCGCCAACTGTGCGGGCCCCCCCATCAGGAGAGCCAGTGGCCCAGGCTGGAGCGGCTGAAGGCGGTGGCCCCGGCGCCGATGTAGCGGTGCGCCCACCAGAACAGAGCCACGGCAATGACAATGCCCAGCTGGGCCGGTCGCAGGAACTCGCTGAGCACCAACTGCTGGCGGCCATCCAGCACTGCTTTGAAGGGGATCACCGAGGTGCTGGCCTTGAGCTCTTCAAAGGCGGCTCCGAAGCGGTTGGCCAGGCGCCGGTCGCCGTTCCAAACCGCAAAGAGGTGGTGGGCGATCAGGCCAAAGCAGGCGACCAGCATGAAGCTGCTGCCGATCCAGAGCAGGTGGGTGGCGCACCAGAGGATCTGGCCCACGGCCTGGGGGTGGCGGCTGATGCGGATGATCCCGGTGGCGTAGAGGCGCACCTGGGGCTTGAGCACCGCCGGGATCTCCAGCAGGTTGTAGGTGGCCGGATAGAGAAACAAAAAGCTGATGGCTGTGCCGGTCCACACCAGCGGCACGATCCAGGGCGCCTCCTGCAGGTTCCAGAGCCGGATGCCGTCGTAGCGGTGGGCCAGGAAGTAGCCGATCACCAGCACAGCTGAGGGGATGCTCACGGCGGCGAACAGCAGCCGCCAGGCCCGCTCGCCGATCCGCTCCACGCCCCAGGCCCGCAGCGAGGCCCCGCCGCTGTGTACCACTGCAAAGGCGAGAAGCAGGGCCAGCATCACCCAGCTGCTGTGCTGTAAAGAGCTGGGGGGCACGGGCCAGATGGGGAGTTGTGAAGCTCCAGATTCTCGCCGCCAGAGTTCCCCCTTAGAGTTTTTTCCTCGCCAGCCGGCAGGCCCAGGTCCACCCAGGCAACCCGATGGCAGATCTTCCCTTCACCCTCGACCAGCTCCGCATCCTGCGGGCCATCGCCTCGGAGGGCAGTTTCAAGAAGGCTGCCGACAGCCTCTATGTCACCCAGCCGGCAGTGAGCCTGCAGATCCAGAACCTGGAGAAGCAGCTCAGCGTCAGCCTGTTTGACCGGGGCGGCCGCAAGGCCCAGCTCACCGAGGCCGGCCACCTGCTGCTCAGCTACTGCGACCGGATCCTCAGCCAGTGTCAGGAGGCCTGCCGGGCCCTGGAAGACCTCCACAACCTGCGTGGCGGCTCCCTGATCGTCGGCGCCAGCCAAACCACCGGCACCTACCTGATGCCGCGCATGATCGGCCTGTTTCGCCAGAAATACCCTGAGGTGGCGGTGCAGCTGCAGGTGCACAGCACCCGCCGCACCGGCTGGAGCGTGGCTAACGGCCAGGTGGATCTGGCGATCATTGGCGGCGAATTGCCCAGTGAGCTCTGTGAGCTGCTGCAGGTGGTGCCCTATGCCAGCGATGAGCTGGCCCTGGTGCTGCCGGTGAAGCACCCCCTGGCCCGCCTGCCGGAACTCACCAAGGACGACCTCTACCGACTTGGCTTTGTCTGCCTCGATGCCCAGTCCACCACCCGCAAGATGGTGGACCAGCTGCTGGCCCGCTCCGGCCTGGATGTGGCCCGTCTCAAGATCGAGATGGAGCTCAACTCGTTTGAGGCGATCAAGAACGCCGTGCAGAGCGGCCTGGGTGCCGCCTTCCTGCCGGTGGTGTCGATCGAGCGGGAGCTCTCGGCAGGCAGCCTGCACCGCCCCCAGGTGGCCGACCTGCTGGTGCGTCGCCAGCTCAAGCTGATCAGCCATCCAGCCCGCTACTGCTCCCGGGCCGCCGACGCCTTCCGCAAGGAGGTGCTGCCGGTGTTCGCCAGCCCCGACAGCCCCTTGCGCCGGCCCCTCCAGCAGGAGAGCCCGGCCTGAGGCTGCTCGCTCAGAACTGGTCGGATTCCGGGGTGATGCCCACGGTGCTGTCGGCCACGCCCTTGGTGAGGAACTTGTTCTCGCTGATGTCTGTCTGGTAGACGCAGCGCACGATCGGTTTGTCCTTCACCGAGCCGATGTAGGCGAAGGTGTTCATCCGCTGCTTGCACTGGCGCATCTGCTCGGAGGTGACGGCTCCTTCTTTCTGCAGCACGCTCCAGTTCTCCCTGCGGATCACGCAGCCTGGCTTGAGCGCCGGCTGGGTCACAAAACTCGAGCTGGGGTTCATGGTCGTGTAGAGCTCAATGTCCATCACGAAGGCGCTGGCGCCCCACTGGCGGCAGAACTCCGGATCGGGCACGGCCATGTCGAGCTGCTGGGAGCTGGCGATGTTGCCCTGGTCGCCCTGGGTGGTGCTGGAGAGGCCTGTGCCGATGCCGATGCCCACCACCAGCACCCCGGCCAGGATGGCCATGGTGGCCACGTTGAACTTGAAGGGTGCGTTGCCGCCACCGGGCCCTTCCCCCCCAGGGGCGGGTCCTGGGTCGGGCCTGCCCCGTCCCCTGTCGCTCCCCCCCCTTTCATAGGGACCGTCGGCGTAGGGGTCTTTGCGGTAGCGATCGGCGTTGTAGCGGGAGCGGCTCACAGGTTTTCGCTGCTGCGGGGCAGGCCCATGGAGTAGTTGAGCACCCTGGCGTCGGGGTTGTAACGCAGCTCTCCAGCCTGGAGGAGTTGGCGGATCAGCCCTTCGAGCTCTGAGCCGATGTGGCGCAGGTTGTATTCGCTGAGCTCGGCCCCGGCATGGGCCGAAACCAACTCGCGGAACTGGTCTTGGACCTTGGCCAGCACCGGCCCGTCCCAGAGGAATTCGTTGTCCGGATCCAGATCCATGGTGAGTTGGCTGGGATCGGCCACCAGGTTGCCCTTGTCCACGTGGGCGGTGAACAGCCGCACGTGGCGGGTGGTGGATTTCAGCAAGGTCGCGCTGCCCAGCTGCTCTGGGTTGCCGATCTCAGTTCTTTCAAGCTCAGTGGTGTGGGGGTCGGCCATGGGAAAGCGATTACGGGCACCCGGTTACGTAACTCTAGAAAGCTTCTAGGCCGCAGCGGCCCTGGGCCCCCTTTAGGGTTGCCCCTGGATTCAAGAGCAGATATGCGCGTCGTCATCGCCGGAGCAGGGCTCGCCGGGCTGTCGTGCGCCAAATACCTCTGTGACGCCGGCCACACCCCAGTGGTGGTCGAGGCCCGAGACGTGCTCGGCGGCAAGGTAGCGGCCTGGCAGGACGCTGACGGCGACTGGTATGAGACCGGTCTGCACATCTTTTTTGGCGCGTACCGCAACATGCGCCAGCTCCTCAAGGAGCTGGACATCGAAGACCGGCTGCAGTGGAAGAGCCACTCGATGATCTTCAACCAAAAGGAAACCCCAGGCACTTACAGCCGCTTCGAGTTTCCCGACATCCCGGCTCCCTTCAACGGCTTGGCGGCGATCCTGGGCAACAACGACCTGCTCACCTGGCCCGAGAAGATCGCCTTTGGCATCGGCCTGGTGCCGGCGATCCTGCGGGGCCAGCAGTACGTTGAGGAGTGCGACCAGTATTCCTGGACCGAGTGGCTGCGCATCCACAACATCCCGGAGCGGGTGAATGACGAGGTGTTCATCGCCATGGCCAAGGCGCTGAATTTCATCGATCCCGATGAGATCTCCAGCACCGTGGTGCTCACCGCCCTCAACCGCTTCCTGCAGGAGAGCGATGGCTCGAAGATGGCCTTTCTCGATGGCAACCCACCCCAGCGGCTCTGCCAGCCGATCGTTGACTACATCGAAGCCCATGGCGGCGAGGTGCATCTCAATGCCCCCCTGCGCCAGATCGAGCTCCATGCCGATGGCACGGTGAAGGCCTTCCAGATTGGGGGCATCAAGGGCCAGGAGCCCCGCAGCCTCACGGCCGATGCCTACGTGAGTGCCATGCCGGTGGATCCCTTCAAGCTGTTGGTGCCTGAACCCTGGAAGGAAATTCCCTACTTCAAGAAGCTCGATGGCCTCAATGGCGTGCCGGTGATCAACATCCACCTCTGGTTTGATCGCAAGCTCACCGAGATCGACCACCTGCTGTTCAGCCGCAGCCCCCTGCTGAGTGTCTATGCGGACATGAGCAACACCTGCCGGGAATACGAAGACCCCGAACGTTCCATGCTGGAGCTGGTCTTTGCCCCGGCGAAAGACTGGATCGGCCGGCCGGATGAGGAGATCGTGGCCGCCACCCTGGAGGAGCTCAAGCGCCTGTTCCCGCTGCATTTCAGCGGCGATGACCAGGCCCAGTTGCGCAAGTCGATCGTGGTGAAAACGCCCCTCTCGGTGTACAAAACCGTGCCGGGCTGCCAGCAGCTGCGGCCCGACCAGGCCTCGCCGATCGCCAACTTCTTTCTGGCGGGCTGTTACACCATGCAGCGCTATCTGGCTTCGATGGAGGGGGCAGTACTCAGCGGCAAGCAGTGCGCCCAGGCCATCTCAGCAACGGCCTGACCATGGTGGTTTCCGCCCTGCCCAACCTCGACCAGGCCTACGAGGCATGCAGGCGAGAAACGGCTGAATGGGCCAAAACCTTCTACCTGGGCACCCTGCTGATGCCAGCAGCCAAGCGGCGGGCGATCTGGGCCATCTACGTGTGGTGTCGCCGCACCGACGAGCTGATGGACAGTGCCGAGGCCCAGGCCCGGCCTGTGGCGGAGTTGGCCGGGCGGCTGGACCGCTGGGAGGAGCGCACCCGCAAGCTCTTCGCCGGCGACGTGCACGACGGCCTCGACCTGGTGATGCGCGACACGATCGAGCGCTATCCCCAGCCCTTGCAGGCCTATCTCGACATGATCGAAGGCCAGCGGATGGACCTGAACCAGCACCGCTATGAGAATTTTGAGCAGCTCGAGCTCTACTGCTATCGGGTGGCGGGCACCGTGGGCTTGATGACCCAGGAGGTGATGGGCCTCGACCCTGCCTACACCACTGCCCCCTGGAGCGATCGACCCGACACCTCCCGCTCGGCAGTGGCCCTGGGCATTGCCAACCAGCTCACCAACATCCTGCGGGATGTCGGAGAGGATCGCGGTCGCGGTCGCATCTACCTGCCCCAGGAGGATCTGGCCCGCTTTGGCTACAGCGAAGAGCAGTTACTGGCCGGCGTCGTCAACGACAACTGGCGGGCATTGATGCGCTTCCAGCTGGAGCGGGCCCGCATGTGGTTCGCCCGTTCGGAGGCGGGGGTGCGCTGGTTGGCCCCGGATGCTCGCTGGCCGGTTTGGGCCTCATTGCGCCTCTATCGGGGCATTCTCGATGTGATCGAATCCCACGGCTATGACGTTTTCAACAAGCGGGCCTACGTGCCTCGGGCCGGCAAGTTGATCGATCTGCCCTTCTCTTACCTGGTGGCTCAGGTGCGCTGAGGCGCCAGAGCGGTCCAGTCCTGCAGGATCCACTCCAGCAGGATCGCATTGACCAGCTCGGGCGCTTCATCGTGGGGGCAGTGGCCCAGCCCAGGCAGGATCCTCAACTCCTGGATGCAGCCAAAGCTGGCGGCCCAGCGGCGGGCTTCGGCGGGATCTTCCCAGGGATCGGCTTCGCCCCACAGCAGCCGCACCGGCAGGGGAGGGTTGGCCCCATCTAGCTCTGCCAGCAGCTGGGGGGCGAGATAGTCGTTGAACAGGTTGACGAAGCCCCGGAAGCTTTCCGTAGCTCCAGGGTCGGTGCTGGGGCGATGCAGCAGGGCCACCAGGTCGTCGTCGACGTGGGCGCCGCTGGGGTAGGCCCGGGCCAGCACGCGGCGGATGAAGGCCGGCCGGGCCAGCAGCCGAAACAGGGGAGCAACCAACCAACGCTGGCGCACCAGTTGTTTCACCAGGGGGCGGCTGGCCCGCTCCCAGCCCGGCAGCTGGGCGGCCCGCTTGTCGTCGAGGGTTCGCTGGGCGCAGTCAATCAGGATCACCTGGGCCGGGGCGATGCCGGCGGCCAGCAGCTGCCGGGCTGCGGTGAGGGCCACCATGGCGCCGATCGAGTTGCCGACAAGATGAACCTGGGCCGGCGCTTGCTGCTCCGGCCCCAGCAGCCTCTCGCGCACCAGGTCGGCCACCAGTTGGCCCCAGAGGTCGAAGCAGTAGTGAACCGCACCGGCCTGTTCGGCCTCTCCAGATAGCCGGGATACGGGCTTGTCACTGGCGCCGAAACCGAGCAGATCTATGGCCACCACCCGGGCCCGATCAGCCAGGGCAGGCAGGTTGTGGCGCCAGTGACCGACCGAGGCCCCAAAGCCATGGATCAAGACAATCTTGGTGGGGCAAGCGGGATCTCCCGCTTCGACCAGATGGATGCGGTGGCCCTGCCAGGTCCAGGCGAGTTCAGACAGCGGCCTTTTGGTTGGCGAGGAGATCCTTGAGCTTGGCCAGCTCCCCGGCCCAGCGGGGATCGGGGGATTCGCTGTCGATGTTGTCGGCGTGCACCACCTTGTTCACTGCCTTGCGGGCCGGGGTGGGGGCACTGCCGCTGCGGCGCTCGGCGGGGGCGGCGCTGCGGCCTTCCTTGCGCTCGGAGATCTCGATGCGCAGAGTGTTACCGCCGAAGTCCTTGCCGTTGAGCTGTTCGATCACCGCGTCGGCCAGTTTCTGATCATCGGTATTGGCAAAGCCGAAGCCGCGGCAGGCCCCGGTTTCACGGTCGTTGACGGCCTTGAAGCGCACCCCCTCTCCCACAGCGGTAAACAGAGCCTCCAGCTCCTTGGCATCAAAGGTTTGCGGCAGGTTGCCGACGTAGAGGCGAATGCTCATGGGAAAGGGGTTGAAAAAATTTTCAGCAGGCGAGGAGAAGCCTCTCGTTGCGCCTTGACAAGACGAAGTTAATCACGCCGCCGGTCTTGGCGTTGCCTCCACCAGCTCTCCGCCGCAGCCAGGGCCGCGCCCTCCCCTTCAGGCCCCGGCGCCAGGCGGCCGAAGGAGCGCTCCAGGCTTAGGTGCTCGAGCAGCTGGCCCAGCTCAGGGCCGGCGGGGATGGCCAGCTGCTGCTGCAGGCTGCGGCCATCGAGGGGGGAGCGGGGATGGAACAGGGGGTCGGCGGGGTTGCGCCAGCGCTCCAGCAGCTGGGGGGCCGGTTCGGCCAGCAGCAGCACCAGGGCAGGGAAATCGGCCTCCAGCTGCCGCTGCAGGGCCAGGCAGTTCGGCTCTGGCAGGTTGGCCCAGCAGCCCACCTGGGCCACCTGCTGCTGCCAGTGGCGTAGGGCCCGGCAGCGCTGTTGCAGGCGGTTGCTGCTGCGCAGGCCGGCCAGGGCTTGTGGTGGCAACAGGGCGCAGATCCTGGCCAGGGGCAGGGCCCACTCGATTTCGCCCTCAAGCAGGCCCCGCTGCCGGGCCCGCTCGAGGCTGAGCCCGGCCAGGTTGGCGCTGGCATCGGCGCCCCAGCCCTCGAGAAGGTTCCATGCGAGTGCCTGGGCCAGGCCCCGTTCGCCCTGCTGGGCGGCCGCCAGTTTTGTCAGTTCCGCCAATACCCGCTCGCCGGCGACGGTCGTGAGCTGGGGCCCATGGGATTGGATCCAGGCTGCGCTGCTGGGTTCGAGTGCAAAACCCAGGCTGGAGGCGAGCCGGATGCCCCGCAGTAGCCGCAGGGGGTCGGCGAGCAGGTTGGCCTCGCTCAGGGCCACCAGTTGGCGTTGCTGCAGATGGCCCAGGCCGCCGCTGGGATCCACCAGGGCGCTGGCTTCGCCCCCGCCGGCCGGCAGCGGCAGGGCGATGGCATTGACGCTGTAGTCGCGGCGCAGCAGGTCGGCCTCGAGGCTGGCCCCCCCGCGCCGGGCCAGGTCGAGATTCCAGCCCCCCAGCACCAGCCGGGCGATGTTGTGGTCGACGTCCAAGATCACCACAGTGCCGCCGTGGTCCCTGGCGAGCTGGCGGGTCAGGGCGATGGCATCGCCGTCGACCACAAAGTCGAGGTCGGGTTGGGGCTCGAGGCAGCCCAGCAGGCCATCCCGCACCGCACCGCCCACCAGCGCCGTGCCGGCGGGCAGGGCCTGCAGGGGCAGGGGCCAGGGCTCGGCCAGCAGCCGTTGCCAAAGCGCCTGGGCCACCTCGCCGGCGGGGCGGCCAGCGGTCACAATGGGCTCCTGGCTGGGCCTGGGCAGCATGTGCATCTGTGTGGATTGCCACTGGGTCGACCGCTGTCAGGCCTACCACGCTGTGGAGCGCCAGCATGGGGCTGCACACCTCTGCTCCAGACCCGACTTCCTGCCGCAGCAGCCCCGCATTCACGTGCAGGTGCAGGATCTTGCCGGTGGGGGCGTGGGAGTGGAATGGGATGTGAGGGCCTGCCGCAGTTTTCAGCGCGACGGCGGCCGCTGGCTGCGCCTCTGCCCCGGCGCGGCCCTGCCGCCATGAGGGGGGCCTGATGGGCGCCGTGCTTGCCCTGCACAGCTCCAGCGATGTGCTGGGGGTTGGCGTGGCCTGGCCCGGGATGGCAGGGCCAGCCGAGCTGGGCGCCTTCCCGCTCGGCCGCGGCCTCGCCAACCAGTTGCTGGCCTGTATCGAGCAGCTGCTGCCGGCGGATCAGTGGCCCCAGCTGGACCGTCTGGCGGTGGCGATCGGGCCGGGGGGATTCACCAGCACCAGGCTCACCGTGGTGCTGGCCCGCACCCTCGCCCAGCAGCTCGATGTGCCCCTTGATGGGGTGGGCAGTTTTCTGCTGGTGGCCAGGCGGCTGGCGATCCAGGAGCCCACCTGGCTGGTGCAGGAGCTGGCCCGTCGCGGGGTGGTGGCGGGGTTGTATGGCCCGGCTCCCAGGGGCGACAGGGCGGCGGTGGTCGAGTTGGCGGCGCCCCGGCTGTTTGCCCCGGACACCCCCTTGCCCCCCGGCCCCCAGCTCGCTGCCGTCACCCAGCTGCCCGCCGACGTTGGCCAGCTGCTGGAGCTCAGCCTGCAGGCCCATGCCCAGGGCCTGGCAGCCCCCTGGCAGCCGGTGTTGCCGCTCTATCCCACCTCGCCGGTGGCCGGGCTCTGATGGGGGAGGCATCCGGCCGCCATCCCAGAGGTTCAGGGCGGCCAGGCCGATCCAGGCGATCCAGGCACCCCAGGCAATCCAGTCGCCCCAGGCGGCGGCCTGCTCGGCGAGCTGGGGGCTTTCGTTGCTTTCTGGCTCTGGGGCTGGCCGTGGGCCTGCTCTGGCTGTCGCGCGGCATGTGGTGGCCCACCCCGCCCCCGGCCCAGCTGATCCTGGTGCTGGGGGGCGATCCGGCCCGGGAGCAGCGGGCGGCGACCCTGGCGGCCCGTGACGGCCTGCCGGTGCTGGTGAGCGGCGGCAGCAATCCCGAGTACGCCCACTGGCTGTTTGAACTGCGCCAAGGCTTGCCGCCCAGCCAGGTGCAGCTCGATTACCGCGCCAGTGACACCCTCTCCAACTTCACCTCCCTGGTGGACGACCTGAGGCGGGCCCGCATCCGCCACGCCCTACTCGTCACCAGCAGCGACCACATGGAAAGGGCCCTGCTCGTGGGCCGGATCGTTGCCGGCAGCCGGGGCATTCACCTCACGCCCGTGCCCGTTGACTGCGCCGATAGCTGTCAGCCGGAGGGCCGCCGCAAGGTCTGGGGGGATGGGGTCCGGGCGGCCCTGTGGGTGCTGAGTGGTCGCGATCTCAAGGGCTGGGCGGCAGCCCATCTGCCTGGCTGGCTGGGGGGAGGGATCGGTCGTTGATCAGGCCCTGGTCCAGCAGGGCATTGATCTGGGCCTGGCAGGCGGCGGTGACGGCGTCCAGGTCTGGGCGGCGCCGGGACGCCGGCGGGGGGATCGGCGTGCCGATGCGGATGTGGATCGGCACCAGCCGGGCGCTGGCCTGACCCCGGCCCAGGGCCCGGTGGCTGTTGATGATCGCCACCGGCAGCAGGGGCGCTCCGGCCCTGGCCGCCAGCAGGGCAGCTCCGGCCTGGGGTGCGTTGACCCGGCCATCGGCCTGGCGGCTGCCGTCGATGAATACACCGGTGGCCCAGCCTTGCAGCAGGCGGTCGGTGGCGGTGCGGATCGCCTCACGGTCGCTGGCGCCGCGGGCCACCGGGTAGGCCCCGCAGGCTCGGATGATCTGGCCCAGGATCGGCACCCGAAACAGCTCGGCCTTGGCCATGAAGGCCACGGGCCGGCCCAGGGCATGGCCCAGCAGGGGCGGGTCGAGGTGGGAGCCGTGGTTGGCCACCACCACCAGCGCCCCTTCCAGCGGCACCTTGGCGTTGCCACTGGTGCGGCCGCGGAAGAGCAGCCTGAACACCGGAAACACCAGCAGGTAGCTGATCAGCCTGTAGGTGAGGCTGGGCCTGGGCGTGCGAATCAGGGCCGGGGGCTCGGCGGGTTTGCGGCGGCGCAGGGCCCGTTTGACGGCGGCGACAGGCCTGTTCATGGGGCGCTGGCCAGCCCCAGATCGGCACCACCCAGATCGCCAGCACTGTTGATCTGGGCGGTGACTATGGCTGGGCAGCTGCGTTTAATCAGTCCGCTGAGCACGGCACCGGGCCCGATCTCCACGGAGGTGGTGATCCCGAGGGCGCCGAGCTGGTCCATGGTTTCGCGCCAGCGCACCCCCGTGGTCATCTGCCGGATCAGGCGGGCCTTGAGGGCAGCACCGCTGGTCTCCGGAGTGGGATCGGTGTTGCTGAGCACGGGGATGGCCGCATCGGCAAAGGGCACCGCCCCCAGCTCCCGGCCAAAGGCCTCAGCCGCGTCGGCCATGAGGGGGGAATGGAAAGCGCCGCTGACGGCCAGGGGAACGGCCCGCTTGCAGCTGAGTTGGCCGCTGACGGCCGCCACCGCTTCGGGGTGACCGGAGAGCACCACCTGGGCGCTGCTGTTGTCGTTGGCGATCACCACCCCTTCGGTGGCGGCCACCAGGGCCTCCAGTTCGCCGCGGTCGAAGCCGATCACCGCCGTCATGGCGCCGCCGCCCGCCTGGGCCATCAGGGTGCTGCGTCGCTGCATCAGGGCCAGGCCAGTGGCGAAGTCGAACACCCCGGCCACGTGCAGGGCCACCAGCTCGCCCAGGCTGTGGCCAGCCACCACCTGGGCGGTGCGCCCCTGGGCCTGGAGCGCCTCGGCCAGCAGGCTTTCGATCACAAACAGGGCCGGCTGGGTGTTGCGGGTGTCGTTGAGCTCGCTGAGCTCGCCTGCGGCGCTGCCGGCGCAGATGGCCAGCAGATCGCGACCCAGCAGCTCTGAGGCCTGTTCAAACCGCTGCCGGGCCCGGGGCAGCTCCAGCAGGCCTGCGGCCATGCCGACCTTCTGGGAGCCCTGGCCAGGAAATACCCAGGCAATGCCCATGGCGCGCCCCTTTGCAAGTTGGCCAGGAGATTAGGGCTAGGGCTGGGCTGCGCCGCGGGGGCCGCTCCAGCGCAGCAGGGCCGCGCCCCAGCTCAGGCCGGCGCCGAAGCCGCTGCTGGCCAGCAGGTGGCCCGGTTGCACCCGCCCGTCCTTGACGGCCTCATCGAGCATCAGCGGAATGGTGGCGGCCGAGGTGTTGCCGTAATGGGCCAGGTTGCTGAGCACCTGGGCGTGGGGCACCGCGAAGCGGTCGGCCACCGCGTCGAGAATCCGCTGGTTGGCCTGATGCAGCAGCAGCCAGTCGAGCTGCCCGGGGGTGGTGCCGGTGGCCTCCAGCAGCTCGGCCAGGATCGCCGGCACCTCGCGCACCGCGAACTTGTAGACCTCCTGGCCATTCATCTGGATGGGTGCAAAGCCCCCCTGCTGGGCCGTGAGCCCCCCGAGTAGGGGGGCATGGCGATCCAGCTGGGCCAGGGTGAGGCAGGCGTTGCGGCTGCCGTCTGAGCGCATGCGAAAGCCCAGCAGGCCGTTGTCGCTGGCCCCGCAGGCCTCCACCGCCACCGCGGCGGCACCATCGCCAAACAGCACGCAGGTGCTGCGGTCGTCCCAGTCGACCCAGCGGCTGAGCTGGTCGGCGCCAATCACCAGGGCCCGCCCCATCGCCCCGCTGCCCAGGTATTGGCCGGCGGTGATCAGGGCAAACAGAAAGCCGCTGCAGGCGGCGGTGAGATCAAAGGCGACGGCCCGGCTGGCCCCCAGGGCCCCCTGCACCCGGGGGGCCGTGCCGAACAGGTCGTCCGGGCTGGAGGTGGCCAGCAGGATCAGGTCGAGATCGTCCGCCGTCCAGCCGGCATGGTCGAGGGCGAGCTGGGCAGCCCGGCTGGCCAGGCAGGTGAGGGGTTCGTCGGGTCCGGCCACCCGGCGGGCGCCGATGCCCGTGCGGCTGCGGATCCACTCGTCGCTGGTCTCAACCCGCTCCCCCAGTTGCTGGTTGGAGATGCTGGCCGCCGGCACGGCACTGCCGCAACCCACAAGGGCCATGCCGAATGGACCGATGCCGACCCTCACTGGTGGGGGGACTGCGCCTTGCGACACCGGATTCAGCCTGGGATCGGCTCAGTCAATCACAGGCGACCGCTGGCCCATTCGCGCCCAGGGCATGGAGGTTGGCCATCACCCCGCCGCTGGCGGCGGAATGGGCCAGGCGCAGGGCGCTGAGCACCGAGAGGGCCCTGCTGCTGCCATGGCCGATCACGCACACCCCATCCACCCCCAGCAGCAGGGCGCCGCCGTGCTCGGCGTGGTCGAGGCGCTTTTTGATGCGGCGCAGGTTGTTGATCAGGAAGGCCGAGCCCACCTTGCCGCGGCGGCCTCGGGGCAGCTCCTCCTTAATCACATCCAGCAGCACGCTGCCCACGCTCTCCAGGAACTTGAGCAGCACATTGCCGGTGAAGCCGTCGCACACCACCACGTCGAAGTTGCCGGAGAGGATGTCGCGGCCCTCGCAGTTGCCGGCAAAGACAAAGCGCCGCTCCCCGGCCAGCAGCGGGTAGGTGCGCAGGCAGAGCTCGTTGCCCTTGCACTCCTCCTCGCCGATATTCACCAGGCCGATGCGGGGCTTGGCCACCTGCAGCACATCGCGGCTGTAGATGTGGCCCAGCAGGGCCCACTGGTGCAGGTAGGCGGGCTTGCAGTCCATGTTGGCGCCCACATCCAGCACCAGCACCTGCTGTTCGGTGTCCTTGGTGGGGAAGAGGGCGCCGATGGCGGGGCGATCGATGCTCGGCAGGCGCCCCAGCCGGAAGATCGCAGAGGCCATCACGGCGCCGGAGTTGCCGGCGGAATACACCGCCATGGCCTCGCCCTGTTTGACCAGGTCCATGGCCCTGTTGATGCTGGCATCGCGCTTCTTGCGCACCATCGTGGCCTCCTCGTGCATGCCGATCGAGGGGCCGCTCGGCACCAGCTCGATCAACCCTCGGGCCACGGCCCCGTTGAGCTGGTCCTGCAGGTCCATGGCGGCCACCGCGGCCTGGAGCGGGGCGCTCTCGGCCACAAAGCGCACCCGCAGGGGCAGCAGCTCCACGGCGCGCAGGCAGCCCTCGAGGATGGGGCCGGGGGCATGGTCGCCGCCCATGCCATCAACCGCGACCCAGAGGCGGTCGGAGTCGTTGATCGGCGTGTTCTCATCCGGTCCGCCTAGGCCGCGTTGCAGGCGCCGCAGGGGATCAAAGACCAGCGGCTGCAGCACGGTGTTGGCCATGCTGCCGGCCACGCTGGTGGCGGTGCCGGCGGTGTTGGCGGCGGAGCTGGCCGCTGAGGTGGCCGTGTCAACCAGGCTGGTGACCGCCGCGTTGCGGCGATACCAGATCACCAGTCGGCGGATCGCCCGGCTGGGCTTGGCGCGCTTGTCAGGACCCTTCGGAGACAACGGCGTCAACAATGCGTTGGAACAGATAGCCGGTGCCCCGAGCCGTGAGGATCAGCTCGGGGTTGGCCGGATCGTCCTCCAGTTTGGAGCGCAGCCGGGAAATATGGACATCCACCACCCGGGTGTCCACATGGCGCTCCGGCGTGTAACCCCACACGTCCTTGAGAATCTCGCCGCGGCTGAAGGGTTCACCGCTGCGGCTGACCAGCAGCTCCAGCAGGCTGAATTCCATGCCGGTGAGCCGGATGCGCTCATCACTGCGGTAAACCTGGCGCTTATTGGTGTCGATGCGCAGGTCGCCGACGCTGATCACGCCGGAATTGGGGATGCCGGCCACGGCCTCCTTCTCCACCCGCCGCAGCACGCAGCGGATGCGGGCCTCCAGCTCCTTGGGGCTGAAGGGCTTGACCACGTAGTCGTCGGCGCCCAGCTCCAAACCGGTGATGCGATCGGCCACATCGCCCAGGGCGGTGAGCATCACGATCGGCACATCCGATTCCTTGCGCAGCTCCTGGCAGACGCCGTAGCCATCGAGCTTGGGCATCATCACGTCGAGTACCACCAGATCGGGCTGGCAGGTCTTGAACAGCTCCAGCGCCTCGACGCCATCGCTGGCGGTGACCACCTGGTAGCCAATCATGGAAAGCCGGGTTTCCAGAATGCGGCGGATGCTGGCCTCGTCATCAACGACCAGGATGGTCTCTTTGCCGTGCTGGGTTCCGAGCGGGGGGGTGGGGGCGGAAGCCGTCATCAATGCAGCCGGGCTGGTACATCAGATAGCCCCTACTGAAAAGGTATGAGGGGCGAACTTTTCATTCATCGCCACCTTTCTTCATAGAGACCCGTTTCCACCAGCCCCCTCCTCCCTGCCCGTGGCCAAGCCCAGCTCCGTTTTTGTCTGCACCAGCTGCGGGGCCCAGACGCGCCAGTTTTTTGGCAAGTGCGCCGCCTGCGGCAGCTGGAACACCCTGGTGGAGCAGAAGGCCGGCCCGGCTGCCGACAGCCGCAGGCGACGACCGGTGGCGGCTGCCGCTGGCGTCAAGGCGTTGGAAGGCGGCTCGGCAGGGCAGCCGAGGCGCTCCGAGCCGATCCAGGCGGTGGGGGAGCGGGCCCTGCAGCGGCTCAGCAGCGGCTACGGCGAGTTTGATCGGGTGCTGGGCGGGGGCCTGGTGCCCGGCTCCCTGGTGCTGGTGGGCGGCGATCCGGGCATCGGCAAGAGCACCCTGCTGCTCCAGAGCGCCTGTTCGATGGCCGGCCGCGCCTCAGTGCTCTACGTGAGTGCCGAAGAATCGGCCCAGCAGGTGAAGCTGCGCTGGCGCCGGCTAGCCCCGACCACCCAGACCGATGTCGCCCCCAGCGCCAATTTCCAGCTCCTGGCCGAAACCGACCTGGAGCTGGTGCTGCAGGAGCTCGAGAGTCTGCGGCCGGCGGTGGCGATCATCGACAGCATCCAGGCCCTGCATGACGGCGAGCTGGCCAGTGCCCCCGGCTCGGTGGCCCAGGTGCGCGAATGTGCCGCCGCCCTGGCCCGCATTGCCAAGCGCCAGGACACGGCCCTGCTGCTGGTGGGCCACGTCACCAAGGAGGGCGCCCTGGCGGGCCCGAAGGTGCTCGAGCACCTGGTGGATGCGGTGCTGACCTTCGAGGGCGACCGCTTCGCCAGCCACCGGCTGCTGCGGGCGGTGAAGAACCGCTTCGGCGCCACCCATGAGCTGGGGGTGTTCGAAATGCGTGATCGGGGCCTGGCCGAGGTCACCAACCCCAGCGAGCTGTTTCTGGGCGGCGACGAACCCAGTGCCGGCACCGCCACGATCGTGGCCTGTGAGGGCACCAGGCCCCTGGTGGTGGAGCTCCAGGCCCTGGTGAGCACCACCAGCTATGCGAGCCCGCGCCGCAGTGCCACCGGCATCGCCGTGGGCCGCCTGCACCAGATCCTGGCGGTGCTCGAAAAACACCTGGGCCTGCCCCTGTCGCGCTTCGACTGCTACCTGGCGGTGGCCGGCGGCCTGGAGGTGGAGGAGCCCGCAGCGGATCTGGGCGTGGCCACGGCGGTGGTGGCCAGCTACCGCGACCTCACCCTGCCGCCCGGCACGGTGCTGGTGGGGGAGCTGGGCCTGGGTGGCCAGCTGCGGCCCGTGGGCCAGCTGGAGCTGCGGCTGCAGGAGGCGGCGCGGCTGGGCTTCACCCGGGCGGTGCTGCCGAAGGGCAGCGGCCTGGCCAAGACGGCCGCCAGCCTGGGGTTGCAGTTGCTGGAGGCGGGCACGGTGGCCGAAGCCCTGGTGGCGGCCCTGGGGGTCAATCCGGCTGACGATCGGGCCTGAGCATCAAGATGCAAGATGTGCGCATTAAGATGCATCCATGCGCACCACGCTCACCATCAGCGACGCTCTTTACGTGCAGGCCAAGCTGCAGGCTGCCCGGGAGGGCGCTTCGGTGGGCGCGGTGTTCGAGGCGGCGCTGCAGGCCTATCTCAATCGAGCGAGTCAGCTGGCGTGGAGCGAGCTTCCTCCCCTGCCGGTGCATGGGGGGGGTGTGCTGCGCCCAGGTGTTGATCTTGATGACATGTCGGCACTCCGTTCGTTGCTCGATGAAGGTCTGCCGCTGGAGCAGCTGCGCTGAGCGTGATGGTGTGCGTTGACGTGAATGTGCTGGTGCAGGCCTGCCTGCAGATCTCGCCACGCCATCAAGAGGCGCGTGCCTGGCTCTTGGCGAATCGTGTCTTACCGGAGGGTCTGGGCCTGTTTTCTGTGGTGGTGAGCGGCTTCCTGAGGGTGGCCACCGACCGGCGCGTGTTCAGCGAACCCCTGGATGCGGCCGTCGCCATTGCCTTTATCGACAGCCTCACCGCTTCTCCCGCGGTGTCGATCCTGGATCCAGGCCCCCGCCATTGGGACCTGTTCCGTCAGATGGTGCTTGACCATCGGCCCAGCTCTCAGGACATGACCGATGTGTACCTGGCAGCAGCAGCCCTGGAGATAGGCGCCACCTGGGTGTCTTTTGATCGGGGCTTTGCCCGCTTCAAAGGGTTGCGCTGGCTGAATCCTGCGGATCTCTGAGGCCTGAGGCGACTCAGAAATACACGTCGACGCGGCCGCGACTGCTGGTCTTGAGCCAGTTCTAGGCCTCGATGTAGTTATTGGGGGTCATTTGCCTGTAGCCATTTTTGGATACCACGAGCCAAGTGTAGTTTTCGATTTAGGTACGAAGACCCAGGTCACCAGTCTTGTATGCGTTCAGGGGTCGGGACGCCCCGCAGCACGAATGCAAGCCTGATCACTCACCGCTGAGCGATCAGAGACTATTCCTTGCCCGTTCTTCTTCCCTCAGGGATCGCTCAGCAGTGACGGCATCACCCCACCGCGGT
>JAHLYQ010000013.1 GCA_025127975.1 Synechococcus sp. CS-1331 | reverse complement strand
TGTCACTCACACTCTAAGAGCAAATGTTGAAAATCTGATCCTCACAGGGTCGCGAAAAATCAACGGCACCGGTAATGGTCTTAACAACCGCATCACCGGTAATTCTGCAAATAATGTCCTCAATGGAGGTTCAGGTGCAGATTCGATCAATGGAGGCGGCGGAAATGACACGATCATCGGCGGACTGGGAAGAGATGTGATGACAGGATCCACTGGTGTGGATAGGTTCGTTTATTCGTCTATCAGGGATTCCGGAGTTGGACGTGCTGCTCGTGATGTAATAACCGATTTTCGTGGGTCGCTGGGTGAGAAGATTGATCTGTCTGCAATTGACGCCTACGCTCCGGCAAAAGGCAACCAAGCGTTCGCTTACATTGGTTCCTCTGCGTTTACCGGTACCAAAGGTGAAGCAAGATTCTCTGGTGGCATTTTACAAATAAATATTGGTACTGACAAAATCGCAGACATGGAAATTGCTCTGACAGGAGTTACAACCTTCAGTTCAACCTTCCTCGTTCTTTAAGGAGTCTCAACCACCTCCAGTAAATCCTCAATCCCACAATCCAACACCGTCACCACCTTCCCTGCGAGATCCAAAGAAAGTGCTGATGCCGCCTTCTGATCGTTCCGTGCCAGGCGGGTGATGGTGGTTGCTGCCACCCCTGCCGCCACTGCCAGACCATTCATCGTGATTGCCTTCTCACCTGCCTCCGCACGACGCAGATTTGCCTTGGCGATTGCCTTGGCGAGGGTAAGACGAACTTGCTTTGCCATAAGGAGCACAATACCTCAAGTGCCTTGACAGGGCAAAGCAGTGCTCGTTTCCTATAATCTCGTGCCTAGCACAGATATTAGAGTTTCAGGCACCAAACTTAAGCACCAACTCAACCACAGCAAACCCCGCCACAGCAGCAATGGCAAGAAGCACGGGAAAACCAGAGAAAACCAAACAAACTCCGCTTACGACCCCCCTTTCTAAAACAAATCTAAAGAGCGGTCTGTGGCAAAACACACAGCGGAACTCAATGGAACATCCCGCAATCCAAAAGCACTCTGCGCTACGTGCTCAGTTCCTTGTGCTATGATTACTGCGTTGGGGGCAAGAGGTTCAAAGAAACCCGCCCTCTCAACCACTCACCAGCAACCCACAGAGGTTCAGACCAATGCCTGCCGATTTCTCCACCATTGACCTTGCGACCCTCAACGCTGCCCAGGGCGTGGTGGTTGCTGCTCTTCGTGACCGCTGCTGCCAGTGGGAACAGGATTCTGCTGATACTGCTGCGGGCGGAAACCTCAGTGCTGCCTCAATGATTCAGCACTGGGCGTTTGCTGCTGACCTGCTTTCCACCACCATCAGCACCGAGTTCACGAATCTGTTCTCCCAGGCACTCACTGCCCGTTTTGGTGACCTGACCGCCACCACACACCGTTCCACCGCCGATCAATTGCTGGATGCGGTGGCGCTGGAGGTGGTCGCATCACAGGAGGCGCCCGAACTCGTTGCCGTATGATGTGTTTCAAGCACTAAATACCACATCCCGCTGATCTGGTGCTATGATTTCAGTGTTGAGGGGCAAGAAACTCAAAGAAGTTCGCCTCTCCAACCCTTTTCCCTGAAACCCATAGAGGTTCCATCCGATGCGCTTCCTTATCTCTGCTGGTGCTGGCGGAATCCCACGCCAGAATCACCCGACCTACCCCAGCAGCAATGGCAAACGAGCATCCTGACGCCCCCAAGCAGTTCGGCATCCGCCTCAGTGACGACACGATGGAACTGGTATCCGCTATTCAGGAGTTTCGCCAACGCACCAATCAACCCACCACCCTCGCTGCCATCGTGGAAGATGCTATCCAGTGTCACTACAACCGATTGGTCAACGAGGGTGCCATCTATGGAGAGAAGTGACACCACCACTACCCCCAGGAGCACTGAGTCATCTGCTCAAGACCCTCCCGCCTGAACGCCCAGACCCATTCCCGCATCTGGCAAATCTGACTCCTGATGCCCTTCTCAGCAGACGGGTGGAGGTCACAGGCACAATCAAGACCCTGGAGCAGGAGAGGCAGGTAATTGACGCCGAACTGCTTTCCACTTTTGGCGCTGCTGAACTCCGCTTTGGTGTTCGTGCCCCAGGTGGATGGGTTCTCAAGCAGCGGTCACGAACCAGTTGGGAATACGACTCAGAAGTTCGTGATGCCATAAAAGGTCTTCAGGGTCAGGCACAACGGGATGGGCGGGCACAACCACTGGTGAGCACATATCTGTGTTTGACGCAGGAGAGCACCTAACGAGGACTCGCCAGTATCTTATGCTATACTCTAAGCACTGAACTCCACAGAGAGTCAATTCAATGCTCAAGACATCCAGCAACGGCACTCAGGCGACCACTGCCGTCAAGTTCTCTTTGCGCCCCACCGCTGAAACCCTGGCGGATCTATCAAGACCGATTGACCCACGGCACCTCAAGACCAGGAAACAGGGCACGACGACCCTGACCTACTGCCCCTGGAACACCATTGCCCGCCACCTTCACCATCGTGCCCCTGGGTGGTGTTGGGAGGTTCAGTCGGTTCAGGAGGTTGGTGGTGCTGTTGTGGTTACAGGGCGTCTGACGATTCCCACTGCTGATGGAGACCTGCTCCATTACTCGGCGGTTGCTTCGGAACCGTTGGAGTCAGCATCCAAGGCACCTGCTGCTGAGGTTGCTGCGTCGTCGTGTCTCAGGAGAGCGGCGGCGCTGGCGGGTCTTGGGTTGGAGTTGTGGGGGTGATGAAGTGACGATCAACATTGAATGGCAAGACCAGTTTGGTCGTTGGCATCACTATCAGACCAAGCAGAACCAGGCAGACGCCTATCGCGTTGCTCAGCGTCGTGCTGATTCAATAAAAAGCGACATCACTTGGTGGATGACGATGGGCGATTACTGGATCTGCTGAACAACTAATCCTTAATCAATATCATGATAATTCCCCTTGGCGTCCGTATAACCTCTGAACCTGCGACCTTTTGATGGGTTATAGCGTTTGGCATAATCCACCCTGCCACTCTGCCCAGAAGTGTTGGTGAAGGTCTTGCCATCTTGACTTACCCCAAACTGCTTCTTGGGTGCTGCTGCTGTTGACCCACCAGACCCAACACTGCTCTGTGACCCACGCTCTGACCTGAACTTCACCTCGTCCCACTTCAACCCGTGACTCTTGCGTAGTTGATTTGCTCGCTCCTTTGCCGCCTCATAACCATCAATGCCACGAGCGAGCACCGTATTGGTATCAGTGCGATAGATATAGAAAGATAGGTTCTCAAGTAGGTTTAAGCGAACCCGATAACGCTGCTCCCTCAGCACTCTTTGTATGCTATTCCAGATATGCCGGTTCTTGCTGTATGTCAAATTGGTAATAAGCGGATACTCCAGAATTATTTATTGAGTCTCCTCAAGTCCCAAATCACTCTGCGGCATCTTTAATCTCCCTATCCCAGAGGACCCCTTAGATAGTGCTGTAACCCCCTGTGGCGCCCTACAGTTATGTCCCTTCCCAGTTGTACCCGAATGGTATCTCTCCTGCCTGTATGCCTCTCCAAGGGCAGGATTAAGGGCACTGATGAGATTGCTAAAGTTCATTACTGAATCACACTGGATAGTCTTTTTCCTGGCACAGGAGAACAACCAAGAGTTCTGAGTGCTATTCCAAAGAAGTGCTGCCTTACGATGCTTCTTCTTATATTGCTTACTGGTGATAGAAGCACAAAAGGGACATATGATTTGCCACTTTGGACTTCCGATACCAGAGATACCATAGAGTGGATCCTGTAGATAATAATCAAACAATCTTAATCTATATCTCTCGTCAATTGGTGACTCTGAAATATCCATATAACCTCTATTGATAAACTTATAGTGTAATTATAAGGCATATCTGCGTATAAGTCAACTTGACAGAATAGCAAAATGGGAGTAGAATAACTACGACAGTGTTTCAGAGACTGGTTTAGGTGTAAATATTGAATCTTATAAATAACTACGTAGTAGTTTCAACCAAGGTTTAAGGTTCTATAAGACTCCACTAACGCAAACCAGATTCACAATTCCCAAACACAAGAGTTGCCGTAGGCAATGTCCGAAGGACATTCCACCTGAAACTGATCTGAAACTTGTTTTGAAATATCTAAAGAAACATATATGAGACTTCTATTGAACCCACCTAAGGCAGCACATCATAAGAACCCCAACAAGATCACCAGCAACCATCTACACCACTAAATACCAATAGCAATACAGAGAATCCAATGAGAGATCAATCCAACTCAATTCGTGAACAGGTCTCCTTTAAGCAGCGGGAAAGTCACATTCGGGAATCCTGGAACTTCTTATGTACTCACTACAACCTCAATAAGTCTGATCTGGTAAAGTTCCTGATTAAAAAGGAAGAATACTTTCTAAGGAAACCAGAAACCATCCCCGCTGCCTTCGTCAAGGACTGGTTATGAGCACTCAACAGCAGGTTCAGCAACGCATCATCTTTCTCCAGAAAGAACTGGATTCACTGGAGCACTACCTGCCTGATACCTACCAGTTCCTGATGGCAGAGATGGATAATCAACAAAGAGAACTGGTCGCAATCAAGATTCAAGACTTTTATCAGGAACTAAGCAATGAACAGCAAAACCAGAACCCTCCTGCGGGAAATCCAACTTAAAATCAAAAGTCCCATTACTGGTCAAAAGGAGTTCATCAATGAGAATGCCGTCATTGACTATGCGGTAAAGACCGTCTATGACCTGATGAAGCAGCAGAAAATCATTTAATATACCAAAGTAAAATGAAGAAACAGAATGCGGATATTGTCAAGACCAAGTTCTCCATTGAGCACCAATATGAGGATGCCCTTGTATATCTTACATTAGAAGAACTTATAACTGCCCTGAATTGTCTGGATGGGGTTCAGGCAACACTGGAGCACCAAATCAGTGACTACGCTTTGGACCTGGTTCATGACCTACTCGATGATGAGACCCCACAGATCGTCAGAACTTTTTGGTTCAGTAAGGGAATGGCAGATTTCTATCTCTGCGTTGATGGTCGCGGATTGATTCGCTTGGTGGATGACGAGATGCCAGAGCAACTCCTGGACCAGGTGCTGGGTGCTTTGATGCATGAGACCGGCAATTAAAAACCATTGGGTCCTCCTAATCTATAAAGTGTTACCCCTGCCCACAAAAAAATCCGCCAGATATTCAGGCAGTCATATAGGTCGCAAGAACGTCTTCAATAAGTTCCTTAAGGTCAGGTTGCTTTTCCGCGAGATCACGTAAGCGCCGTTTGTAATTGAAACGCTGGGACCTCGAATCAGTCATCTGGAACTGTAGGGCAAGTTTGTAAACATACGGGGGTGTATATGGACGACCCTTTCCTATCTTTGTTTTCAAGTCAGGACGCGTTACCCAACCAAATGTCGTTATGTCCAGATGAAGCAGGTTTTCCAATTGGATCACGCCCGCTTGCTGCTTTTCCTCATCTGACATCCGATCATAAAAAGGTCTGGAGACTTCAAGAATCTTCTTTTCCAATTCAGAAATTACTTGCTGCTTGTGTTCGTCACTGGCAGAATCATTCTGGATGTAGTCCCATTCACTCATCAGAGATGCTCCATATTCCCTGGCAATCTCATTGAGTCGAAAGCGCATTATTGAAAACTCTTTCTTCTCAATCTCCCTATCAAACACCATCAGGCAGCGCCATTGTGGAACTCCATTGCCAGAACGTTGTCGGTTTTGCTTTGACCACGACAGGATCGCGTGACTGGATGCTTTGGGGTGAATGACGCCCTGTTGGACTGCTGCTTCAACCTCCTCATCGCTCATCCGATGAATGGCATACAGCGTTGTATAAGAGGCAGGCAGATGCTCCTGGTGCTTCTGTAATCGCTCATCACGGTGAAGAGCGAGAAGACGCAACCACACCTGTGGGTTGATCTCGACCTTCTCCTGAAATGCCTTGACCTGATCGGGCGTGTCCTCCTGCGCGTACTGCGCCACCAGGGCACAGGTCTCCAGAACCTCCTTGGCAGAGGACCCATACCGTGCCGCCTTGAGGGAGGACTCCAGTCGTTGAAAGCGCGTGTCCTTATCCATTTACCTACTATACGACACTGGATGCGTATGCCGCTTTGCGAACTGGTACAGCAGGGGCAACAGGATGCGTACGGCGTCGCATAATACCTTTGTCGAACGGAAGCGCATCGTCGCCAAGGTCGCCAATACCCCAATTACCTTACGCATCTCATGAAAACCGCTACTGCTACACGAACAAGTCCTATCGGGTTTGGTTCCAAGACTGAATCCTGTTCTCAATATATGAATAACTTTCTACGGCAGCACAAACGCATTTGTCCCGAGCAAATTGCGCAACAACAAATTGAATGGTTGCGTGATTACTCAAGTCGTAATTATTCTTACTCATTGCAAGACCTACTGCAATGCGAGCACCATGATCTTGTGATAAACGAGTCTCCAGTAAATAATTGGATGAGAAAATCACACATACACCTTAAACCAATTATTGAGGGAAGAAATGGTTTTTGGCAGATTTGTGTTTTTAGGGATACAAAACACAATTATTTCGACTTTACGATCAGTGTCTCAGCAAGTGGAGGTTATCGTTTTCATCCTGAGGCAATCAAGCGTGATATCACAAGCAAATATGGAAGCATGATTTATGAAACGTGGCGTTCAATGATTCTTGACGATTTACCATCTCTCGTTCGACTTGTGGAATGCATTCGGGAAAGGATTACTTTTGTTGCCCCTTCTATTTCATGCTCTGAAAGTTCCGCTCGTCTATGTCGGCGAGCAGGAATACCCGTGAGTAATAACGTTGCCTTTTTATTTCCTTCTGGATATGCCTAACTTTTCGAACCTATAACCGCCTTATCAGGAACGCCGCACTCGGTAAACGTGCGGCGCTGTTTACTGTCCTTTATCCCCTCTTCTAAACCGTGAGTTGCGCTGAATCAGTTGACTTTGCTTCATTTCCTATCTCCTTTGACAATCCCAAAGAACTCTTGCGGGATTTTGCAGACTTCTGCTTCTCCAAAGCAGCACAAGACCCCCTTTTCAATCAATCTTCTCTCAATACTCCTTGCGAGTGGGAGGATGTGATTGATGCATTCTACGATACTAATCTTGCTGACTTTACAGACTGTGCTGCGGCACAACGTGAGTTCACTAAATCTGTTTGCTCTGGAATGACAGTTCGTCAGCGCCCTTGCTTTGACGACAAGAATGAGACAACTCAAAACAAGACGTATTTTGAGATCACTGCTGGCGAAGACGGAGTAAGTTATGACTTCTATATTTGGATTTTGAAGAACTGCCTTGAGTTCTCGCCGTTTGCTTTGCAAACGATTGAATCTCAGGCAGTTATCTACGATTCCCGAGAGGGCAGGAGTGTGATCGATTCTGACTACACTCTTGCTGATTTCTGAGTCCTCTATAAATGGGCACCTTGACTATATGGGTGCTCTCCGCCTCATCAGGAATGCCGCACTCCTCAAATGTGCGGCACCTCCTTCGGGAAGGGGGATAAACCTCGCTGCTTCGGCAAAAGATATTGAGCGAACACCTGCCGCTTTGTAGTGGGATTTATAAACCAAACTAAAATGCCAAACGACTGCTCCAATTCCTTTACTATTACTAATGTCACCCATGATCAATGGTGTGACCTTGCTGCGACTTTTCAAATTCGTGAACGTCGCTCACAGGACTTTTTGAAGACCTTCTGCGCTGAACCTGACTGGCAGAATACGCCCAATGATAGCGGAGAATTGCCTTCTCCTTCTGATGAACATGGGACTTCTCATTTTCAAGATGGGGTGACAGATCAGCGTTGGTATGAATGGCGCAACCAGCACTGGGGCACCAAGTGGGATGCTTACTGCTGCGCGAACGACTGGGGCAGCGAAGTTCCTTCTGAAAACTTTAGTGTTAAATTCTCCACTGCTTGGATGCCTCCCAACGAAGAGTGTATGGCAGTGATTTCAATGAAGTTTCCCGGATCTCTGTTGATTAACCATTATCGAGAAGAGCGTATGGACTTCTTTGGCGTCACGGTTGCCAAGGATGGTGTCGTTCGCAATCTTAGTGAATCTAGTAGAAGGTTCTTCGAGCACTTTATTCGCGAACAGTATCCAGACCTTGATGCTCGCCTTGAAGCAGATGGACTGAGTCTTGAGGATAACCTTCATGATTTTTTCGAGGGCAATTGCGACTTGAATAAACTCTTTGACTATATACATGCTGCTTTTGAATCCATCGTTGTCCCCAAGATGATCCAAGAAATCGAGGAGATAGTAGCAGTCTGATGTCTATACCGCAGTAACATTATGTTATTGGGTTCGCCTCGTCAGGAATGCCGCACTCCTCAAATGTGCGGCAACTCCTTCGGGAAGCGGGATAAACCTCGCTGCTTCGTCAAAAGATATTGAGCGAACACCTGCCGCTTTGTAGTGGGATTCATTTCCTATTTTTTTAGAATGACTATTTCAGCAGTTAAAAGCAATCGCATTGCGGATCCAATGTATTCGGAGGTTTTTCTTGGATGCTTGATTTTGATGACAACGAAGTTGATGAACGCACCCACGGTTTCGTCTTTAACTCCCGCCTCACTACCGAGCAAAGAGCAATCATGATAAGTGATGTACTGGGAACAAGAATGTGGTGCGATATTGACACTGAGTATATTGACGAAGGCGACTTCGATTCAGGTTGCTACAACAGCACTCACATCTATGAAGTTTTGCCTGCCACCTGAATCCAATTATCAGAGGGGTATGACGCCCCTCTTTTTGTGCCTACCCACCAACCCGCTTCACCATCGACCAATCGCCTGGGCGAATCTGTGCCCGTGCCCGTTTGGCAGTTGCTTCTTCTTCGATGAAGCGCAGGTAGGTTCGCTGGAGCATCTCTGCTGATGACATCCCGTTCTGGGCAAAAGCATGGATTCCTGGAGGGCAATCGATTATGAAATCTGCACCTTGAGGTTGAAATCGTCACTGCCTCAAACCCTTATCTTTGAGACCTCCAGACCAACCATGCCCCCCATCTGGGGAACTGGATGGACGACCACGGGAGACTCAGGCGCAATTAACGATACTGCCGTGCCATAACTTTCGCCTCAGAAACGCGGGCAATATAGTTTTACATTTTCAATCCGTTAGCGACAAGCAGTTCGCACCAACGCTCTAGAAACAACCTTCGTTCGTCCAGCATAAGTGAATAATCATACGCCTTGCGAACCTTGTCTCCGATTAGATGCCCCATTTGCCGTTGAATAATATCGTGCCCGACCTTCATTACATCTTGCCCTACCGTCAAGGGAACGCTTCTCCACCCATGCGCTCTAAGCACATCTTTATACCCAAGGTTTTTCAAGAAGTTGTTTGGGGCATCTGGGGTGAGATGGGGGTACTTAGTCCCTCTCAGCGCGGCAAAAATATGTTTTTTACCAGCATTTAATTTCTGGGCATACTCCAACACGACTTCCATCTCCTTCGTAATTGGCACATGATGGGATAGGTGCTGGGTCTTCTTGGTTCGCTTGAGTCCGGGGGTTGTTCCGGGAATGATAAGAATCTTATTTGCCGAATCAATCCACTCCCATTCCAGTCGCACCAGCGCACCAGCACGGAGAAAGGTCATAAGCATCAATTTCATTGCTAAAACCGTCTGAACATGGACGGAACAGCGATTGAGACTAATTGCTTCTAGCAAATTTGGAACTTGATCCCAAGAAACCGTTGGATGATGTCCTGGTTCATGCTTGTTTTTTTCACCTTTTTGCTTGGTCGCTGGATTTTGATTGCGATTCATCCATCCCTGAACAATCGCGTATTCAAAACATTGCGCTAACACCTTTTGAACCCGATTTGCTTGATCAAAACTGCCCCGCTGCTCAATACAAGTCTTCATATTCATTACAATCTGTCTGCCACCATTGTCCCATTCCAAATCTACAAGAAGCGTTTCAGGGGAGATTGATGGATAGACCTGATTTTCCAACTGAAGACGATAGTTTTTAAGTGTGAACTCTCTAAGCAAACTCGCCTTGCTAGCAAGGAACCCATCAACAGCATTCTGCAGGTTTTTAGGGGTTTCTGTGGGAATTGTTTTCCCATAACTCCTGGGATCTGCTCCCTCACGTTTTGCCCATTCTCTAATTTCAAACCACCGCTCTCTCGCCTGCTTCAAGGTGAACTGTCCTGCCTTGCTTCCAAACACTCCAATCCGTACAGGAATCTGCTTGGTCGTACCATTTATCTGCTTCCTGAAGCGCCCCAGGAACGACTTTCCTCCACCCTTGTGAACAGGTTCAACAACCAGGATCAGACCGTCTCCGCAACCACGCTGATACCTGTCAGCAGAGGCGGTTAGCAATGCTATTTCTTTTTGTGTTAATGCCATAATAATATCCTCCTGCCTTCAAGAACCCAATGAAATAATCCATTTCTGTATATCTTTTGCCAACCACCGTCGGCAGTTGCCTCCAAGGTTCAGATGCTTTGGAAAACATCCCTCATTCATGCGCCTGTAGACAGTTGATTTTGATAATCTTGTGACGCGTATGACCTCCTTTAAGTCAATTAACATGAACTCGTCTTTCATCGTGTATGCTCCGTATAATTTATAATCAGACCAGAAACCAAAGCATCTTGCTTTGACCTTAATCCTTGACACTATTATATCACAAACTTGTGGCGATTGCAAGAAGTTAAAGGGTGCTATTTGCCTGCTATCGGCGCCCTGGATTTGCATGTTCTAAGTGGTGTTGGAAATGGTGTTGGAATCCGCCTCCACCAAAGGGAAGAGTCGTCTCTTCCCGTGTCACCACTTCGCTCTGAGAGTCACAACGAAGGACTCCCTCTCCGTTGAAATCGAATCCTGAATTCGAATCCTGAAATCGAATCCCCAGGGATTCAACCCTCCCGCCCCCCGGCTACTGCAGCCATGGGGGCTGGCTGTAGCAGGGGCTGGCCTATGCCTGAAAGTGGCCGACCAGGGAAACCATGTAGCCAATCGTGTGGAGAACTTCACCAGAGGTATAGACACCTAGAACGGCCTCCAGGCCGTAGCTCCCATTGCAAAGAGTGTTGACGGAACCCGTACAGGAGTTCACGCTCCAGCCCACCGTTGAAATCCCGCCCACACCATTGATGGTGATCAGCGGGGTGGACTGCTCCACAAAGAACGACTGACTTTGACCAGGCACCGCAGGCAGGGCCAGATTCAGGCTGAGCGTTTCATTGGCCCAGCCACGGCTGCCGCCCATCGACCCCTTGGCTTCGTAATCAACGACAACAACGCCAGAGAGCTGAATCAAAATACTGTTGCCCGCACCCTGGAAGTGAAGGGAGTGGGCCGACTGGAAACGCTTTGCATCCGATGGCGTCAGTTGGTTGATGTTCATATCGGCCGCACTTTAAAAGCAAAATTTCACTATTACTCTATCAGCATCGTCAGCTATCGCCTACTTGCCCTGACCAGCTGGGCGGCAATTTCAGGCAGCAGGCGTTCATCTGCGGCGCAATCACGGCCCTCACTAAACACCACAAGCAGCATGGGAGGGCAGTTCTCCAGCTCCACGTAGGCCGCATCGTGCCTGGCCAAACTCATCCAACCAGCCTTGCTCCACAGGCTTGAGCCCGGGGGGAGTCCGGCGCCGACAAAGCCATCCACCTGATTCTCCGGATCGGCCGCCCGCAGAGCCGGATCCAGGCTGCGAGCCAGCAGGGCGCGCATCCGGGCACAGGCCGGCGGCGAGAGCAACGCCGAGGCCATCACAGCCTGCAGCAACCGGGCCACCGCATCGGTGCTGAGGCGATTGCGGTTCTCCAGTTCGGAGCCATAGAAATCCCGCTCCCGGCCGTAGGGGCCATCCCCCCAGGTTTTCTGGCAAGCGTTACAGCCCTGCAATTCCGGCCAGTCGAGCTCGGCCAGCCAGCAATTCACCAGTTGACGCTGCTCCACCCACTGGGCCATGCGCCGCGGGGGCAGGGATGGACCACTGGTGGTGCCGGTGAGCAGGTCCAGCACCAAGGCGGTGGCGTCGTTACTGGAATCCCTGATCATGTCGCCCAGGGCCAGCCGCAGCTCGGGGGTGTCTGCCAGCAGATCGGCCTGCCGCCAGGCCTCCGCTGCGATCAGATAGACCAGCTTCACCACGCTGGCGGGATAGCGCAGGCGGTCTCCGGCCCAGCTGGCACCCTGCACCGGCAGGGCCCAGAACTGCTGCGGGGCCAGCTCGGCTGCCCGGCCGATCAACGGCTGGTCGTAACGCAGCCAGGTGATCGAGAGCTGCGAAGCCAAGCCCGAGCGGCCATCGAGCTCCAGGGCCCTCACCAGATCGGCCAGGATCTGGCCCATCGCCGGATCGGGGCTGTAGAACGCCATGAGCGCCGGTCCATGTTGTTGCGAGATTAGGGGTGGCCCCATCAGCGAGCTCCAACCCGATGCACCTGGCCAGCGGCACCCCAGCAGCGCCCGAATGGCTCAAGCCCGGCACCATCTGGCGCCTCACCGCCCCGCTGAACCTCTACAGCCAGCCGACGGGTGCGGGACTGGCCACCCAGGCCTGGGAGGGCCGGCAGCTGCAGATCCTTGCCCCCGCCGCAGCAGGGGGCCCTGGCCAGCGGCTGCGGGTGCGCCTGCTTGAGGACGGCTACCCCGGCTGGATTGGCAGCAGCGCCCTGCTGGGGCATGCCCTGGCGGGCCAACGGCTGCCAGGGCGAGGCCTGCACCGCTGCGCCATCCTGCAGAGACTGGAAAGGGTTTTAGCCTTCGCCAGCAGCGCCCAGCACCAGCCCAATCGCTACCTCTGGGGTGGCAGCCTGGGGCCCGACTACGACTGCTCCGGCCTGGTGCAGCGCGCCTATGCCAGCGCAGGGATCTGGATCCCGCGTGACGCCTACCTGCAGGAGCGATTCTGCCAACCCGTAGGAGTGCAACCTGGCCAGAGCCAGCTGCTGCTGCCCGGTGATCTGATCTTTTTTGGCAGCCCCCAGCGCTGCAGCCACGTGGGCCTACACCTGGGCGGGGGCAGCTATCTGCACAGTTCTGGCCAGGCCCACGGCCGCAACGGGATCGGCATCGACACCATCTCTCCCCACAACCCCCACCCGGTGGCGCGCCACTATCTGGGGGAGCTGCGCGGAGCCGGGCGGGTGATGCACAGCCATGGCGGCAGCCCAATGGCCGCCTAGGGTCGCCGCCAAGACACGGCAGCAAATGACCCAGCCACGGCAAGGGCCCCCGGAGCTTTCCGTGGTGGTCCCCCTCTACAACGAGGAGGAGAGCCTGAACCAGCTGGCCGAGCAGATCCTGGCGGTATTGCGACCGCTCGGCCTGGATTTCGAACTGGTGCTCGTCGACGACGGCTCCAAGGACAACACCCCAAACCTGCTCAGCGGGCTCGCGGCCCGGGTTCCCGAGCTCGTAGCGGTGCTGCTGCGCCGCAACTACGGCCAGACAGCCGCAATGGCCGCAGGCTTTGACGCCAGCAGCGGGGCCGTAATCGTCACCCTCGATGGTGATCTCCAAAACGATCCAACCGACATCCCCCTACTGCTCAAAGAACTCAACCAAGGCTTCGACCTGGTGAGTGGCTGGCGCCACCAGCGCCAGGACGGCGCCATCAAACGTCTGCTGCCAAGCCTGATCGCCAACCGCCTGATCGCCCAGGTGACCGGCGTGCAGCTGCACGACTACGGCTGCTCCCTCAAGGCCTATCGAAGGGAGGTGGTTAGTGACCTCAACCTCTACGGCGAACTGCACCGTTTCCTGCCCGCCCTGGCCTTTATCGAAGGGGCCAGGATCAGTGAGGTGAAAGTAAGCCACCACCCCCGGCTCTATGGGAAGAGCAAATACGGACTGGATCGCACCTTCCGAGTGTTGATGGACCTGCTGACGGTGTGGTTCATGAAGCGCTTCCTGACCAGACCGATGCATGTGTTCGGCTTCGGAGGGCTTGCCGCCATGGGTCTGGGTGTGGTGATCGGGCTCTGGCTGGTGGGCGAAAAGCTGCTGCTGGGGGCCGACATCGGCGATCGTCCCCTGCTGCTGATGGCCCTGCTCAGTTTTCTTACCGGGGTGCAGCTGTTCTGCTTCGGCCTGCTGGCCGAGCTGCAGATGCGCACATACCACGAGAGTCAGGGACGACCGATCTACCGGGTGCGCGCCACCCTGCGGGGCACGGCCGACGCCGGCATGGATTGAACTTTTATGTCGCCCGCGCAAGTGGGCCAAAGCAGGCTTCGGGCAGATCCCTACAGTGCTCGTGGTTGCTTATGGTCCGCACCATGACTGGAGAATTCGCTGCCGCCTGGCTGCCATCGGTGCTTGTTCCGCTTGTTGGGATCCTCGGAGCAGCCGTGGCCATGGCCCTGCTGTTCAACGTGATCGAAGCCAGCGACTGACGCGCCTCAAGCGACTCCATCGCCTTCCATCACCGCTTCCCTACCCGCCACCATGACCGTGACTTCCGTGGCCGACCCCTGCGTCGGCAATCTGGCAACCCCTGTCAACAGCAGCTACTTCTCGCGGGCATTTCTGAACGCCCTGCCGGCCTACCGGCCCTCGCTCTCGCCAAACCGCCGCGGTCTGGAAGTGGGCATGGCCCATGGCTTCTTCCTATACGGCCCGTTTGCAATCTGTGGTCCGCTCCGGCTCACCGAATACGCCAGCACCGCTGGGCTACTGGCCAGCATCGGCCTGGTTTCGATCCTGACAATCTGCCTTTCGATCTACGGCACCGCTGGCAACGGCCCCAACATCCAGCCTGCGGATGCCACGATCGACAATCCACCCGCCGACCTGTTCACCAAGGCGGGCTGGGCTGAGTTTGCCAGTGGTTTCTGGCTAGGTGGCTGCGGCGGCGCCGCCTTTGCCTGGTTCCTGGCGGGCACGCCCATCGTGGCCCCACTGATCAATATCGCCGGTGGAGTTGGGAGCGTGGGCTGAGCCCAAGGCCCCCTCTCCAACCAGCCCCGCTTCGGCGGGGCTTTTTTAATGGCGATCAGCCAGGAGAAGATAGCAATAGATCCAGCGCGAGCCCTGTTGCATGTGTGCCCGATTCAAGCCCCTGATTGGCACTCTGCTGGCCTTGGCCATTGGCGCCAGTAGCGGCCTGCTGGTTTCCTGCCGCTCGAATAAACCCAGCCAGGAATCGATCAAACCAACCCAAGAGCAACTCGCAAAGCAACTAGCAGAGCAACAGCAGCTAGCAGCGCTCCGCCAAGCAGCGCGGCTCAAGAGCGAGAATGGGGTAGCTGGCCAAAAGGGCTGGATCGACGGCCATAGGGCCACGGTGGCCTGCCTCCATGGTGAAAGGGCCCAGACCGATGGCAACGAACTGCGCTGTGAAGATCTGGCCTACGTGCGGGAGAACTACGCCGCGGCGGCAGCGCCATAAAAAAACCCCGGCATGGGCCGGGGTGGGGTCGTCGTCCCTCAAGCAGCCCAGGGGCTAGGCGGCTAGCCGAACTTGCCCGAGGTAGATGCGATCAGAAATGCCGCATAGGTGAGGATATAACCGATCGTGAAGTGGGCCAGACCCACCACACGGGCCTGAACGATCGAAAGAGCGACGGGCTTATCGCGCCAGCCCACCAGATTGGCGAGCGGGGTGCGTTGATGGGCCCAGACGATGGTTTCGATCAGCTCCTGCCAGTAACCCCTCCAGGAGATCAGGAACATGAAGCCCGTAGCCCACACCAGGTGACCAAACAGGAACATCCAGGACCAAACGGCCAGGTTGTTGCTGCCAAAGGGGTTGTAACCATTGATCAGCTGGGAGGAGTTGAGCCACAGATAATCGCGGAACCAGCCCATCAGATAGGTGCTGGATTCGTTGAACTGGGCCACGTTGCCCTGCCAAATGGCAAGGTGCTTCCAGTGCCAATAGAAGGTCACCCAACCCACCGTGTTCAGCGCCCAGAAAACCGACAGATAGAAGGAATCCCAGGCAGAGATATCACAGGTGCCGCCACGGCCGGGGCCGTCGCAGGGGAAGGCGTAGCCAAAGTCCTTTTTATCGGGCATCAGCTTGGAACCCCGGGCATCCAGGGCACCCTTGACCAAGATCAAGGTGGTGGTGTGCAGACCCAAAGCGATGGCGTGGTGAACCAAGAAGTCACCAGGGCCAATCTGCAGGAACAGGTCGTTACCACCATTGATGGCATCGATCCAACCGGGCAGATAAACCGCACTGGCGGTGCTAGCTGCGGATGCTGAATTAGATAGCAACACATCCATGCCGTACATCGCCTTGCCGGAAGCGGCTTGGACGAATTGGGCAAAGACGGGTTCCACCAAGATCTGCTTCTCAGGAGTACCGAAGGCCACAACCACATCGTTGTGGACGTAGAGACCGAGGGTGTGGAAACCGAGGAACAGGGATACCCAACTCAGGTGACTGATGATGGCTTCCTTGTGCTCAAGCATCCGTGCCAACACGTTGTCCTTGTTGGCTTCAGGGTCGTAATCCCGGATGAAGAAGATCGCACCGTGGGCGAAAGCACCGCACATCAGGAAGATGGCGATGTACTGGTGGTGGGTATAAAGGGCAGCCTGGGTAGTGTAGTCCTTAGCGATGAACGCGTAGGACGGCATGGCATACATATGCTGTGCCACCAGACTGGTGACCACACCCAACGCTGCCAAGGCCAGGCCGAGCTGGAAGTGCAGGGAGTTGTTGATGGTGTCGTAGAGACCCTTGTGACCGGCTCCCAGGGCCCCACCAAAGGGGGTTCCCTTGGGCGGATTGTGGGCCTCGAGAATCTCCCGGATCGAGTGACCGATCCCGAAGTTGGTGCGGTACATGTGACCGGCAATCACGAACAGACAGCCAATCGCCAGGTGGTGATGGGCGATGTCCGTGAGCCAGAGGGCTTCAGATTGGGGGTGGAAGCCACCGAGGAAGGTGAGGATCGCCGTGCCCGAGCCTTCAGCCGCTCCGAACTGCTGATAAACAGTGTCGGGATTCTGGGCGTAGACGCCCCAGTTGCCGGTGAAGAAAGGAGCCAGGCCAGCTGGATGGGGCAGCACCGAGAGGAAGTTGTCCCACCCGACGTGCTGACCGCGGGCCTCGGGAATGGCCACGTGAACCAGGTGACCGGTCCAGGCGATCGAACTGAAGCCAAACAGCACAGCCAGGTGGTGGTTGAGCCGGGATTCAGCGTTCTTGAACCAGGCCAAAGAAGGCCTGAACTTGGGCTGGAGGTGGAGCCAGCCGGCAAACAGAGCCCAAGCAGACAGGATCATCATGAAGATGGAACCCTGATACAGCTCGGCATTGGTGCGCATGCCGATCGTGTACCACCAGTGGTACAGACCGGAATAGGCAATGTTCACCGGAGAGGAGGCGCCCGCCTGGGTGAAGGCGGCAATGGCGCCCTGGCCGAAGTGGGGATCCCAGATCGCATGCGCGATGGGACGGATGTGCAGCGGATCGGCGACCCACTGCTCAAAGTTGCCCTGCCAGGCGATATGGAACAGGTTGCCCGAAACCCAAAGGCCAATGATGGCCAGATGACCGAAGTGGGTGGAGAACAGCTTTTGATAAAGCCGCTCCTCGGTCATGCCGTCGTGGCTCTCGAAATCGTGAGCCGTGGCGATGCCGTACCAAATACGGCGGGTTGTCGGGTCCTGCGCCAGACCCTGGCTGAACGAAGGAAATTTCGTTGCCATTGGGAGAGGTCAGTAAAGGTCAGCCGACCGCGACGATGCGGGCCAGGAAGAATGCCCAGGTTGTTGCGATACCGCCCAATAGATAGTGGGCGACACCTACAGCACGACCCTGGGTGATCGAGAGAGCCCGCGGCTGGATCGCCGGAGCAACCCTCAGCTTGTTGTGAGCCCAAACGATGGACTCAATCAGCTCCTGCCAATAGCCGCGGCCACTGAACAGGAACATCAGGCTGAAGGCCCAGATGAAGTGGGCACCCAGGAACATCAGGCCATAGGCACTGGAACTGGAGCCGTAACTGTTGATCACCTGAGCTGCCTGGGCCCAGAGGAAGTCGCGCAACCAGCCATTGATGGTGATGGCGCTCTGGGCAAAGTTGCCGTTGGTGATGTGCTGGACGCTGCCGTCAGCATTGACGGTGCCCCACACGTCGCTCTGCATCTTCCAGGAGAAGTGGAAAATGACGATCGACAGGGAGTTGTACATCCAGAACAGGCCGAGGAACACATGGTCCCAAGCCGACACCTGGCAGGTGCCGCCACGGCCAGGGCCGTCGCAGGGGAAGCGGAAGCCCAGATTCGCCTTGTCGGGGACGAGGCGGGAGCTACGCGCATACAACACACCCTTCAGCAGGATCAGCACGGTGACGTGGATCGTGAAGGCATGGATGTGGTGGACCATGAAGTCGGCCGTTCCCAGGGGAATCGGACCGGCGGCCACCTTGCCTCCCACGGCAACTACGGCGCCGTTGAACACCTCACTGACCCCTGCCAGAGCATTGGGTGCGGTGGTGCCAGCGGCGGCAGCGTGCAGCCCCTGGACCCACTGCGCGAAGACGGGCTTCAGGGCAATGGCGGAGTCGCTGAACATGTCCTGGGGACGGCCCAGGGCACGCATGGTGTCGTTGTGGATGTAGAGGCCGAAGCTGTGGAAGCCCAGGAAGATGCACACCCAGTTGAGGTGACTGATCAGGGCATCGCGAGCCTTGAGCACCCGGTCGAGCACGTTGTCCACGTGCTTGGCGGGGTCGTAATCGCGAATCATGGCGATGGCGGCGTGGGCGCCGGCACCAACGATCAAGAAACCGCCAATCCAGGTGTGATGGGTGAAGATCGACAGCTGGGTGGGGTAGTCAATCCCGATGTAGGGATAGGGGGGCATCGCATACATGTGATGCGCCACGATGATCGTCAGGGAGCCAAGCAGCGCCAGGTTCACGGCCAGTTGGGCGTGCCAGCTGGTGGTCATGAACTCGAAGAGGCCGTCATGGCCCTTGGGGGCGGGGAATAGCAGGGGATCACCCTTCTGGCCCTCAAGGATCTCCTTGATGCTGTGGCCAATGCCCCAGTTGGTCCGGTACATGTGACCAGCCACGATGAACAGCACCGCAATCGCCAGGTGGTGATGGGCGATGTCGGTCATCCAGAGGCTGCCGGTCACAGGATTGAGCCCACCCTTGAAGGTGAGGAAATCGCTGTAAGCGGCCCAGTTTCCTGAGAAAAAGGCCGAAATGCCCGCCCCGAAACCGGGGAATATCTGGGCAATCAGATCCTGATTCAGGAATTCATGGGGCAGGGGGATGTCCCCATAGGTGGCGATGGTTTTGCCATTGAGCACCAGCGGCTGGCCGGCGTCGATGGCTTCCATCAGCGCATTGGTGGGCAGGGACACGTGCAGGAGGTGGCCTGTCCAGGAGAGGGAGCCCAAACCAAGCAGGCCAGCCAGATGGTGGTTGAGCATCGACTCAACGTTCTGGAACCATTCCAGCTTGGGAGCTGCCTTGTGGTAGTGGAAGACACCGGCATTGAGCATCAGCCCAGCCATCACCAGGGCCCCGATGGCCAGGGAGAGCAGCTGGGTTTCGTTGGTGATGCCCCAGGCCCTCCACACGTGGAAGACGCCGGAGGTGATCTGAATGCCGTGGAAGCCGGCACCCATATCGCCATTGAGGATTTCCTGGCCGAAAATGGGCCAGACCACCTGCGCCGAAGGCTTGACGTGCAGGGGATCGGTCAACCAACCGGTGTAGTTGGAAAAGCGGGCTCCATGGAAGAAGGCGCCGCTCAGCCAGATGAAAATGACGGCCAAATGGCCGAAGTGAGCAGAAAAGATCTTGCGAGAGACCTCTTCGAGGTCACTCGTGTGGCTATCGAAGTCGTGAGCATTGGCGTGGAGGTTCCAAACCCAGGTGGTGGTTTTGGGACCTTTGGCAAGGCTGCGATCGAAATGGCCGGGCTTGCCGAACAGTTCGAAGGTGGCCGGAACTGGGTTCCGGTCGACCATGGCCTTCGCCTTTTCCCCACGTTCTGGTGGGCTGATGGTCATCGAGACATTCCTCGAGGGACGGAGTCGAGGTGGTGGGTCCACCCCTTCGGCAAGCCGGATGGCTTACCTGTGGGCCCCACGGACAGCCAGGGCCGAAACCCCAAGCCGCTCGTGGGCGCCAGCCGCAAAGAAGCTCGCGAAACCGCGAAACCGCTTGGCACAACTGGAGCTTTGGGCCCCAGATAGGGGACCGCTGGTCGAAGTATAGGGGTCGTTTTCGAGGAGTTTTGGGTCGCAGTTACAAAGGTTCAATCCCAGTGCTTCCCAGGCCAGCACTGGGCTTTACAGAACAAAAAGAATTATCGAGATTGGGCAACTCTTGAGCAATTAATTATGCTTCCAAGCCCGGGCGCCCTCAAAGTGCCCGCTGGATTGGCTGGGCAGCCTTGCCGTCACAATGGCTTCAAAATCAGCCTGAAATCCAGCGTGGGCGGAGCCAGCGCAACCAAGCCAGCCAACCACCGCCACCCCATCCTGTGGCGCCAGGGCCTGCTGACACTCCTGTTTGTGGCGCTGTTGGTGCTGCCGGTGGGCTACGGCCCCATCTCCTGGAAGCGAGCCACCCCGCCAGCAGATGGGCTCCTGCAAACCCAGGCCCCCTCGGGGCGCCTGCAGGAGGTGGCTCCGCCAGGGGCCGTGCAACAACTTCAGGAGGCCCTGGCCCTGCGCCGTCCCCAGGTGACGATCGAGGCGCCGCGGGATGGGGCCAACCTGCCTGCCGGGCCAATCAAGCTGAACTTGCAGGTGCGCGACTGGCCCCTGGTAGACGCCGGAGACCTAGGCCTGGGCCCCCATGTGGTGGTGCAGGTAGACGACCTGCCAGCCATTCGGCTCAGCGGCCTCGAGCTTGAGCTGCCTCCCCTGAGCCCGGGGAGCCACCGGATCACTGCCTATGCCGCAAGGCCCTGGGGAGAGGCGGTGAAAAGCCCTGGCGCCTGGAGCCAGATCAGGGTGCATCGGGTCACGGCCAATCCCCTGGCGATCCCCCAGCCGGGGACCCCCCAGCTGATTCCCGTCAGCCCGGCGGACCTGGCCGGCTCTGAACCGCTGCTACTCGACTGGCTGCTGCTGGATGCACCCCTCCAGGGCCTGCGGGATAACGACGGCAGCTGGCGCCTGCGGGTATCCGTCAATGGCGACAGCTTTCTGGTGGATCAGAACTCACCCCTTTGGCTCAAGGGCTGGCAACCCGGCAGCAACAGCCTGCTGCTGGAACTGGTGGATGGGCTCGGCGAACCGCTGAATCCTCCCTTCAACAGCCTGGTGAGGGAGGTGGTGCTGGACCCCTCCAAGCCAAGCTTGGGCTGGCAAAAGGGCCGGCTGGCAGAGGGTGAGCTGGCCCAGCTGCTCGGCACGGCTCCGCCAGAGCCACCGGCCCAGACCCCGACCCAACCAGAACCCGAGCCAGAGCCCGAACCAGAACTAGAACTCGAGCCCGAATCTGAGCCCGAGCCCGAACCAGTTGCCGAACCAGAACCAGTGCCAGCTCCCCAAGCAGCTGTTGAACAATCCCTTCAACCAGCTGAGGCGCCATCCACCAGCCCGGGGGGATCGGCCCGCAGCCAGGTGAATCCAGACGGCTCATTGCGCAGGTCTGGCGAATGACCCCCACCCCTGCATCCCTGCCGGCGCGGGGCCTGATCTGGGGCCTGGGCTTCAGTCACGGCAGCGCGCCGATGCTGGAGCGCCTCAGCCAAGCCGGCCTGATCGATGCCCTGCTCGGGCCGACGGACCAGCCCTTGCCCCGGGAGGGTCTGGTCACCCACTGGCCATCCGCCCATGCCTTTGTGGTGGTTGGGGCCTGCGGACTGGTGACCCGGCTGATTGCCCCCCTGCTCAGCGGCAAGGACAGCGATCCAGCCGTCGTGGTGGTGGACCCCCTAGGGCAGTTCGCCGTCCCCCTGCTGGGCGGCCATGGAGCCGGGGCAGACCAGCTCAGCCACCGAATTGCCGCCAGCCTTGGGGGCCAGGCCGTGCTGACCGGTGCCAGTGCCGCCGCAGGTCGGCTCAGCCTCGACAGCTTCGGCCGGGGCTGGGGATGGCGGCGCGGAGCTGGCGATTGGCAGGAGCTGATGCTCGCTGCCGGCCGCGAAGGTGGCCCTTCCCTTCAGGTGGAGGCCCGCCATGGCAGCCCTCGCTGGCTGGCGCTGGATGCCGCAGCCCACCTCCAGGCTGGAGCCAATTCCGCCATGGCCAAGCCAGCCATGGTCGTGGACATCCACACCGGCAGCGGCTGCAGGTGGCACCCGCCCAGCCTCTGGCTGGGCCTGGGCTGTGAGCGCAACACCAGCCTGGACCTGCTGGAGCGTCTGGTGGACCAGACCCTGGCAGCCCAGCAACTGGCTCCCCAGGCGGTGGCCGGGCTGGCCAGCATCGACCGCAAGGCCGATGAACCGGCCTTGCTGGCCCTAGCCGCCCAGAGGCAATGGCCCGTGCGCTGGTTTGACGCGGCGAGCCTCGCCGCCGTGGCCGTGCCCACTCCCTCGGCAGCCGTGGCCAAGGAGATGGGAACCGCCAGCGTTGCTGAAGCCGCTGCCCAACTGGCAGCTGGCCCCGGAGCCAGGCTGCTGCAGACCAAGCAGATCGCCCACGCCCAGGGCGCCGAGCGCGGGGCCGCCACCCTGGCGGTGGCCTTGGCGGAGGGCCAATGGGCTCCCCAGCGGGGCCAGCTGCATCTGGTGGGCAGTGGGCCGGGCAGCCTGGACCTGCTGACGGGCGACGCCCGCCAAACCCTGGCGGCAGCCACGGTGTGGGTGGGCTACGGGCTTTACCTCGACCTGCTCGAACCCCTGAGACGGCCAGATCAACTGCGCTGGGATGGCCAGCTCACCGAGGAGCGAGCCCGCTGCGCCCTGGCCTTGGAATTGGCCTGCCAGGGGCTCAATGTGGCCCTGGTTTCCTCCGGCGACAGCGGCATCTATGCCATGGCAGGCCTGGCCCTGGAGCTGTGGCTGGCCCAGCCGGCCGATGGCCGCCCAAGTTTTGCCGTTCACCCCGGCATCTCGGCCCTGCAGCTGGCCGCGGCCCGGGCCGGCGCACCCCTGATGCACGATTTCTGCACGATCAGCCTCAGCGACCGGCTCACCCCCTGGGCCGTGATCGAGCGGCGACTTCAGGCGGCTGCCGAAGGGGATTTTGTGGTGGCCCTCTACAACCCCCGCTCCCTGGGGCGGGACTGGCAGCTGGCGAGGGCCCGGGAGCTGCTGCTGGCTGGCCGGCCCGCCTCCACCCCAGTCGTGCTTGCCCGCCAGCTGGGTCGGGCGGCGGAGGCAGTGAGCCTGCACACCCTGGGGGAGCTACCGGTGGAGCAGGTAGACATGCTCACCTTGGTGTTGGTGGGGAACAGCAGCAGCTATGCCAAGGATGGGCGCCTGGTGACGCCCCGCGGCTATCCGGGGGCCGAACTCAGCTGAAAGCCCCAGGGGTGGCAAATGCAATCGGGATGACAGGATTCGAACCTGCGGCCCCTTCGTCCCGAACGAAGTGCGCTACCAAGCTGCGCCACATCCCGATAGGCCGACTTTAGGGGATGGGCTTCACAGCGGGTGCCTCTCTTCTGGGGCCTTCTTTCTGGCCCCTTTCTTCTGGATCTTCCTAAAGTTGAGCCAAGCCCTTCCCCCGGCCCTGGCTGCCGGTTGCGCGCCTTGCTCAAACCCGACTGGCTGCGCGTCAAGGCCCCCCAGCGACAAAGGATCGGCGAGGTGGCCGACCTACTTCAGGATCTGAGGCTAAATACGGTCTGCCAGGAGGCCAGCTGCCCCAACATTGGCGAGTGCTTCGCCGGCGGCACGGCCACCTTTTTGATCATGGGGCCGGGCTGCACCCGCGCCTGCCCCTACTGCGACATCGACTTCGACAGGAGCGTGCGGGAGCTCGACCCCAGCGAGCCGGAGCGGCTGGGGGAAGCGGTGGCGCGCCTGGGCCTGAGCCACGTGGTGATCACCTCGGTCAACCGCGACGACCTGGCCGATGGCGGCGCCAGCCAGTTTGTGGCCTGCATCGCGCAGGTGCGAGCCCGCTCGCCGCTCACCACGATCGAACTGCTGATCCCCGATTTCTGCGGCAACTGGGACGCCCTGGCAACCGTGATGGCAGCCGCGCCCCAGGTGCTGAACCACAACATTGAAACCGTGCCGAGGCTCTACAAAAAAGCCAGGCCCCAGGGCATCTATGAGCGCTCCCTGGAGCTGCTGCAGCGGGTGCGTCAGGGCTGGCCGCGCACCTACAGCAAGTCGGGGCTGATGGTGGGCCTGGGCGAAAGCGACGCCGAGGTGCTCGAGGTGATGGCCGATCTACGCCGTCACGCCGTGGACATCGTGACGATCGGCCAGTACCTCTCGCCGGGGCCCAAACACCTGCCCGTGGATCGCTTCGTGACCCCAGAGCAGTTCCAGGCCTTCCGGGCCATGGGGGAGCAGGAGCTGGGCTTCCTGCAAGTGGTGAGCAGCCCGCTTACTCGCAGCAGTTACCACGCCGGCGAGGTGCAGCGGCTGATGCGGGAGCACCCGCGCTAGGCCCTAGGCCACCACCGCCTGCCGTTCCGCCAGCCCCATAGCCGCCTTCTCGCTCGGGGGCACCAGCAGCTTGAAGCGGCTCTTCCAGCCATCCCAGTCGGCCAGAATCGCCGCGGCCTTGGCGCTGCCGGTGAGCTCCAGATGGGCTGCCAGCAGGGGCTTGAGCACGGCTTCCTGCTCCGGGGTGGAGAGGGGACAGATGGAGACGATCTCGGCGTTCACCCGCTCAGCCAGGCCCCCGGCTTCATCCAGGATGAAGGCCACGCCGCCGGTCATGCCGGCCGCCACATTGCGGCCGGTGGAGCCCAGCACCACCACCACCCCACCGGTCATGTATTCACAGCAGTGGTCACCAGCGCCCTCCACCACGGCGGCAGCTCCGCTGTTGCGCACGCCGAAGCGCTCGCCGGAGCGGCCCAGGGCAAACAGCTCACCGCCGGTGGCGCCGTAGAGGCAGGTGTTGCCCAGGATCACCTGGTTGCCGGGATCGTTGACGCCGGCGGGGGGCACCACGGTGAGGCGACCCCCATTGAGGCCCTTACCCACGTAGTCGTTGGCATCCCCCACCAGGCGCAGATTCATGCCCTGGACGCCGAAGGCTCCGAAACTCTGGCCGGCCGCTCCCTCAAAGTTGAGATCGAGCTGGCCTGCGAAGCCCGTGTTGCCATGGCGGGCAGCGATCTCTCCGGAGAGCCGGGCACCCACGCTGCGGTCGGTGTTGACGATCGCCAGGCTGCGGGCAACGCGGCCGTGGCCCTCGATGGCGGCCACCAGTTCCCCATCCGCCAGCAGCTGATCTTCCAGGATCGGGCCATTGCTGTGGGCCCGATCCCCATGCTGCAACCAGGAGCGATCGGCCGCCGCTGGGATCGGAGTGATCAGGCAGGAAAGATCCAAGGTCTGGGTTTTGACAAGGGCCACGGCCCGGGGCTGCAGCAATTCACTGCGGCCGATCAGGTCTTCGAGGCGGGCCACGCCGAGCACGCTCAGCAGCTGGCGCACCTCCTCGGCCACGAACAGGAAGAAATTCACCACGTGCTCAGGCACGCCGGGAAAGCGCTTGCGCAGGTTTTCTTTCTGAGTGGCCACCCCCACCGGGCAATTGTTGGTGTGACAAACGCGGGCCATGATGCAGCCTTCGGCGATCATCGCCACCGAGCCAAAGCCGTATTCCTCGGCGCCGAGCAGGGCGGCAATGATCACGTCCCAGCCGGTTTTGAGGCCGCCATCGGCCCGCAGCAGCACCCGATCACGCAGGCCGTTTTCCAGCAAACTGCGGTGCACCTCGGTGAGGCCCAGCTCCCAGGGACTGCCGGCATGCTTGATCGAGCTCAGCGGTGAAGCGCCGGTGCCGCCGTCGTGGCCGGAGATCTGAATCACATCGGCGTTGGCCTTGGCCACACCGGCAGCGATCGTGCCTATGCCGATCTCGGCCACCAGCTTCACGCTCACCTTGGCGGCGGGATGCACCTGGTGCAGGTCGTGGATCAGCTGGGCCAGATCCTCAATCGAATAGATGTCGTGGTGGGGCGGCGGCGAGATCAGGGCCACGCCGGCCTTGCTGTTGCGCAGCCAGGCGATGTAGGAATCCACCTTCGGGCCCGGCAGCTGGCCGCCCTCGCCAGGCTTGGCCCCCTGGGCCACCTTGATCTCCAGCTGCCGGCCACTGCGCAGATAGGCCGGCGTGACGCCAAAACGGCCCGAGGCGATCTGCTTGATCGCCGAGCAGGCCGTATCTCCGTTGCGCAGACCTTTGATCGTGGGCAGGGTCGGCGAGTGTCCGTCGCCATCCACATCGGTGAGCGGGGCGAAACGGGCCGAATCTTCGCCACCTTCACCACTGTTGCTCTTGCCGCCGATGCGGTTCATCGCCACCGCCAGCACCTCGTGGGCCTCCCGGGATAGGGCCCCCAGGCTCATGCCACCGGTGCAGAAGCGGCTGCAGATGCTCGCCGCACTCTCCACCTGGTCGAGCGGCAGGGGGGCTGGGGCGGGGATGAGCTCCAGCAGATCGCGCAGCGCAGTGACCGGCCGGTTTTCCAGCAGGGTCTTGTAGGTGGAGAAGTGGTCGTACCCAGGGCCCGCCTTGACCGCCGCATGCAGGACCTTGGCCATCTCCGGACTGTTGAGGTGGTACTCACCACCGGTGCGGTACTGCACAAAACCCATGAACTCGAGCTTGCTGCGGTTGAGTTCGGGGAAGGCCTTGGCGTGAAAGCTCAGGGTTTCGCTCGCCAGTTCGGCCAAGCTCAGGCCTGCCACCCGGCTGGTGGTGCCCTTGAAGGCCAGTTCGATCAGGTCGGCGCCGATGCCGATGGCCTCGAAGATCTGGGCCCCATGGTAGCTGGCCAGCAGGGAGATGCCAATTTTGGAGAGGATCTTGCGCAGGCCGTCTTCTAGGGCCTTGCGCACGTTGGCCTGCACCTGATCGGGGCAGAGGGCCGGCAGCTTGCCGGTTTCGATCAGCTTCTGCACCCGCGGGTGGGCCAGCCAGTGGCGGCTGGTTTCCCAGGTGAGCCAGGGACATACGGCGCTGGCGCCAAAGCCGATCAGACAGGCCAGGTGGTGGGTGCTCCAGCACTGGGCGGTGTCAACCACCAGGGAGGTCTGCAGCCGCAGGCCCAGGTTGAGCAGGTGGTGGTGCACAGCCCCCACCGCCAGCAGGGGCGGAATCGTGGTGGTGGTGGCGTTAATGCCCCGATCCGAGAGGATCAGGATCTGCATACCGGCACGCACGGCAGCTTCGGCCTCGCTGCGCAGGCGGCTGACCGCTGTAGCCAGGCCCCCAGGCCCATCGGTGATCCCCATCAGGGTGGAGATAGTGGCGGCCGATAGGCCCTGCTGGCCCAAGGCCTCCAGCTCTGCCTCATTGAGAATCGGGCTGGCCAGATGCAACACGGCGGCAGCCGAGGGCTCAGGCCGCAGGGCCGACCCCCGCGGGCCCAGGTGCATCTCCAGGCTCATCACCAGCTTTTCCCGCAGCGGGTCGATCGGCGGGTTGGTGACCTGGGCGAACCGCTGTTTGAAGTAGTCGTAGAGCAGGTGGGGCTTAGCGGAGAGCACCGCCAGGGGAATGTCATCCCCCATGCAGTAGGTGGGCTCCTTGGCCGCACCAGCCATGTCCTCGATCACCAGGTCAAAGTCTTCGGCGGTGAAACCGAAGGCCGTTTGCTGCTGCAGCAGCTCCAGATCACCCAGCTGGCGCTCCTGGGTCCAGGGCTGGGGTGCCAGGCTGCTGCGATGCTCGGCCAGCCAGGCGCCGTAGGGGTGGCGCGCCGCCACTTCAGCCTTGACATCCCAATTGCGCAGCAGCCGGCCCTGCTCCAAATCGACGGCCAGCATCTGGCCGGGTCCGAGCCGGCCCTTTTCAATAATCCGACTCTCCTCGAGCTCCACGACACCGGTTTCCGAGCCCATCACCACAAAGCCGTCGTTGGTGATGCAGTAGCGGGCCGGGCGCAGGCCGTTGCGATCCAGGGTGGCCCCAACGCTGCGGCCATCGGCGAACACCAGCAGGGCCGGCCCATCCCAGGGCTCCTGGGTGCAGGCGGAGTATTCATAAAAGGCCTGGATCTCAGGCCTGTCGGTGAGCTCGGGCTGGTCGCGGAAGGCCTCGGGCACCAGGGTGAGCAGGCTCTCGGTGATCGGCCGGCCGCTGCGCACCAGCAGCTCCAGGGTGGCGTCGAGGTTGGCCGAGTCGCTGAAGGCGGCATTGACCACCGGCTTGAGATCCCTCGCCGCCTCCCCCCAGATAGCGTTGAGATTGGCCTCCGAGGCCCGGGCCCAGTTGAGATTGCCCAGCAGGGTATTTATTTCGCCGTTGTGGCCCAGCAGGCGCATCGGCTGGGCCAGGGGCCAGCGGGGCAGGGTGTTGGTACTGAAGCGGCGGTGATACACCGCGAAGGTCACCGCAAAGCGTGGATCGCGCAGGTCGCCGTAGAAGGCTGCGAGCACCTGGGAGCGCACCATGGCCTTGTAGACCACCGTGCGACTGCTCAGGGAGGCGAAGTAGAGCTCGCTGGGCGAAGCGCCCCAGACGGCCCGCGCCCGGTCGCCACAGCGGCGGCGCAGGCGAAACAGCAGGGCCTCGAGGGCATCCCCCTCCAGATCAGCTGTCAGCAGCCACTGGGCAATCGCCGGCGCGGTCTGGCGAGCCAGGGTGCCGAGCACCTCTGGGTTGAGCGGCACCTCACGCCAGCCCAAACTACGCAGCCCCAACCGGGCAGCCTCCCCGTCGCAGAGTTCTTTGGCTTCAGCCTGTTTGAGCGGATCGGCGGGCAGAAACACCATGGCCAGGCCCCGGGGGCTGCCACTGGCAGCGGCGGCCTGGGGCCATACGGCCTCGAGATAACCCCATGGGATGCCACACAACACCCCCGCTCCATCGCCGGAATCACCGTCGCCGCCGCAGCCGCCGCGGTGCTCCATGCAGTCCAGGCCGCGCAGGGCCTGGGCCAGCACCCAGTGGCTGGCCTCGCCACGGAGGCTGGCCAGAAATCCCACGCCGCAGGCATCCTTCTCCCCCGCCACAGCCTCTGGAGCAGGGCTGTCGCAGTGGGGCCAAACGGGGCGAGGGGGATGAGGCATAACCCGAGTCGGTCAGGCAGTTGATCTGGACGATCAAGGGCCGCATAGGGGCAGATCCTAGGGATTCGCACCCCCCGGGGCCACTGGCCAGCGGCCAAAGACCGCTAGCGTCCAAACCGGTGGATCGGGCTGGCGATGGCTTCTGCAGCATGGCTGGCTCCCTGGCTGCTGGCCCTGCTCCTACCGGCGGCGAGCCAGGCCTTGCCCCATGGGACGGCCCAGCCGCCACCTCCGCCACCGCCACCCCCGCCAGAACAACGCAGCCCAGCCCCTGAGCAGCAGGGCGCCAGCATCTCAATCAACGGCCGTCAGCAAAAAGCACGCTGGCTCTGGATCGGGCGCCCCTTTGAGCTCCCCCAACAGCTCTGGCTTCCCCTGGAGGTACTCGAAAACCAACTGGGAATAGCTAGTCGCAGTCGCAGCGAAGGGTCGCTCGAGCTCGACTGGTTTGGCCAGGAGCTCAAGCTGCCAACCAGCGCCCAGCGGAGCCTTGAGGATGAGGTGGCGGTGGACGTGGCCCGTTTATTTCAAGCCCTTGGGGTGGATGTGCGCCAGCAGGGCAGCCAGCTGATCCTCGAGCTGGCCAGACCCCAGCTCCTCAATGTGCGCAGCTCCACCCCGGGGCCGATTCGCCGCGTCGTGCTCGATCTGTCCGGGCCCGCAGTCAGTGGCAGGGTCGCCGGCGGGCTGAGCGTGGATCTGCTCAGCCGCAACGACCAGCTCACCCAGCTCCAGGCCCTTGGCCTGAAAAGCCAGCAGGCCGGGTCCAGCTTGAGCCTCAACCCCCTATCCGGCTCCCTGACCAAGGTGTTCAGCCTGGGCAGACCGAAGCGACTGGTGATCGAGTGGCCGACGCCTGAGGGCGCCAGTGGTGGCGGCAGCCGCGGGAGCGGGGAAGCCGCCCCGATCGATCCACGCCTGCAGGCCCTGCTCGGCAAGGAGGTGCAGTGGGACCGGCTGGTTCGCCAGGGAGTGCGCATCAATGCGGTGCGAATCGATCCGCGCAGCTCGACTCTGCAACTGCGGCCCCTGGTTCGGCCAGGAGGCATGGAGGGGCTCAGCTCACTGGTGCAGCTCGCCAACCAGCAGCAGGCCTGGGTCGCCATCAATGGCGGCTACTTCAACCGGGTGCGTCGGCTCCCCCTGGGGGCCCTGAAGACGAACGGCCGCTGGCTCTCCGGGCCAATCCTGAACCGGGGTGTGGCGGCATGGAGCGATCGGACCCTGCCCCGCTTTGGCCGGCTGCAACTGGCCGAGTGGATCGTGGGGCCTGGCGGCCAGCGGCTGCCAGTTAGCAATGTCAACAGTGGCTATGTGCAGCGGGGCATCAGCCGCTACAACGCGGATTGGGGGCCCAGCTACCGGGCCTTGAGTGGCTCGGAAACGGGCCTGCTGCTGCAAGCAGGCAGCGTGCGTCAGCTTTTCGGCGTAGCGGAGTTGGAGGCCGGGGTACCCCTGCGGGGCGATGACCTGCTGCTGGTGGCCCGCGGTGGCACGATCCTGCCCTGGACAACCGGTGAGCGGCTGCAGCTGGAGAGCCGACCCAGCAACGAGCTCGGCCTGGCCCCCCATGTGATCGGCGGCGGCCCCTTGCTGCTGCTGGGGGGCCAGATCGTGCTGAACGGAGCCGCTGAAAACTTCAGCGCCTCCTTCCTCAGCCAGGGGGCCCCGCGCACGGTGCTGGCCAGGGACGACCAGCAGGTGTGGTTGATCACCCTGGAAGGCACCCAGGACAGCGGCCCCTCCCTGGCGGAAACGGCCTTGCTGCTGCAACAGCTGGGTCTGCGGGATGCGGTCAACCTCGACGGCGGCAGCTCCACCGGGCTGGTGCTGGGGGGCTCACTTCAGGTGAAGGGCCGGGGCGTGGCCGGTTCCGTCCACAACGGAGTAGGCCTGGTGCCCTGAGCGGGCTGCCAAAGTGGGCTCCTGGGAGTATCGATCGCCATGCCCAAGGGCCACAGCCTGCGCGTGACCGCCGCCGCCGCAGCCGAACTTGGACGCCAGGCCGCTGTGGCTGGCACCCCCGGGATGATGCACCTCGACCTGGTCGAGAGCAGTTGTGCGAGCTGGGCCATCCGGCTACGGCCGGGCCACCTGGCGGGCAACCCCATCGCCCGGGCAGACGGCATCACCGTCTATGCCCCGGCAAACCAGCTGGCCCTACTCACCGGCCTGAGCCTCGATTACCGGGGCGATCTCAGTGGCGGCGGCTTTCTCGTGCGCCCTGGGGAAGGGATCCAAAGTTGTGCCTGTGGAGCGGCCTTCAGCCGCGGGGCTGAAGGGCGTCGGCCGATCCAGTGACGGGTGACCCAGTAAGGTGGCGGATTGTCGAAATCGGTCGGTTCAACCGACCAATCTTCCCCGACCAGACCCCGGTCCTCGATGCCCACTATCCAGCAGCTGATCCGAACCGAGCGCCAGAGTCTTTCCCGCAAGACGAAGTCGCCTGCCCTGCGCGCCTGCCCCGAGCGTCGGGGGGTCTGCACCCGCGTGTACACATCCACGCCCAAAAAGCCAAACTCGGCCCTCCGCAAGGTGGCTCGTGTGCGTCTCACCTCAGGCTTTGAGGTGACCGCCTACATCCCAGGCATCGGCCACAACCTCCAGGAGCACTCGGTGGTGCTCATCCGCGGAGGACGGGTGAAGGATCTGCCCGGAGTCCGTTACCACATCATTCGGGGCACCCTTGACACCGCCGGGGTCAAGGACCGTCGCCAGTCCCGCTCCAAATACGGCGCCAAAACACCCAAAGCCTGATCCGGCCATGCCCACCTTGTGGGCTGCCTGATCCACTTCAAAAGTCCCCCCTTCCTTCCCGCCCCGGTCGACCATGTCTCGCCGCAATGCCGCCGAGAAGCGCCCAGTGCTTCCCGACCCCCAGTTCAACAGCCGTCTCGCCTCGATGATCGTGGCCCGGCTGATGAAGCATGGCAAAAAGTCCACGGCCCAGCGCATCCTCTCGGATGCCTTCTCGATGATCAACGAGCGCACCGGCACCGATCCGCTTGAACTTTTCGAAACGGCGGTGCGCAATGCCACCCCGTTGGTGGAAGTTCGGGCAAGGCGGGTCGGCGGCGCCACTTACCAGGTGCCGATGGAGGTGCGGCAAGAGCGGGGAACGGCCATGGCCCTGCGCTGGCTGGTGAACTTCTCAAGGGCCCGCAACGGCCGCAGCATGGCCCAGAAGTTGGCCGGTGAGCTCATGGATGCGGCTAACGAAGCCGGCAGCGCCGTGCGCAAGCGGGAAGAAACCCACAAAATGGCCGAGGCCAACAAGGCTTTCGCCCATTACCGCTACTAAATCGCTTCTCTATCGCTCCTACAGACCCACTCTGTAGAATAGAGCCTTCGTTTTTTTGACCTCTCGTAGACCTCCCTCGTGGCCCGCGCCTTTCCACTGGACCGCGTCAGAAATATCGGCATCGCCGCCCACATTGACGCGGGAAAAACCACCACTACCGAACGGATTCTTTTCTACTCCGGGGTGGTGCACAAAATGGGTGAGGTTCACGACGGTGCCGCCGTCACCGACTGGATGGAACAGGAACGGGAGCGCGGCATCACGATTACGGCTGCCGCCATCTCGACCAGCTGGAAAGACAACCGGATCAATATCATTGATACCCCCGGTCACGTTGACTTCACGATTGAAGTTGAGCGTTCGATGCGGGTGCTGGATGGCGTGGTGGCAGTTTTCTGCGCCGTGGGTGGCGTTCAGCCCCAGTCGGAAACGGTCTGGCGCCAGGCGGATCGGTATAACGTGCCCAGGATCGTGTTCGTCAACAAGATGGACCGAACTGGGGCCAACTTTCTAAAGGTCTACGAGCAGATTAAGGACAGGCTCAAGGCCAATGCTGCCCCCATCCAGCTGCCGATCGGAGCCGAGGGCGACCTGAAGGGAATCATCGACCTGGTGCGCAACAAGGCAATTATCTTCACTAATGACCTGGGGACAGACATCCTTGAGGAGGAAGTCCCAGCAAACATGAAGGAGGAGGTTGATAAATGGCGCCTCAAGCTGATGGAATCAGTAGCCGAATCCGAAGAAGACTTGATTGATATATTCCTCGAGAATGGTGAGCTCACCGAGGAACAGCTCGTCAAGGGAATCCGCAGCGCCACCATTCACCACGGCATGGTGCCAATGGTCTGCGGCTCGGCCTTCAAAAACAAGGGGGTCCAATTGGTGCTCGACGCCGTTGTCGACTACCTGCCGGCTCCCGTGGATGTGCCCCCGATCACAGGCCTGCTACCAGATGGCACCGAATCGAATCGCCCCTGCGACGACAGCGCTCCCTTCAGCGCCCTGGCGTTCAAGGTAATGGCTGATCCCTACGGCAAGCTCACCTTCGTGCGCATGTACTCCGGGGTTCTAAATAAGGGCAGCTACGTGCTCAACTCCACTAAAGATAAAAAAGAGCGCATCTCCCGCCTGATCCTGCTCAAGGCAGATGATCGCGAGGAAGTAGATGAGCTCCGCGCCGGCGACCTTGGAGCTGTGCTCGGACTGAAGGACACCACCACTGGGGACACGCTTTGCGTTGAAGCCGATCCGATCATTCTCGAATCGCTCTTCATTCCCGAACCCGTGATCTCCGTGGCCGTCGAGCCCAAGACCAAGGGGGATATGGAAAAACTCTCCAAGGCCCTGCAATCTCTTTCAGAAGAAGATCCCACCTTCAGGGTCTCCACCGATCCGGAAACCAGCCAAACGGTTATTGCCGGCATGGGGGAACTACACCTGGAAATTCTGGTTGACAGAATGCTCAGGGAGTTCAAGGTTGAGGCAAATATCGGTGCTCCCCAAGTCTCCTACCGGGAAACCATTCGCTCGAGCTCAAAAGGGGAGGGCAAGTTTGCCCGTCAAACCGGTGGCAAGGGTCAGTACGGCCATGTCGTGATCGAAATGACTCCTGGGGAGCCGGGCTCTGGGTTCGAATTCGTCAACAAGATTGTTGGCGGCATCGTTCCCAAGGAATACATCGGCCCTGCCGAGGCAGGCATGAAGGAGACCTGCCAGTCTGGCGTGATTGCGGGTTTCCCCATGATCGACGTCAGGGCTACCATGATCGATGGCTCTTACCATGACGTCGATTCATCGGAGATGGCGTTTAAAATCGCCGGATCCATGGCCTTCAAAGACGCCGTCAAGAAGTGCAACCCAGTACTGCTTGAGCCGATGATGAAGGTCGAAGTCGAGATCCCCGAGGATTACCTTGGGTCGGTCATCGGCGACCTTTCTTCCCGGCGCGGCCAGGTAGAAGGGCAGTCCATTGACAACGGACAGTCCAAAGTCCAGACGAAAGTGCCCCTGGCCGAAATGTTCGGCTATGCCACCCAGCTCCGATCCATGACCCAGGGTCGGGGTATCTTCTCGATGGAGTTCAGCCATTACGAGGAAGTTCCTCGCAATGTGGCCGAAGCCATCATCTCCAAGAATCAGGGCAATTCCTGATCTTCCCCCACCCTAAACCCCCCGATTCTTTCTACTCATGGCACGCGAGAAGTTCGAAAGGAACAAACCCCACGTTAACATTGGCACCATTGGCCACGTTGACCACGGTAAAACCACTCTGACGGCTGCCATCACCAACGTGTTGGCATCCCAGGGCATGGCAAAGGCCCAGGCCTACGATGAAATTGATGGTGCCCCTGAAGAGAAAGAGCGGGGTATCACCATCAACACGGCCCACGTCGAGTACGAAACCGTAAAGCGTCACTACGCCCACGTTGACTGCCCGGGCCACGCGGATTATGTCAAGAACATGATCACCGGTGCTGCCCAAATGGATGGCGCCATCCTGGTTGTGGCTGCCACCGACGGCCCCATGGCCCAAACCAAAGAGCACATCCTCCTCGCCAAGCAAGTTGGCGTGCCAGCCCTGGTGGTGTTCCTCAATAAGAAGGACATGGTCGACGACGAGGAGATCCTCGAGCTCGTTGAGCTGGAAATGCGTGAATTGCTCAGCAATTACGACTTCCCCGGCGATGACATCCCCGTGGTAGCAGGTTCTGCTCTCAAAGCGCTGGAGTACATCCAGGCTGGCAACAAAGCAGTCCGTGGTGCTGACGAGTGGGTCGACAAGATCCTCGATCTGATGGATGCCGTGGATGAGTCGATCCCCGAGCCAGAAAGGGAAATCGACAAGCCCTTCCTGATGGCAGTTGAAGACGTGTTCTCGATCACCGGTCGTGGCACCGTGGCCACCGGCCGGATTGAGCGCGGTAAGGTCAAGGTGGGTGAAACGGTGCAAATCGTCGGCATCAAAGACACCCGCGAAACCACCGTCACCGGTGTGGAAATGTTCCGCAAGCTGCTTGACGAAGGCATGGCTGGCGACAACGTGGGCCTGCTGCTGCGCGGCGTGCAGAAAGAAGACATCGAGCGTGGCATGGTGCTTGTCAAGCCCAACTCGATCAAGCCCCACACCAAGTTTGAGGGCGAGGTTTATGTGTTGAAGAAGGAAGAAGGTGGTCGCCACACCCCTTTCTTCGCTGGTTATCGCCCCCAGTTCTACATTCGTACCACCGACGTGACCGGCCAGATCACTGCCTTCACCTCGGACGACGGCGCCAATGTGGAAATGGTGATGCCTGGAGACCGGATCAAGATGACCGGGGAGCTGATCTGCCCGGTGGCCATCGAGCAGGGCATGCGCTTCGCCATTCGCGAAGGCGGCCGCACCATCGGTGCTGGCGTGGTGTCCAAGATCCTGGCCTGACCCTGAGCTAAGTTGACTGGGGTGGGCCTATGGGACCCACCCCTTTTCAGCGCACCTCGACAACCCATCCATTGCTGCCACCAGGGCCTGCGGCTCTGGGGCTAACCGAACGCCCGATTAAACATGTCCACAGCCATCGCCCAGCAGAAGATTCGGATCCGCCTGAAGGCCTTTGATCGCCGCATGCTGGATCTCTCCTGCGAAAAAATCATCGAAACCGCCGATCACACCGCCGCCACGGCAATCGGCCCCATCCCCCTGCCCACCAAGCGCAAGATTTATTGCGTGCTGCGCTCTCCTCACGTGGACAAGGATTCGAGGGAGCACTTCGAAACCCGCACCCACCGCCGCATCATCGATATCTACAGCCCCTCCGCCAAAACAATCGACGCCCTGATGAAGCTCGACCTGCCCAGCGGAGTTGACATCGAAGTCAAGCTCTGAGCCGCACGCCCCGGCGCCCGGCAGATTTTTATAGGATGGTTTGACACTCCTGATCAAGCCATGGGCGAACTGGCCGTGCGGGAGCTGCCGCTGTTTCCACTGCCCGATGTGGTGCTCTTCCCCCAGGAAGTGCTGCCGCTCCACATCTTCGAGCCCCGCTACAGGATGCTGCTGCGCACGGCGATGGCAGGCGACCAACGCTTCGGTGTGGTGCGCTGGGATCCCCAGACCCAGGCCATGGCAGCGGTGGGCTGCTGCGCCGAAATCCTGCACTGCCAAACCCAGGACGACGATCGCAGCAACGTTGTCACCATGGGCCAGCAGCGCTTCAGGGTTCTCGAGATCGTGCGGGAGGCCCCCTTCCGGATAGGCCTGGTGAGCTGGATCGAAGATGAGCCCGCAGCCAGCCACGCCGAACTGGAGACCCTCAGCGGTGAAGTGACCCAGGCCCTGCGCGATGTGGTGGAGCTCACCGGCAAGCTGATCGGCAAGCCCACCACCTTGCCCAGCGATCTGCCGGACCTGCCCAGGGAGCTGTCCTTCTGGATCGGAGCCCACTTGGGCGGCCCGGTTGCCGACCACCAACAAGCCCTGCTGGAGATCACCGACACCAGCGAGCGGCTTCGCCAGGAATACGAGCTGCTCGACCAGACCCGCCGGCAACTGGCTGCCCGCACCGTGCTCAAGGACACCTTCCAACCCCAATAAACCCTCCAGCACCGGCTCCCGGTTTGATGCTCCCTCCCAGCTGGCCCCTGGCCACAATCCTTGGCGCCGGAATTCTGGCCCTGGCCGCCGGCCTCTGGCTGAGGCAGCGGCGCCGCTACGAATCGGCAGCCAGCGTTGCAGCGGCCTACGACCGCTGGACCACCGACCGGCTGCTGGAGCGCCTCTGGGGCGACCACATCCACCTGGGCTACTACCAAAAATCAGCTCCAGGCCGCCAGCAGCGCCCGGATTTCCGAGCCGCCAAAGCGGCCTTCGTGCATGAGCTGGTGCGCTGGAGCGCTCTAGACCAGCTGCCGCCCGGATCAACGCTGCTGGATGTGGGCTGCGGCATCGGCGGCAGCGCCCGAATCCTGGCCCGCGACTACGGCTTCAAGGTGGTGGGGATCAGCATCAGCCCTGCCCAGATCGAACGGGCCCGCTCCCTGACCCCAGCGGGGCTGAGCTGCCGCTTTGCCGTGATGGATGCCCTGGCTCTGGAGTTGCCTGACGCCAGTTTTGACGCTGTCTGGAGTGTGGAGGCCTGCCCCCACATGCCCGACAAGCAGCGCTATGCCGACGAGCTCCTGCGGGTGCTCAAACCGGGGGGCCTGCTGGCCGTGGCTGACTGGAACCGGCGCGATGGCCCCATGGGCAGGGCGGAGCGCTGGGTGATGCGCCAGTTGCTGGAGCAGTGGGCCCATCCTGAATTTGCCACCATTGGCGGCTTGCAGCAGCACCTCCAGCAGAGCCCGTATGCCGCCGCCATGGCGATCGAGACCGGCGACTGGAGCCAGGCCACCCTGCCATCCTGGATCGATTCGATAGCTGAGGGGGTGCGCCGGCCCGGGGCGATTCTGGGCCTGGGGCCCAAGGCCGTGCTGCAGGGCCTGCGCGAAACACCCACCATCCTGTTGATGCACTGGGCCTTTGCCACCGGGCTGATGCAGTTCGGGGTGTTCCGCGGCAGCAAGCCCGGCTAGCTGAGATTGGTGATCGGATAGGCGCCGAACAGGGCCAGATGGGCGCAGAGGGGCCGCAATCCTTCGAGGGCATGCTCGAGCGGAGCGGAGCCCTCAGGCAGCTCCAGATCCACAAAAAAGATGTATTCGCCCATCTCCCGTTTCGAAGGCCGCGACTCGATCCGGCTCATGTTGAGGCCCCGCTGGGCGAAACAGGCCAAAGCCTCCAGCAGGGCCCCAGGCTTGTTGGAGTGCATCGAGAAGGCCAGGCTGGCCATTGGGCCGTGGAGGGAGCGGGGTGCCCGACGCAGCAGCAGGAAACGGGTGCAGTTGCCCGGCACGTCATTGATCGGATAGGCCAATTCCAGCAGCCCATGCTCCCCGCCGGCCTGCTGGGAGGCGATCGCCGCCCGGAAGCGGCTGCCAGCCACCAGCCGGGCCGCCTCGGCCGTGGAGCTGGTGGGCAGCTGCAGGGCCCGGGGCAGGTTATCGGCAAGCCACTGACTGCACTGGGCCAGGGCCTGGGGATGGGAGAGCACCTCGCTGACCCCCTCGATCGGGCCACTCCCAAGCAGGGCATGGCGAATCGGCAACACCAGGGCCCGGGTCACCGTGAGATCCGGGTGTTCCCAGAGAGAGTCGAGGCAGGAGGTAACCCCGCCCTCAACCGAGTTCTCAACCGGCACGACCGCCGCATCACAACTGCCATGGGCCAGGGCCTGTACGACGGCCCGGATCCCCGACTGGGGCACCAACTCAGGCTTGGCCACCTCCTCCAGCTCAGCTAACTGCCGGGCCGCTTGCTCGCCATAGGTACCGACCGGGCCGAGAAAGGCAAAACGCATCGTTTGCAAAAACTGAGGAAAGGCAACCCAACCGGGCCGATAGGATCATGCCGCGCCGGCCCGCAGGCCATGCCCCTGGCCTTTAGCGCCAGTCAAGAACTTCAACTCGCCGTAAGCGACCAACCCGACCGGTTGGCCTCCTACCTGAGCCAGACAGACCGGGTGGTCAGGGCTCTGTTTGACCCCAGCCAACTCAAAGCCCTCGAGCCCGGCCACTACCGCTACTCCGTCACCCACCTGCAGGTGTTCAAGCTGGAGATCCATCCGGTGGTCACCCTGCGCACGAGCCTGGCAGCGGGGAAGTTGCTGCTGGAATCCAGCGAATGCGAACTGGAGGGGCTGGGCCTGGTGGATGATTTTCAGCTGACCCTGGGCTCCTGGCTCACGGCAGGAGCAGCAGGGCTGGAGGGCCAGGCCACGTTGGCGGTGGCAGTGAGCCAACCCCCCCTGCTCAAACTGATTCCTGCCAAGGTGCTCGAACGCACGGGCCAGTCCCTGCTGGCTGGCATCCTGCTGGGCATCAAGGGGCGGGTGAGAGACCAGCTGATCAAGGACTTCCAGCTCTGGTGCCAGGAGCACAGGGGACAACCCGACTCAGAAAGCTGAGCCGGTGCAGGGGCGTGGGCCCTAAGTCCTGGAGGGCCTGGCGGTGCTGGGCCGTGCCATAGCCCGCATGGCGCTCTAGGCCATAGCCCGGATAGCTCTTGGCCAGCTCGCCGATCAAGCCGTCACGGGCCTGCTTGGCCAGCACGCTGGCCGCCGCGATCGCCAGACAGTGGCTGTCGCCGCGCACCAGGGTGACCTGCTCCCCGCTCCAGCACCGCAGGGGTAACACCCCATCCACCAGCAGCAGCTGGGGAGGCCGGGGCAACTTCTGAACTGCGCGAAGCATGGCCCACTCGGTGGCAACTCGAATGCCATGGCGGTCGATCTCAGCTGCCGAAGCCTGGCCCAGGGCCCAGGCTTCGGCCAGGTTTTGGATGGTGGGCACCAGATCTGCGCGCCGCCGCGCAGTGAGCTTTTTACTGTCGGTGAGGCCCACGGCAGCCAGCGGCGCGAGGCAGGGCTGCCCTAACACCACGGCGCCGGCAATGACCGGACCAAACATGCTGCCCCGACCCACCTCATCCACCCCGGCACAGGCGAGGGGATCCCTGCCCTGCCAGGGATCCGTCAACATCAATCAGGTGGGGGCAGATGAGCGACGGCGGCGGCGGCGGGGCTCGCCGGCTTCGTCCAGCTCGGGCTCGGCAACGGCGAGTGTGGCTTTGGCAGCGGCAGGTTTGGAGCCATTGCTGGCCGCCGAGCTGCGGGTGCGTCCCCGGCGGGCCGGCAGCTCCACCTCGGGAGGAGCAATACTCACAACAGTGGGCACTGAAACGGTGACCACCGTTTCCGGCTGATGCGCCTCCGGCAGGGGTGTGATCTCAACCATGGCGGGCAAATCCCGCTGGGCGCGAATCTGAACCGGGGCCTCAGCGCCCGGCTCCTCGCCGGACTGTTCTTGGGAGGTCAGCCCAGCACCACCGCGACCACCGCGACCGCGGCGGCGGCGGGTGCCGCTTGCCGCCAGCTGTTGCCGCGCCTCCTCGAGCACCAGCTCGGCATCCAAGCCAGGGCGGACCACCCGCACAACGACGTTGTCACCACTGGGGGGCTGGTCAAGCAGCAGGGCCGGGTTCAGACCCATCCAGCCAAACACCAGCTCCTGATCGGCATCCATGGGGACGGCGATGACCTCCTGGTCGAAGCGACGCGGAGCAGGCTCGATGCTGGCGGGGCTGGGCGCCCGGGGAGCCTCCTCTGCGGAGGATTCAAAGGCTTCAGAGCTGGCATTTGCCTCCACCAATTCAGTGCTGCCGCGGCCCCCGCGGCCCCCGCGACGGCGGCGGCCGCCGCTGGTCTCGCCAGCAGTCGCCGGGCTCGCGACTTCAGCCCGGGCCGATGCGGCTGAGCGCACCAGGCCAGCCACGCTGGCCAAGGGCTGGAGTGTATCCATGCCAGGCAGCACGGCCACATGGCCGAGCCCACCACAGCTAGGGCAGGCGCGACCAAACAATTCATAGATGTTCTGGCCCTGGCGCTTGCGGGTGAGCTCCACCAGACCGAGCTCGGTGAGCTGGGCGATCTGGGGCCGGGCCGAATCATCCCGGGCGGCCTGGGTGAAGTGTTCAAGCAGCTGCAACTGGTCGCGGCGCGACTCCATATCGATGAAATCGATGATCACCACCCCACCGATGTTGCGCAGTTTCAACTGACGGGCGATCTCAACCGATGCCTCACAGTTGGTCCAGAGCACGGTCTCGCGGGCGTTGGCCGAGCGCGTGAAGGAGCCTGAGTTGACATCAATGACGGTGAGCGCCTCGGTGGGCTCGATGATCACGTACCCACCTGAAGGCAGATCAACTCGCGGCTTGAGGGCATCGCGAATTGCCGCATTTACTTTGAAATGCTCGAGGATTTCGGCCGATTCGCCATGGGCCTCGACAAGCACGTTGGTGTGATCCGAGCCCAAAAAGGCATTGGCCCGGGCAACTGCTTCGGGGGTATCAACCACCACCCGCACCAGATCAGGGCTGTAGAGATCGCGCAGCACCCGATGGACAAAATCTTCGTCCCGGTTCAGCAGCACCGGAGGGCTGGCAGTCTCGGCGGCGGTCTGGATGCCCTCCCACTGGCGCAGCAGGGCCTCGAGATCATCAATCAGCAGCTCTTCGCTGACGGACTCAGCCTCGGTGCGGATCAGCAGCCCAGCCCCCGGGGGCTTGATCAGCACACCAAGGGCCCGGAGGCGATTGCGCTCGTTATCGCCATCAATGCGGCGGGAGATATTGACACCCTGGCCGTGGGGCTGGAGCACCAGAAAGCGCCCCGGCAGAGCCAAATTGCCAGTCAGACGGGGGCCCTTGGTGCCAGTGGGCTCCTTCATCACCTGCACGAGCACCTTCTGGCGCGGCTCCAGCAACTCGGTGATGCCGGCCGCCCCTTTGCGCAGCCGCAAGGGGCCCAGATCGGTGACATGGATGAAGCCGTTTTTCTCGCTTTCGCCGATGTTTACAAAGGCGGCATCGATACCGGGCAAGACGTTTTCAATGGTGCCGAGATAGACATCTCCGATTTGGTAGCGGCCCTGGGCTACTACCAGTTCATCTACCCGTTCATCGTTGAGAACCGCGGCGATCCGCAGTTGCTCGGCAATGACGATCTGCTGGGACATGGGGTAAGGAATTTGGCCCATCTGGGCCTACCAAGGGATAGAAAAAACCGAAGACAGCTTCAGATGTAGTGCAAACAAGCTGGACAACAAAAACAGTTGGCTGTAGCAGTTGGGCTGTAGCGAAGCCCTTAAATCGAGGGGGCTGCGGCAGGGGCCGAAAGCCCTAGCAAAATTGTTGCTGAAAATGCTGTTCTGAATCAGCCGCGCATCAACTGCCGCGGAACAGCTTTCAGGAATCGTCTCCTTGAAAGCAGTGGGGCGAATACTGGGGCAAATATGCCCTGGGGCGGTGAAACCAATGAATCTGGCTACCGGCAGCCTTGGTGACCCGAGAAGCGTCGGGTTCAACTAGCTAATCGCCTTAGTTGAAGGTTAGCACGGGCTTGAGCAGCAGGGCCCTGCGGCGCAGGGCGGTAACGGTCAACGGCTGGCCGAGCAGCTCACCAAGCCAATGCTGCAGCTGCTCAGGCCTCAGGCTTCGGCCAGAGCTATCAACTGCCGCCCGCAGATCGAAAGCCGCCGGGCCATCGGGGAACAACTCTGCGATCACCAAATCCAGCAGAAAAGGCCGGCAATCGCGGCTGCGGGGCCGCCCTTTCTTATCGGTGTCCTGCCAAGCCAGGGTCTGGGAAGCCAGCAGGGCGCTACGGGCCTGCTGCCACTGCTGGGACGTCAAAGGTGCCCCGGCCTGGGGCTGCAGAACAAAGTCCCAATGCGCCGCCTCCAGCTCCTGGGAGAGGCTCACACCAAACACCGGCACCTGCAAGGCAGACAGCAACTGGAATTCAGCTGGCAACTGGGGCTGCAGCCGGGCCCGCACCAGCGCCGGATCTACCTGCTCGGTGAACTCCAGATCGAGCCACTCGCCGAGACCCTCCACCCCCAAGGGCAAGGGCAGGGCGAGCTGCAACCGCGGCAAGGGGTGGAAGCCGCCGCTGAAACTCACCGGCAGGCTGGAACGGCGCAGGGCCCGCTCCAGCATCCGCAGGGTGTCGAGGTGGCTGATCAGCGCCAGGGAGCCGGTTTTGGCAAAGCCGATCCGCAGCCGGTCCACCCGCTCACTGGCGGGGGCCCGCTGGGGCTGGGCCGGCGGGATGGGCGGCGGTGGGATCACCACGTTGTGGCCCAGCTCGGGCCCGCATACGCCGCAGCTGCTGCAGCCGGCGAAGGAGCAATCGGGCACCACGGTGGCGGCTAGGGCCCGTTGCAGGTCCTCCGCCAGCCAGCGCTTCTCGAGCCCCGAATCGATGTGGTCCCAGGGCAGGCTCTGGCGGCAGAAGGCCTCCAGAGCCGCCGCCGCCATGGCCTCAGTGGCGCTCCAGGCGCCCAGCTCCAACTGGCGGTAGCGGCCGCCAAGGCCGGCCGCCTCGATCGCCCCGGTCCAGGCGGCATAGCTGCGCTCGGCCGATTCAAACCAGGCATCCAGGCCGGCGCCGGCGCGCCAGGCGGCCTCGATCACCGGGGCCAGCTGCCTATCGCCGCGGCCGATGAAGTCTTCGATCGCCGAAAGCCGCACGTCGGTGAAGTTGGTCTTGAGGCCGCGCAACTGGCGCAGGGCGCCTCGGAGCAATTCCTGGCGCCGCCGGAATTCGCCGGTGCTGACGCTGTGCCACTGGAAGGGCGTGTGGGGCTTGGGCGTGAAGTTGCTGATCGTGAGATTTAGCTCCAGCCGGCCCAGATCGCCGCACTGCCGCTGCAGGGCCTGGCATGTATCGGCGATCCCGAGCACGTCGGCATCGGTTTCCCCCGGCAGCCCGATCATGAAATAGAGCTTCAATTTGCGATAGCCGTTCTCCATCGCCGTACGCACGCCGGCCAGCAGCTCGGCGTCGGTGAGCCCCTTATTGACGATGTCGCGCAGGCGCTGGCTGCCGGCCTCCGGCGCAAAGGTGAGGCCGGCCTTGCGGGTGCCGCCCAGGATGTGGGCGATGTTCTCGTCGAAGCGATCCACCCGCTGGCTGGGCAGGGTGAGGGAAACATTTTTGTCGGCAAGACGGTTGCGCAGCTCAACGCCGACGGCGGGCAGGGCCAGATAGTCGGAGCAGCTCAGGGACAGCAGCGAAAAATCGGCGTAACCGGTGCGGCCCATACCCTCTTCCACCGCTTCGATGACGGCTTCGGGCTCCACATCGCGGGCGGGTCGGGTGAGCATCCCCGGCTGGCAGAAGCGGCAGCCGCGGGTGCAGCCGCGGCGAATCTCCACCGTGAGCCGGTCGTGCACCGTTTCGATGTGGGGCACCAGGCCCATGGCGTAGTGGGGCATGGGCGTGGCGGTGCGCCGCTGAATCCGGGCCGGGATGCCTGGTTCGAGCGGCTCGATGCTCACCCGATCGGCACCGGGTCCATAGAGGCTGGGCACGTATACCCCGGGCACCTGGGCCAGATCCTTCAGCAGCGCCCGGCGGCTGAGGCCGGCGGCACGGCCCTCGGCCACCACCAGGCCGATCTCCGGCAGCAGCTCCTCGCCATCGCCGAGGGCCACGAAGTCAAAGAAGGCGGCGAAGGGCTCCGGGTTGCTGGTGGCGGTGGGGCCGCCGGCAAAGATCAGCGGTGGTGCATCCGGGTGAGCCAGGGGCAGATCGCCGCGATCGGCCGCCCGGATCGGGATGCCGGCCAGCTCCAGCATCTCGAGGATGTTGGTGCCGCCCAGTTCGTAGCTGAGCGAGAAGCCCAGGATGTCGAAGGCGGCCAGGGGCCGCCGGCTCTCAACCGCAAACAGGGGCGCGCCGCGCTCGCGCAGGCGTGCGGCCAGATCAGGCGCCGGCAGGTAGCTGCGGTCGCACAGCTGGCCGGGAACGGCATTGAGGATCGAATAGAGAATGATGTGGCCGCTGTTACTGGCCCCCACCTCGTAGACCTCGGGGTAGGTGAGCGCCCAACGCACCCCTACTTCCTTCCAATCGGCCTCCCAGTCGCGCGGCTGCACCCCCAGCTCATTGCCCAGGTAGCGGGCGGGCTTGCTGATGCCCAGATCCACCAGGGCGTCAAAGTCGACCGGCGCATCAGCCGAGGTGGCAACGGTCACAGGTGCCGACGGCATGGACATCCTTGATCGTATGCAGCGCCCGCAACACTGGCAATAACCGTGCAATTTGGCATCTATGCTGCAGAAATGCACGGTTATTTGCCCAGGCAAGCCCAGCTGGCGCTCAGCAAGGCCCTGAACCGGGCGCCGGCGGCGCTGCTGCTGGGACCCCGGCAGTGCGGCAAATCAACGCTGGCTCGCCAACTATTGGCCGAGCGCGGTGATGCCGTATTGCTCGACCTGCAGGACCGGAGCGATCGAGCCCGCCTGCAGGAGCCGGAGCTGTTCTTCGAGGCCCACCGCCACGACCTGGTGTGCCTCGACGAAATCCAGCTACTGCCTGAATTTTTCAGTCTGCTGCGCGCCGAAATCGACCGGGATCGCCGGCCCGGGCGGTTCCTGCTGCTGGGCTCGGCCTCCGGCCCGCTGCTGCACCAGAGCCAGGAAAGCCTGGCCGGCCGCATCGCCCAGGTGGAGCTCACCCCGTTTCTGCTGAGCGAAGTGGCCCCAGCCATTCGCTGGCAGCAGCTGTGGCTGCGCGGCGGCTTCCCCGAGAGCCTGCTGGCTAGCGCAGACGACGACAGCATCGACTGGCGCGAGGATTTCATCCGCACCTTCCTGGGCCGCGACATAGCCGCCCTGGAGCTAGGGCTGCCGCTGCCGTTAATGGAACGGCTGTGGCGGTTGCTGGCCCACCTCCAGGGGCAAACCCTCAATGCCAGCAGGCTGGCGGGCCTGCTGGATCTCAGCAGCGCCCGGTTGCAGAAGCTGCTGGCGGCGCTGGAGCACACCTTCATGCTGCGGCGTCTACCGCCCCTGGAGGCCAACCTGAGCAAGAGGCTGGTGCGCTCGCCCAAGCTCTACCTGCGCGACAGCGGCCTGCTGCACAACCTGCTCGGCGTCGAGAGCTACGACGATCTGCTGGCCCACCCGCAGGCCGGTGAGAGCTGGGAGGGTTTCGTGATCGAGCAGCTGATCGCCGCCCATCCCCGCTGGCGTCCCCATTTCCTGCGCACCGGCCACGGCGCCGAACTCGACCTGGTGCTGGAGCGGGGCCAGCGCCGGCGGGTCTATGAAATCAAGCTCTCCAAGGCACCGAAGCTCTCCCGCGGCTTCCATGAGCTGGTGGAGCAGCTCCAACCGGAGCAGGCATCACTGATCGCCCCGGTGGAAACGAGCTTCGAGATTCGCCCGGGCATCTGGGTGCAACCGCCCCTGGAGGCTGGCGGCAGCGAGCTCAGAGCTGCCGCACCGCGGGGGTAAGCGCCAGCTCACCGGCCTTGGCCGCGAAGGCGCGATCGAAGCTGACCAGGGCCGCGCAGCCCTCACTGCGCAGCAGATGCAGGGCATCGGCGAAATCCAGGCCCTGGCCATAGGCCTCAAGGGCCTGCAACACCTGCTCCTCCTGCTCCAGATGCAGATGGCGGATCGCGATCAAGCCGCGGAAGGCACGGATGATCGCCTCCCGGGACAGTTGATAGGCGCCGCGCAGCACCCATTCCAGCTCCAGCACCACGGTGATCGGCACGAAACAGGCCGAGCTGGTGTCGAGGGCCACCGGCAGGGTCATCGCGATCCCTTGGCGGCATAGAACGCCGGATCCATGCGCTCGAGCGGCACAGGCTCACCCCCATAGTGGGCCGCACCAATCAGCGCATGGGCACTCGACGATTTAGCCGGCCCCTGGGGCGCCAGATGGAGGCCATCGGACTCCAGGGTCAGGGCCAGGCGATCGCCGGTGCGCAGCCCGAGTAAGTGGCGCAGCCGGGCTGGGATCACCAGCTGGCCCATGGAGGAGAGGGTGAGAAGAACGTCCACGAGAGCGACCACAGGCCTGCTTACTAGCGCAAGCCAAATCCGCCGCATAGGACAATCGCCCAACCACTCACCGGGCCCGACGGCGGCCCACTCCGCTCACCATGGTTCAGGTCAACGGCAACTACCTCAAGCTCAAGGCGGGCTATCTGTTCCCGGAGATCGCCCGGCGGGTGAAGGCCTTCACTGAGGCCAACCCCGAAGCACAGGTCATCCGTCTGGGCATCGGTGACGTCACCGAGCCGCTGCCAGAAGCCTGCCGCAACGCCATGAAGGCGGCCATCGATGAGATGGGCAGCCGAGAAGGCTTCCGCGGCTATGGCCCGGAGCAGGGGTATCTCTGGCTGCGGGAGGCGATTGCGAAACACGATTTCCAGGCCCGCGGCTGCCAGATCAGCGCCGAGGAGATCTTCGTCTCCGATGGCAGCAAGTGCGACAGCGCCAACATCCTCGACATCCTGGGGCCGGACAACCGCATCGCCGTGACCGACCCGGTGTATCCGGTGTATGTGGACAGCAACGTGATGGCGGGGCGCACCGGCGACGCCGATGACGGCGGCCAGTACGGCGGCCTCACCTACCTGCCCATCAACGCCGAGAACGGTTTCACCGCCGAGATCCCGAGCGAACCGGTGGATCTGATCTACCTCTGCTTCCCCAACAACCCCACCGGCGCTGTAGCCACCAAGGCACAGCTGCAAGCCTGGGTCGATTACGCCCGCGCCAACGGCGCCCTGATCCTGTTCGATGCCGCCTACGAGGCCTTCATCCAGGACCCTGAGCTGCCCCACTCCATCTATGAAATCGAGGGGGCCCGCGAGTGCGCGATCGAGTTCCGCTCCTTCTCAAAGAACGCCGGCTTCACCGGCACCCGCTGCGCCCTCACCGTGGTGCCCCGGGGCCTGATGGGCACCGCCGCCAATGGCGAGGCGGTGGAGTTCTGGGGCCTGTGGAACCGGCGCCAGTGCACCAAATTCAACGGGGTGAGCTACATCGTGCAGCGGGGCGCCGAAGCGGTGTATTCGCCCGAGGGCCAGGCCCAGGTGCAGGCTCTGGTTGCCTTCTACATGGAGAACGCCGCGATCATCCGGCGCGAACTGGCCGCCGCTGGCCTGGTGGTGTACGGCGGTGCGCAGGCCCCCTACGTGTGGATCAAAACGCCCGCCGGCGTGGATTCCTGGGGCTTCTTCGATCTGCTGCTGGGCCAGGCCCACGTGGTGGGCACCCCCGGCAGCGGCTTCGGCGCCGCCGGCGAGGGCTACTTCCGCCTCTCGGCCTTCAACAGCCGGGAAAACGTGATGGAGGCAATGGGGCGGATTCAGGGGGCACTGAAGGGCTGAGGCTCCGGGCAGCCTGAAATGCGGAGGTGTGGCGTTGCCCCGATTGGGTGAACCAGACCTCAGCTCGCCTGTTCGTTTTGTGGAGGGCCCGCCAGCTCGGTGGCTATGTAGGCGAGGAATCGCCGGTGGAGGGGGCTTGGCTCGAGGAGGAAAAGAGCTCCTGCTCGAAGCGCGCGATTCTGGCGTTGCTCTCCTGCAGCAACTTCAAGCGCTTTTCGCTTTCGAGCGATTCGATCCTGAGCTGCTTCGTTCGCTGCTCGATGTCGTAGACGGGACGCCAATTGAACGTCGCCAGCAAGCGCCGCCAGGGCGGCAAGGTGGAGACATACTCCGATCTGGTCTGCGGTTTTGAGGCGGCCGAAATGGAAGAGGTTGTCATCGCCGTAGCTCGAAGTGAACGAGATGAGTAGGAGCAGTGCGCCGGCCAGAAGCGTTGACCAGCCTTGAGGATCCAGCAGCCGGGGCCGCGGCCCCAATCCAGACAGTGCTGAGAGACTTTCGAGTTGCATAAGCGTAACGAGAGCGCCCAAGACCGACCAGCTAACGGTACGCCTGTACTACTATCGAGGCCTCCGTGTTTCTACGGTTTCCGCCATTGATCGCAGAGCCCCGCACCGGGGCTTCGCAGCCTTCTTCACTGTGCTGCTCGCGACAGCGACACGAATGGTTATGGCCGACCTGCGCAGCAGCCATAAGCCGCTCTCCCCCGGCTCAGCCCTTGCCTACCATGGGGATCTGGATACGTGCCGGGGCCCCCGGCATTCACGGGAAGCCGATCGCAGTTTGCCTTTTCCTTAAGTTGACGGTCATGGTCAAGCCTCACCACATTTGCGCCGCCAGCAGAAACCCCTTCGTCGCCACCCAGAGCCCCAGCCGCGAAAGCGGCGGGACCGCTGTGATGGAGAAGGCCCCGGAGCGGGTGCGCAAGCCCTCACCCCGCTACAAGGTGCTGCTCCACAACGATCCGGTCAACTCGATGGAATTCGTGGTGACCACCCTGCGCCAGGTGGTGCCGTCGCTCAGTGAGCAGGACGCCATTGCGGTGATGCTCGAAGCCCACAACACCGGCGTAGGCCTGGTGATCGTCTGTGATCTGGAGCCAGCCGAGTTTTACTGCGAAACCCTGAAGGCCAAGGGCCTCAGCAGCAGCCTCGAGCCGGAAAGCTGATGGAGCCGCCTGCTGGGGCAGCCATGACGGCAGCCAACGAGGCAGTCAACCCAGAAGTGAGGCCCCACTGGTGGGGCACTTTGTTTTACGTGCCCCTGCTTTACCTGGCCGGCTGGCTGGTAGCCCGGCCCCTTGCCCTGGTGACCCCCAGCTGGCGCCCAGACCAGGTGGATCTGGCGGGCCTGGTGGTGGCCCTGATCCTGCTGCTGGCCAGCCTGCCCCTGAGGCTTAAGCGGGTTTGGCAGGAGCCCAATCCCTGGCAGCGCCTGGGATTGGCTGTGCCGGGAGCCCTGGCCCTGCGCAGCGGGGTGCGGGGCCTGCTCAAGGCCTTGCTGTTGCTGGCGCTGGTGAGCGCAGGCTTGATGCTGGCGGGGCAAGCCCAATGGCTGGGCGAGCTCAATGGCGCCCTGCTGCTCAATGGCCTGCTGCTGCTGGCCGGGGTGGGATTTGCCGAAGAGCTGCTGTTTCGCGGCTGGTTGTGGGGTGAGCTTGAACTGCAATTCGGCGCCCGCAGGGCACTGCTTTTGCAGGCCCTGATCTTCGCCCTGCTGCACCCCTGGTATCGGGCCCCAGGGCTCGAGGGCCTGGGGCTCCTGGGGGGCTTAATTCTGCTGGGTCTGGTGCTGGCCCTGCAGCGGCGTGCCGACGCGGGCAGCCTGTGGGGAGCGATTGGCCTCCATGGCGGCCTGGTGGGGGGTTGGCTTCTGGTGCAGAAGGGCCTGCTCCAGATCTCCCAAGCGGCTCCGGCCTGGTGGGTGGGGCCTGGTGGCAGCGACATCAATCCAATCGGCGGCCTGATCGGCTGGATCGGCCTAGGTGCCCTGCTCTGGGTGCGCCGCCGCTGGTGGAACCGCGCTAACGGGTCGCCGTAGCCAGGGCTTTGCGCCCCTCCACCGGCGCATGCAAGGCCTCCTCCAAGGGGGCGAGCCCGTAGTCGCGCTCGAGCAAAGCCATCACCGTGCGACCAAAGTCGCCCGGGTTGCGCTCAAAGGCCTCCAGACAGATGCGGCCGAAGGTGCTACCCATCGGTTCAGGGTTCCAGAGCAGCTGCCGGGCCGTCCAGGGCATCATGCTCATCGGGTTGTAGCCAGGCTTGATCAGGCCCTGGTCAAAGCCGTACTGCTCCAGGTGGGTGTGGGGCTGCAGGCCGATGAAGAAGATCGCCGGCTCCACCTTGTCTGCCCCGAAGATGCGCTCCAGCTCCCGGTGGTAGGCGACGGTCTGGCGGATTGTTTCGGGCCGCTCGTCGATCACATTGAACGAGTAGTTCACCGACACGTGCTCCCGGAACCCTGCCCGGGCCAGCAGGCGGCAGTTTTCGAGCACCGTGCGCAGGTTGTACCCCATGCGCATCTTGCGCACGAGTTCCTGGGAGCCTGAAGTGATGCCGATCTCGAAGTAGTCCATGCCGGTGGCCACCATCAGCTCCGCCAGCTCGGCATCGAGGTTGTCGGCGCGGATGTAGGCGGCCCAGCGGATGTCACTCCAGCCCTGGGCCTGGATCGCCCGCAGCAACTCCTTGGCATCCTCGATGTAGCGCCGGGCCGGGATGAACTGGGCATCGGTGAACCAGAAGCCCCGCACCCCCTTGGCGTAAAGCTGGCCCATCTCGGCGATCACCTCCGCCACCGGGTTCACCCGCACCTGCTTCCCTTCCACCACCGTGTAGACGCAGTAGCAGCAGTTGTGGGGGCAGCCCCGCTTGGTCTGCACGCCCACGTAGAAGTCGCCGCCATCGAGATACCAGTCGAGCTGGGGCCAGATCTCGGCGATGTAGGTGTAGTTGCAGGCGGTTTTCTCCATGCCGCCGGGCTGCTCATGGATCAGGCCGGGCCGGGGCTCGTCGCCAGCGATGAAGCAGCGCTCCGCCGCCAGGGATTCGCCACGGATCAGCTTCTCGAGCAGGGGTTCCCCTTCCCCCACCGACACCACCGTGCCCTTCGGCAGCTGGCGACCCAGCTGCTCATAGAAGACGCTCACCGCTCCACCACCGAGCACGGCGGTGGCTTGGGGCTCGAAGCGGCGGGCCCGGCGCAGCCCCCGGCGCACCAGGGCCAGGTTGCGCCACAGCTCCCCATAAAAAGAGGCCATTAAGCGCAGGCCACCGAAGGCCCCCCGCAGGCGCCGCAATGGATTGCGCGCATAGAACACCTCAAAGGAGTTCTGCAGAGGGTTGCCGCCGCGGCCATCCACCGGCGCATAGATCTGGATGTCGCGCCAGGAGAACACCAGCAAGGTGGGCCGAAATGCGGTGATCACCTGCAACAGCACCCGCTCCACATCCAGCACGGGCACGGCCGCCAGATCCAGGATCCGCTGGCCCAGCTGGGGGAACTGTTTGTGCAGGTGATCGGCCAGATAGATCGGCCCGATCGGGAAGATGGGATTGCAGGGCAGCCGCACCAGCAGCACCCGGTGGTTGCTTGTGGTGCTCACAGCAGTCGGCCACCAGGGCCCCTAGGGCAGAGACGCTAACAACCGCGCCTCGACGCGGCGGGCCTGAAGCTGCAGCGCCGCAGGTAAAAAGCGCAACCAGGCGCCGTGCACACAGAGCCGGGGGACCAGGTCAATCCCGGCGCGCGCCAGCACCGCTGCCAGCCGAGCCTCGCTGGGCTGGGGGTAGGCCGGGTTGATGACATCTATGCAGTCGAGGCCCCCGAGATCGTCGATGCCGGCCTCAAGGGCCGCAGGCAAGGTATCCAGGGGCCAGAGGTTCGGCGGCATCTGCAAATGCACCTCCGCAGGCAGGATCCTGCGGGCCTCAGCGATGGTGCCCAGCAGGTCGGCCTGTTCGGCCTGGCTGAGCCGCTGGCTCTGGCACCCATCGGGGCGGAAGGGCTGCAGGATCACCTCCTGCAGGTGGCCCCAGCGGCGCTGCAACTGGGCCATCAGCTCCAGGGCGGCGCGGCGCTCGGCAGTGGTCTCACCCACGCCGAGCAACAGCCCGGTGGTGAAGGGAATCCCCAGCCGGCCAGCCTGCTCCAGCTGGGCCAGCCGCAGCTCAAGTCGCTTGCTGGGGGCATGGGCATGGAGGGCGGCGTAGGCCGGGCCGAGCCCCTCCAGCATCAGCCCCATCGAGCCATTTAGCCGGGCCAGGGCAGCCATCTCCCGTAGCGCCAGGGGGCCGGCGTTGGTGTGGGGCAGTCGCCCCTGGGCCCAGGCCAGCCGGCAGAGGGCGAGCAGCCGCTGCAACCAGGCCCGCCGCTGGGGAGCGGCCGGGGCCACCTCACCGCTGAGCAGCAATACCTCCGCCGCAGTTGGCCGGCTGGCCAGCAGGGCCCGGGCCTGGTCGTCCCTGAGGGCATCGGCCAGGGGGTTGGCGGGATCGGAGGGACGGCGAAAACTGCAGTAGCCGCAAGCGTTGAAACAACTGCGGGTGGGCACCAGGGTGACACTGGGGCTCCAGGTGACCCGCCCCCGCCGGGGCAACCCATCAGCGCAGCTGATCAGTGCCATAAGCAGCCCTGGGGCGCCCAGGCAAGGGCATTCTCACTTAGAGCGCAATCTTCCGTTACAGTTACTAGCGACGGGATTCCGTCCGGTGGTTTCCGCTTCGACTGCCTCGGCAGACCGGATTCCCGCCTTCCATACCCGTTCCTTAGGAACACTCTCTTCTCGTTCTCATGACAACCACTATTCAGCAGCGCCAAGGCGCTTCTGCGTGGAACCAGTTTTGCGACTGGGTCACCTCCACCAACAACCGCCTCTATGTGGGCTGGTTCGGTGTGCTGATGATCCCCTGCCTGCTGGCTGCCAC